>NVWM01000031.1 GCA_002733665.1 Lutibacter sp.
GTGAGTAATCTTTTTGAGTACGCTTAACATACCCTGAATTTTCTGATGTTTTCATTACACTAAAGTTTTAGTGTATCGCTATTTCAGGACGGGACATTTTTTGAGAATAAAAAAAGCCCTCTAAAATGTAGAGGACTTTTTTAATAATTTATAAAGTATAGAATTAAGAAAATAACTTTCCTATTTTTTCTTTTTCTTCTTCTGCTAATTGAGAATCAACTAAAATTCTTCCAGAATGCTCATCTGTAATTATTTTTTTGCGATTTGCAATTTCTACTTGTCTTTGTGGTGGAATTGTAAAGAAAGAACCACCAGAAGCACCTCTATCTACAGATACAACGGCTAGACCATTCTTTACACTTGATCTAATTCTTTTATATGCTTTAAATAAGTGTTCTTCAATAACTCCTCCAAATTCTTCAGACTTTTTATGAAGTAATTTTTCTTCTTTTTCAGTTTCAGCCATGATATCATCCAATTCAGCTTTTTTGTGCTTCAAATGATCATTTTGCTTTCCAAGAATTTCATTATTTTGTTCAATAACTTCTTTCTTTTGTTCGATTTTAACTTTAAATTCTTTAATTCTTTTTTCAGCTAATTCAACTTCAAGTCCTTGGTATTCAACTTCTTTAGTTAAAGAGTCAAATTCTCTGTTATTGCGAACATTTTTTTGCTGATCTTCATACTTTTTCACCAATTCTCCTGCTTCAGCAATTGTATTTTTTTTTCCTTTTATATCAGTTTCTAAATTTGTAACGTCTTCTTCTAGATTAGAAACACGAGTATTTAAACCAGCAATTTCATCTTCTAAATCTTCAATCTCTAAAGGAAGTTCACCTCTTACACTTTGAATCTCATCAATTCTAGAATCAATTAATTGTAAGTCATACAATGCTCTTAACTTCTGTTCAACAGTTACTTCTTTTTTCTTTGCCATGTTTTATAGGTAATAAATTGGATTTGTATTTTTCTTTGATAAAACGACTGCAAAATTAGGCATTTTTTTTGTAAGAAACTCAACTAAAAGGTTTTTTGTGAACTGCTCACTTTCATAATGGCCAATATCAGCAATTACAAGTTTATTTTCGGCTTTATAAAACTCATGATATTTTATATCTGCAGTTATATAAACGTCAGCGTTTGCTTGTATTGCATTGCCAATTGCAAAACTTCCCGAACCACCTAAAACAGCAACTTTTTTAATTGGTTTTCCAAGTAATTTTGAGTGACGAATACTAGTTATATTCATCGTTTTTTTAAGGTAATTAAAGAAATTTATTTCATCCATCTCTTCTTTTAACTCACCAACCATTCCCATTCCTACATTTTGATGCGAGTTTTCTAACGTTACAATGTCATATGCGACTTCTTCATAAGGGTGATTTTTAAAGAGTGATGCAAGTATTTTTCTCTCTAAATGTTTTTCAAATATCACACTAATAAAAGTTTCGTTTTCTGTATGAAGACTTCCTTTTTCTCCTTTTACTGGATTCGAATTTTCATTACCTCTATACGTTCCGTAACCATCAGTATTAAAACTACAGTTGTCATAATTACCAATATTTCCTGCACCAGATTCAAAGAGTGATTTTCGTAAAATATCAGCATCTTTTTGAGGAACATAAGTTGTTAGTTTTCTTAGCATTCCTTTTTTTGGAATTAATATTTTGTGATTTACAAGTCCCAAAACATTACAAATTTTAGCATTTACACCAACATTTGAATTGTCTAAAGCTGTATGCATTGCATAAATTGCAATATCATTTTTGATGGCTTTAAGTACTACACGTTCTACATAATCATTTCCGTTTATTTTTTTTAATCCAGAAAAAATAATGGGATGAAAACTGACAATTAAATTACAATTTGTTTCGATTGCCTCATCAACAATATTTTCTAAAGTGTCTAAAGTCACCAAAACTCCAGAAACCTCAGTATCATTATTTCCGATAAGCAACCCAACATTATCAAAGTCTTCAGCGTATTTCAGAGGCGCAATTTCTTCAATGTAATTTGTAATATCTTTTATTTTCATGTGTCTATGTTTATTGTTTTTTAACTGTCACATGTGTTCGCTATTAATCATTTCAGGGGTGATAAATAATTTTAACATGCTCGTTTCATTGTGTAATTGTATTTAGTTTCAAAGTTAAACTTTTCAATCGAATAATAATAATAGTTTCGTATTTTCGCATAGATGAGCAAAACACGTAAAATATTATATCCTCTTTCTGTTTTATATGGTGAAATAGCTAAGATTCGTAATAAAATGTATGATAAAGGTGTTTTGAAATCAACTCAATTTAAAATTCCTGTAATTGTTGTAGGTAATTTAAGTGTTGGTGGAACTGGTAAAACACCGCAAATAGAATACTTAATCCGTTTACTTAAAAAGGATTATAAAATTGCTGTATTAAGTAGAGGTTATAAACGAAAATCTAAAGGTTTTTTAATTGCTGATGGTTCTTCAGATGCACATAAAATTGGAGATGAGCCTTTTCAATATTATCAAAAATTTGAGGATATAATTGTTGCTGTTGATGCAGATAGAGTTAATGGAATAAATCAATTAAAGGGACTGAATAATCCGCCTGAAATAATTTTGTTAGACGATGCTTTTCAGCACCGGAAAGTAGATGCAGGATTTAATATTTTGTTAACTCCTTTTAATGATTTGTATGTAGATGATACGATGCTTCCAACAGGAAATTTAAGGGAAAGAATAGAAGGAGCAGCGCGTGCACAAATAATTGTTGTAACCAAATGTCCAAGTGAATTATCAGAAGAGAAACGATTTGAAGTTGCATCAAAATTAAAGCCGACATTGTATCAAACAGTATTTTTCTCTACAATTGAGTATTCATCAGTAGTAAAAGATAAAAAGGAAGAAATTTCTTTGGATGATTTGAAAGAATACAAAGTTTTATTGGTTACAGGAATTGCAAATCCAACTCCTTTGGAAAAATATTTGAAGTCTAAAAACATAGCGTTTGATCATTTAAAATACCCAGATCATCACGATTTTTCTGATAAAGAAATAAATAAAATAAAATCAGTTTTTAATGAAATTTCATCAAAGAAAAAGTTAACTTTAACAACAGAAAAAGATTTTGTTAGATTAGAGAATCAATTGGATGTAAAGTATTTAGAGATAAAAACGAAATTCATTAATCACGGACAAGATTTTGATGAAAAAATAATAAATTATGTGGAACAAAGTTCAGGAAACAGTTAAATTTTTAAAAGATAAAGGTATTTCAGCACCAGATTTTGGAATTGTACTTGGTACTGGTTTAGGAAATTTGAGTGAAGAGATTCAAGCAGTTGTTAGGATACCGTACGAAGATATTCCAAATTTTCCAGTATCAACTGTAAAAGGGCATCATGGAGAATTAATTTATGGAGAGTTTGGAGGTAAAATGGTTTTGGCAATGCGAGGGCGTTTCCATTATTATGAAGGATATGACATCAAACAAGTTGTTTTTCCTATTAGAGTAATGAAATATTTGGGAGTTGAAAAATTAATTGTTTCAAATGCATCAGGTGGAGTAAATCCAAAATTTAAAGTTGGTGATATTATGTTGATTGATGATCATGTAAATATGATTCCCGAGCATCCGTTGAGAGGTGCAAATGATGAACGATTTGGGCCAAGATTTTTGGATATGCATGAACCGTATGATCTAGAAATGATTAGTAGAATGGAAAAAATCGCTAAGGAAATGAATATTTCTCTTCAAAAAGGAACTTATCTTGCCTTGCAAGGTCCAACTTTTGAAACACCTGCCGAATATAAAATGGTAAAATTGATGGGAGCAGATACAGTAGGAATGTCAACAGTTCCAGAAGTTATTGTTGCGAAGCATATGGGTATGAAATGCTTTGGATTGTCTGTGATTACTGATTTAGGAATTGAAGGAATGGTAGAAGAAGTTTCTCATAAAGAAGTTCAAAAAGTTGCCAAAATTGCAGAAAAGACTATTGGAAGATTGGTAAAACAATTTATTATATCATTTGAGCCTTAATAAAATGGCACTATATTTGTTAAGTATTTGAGTATTAAATTTATAATATGAAAAAAACAGTTTTTAGTTTATTATTTGTGGTTGGATTTCTCTTTATGTCTTTTGGACAAAATCATGAAGTGAAGTGGCAAGAAGATTATGATAAAGCAGTTAAGAAAGCCAAAAAACAGAACAAACTTATTCTGTTGTATTTTACAGGATCAGATTGGTGTGGGCCATGTAAAGATTTGAATGTAGATTTTTTCGAAACTAAAAGATTTTCTAAAATAGCCGATGAAAATTTCATTGTTTATAAGGCAGATTTTCCTCATAATTTAGATTTACTTACTCAGAAACAACGCAAGAAAAATTATTACTTAAGTAGAATGTATGATGTAGGTTCATATCCAACTATTGTCATTATTGATAAAAATGGGAATGAAATCGCAAGAAGAAAGAGTTATAGTATGATGCGAGATCCAAGTTACCATTTTAAACTCTTGAAAAGAGCTTTGAAAAATATTTAAGACTATACACTTTTTAGAAATTCCACAATTTTCTTGTTCTTCCTTTTTCACGTTTTATCTTAGTTCCTACAAGGCTTTCCCATAAATATAATCCTGATATTTTTTCAATCTTGGTAGTTTCAACTTGAAAATCTTCTAGAGGTAAATCTGTTTCTTCATTTGGTATGATAAACGACCACATTTCTATCTTCCCTCTATTATTTTCAGTCAAAACTGATTTGAAATATGCGTGCGGAATAGGTAGCGTAACTCCATTGTCATCTGTAGTTCCCATCATTACTACTTCTTGATCAAAAAAGAATAAAGGTCCAGAAATAACATAGGTTTCGAGTACTTTCTCTTTTGCATTTAATTTTCTAACTGCACCTTCTAGTTTTTTCCAAATGATTCTATTAAATTTTGGGTGCTGTGGAGACATATTGGAAAGTAAAAAAGTCTCGCTATTCTGAATTTCAGTTCCTATTTGGTTTGCACTTGCTACCAAATGGCCTCTATCAAATCCTGAATTTTCATAATCTGCTAAATCTGCCCTAAAGCGTTCTGGAACTCTATAGTCTGGTCTGAAATTATCAACTCTTTCAACATCAGGAGATTTAGGATTTATAATTTCTAAAGCCCATTTTGCTTGCCTAAAATAATAGGAATACCCTAAAACATAATGTCTATTATACAATACTTGATCTGCAGCCGGAAGTCCGTAACGTGTTTCACGCTTTAAATTTGGTTGGTTCATAGTTTCAATTTTTGTTTGTAAGATACAATTTTTTGATCATACATTAAAAACTAAAACTCTTACATATAGTCTTCAATAGGGTTGCATGAACAGATCAAGTTTCTATCTCCAAATGCATCATCAACACGACGTACTGAAGGCCAGAACTTGTTTTCAGCAATATATTCTAATGGAAATGCTGCTTGCTTTCTAGTGTAGGGTAATGTCCATTCATCATTTGTTAACATTGCTTGCGTGTGTGGAGCATTCTTTAATAGATTGTTTTCATCATCTTTATTTGCTTCACTTATTTCTTTTCTAATAGAAATCATTGCGTCACAAAAACGATCTAATTCTGCAATGCTTTCTGATTCTGTAGGCTCAACCATAATAGTTCCAGCTACTGGAAATGAAACAGTAGGAGCATGGAAGCCATAATCCATCAATCGTTTTGCAATATCAACAACTTCAATACCATTATTTTTAAATTCTCTACAATCTAAAATCATTTCATGAGCAGCACGATTCATTTCACCTGTATATAAAGTTTCATAATGCCCATGCAAACGTTCTTTGATGTAATTAGCGTTTAAAATGGCATTTTTTGTTGAATTTGTTACTCCTTCAGCGCCAAGCATAGTTATATATCCGTAAGATATTAAACAAACCAAGGCTGATCCCCAAGGAGCTGCTGAAATTGCGGTAATTGCATTATCTCCTCCAGTAGTTATGATTGGATTGGTTGGTAAAAAAGGAACCAGTTGAGGCGCTACACAGATTGGTCCAACTCCTGGACCACCACCACCATGTGGAATAGCAAATGTTTTATGTAGGTTTAAATGACATACATCTGCACCAATTGTAGCAGGGTTTGTCAATCCAACTTGTGCATTCATATTGGCGCCATCCATATATACTTGTCCACCATTATCATGAATGATTTGTGTAATTTCTTTAATTGCTTTTTCATAAACTCCATGCGTTGAAGGATAAGTAACCATTAAAGCAGAAAGATTTTCTTTATGCTCAATAGCTTTTGCACGTAAATCTTCTACGTCTATATTTCCTCTTTCATCAGTTTTAGTTACAACGACTTTCATTCCAGCCATTACAGCAGAAGCTGGATTTGTTCCGTGTGCTGAAGCCGGAATTAAACAAATATTTCTATTTGTATCTCCGTTAGACTTGTGATATGCCCTTATGGTCATCAAGCCTGCAAATTCTCCTTGCGCACCAGAATTGGGCTGTAAAGATGTGCCAGCAAAACCTGTAATAATATTTAATTGATGCTCTAAATTTTTAAGCATCAATTGATATCCTTCTGCTTGATTTAAAGGTGAAAACGGATGAATATTTCCCCAATTTGGATTGCTTAAAGGCAACATTTCAGATGCTGCATTTAGTTTCATAGTACAAGAACCCAAAGAAATCATTGAGTGATTCAATGCTAAATCTTTACGCTCTAATTTTTTAATATAACGCATCATATCTGTTTCAGATTGATACGTATTAAAGACTTTATTTTCTAGAAAAGAAGTGTTTCTTAATAAGTTTTCTGGAATTACTCTAATTGGTAATGGTAGTTCACCTCTTTTTAAATTAAATGCTTTTTCAAAGCAACTCACAATTGCTTTCACTTCTTTAATCCCAACAGTTTCATTTACAGAGATGGAAACATGGTTATCATCTACATAATTAAAGTTAATGTTATTTGCTTCTGCAACTGTCTTTAATTTTTCAACTTCAGTTTCAATTAAAATAGTATCAAAATAGGAAGTGTTAAGTTGTTTAAACCCTAAACTTTCTAACTGTATTGCTAGCGTTTTAGTATATGTGTGAACACTATCTGCAATATATTTCAAACCATCTTTTCCGTGATAAACTGCATACATTCCAGCCATAACAGCCAATAAAACTTGTGCAGTACAGATATTAGAAGTTGCTCTTTCACGTTTTATATGTTGCTCACGAGTTTGCAAGGCCATGCGTAAGGCTCTTCCTCCGTCGACGTCTTTAGTAACTCCAATTATTCTCCCAGGAATACTGCGTTTATAAGCTTCTTTAGTAGCGAAATATCCAGCGTGAGGACCACCATAGCCTAAAGGGATTCCAAAACGTTGTGTTGTTCCTACAACTACATCTGCTCCAAATTCTCCAGGAGCCTTTAATTTTACTAATGATAAAATATCAGCAGCAACTGCTACTTTTATGCTCTTCTCGTTTGCAGAGGCAATAAAATCTGCATAATCATATACTTGTCCATGTTTTCCAGGATATTGAAGAATTGCACCAAAAAATCCTTCAGAAAAATCAAATTCCTGATGATTTCCAACAACTAATTCAATTCCGATTGGTATAGAGCGAGTTTGTAAGATGGATAAAGTCTGAGGTAAAATTTCTTCTGAAACAAAGAATTTATTTGCACCTGCTTTTTTAAGAGGACGTTCACGAACATCAAATAATAAGGCCATCGCTTCAGCAGCAGCAGTTCCTTCATCTAATAATGAGGCGTTTGCCAATTCCATTCCAGTTAAATCACAAACCATTGTTTGATAATTTAACAAGGCTTCCAATCTGCCTTGAGCTATTTCAGCCTGATAAGGGGTGTATGCTGTGTACCATCCTGGATTTTCTAAAATGTTACGTTGAATCACACTTGGAACAATAGCCTCATGATAACCTAAGCCAATATAACTTTTAAAAACCTTGTTTTTAGCACCTAACTCATTAATGTGTTGTAAATATTCATATTCACTCATCTCTTTATCGAGATTTAATTCGTTTTTTAATCGAATATCATCTGGAATAGTTTCTGAAATTAATTGATCCAAATTGTCAACTTTAATAGCAGTTAACATTTGTTTTTGTTCGTTGGCATTTGGGCCAATATGACGTACTTGAAATGAATTTGTGTTCATCTATTGATATTTACATTTAAGGTTCAAAAATAATTAATTTTTATAATAAAAAGTTATTTAAAAGCAGATGATTTATTAAGAACTGTTAATAAGATAATTCCAATACCTATATTTGTTTAATGCAATTTTTAAAAAAGCTTTTTAGATTCTATATATTTAGCAATATTCATGTTGCGATTGGAACATTTTGTTTGGTTAAAATCACATTGTTAACCTATGGTATTCCTGAAAGCAATACAGCATTATTTGTTTTATTTTCTACAATTGTAGCCTACAATTTTATTCGTTTTTATCGTATTTCTAATATTGCGAATTGGTTTTCAGATTGGTTAAAAATCAATAAAATTGTTCTTTATACTTTAACCTTAATTAGTGTTTTGATTGTAGTTTTTTTAGCACTTTCTTTTCAGTTAAAATCATTTTTGTGGTTGTTGCCATTTGGTGTTTTTACATTTTTTTACGGACTCCCATTCCCGTTTAAAAATATTCCGTTGCGTAATGTTGCTAGAATAAAATTATTTTTAATAGCCATTTCTTTTGCAGGAATCACTGTGCTTTTTCCCTTGGTTCAAAACAATATAGAAATCAATTTAAATGTTTGGTTGATCTTTATACAGCGCTTTTTATTTATAGTGTTGATAACTATTCCTTTTGATATAAGAGATTTATATGTTGATAGTGAATCGCTAAAAACACTTCCGCAAATGGTTGGAATAAAAAAGACAAAGGTGATTGGTGTATTATTAGGTGTTCTAATTGTTCTTTTAGAATTTTTAAAACAGCCAATTGAATCAAATCAATTGATAATCATGTTGATAGTAAGTATTGTTTCTATTTTATTTCTGATAAATTCAAAAGAAAAACAATCTAAATATTACTGTGCATTTTGGGTAGAATCCCTGCCGATTTTTTGGTTTCTACTAATAATTCTCAGAATAAATATGTAAGTTTGTCTAACAACAAATAAACACAAATTGACTACCTACAAAAATACATTAGAATTTGCTAAAAAATTAGATTCGGAAGATGAATTAAGTTCATACCGCAAGCGATTTCACATACCAAAAGACACAAAGGGAAACGAGTTGATTTACCTTACAGGAAATTCCCTTGGATTACAACCAAAATCTACCAAAGAATATATCAATCAGGAACTTGAGGATTGGGCAAATCTTGGAGTTGAAGGGCATACAGAAGCCAAAAACCCTTGGTTGCCATATCATGAGTTTTTGACTGAAAGTATGGCTAAAATTGTTGGAGCAAAACCTTTGGAAGTTGTGGTTATGAATACATTAACTACCAATCTTCATTTGATGATGGTTTCATTTTATAAACCAACTAAAAAACGCTATAAAATTCTTATTGAAGCAGACGCTTTTCCTTCTGATAAATATGCCGTAGAATCTCAATTACGTCATCATGGTTATGATGATAAAGAAGGATTGATTCTTTGGAAGGCTAGAGAAGGAGAAGAATTGGCAAATTATGAAGATTTAGAACAAATTCTTGATGAACAAGGTGATGAGATTGCGCTGATCATGATTGGTGGAGTGAATTATTATACAGGACAATATTTCGATTTAAAAAGAATTACAGAATTAGGTCATAATAATGGTTGTGTTGTTGGATTTGATTGTGCACATGGAGCAGGAAATGTGGAATTGAACCTTCATGATTCTGGAGCAGATTTTGCAGTTTGGTGTACCTATAAGTATTTGAATTCTGGTCCAGGAAGTTTGGGAGGATGTTTTGTTCATGAGCGACATGCTTATGATAAGACTTTAAATAGATTCACAGGATGGTGGAGCCATAATAAAAAAACACGTTTTAATATGCGACATGAGTTTGATGTGCTTCCAGGAGCTGAGGGTTGGCAATTGTCAAATCCTCCAATATTATCGATGGCAGCAATTAGAGCTTCTTTAGATATATTTAATGAAGTCGGAATTGAAAACTTGACAAATAAGTCAAAAATTTTGACAGGATATTTCGAGTTTTTAATCAATGAATTAAACAATAAGAATATAAAAATAATTACGCCATCTAATCCTGAAGAAAGAGGTTGTCAATTATCCATACAAGTTAAAAATGCCGATAAAGCATTACATAATAAGTTGATGGAAGCAGGAGTGATAACTGATTGGAGAGAGCCTGACGTAATTCGCTGTGCTCCTGTACCATTGTATAGTAGTTTTGAAGATGTATATAAAATGGTTGAGAGATTAAAAAAATTGTTGTAGTGAATCTAGATGAATTTAAAGCCCTGCATAAAAAGTTTGAAAATATAGATTATTTCAAACAAGGTTGGATGACAGATGAATATGATTTATATATTGAAGCGATTCATGAAAAGCAAGAGTTCCATAATTGGGTTTTGATAAAAGATTTAGAAAAGGAAAAGTTTGATTATTTAAAATTCTGTTGCGTTTCTATGGCACATAAAGTTTATGTTAGTATAGATAATAAAGGTGAAATTAAACAAGGAAATAATGATGCTGTTATAAATCGATGGAAAGATGGAACTTATGGCATTCCAATTCATGATGGAGGTATGTCAGTTGTAAAAATCAATTTTTGCCCTTGGTGTGGAGAAAATTTAAAGAATAATGAGTAAAAAAGATAATATAATAATTGTTGGCGCAGGACTCTGTGGAAGTTTATTGGCTTTGAGATTGGCTCAAAGAGGTTATAACATAGAAATTTTTGAAAGCCGTCCTGATCTTAGAACGACCGATATTTCAGCAGGTAGATCAATAAACTTAGCCTTATCAGATAGAGGTTTTAAAGCCTTGCGGTTGGCAGGTGTTGAAGAGAAAGCACGTGAAATCTGTATTCCTATGTATGGGCGTTTAATACATGATGCCAAAGAAAATACATTTGTATCAAATTATTCGGGAAAAGAAGGTGAGTATATTAATTCAATTTCTCGTGGAGACTTAAACGGAATTTTATTGACTGAAGCCGAAAAACACGAAAATGTAAACATTCACTTCAATAAAAAATGTACTTCAGTAGATATTGAAAATACAATAGCGCATTTTAAAGATTATCTAACCAAAGAAGAGTTTTCTATTGATGCAACTATTATTTTTGGAACTGATGGTGCTGGATCTATACTGCGAAAAAGTTATTATTTAGAACGCAAATTCTTATTTAGTTATTCGCAAAATTATCTAACGCACGGTTATAAAGAATTAGAAATTCCTGCTGATGCAAAAGGAAATCATCAGATAAGTAAAGACCATTTGCACATTTGGCCAAGAGGAGATTATATGCTGATTGCACTTCCAAATATGGATGGGAGTTTTACAGTAACACTCTTTTTAAGTTATGAAAATGGCGAATATAATTTCAATAATTTAACTTCAGAAGAAAAAATTACAGAATTTTTTGAAACTCAATTTCCTGATGCTTTAAAACTAATACCAAGTATAAAAGGTGAGTTCTTGAATAATCCAACAGGAGCATTAGGTACTGTAAAATGTTCGCCTTGGCATTATCAAAATAAGACATTGTTAATGGGAGATGCTGCACATGCTATTGTACCTTTTTACGGACAAGGAATGAATGCTTCGTTTGAAGATGTAACCGTTTTTGATGCAGTTTTGGACAAACACGAAGGTGATCAGCCTAACGGCGAGACAAGTTGGGAAACAGTTTTTAAGACTTTTGAAAAAGAAAGAAAACAAGATGCTGATGCAATTGCTGATTTAGCAATAGATAATTATTACGAAATGCGAGATCATGTAGCGAATCCATTATTTAAAGAAAAACGAAAGATAGAAATGGATTTGGAAGAAAATTTTCCTGAAGAATATTTCTCGAAATATTCGATGGTAACATTCAATGAGGATATTTCGTATCTTGAAGCGATGAATCTAGGAAGAGCACAAGACAAGGCAATTTTGAATTTATTGGAAGATGGAGATATTTCGACTACGCTCAATATGACACAAGTTGAGTTGAAAACAATACTAAAAAAAGTGCAGAAGGCAACTCAAGATATTTTGGATGATGATAAAACTGCAGGTTTAAAATAATCGTCATTCCAAATGGACATTGAGCGGAGTCGAAATGTGATATGGAATAAATTAAAGGATTAATCGTCATTCCGAACTCGTTTCGGAATCTCATCATGGGAATCCAAAAATAAAAATAGATTCCGCATCAAGTGCGGAATGACAGAAATTATGACAGATAAGAAAAATAAGGTTCCTGCAGAAGCAGGAACTAAAGTAACACCAAGAGGCGCATATCCACATGTAAAAGTTGTGGGAAACTTTATATTTGTTTCAGGTACAAGTTCTCGAAGACCTGACAATACAATTGCTGGAGTAGATGTGATTGACGAAATGGGAACGAAACACTTGAATGTTGAGGTGCAAACTCGAGAAGTTTTAAAAAACATTGATGCCAATTTGAAAAAAGTGGGTGCATCCATAAAAGATGTAGTGGATGTTTCTACATTCTTGGTAAATATGAATGACTTTGCTGGTTATAATAAAGCCTATGCTGAGTTTTTTGATAAAGAAACTGGACCTACACGTACTACCGTTGCAGTGCATCAATTACCGCATCCAGATTTGGTTGTTGAGATTAAAGTAACAGCTTATAAGAAACTATAAATGTTATTCCTGTGAAGGCAGGAATCCATTGTAAATTGAAACTAAAAATAGATTCCTGCCTTCGCAGGAATGACAAAAATGGAAAAAATAAAAAACTACATAAACGGAGAGTTTAGAAATCCTATTTCAAATAAGTATGTGGACAATTACAATCCATCAAACGGAGAAATCTATGGTCAAATTCCTAATTCGTCTAGTGAAGATGTGGAATTGGCATATAGTTCTGCCAAATCTGCCTTTAGACAGTGGTCAAAAACTACATTCGAGTATAGAAGTCGAATCCTAATAAAAATATCAGAATTACTAGAAGAAAATTTAGAGCGATTTGCTGAAGCGGAATCAAAAGATAATGGAAAACCGCTATCACTCGCACGGAAAATTGATATTCCAAGAGCAGCAAGTAACTTTCGCTTTTTTGGAAATGCAATTACACAGTTTGCAAGTGAAAGTCATGAAAGCGTTGGAGAAGGAGCCATAAATTACACATTGCGTCAGCCAATAGGTGTTGTGGGTTGTATTTCTCCATGGAATTTACCGCTGTATTTATTTACTTGGAAAATCGCTCCAGCAATTGCTGCTGGAAATTGTGTGATTGCCAAGCCAAGTGAAGTGACTCCAATGACTGCATATTTATTAGGAGAAATCTGTAATGAAGCAGGTCTCCCAAAAGGCGTACTAAATATTGTTCATGGTTTAGGAACAACTACAGGTCAAGCCATTGTTTCACATCCAGATATTAAAGCGATATCTTTTACTGGAGGTACAGCAACAGGAGCGCATATTGCTCGTGTGGCAGCACCAATGTTTAAAAAATTATCTTTAGAACTTGGAGGAAAAAACCCGAATATCATTTTTGCTGATTGCGATTATGAGGATATGCTAGAAACATCTGTTCGTTCGTCATTTACCAATCAAGGTCAGATTTGCCTTTGCGGAAGTAGAATTTTTGTAGAAGCATCTATTTATGAGCGATTCAAGAAAGATTTTGTAGAAAAAGTAAAACAATTAAAAGTTGGTCATCCAAGTGAGACTTCGACGGATATTGGCGCGTTGGTTTCAAAACCTCATTTAGAAAAAGTTGCCGAATATATTGAAATTGCCAAACAAGAAAACGGAAAAATACTCTGTGGAGGTAGTGACAGAGTCACAGTCAAAAATTTTGAAGAAGGGTATTATCTTGCTCCAACGGTTATTGAAGTGCCGACTGATGAATGTCGTGTGAATCAAGAAGAAATTTTTGGTCCAGTAGTGACTATTATGCCTTTTAATACTGAAGAAGAAGTTCTTGAAATGGCAAATAAGGTGAAATATGGGTTGTCTACGACTCTTTGGACAAGTGATTTAAAACGAACTATGAGAATGAGCAATCAATTGCAATCAGGAATTGTATGGGTAAATACGTGGATGATGCGTGATTTAAGAACACCTTTTGGCGGAGTCAAAGCAAGTGGAGTAGGAAGAGAAGGAGGATTTGAGGCTTTACGTTTCTTTACTGATGCAAAAAATGTGTGTATAAAGTATTAGTTGTCATTCCTACGAAGGCAGGAATCCATAACTTTGATAATAAAATAGATTCCGCATCAAGTGCGGAATGACAAACATCAATGAATAAAAAAATTAGAGGAAAGATTATTACAGTTTGTAATGAAAAGATTGAAAAGAAAGGTGACAATGTAGGTTTGTCTTTCTACGCTTTTTTTGCCAATAAAAATGACAATCCAGAATTATTGATGGAAGTTGCTGAATGGTGGATACAAAAACATAAATTAGATCATTTTGAAAAGGCAATTAAGATTAAAGAAATGATTGAGAATAAATTATAAACTAAAATGTCTCTTCGAGCGCAGTCGAGAAGTTATTATGAAAACGTATTATGTTTATATATTAGAGTGTTCTGATAAATTGCTTTATACAGGAATTACAAATAATATTGAAAGAAGAGTTGAAGAACATCAAGAGGGTTTAAATAAGAGTTGTTTTACATATAAAAGACGACCATTGAAATTAATTTTTAATCAGGTTTTTAATAATGTAGATCAAGCGATTTATTTTGAAAAGAAAATAAAAAAGTGGAGTGCAAAGAAAAAATTGGCTTTAGCAAATAACGATTTTGATTTGATAGAGATTTTAGCAGAGTGTAGGAATGCTACACATCATAAATACAATCCAGATAGTTAATAAGGTCTCGACTGCGCTCGACCTGACATAAATAATAATAAGAATAATGAATTTAGGATTAGAAAATAAAAACGCGCTTGTTTGCGGAAGTACACAAGGAATTGGAAAAGCATCTGCAATGGCGCTGGCTCGAGAAGGTGCAAATGTAACTTTGTTAGCAAGAAATGAAGATAAGCTAATACAAGTATTATCAGAACTTCCAAATAATGGTCAAAATCATAGTTATTTAGTAGCAGATTTTCAGAAGCCAAATGAATTGAAGACAAAATTAGAGAATTCTAATTTAGAATTTCATATTCTGATTAATAACACAGGAGGACCTGCAGGAGGACCAGTTTTTAAAGCAACTTTAGATGAATTTGAAAGCGCTTTTACACAACATTTAAAATGCAATCATGTGTTGGTTCAAGCCGTTGTCCCTTATATGAAAAAACAATGTTTTGGAAGGGTTATTAATATTATTTCAACTTCAGTGAAGCAACCATTAGATGGTTTAGGAGTTTCAAATACGATTCGTGGAGCTGTCGCTAGTTGGTCAAAAACATTGGCAAATGAACTTGGTGAACATGGAATTACTGTAAATAATGTGCTTCCAGGAGCCACAGGAACTGAGCGATTAACCCAAATATTGAAAAATAAATCTGCGAAAACAGGAAAATCAATTGATGAGGTTTCTGATGGGATGAAGAATGCTGTACCAGCAAAAAGATTTGCGCAACCTGAAGAAATCGCGAACGCTGTGGCATTTTTGTCAAGTGCAGCGGCAAGTTATATAAATGGAATTAACCTTCCTGTTGATGGTGGTAGAACAAAAAGTTTGTAACTTTATACCGCTTTGTTATTCCGTATTGCCTCACAGAGCGTAGTCGATGCGTGATGTGGAATCCATATAAGAACTATAATTAAATAGATTCCTGCCTACGCAGGAATGGCAAAAAATAATGAGATCCTGAATCAAGTTCAGGATGACAAAATAAAAATATCATGAGCAAATTAGTATCGCCCTTAAATTTTAAAGCATGGATTGATGAAAATCGTCATTTATTAAAACCGCCTGTCGGAAATAAATGTGTGTGGAAGGATGGTGATTTTATTGTAATGGTTGTTGGTGGACCAAATAACAGAAAAGATTATCATTATAATGAAACTCCAGAGTTTTTCTATCAAGTAGAAGGTGATATGATTTTGAAAATTATTGATAAAGGAACTCCTAAAGATGTACATATAAAAGAAGGTGATATTTATTTATTGCCGCCAAAAGTGCCGCATTCTCCGCAAAGAGGAGCAAATACTGTTGGATTGGTGATTGAATATAAAAGACCTAAAGGAATGCGTGATGCATTGTTATGGTTCTGTGAAAATTGTGTGACAAAGTTATACGAAGAAGATTTTACGGTTAAGAATATCGAAACGGATATGCCGAAAATATTTGATAAATACTATAGTGATCAAGAAAAACGTAGTTGCCCAAATTGTAGTGCTGTTATGCAGCCTCCAACAAAAGTTAAAATAGATTAATTAATTCCTGTGTATGTAGGAATTTTATAAATATCAATTCGTCATTAAGAGGAAAAATGACGAAGTAATCTCTAAATTAAAAGATTGCCACGGCTTATGCCTCGCAATGACAAAAAGATGGAAAAAAGAAAACTTCGCATAAACGGACACTCGCATTTATTGCCATACCCAGAACAAATTCCTAATTTTATGAAGGAAAAAGAAATTTTTTGGGTAGATGATGAACGTAAACATATGCTTCAAAAAGGTTGGAAAAGACCTGTTACTGATTCCAGTTTTTTCTTAGACGAAAAGATTGAATGGATGGAGAAAAATCGTTTAGATCATGCAGTCGTTTTAAATCTTTCTCAGTTATATGGAAATGGATTGCGCTTAGAAGAGATGAAAAAAGCACTTCGTTTTCAAAATGATTTTAATGCCAAAGTTCAGCACGATCATCCAGATAAATTTACTTGTGGGTTTGTGGTTCATCCAGGATTTATTCAAGGTGCACTATGGGAAATGGAAAGATGTGTAGAAGAATTAGGAATGCATGTTTTGTGTTTGCCAACTCATTTTATGGATTCGATAGGTCAATGGAGAAGCGTGTTTGATAAGGAGAACGATGCGATTTTTGAATTGGCTGATAAATATAAATTAGCCATAGAAATCCATCCGTATGATGGAGATAAAATGATAAAATTAGAAAATACTAATTGGCGTTTTCATTTAATTTGGATGTTGGCTCAATGTGGTGATGCCTATCATTTTTATACTTTGAATGGAATGCAAGAGCGTTTTCCGAATATCAGAACTTGTTTTGCTCATGGAGGTCAATTGGCACAAATGAATTTAGGTAGAAGAATACAAGGATTTGATGGTCGTCCAGATTTATTTGAAGGGAAAACACATCCAAGAAAGGCTGTAGGGCACCCAAACATCTACTTTGACACATTGGTTCACGATACAGATTCTTTAAAATTAATGATTGATCGCCAAGGTTCAAGTCAAGTTATTTTAGGCTTAGATGACCCCTATCCTTTAGGTGAAATGGAAAGTGATGCTCAATCTTCTTATCCTGGAAAATTACTGGATCTAGCAATTGAAAGAGATATAATCAACGAAAAGCAATACCACGAAATTTGGGAAGACAATACGCTTCGCTGGTTGTTTGGTGATGATGAAAAAGCGAAAAAAGACTTGGTAAATAAAATTCTTAGTTAAGAATGAGTAACGAAAAAATATTCTTAAATAAAAAAAGCCTTCAAAATTTTGAAGGCTTTTTTTATTATTATATTATTCAAAGTGTGATTAATTAACCGTGTTTAAATCTTTTGGAGCAGTAAACGATCCATATCTTACATCCAACTTCACTTTAGCGTTTTTAGGAATTTTTATTAGCAATGTTTTTTTAATTTTAGACTTTCCATGATCATCTTTATGCTTGAATTCTAATAGTGAATCATATTGCTTCTCCATTTTCTTTCCCATTTTCTCCATTTTTTCTTCAAATGCTTTCATTTTTGGCTCATTTTCTTTTTCCCAAGCTTTCATTTTCTCTTCAAATGCTTTCATTTTAGGCTCATTTTCTTTTTCCCATTTCTCCATTTTTTCTTCTACCTTCCTCATTTTAGGAGCATGTTCTTTTTCCCATTTCTCCATTTTTTTCTCATATGCTTTCATTTGTGGCTCAATTTTTTCTTCCATCTCCTTTTGCCACTTTTCTTGTTGTTTTTCAAACTTCTTCATGTATCCTTCTTTGTCCTTCTCGTAGGCTTCATGATCAAATTCTATTTTAGACAAATGTGAAATCACTATTTCCGGCATTTCTGGTAATTCAGGCATTTCTGGCATTTCAAAATGAAAGTCTTGCCTAAATATATCTCCCATATTTGAAATTGAATCAAAACTAAATTGAAAATCAATATTATCAAATTCATTTGTAAATAAGGAGTTGTGGTTGTTTGATTTTGCAGTAATTTCTACCTTGTCTTTATTGCCCAATGCTTCAAAATCTACACTTTCAAAAAGTTCATTGGCATCTTCTTTATTCATTCCTTCAACTTCCCAAACGCCTTCAATAGATACAGTATTTTTATTCCAAGTTTCTATAGTTACATCTGTATGTCTAGTCGTGATATCAACGACAACATCACTATTTACTTTGAATGATTCTGAAACTTTTTTATCTTGTTTTTGAGCAAATATAATTGTAGTGAACAGTAATGTAAATGCTAAAAAATTATGCTTGTATGTTTTCATTTTGTTTGTTTTTATTGTTTTTTAATTGTCAAAATGTGTTCGTTGCTAATCATTTTTTAATCTTATAATGATATTAATTTACTCGTTTCATTTTGTTTGTTTTTAATGTTTTTTAATTGTCAAAAGGTGTTCGTTGCTAATCATTTTTTAAGTTGGTAATGATTATGACAAACTTGATTCATTTTGTTTTAAATTTAAGTTTTCAATTTTATTTAATTTCTTTTTTAATTGTTTTAACAGTAACAATCTCATTTGAAGATTCTCTATTAATTTATCAATAGTTTCTTCGTTGACGTCCTCGTCAATTTTCAATTCGGAATTTAATTTATCGTACTCTTTTTGTAACTCTCCCAATTGCGAGAAATACACTTCCAATAAATCTTTATTCACATCAGTAATTTTAATTTTTGAAATCTGATAATTAATATTGGTCAAATAATAATCTTCAACTTTCTTTAAATCTGGAGAAATATCAGCAATAGAATTTATTTTCTTCTCATCAGTTTGAACAATGTCTGGTGATATTTTATCACTATTTATATACTGATAACTTAATAATCCAACACTAACCAACACCAAAATGGAAGCTGCAATTCTTAAAAAAGAAAATAGATTTTTCTTCTTTGGAAGTTCTTTATCCAATCTGTTTTCAAATCTACTTTTATGACCTTCAGATAACTTATTGGATGCTGTTTTTAAGTCATTTTTTAGCATTTCTTTAATATCCTGTCCCATTGCCTACTAGTTTTAATGATTCTTTTAATTTTTGTTTTCCTCTTGATAAATGCGTACGAGAATTTACTTCAGTAATGTTTAATATTTGTGATATTTCTTGATGATCATATCCTTCAATCAAAAATAACGAGAGTACCAATTCGTATTTTTGAGGTAATTGAGAAATTGCCAATTTTACTTCTTCGATAGAAATTCCATTATCAATCTCCCAATTATCATCATCTACTATTACTTTCAAATAATTTTCATTTACTTCAGAAAACTTTAACTTCACTGATTTTAATGTGTCGATACTTTTATTAATCACTATCCTTTTTAACCATGCTCCAAAAGTAACCTCACCTTTAAAAGTATCGATCTTTTTAAACGCTTTGATAAATGCTTCTTGCATCACATCTTCAGCATCATGAGAATTCTTCATAAACCGAAACGCAATATTATACATTGCATCACAATATTGATTGTACAATTTCAATTGTGCTCTTCGATTATTCTTTTTACACTGTTGTATAATTTCAGTGTTATAGATTTTGACTTCTGTCATAGTATGGTTAGTGTTCGCTTTTAAAGACGATACTTTTTTTGTGATGTTGCAAATTAGCGAGATTATTTTGTAAAAAAATATTTTGAACATAAAAAAACCTCCAATGATTGGAGGTTTTAAATTTTATATTACTTAGTTTTCGCCTTGCGATTTAGAAATCTTGATTTATATCCCAAGCCTCCAACGATTCTTTTAGTGTTTTGATAAACATTCCGCCAAGAGCACCATTTACAACTCTATGATCATAAGAATGAGATACAAACATTTTCTGACGAATACCTATAAAGTCTCCATCTGGAGTTTCAATAACTGCAGGAACTTTACGAATAGCACCTAAAGCCAAAATAGCAACTTGTGGTTGATTGATAATCGGTGTTCCCATCACAGAACCAAAACTTCCAACATTGGTAACAGTATATGTTCCTCCTTGAATATCGTCTGGTTTTAATTGATTTGCTCTTGCTCTTCCTGCAAGGTCATTTACAGCCTTGGTCATTCCAACTAAGTTCAGTTGGTCTGCATTTTTAATTACTGGAACGATAAGGTTTCCATCACCAAGTGCAGCAGCCATACCAAGATTTATATTTTTTCTTTTTATAATGTTATCACCATCAACAGCGATATTTATCATTGGGAATTTTTTAATTGTTGATGCTACTGCTTGCATTAAAATAGGTGTAAAAGTTAACTTTTCACCTTCTCTTTGCAAGAATGCATCCTTCACTTTCGTTCTCCATTTTACGATATTGGTTACATCAATTTCGATAAAAGATTGAACATGTGCTGATGTCTGAACCGAATCAACCATGTGTTTTGCAACCAACTTACCCATTCTACTCATTTCAATGATTTCATCACCTCCATTTACAGAAACTGGTGTAGCAACAGATTTTGCTTTTTGTATTGGCTTCGAAACTTCTTGAACTTTCGATTCTGTTTTAGATGCTGCTATAGTTTTAGGAGCATTATCTTTATCTTCAATATAAGAAAGGATATCGTGTTTAGTAACTCTAGCGTCTTTTCCTGTTCCAGAAATCGCTTCAAGTTCACTCATAGAAACACCTTCAGCCTGTGCGATATTACGCACTAAAGGAGAGTAAAACTTCCCGCTTTCGCCTTTTTTATTGATTGCTTCGGGAGCCGCTACAATTACTTTTTTTATTGATTTTTCAATCTCAACAACAGTTTCTGGAGTCGAAACAGTCACTTCCTCAGTTGAACTTTCGCCATCTATCTCAATTATTGCAATTGTTTCACCAACTTTTACAACAGTATCTTCTTCAAATAATTTTTCAATCAAAACACCTTCAACTTCACTTGGTACCTCACTATCAACTTTGTCTGTTGCAATTTCTACAAGTGCATCATCCAATTCAATGGTATCACCAACTTCTTTTAACCATGAAGTGATGGTTGCTTCTGCAACGCTCTCTCCCATTTTTGGTAGTTTGATTTCAAATTTAGCCATATTGTTCTATTCTTTTAAGAATGCAAAGGTACAAAAAAGTATTTTCTATCAATTGTAGAAAGAAAAATAAAATTAATAAAAAATTACATTATTATTAATAATAATTGATATTGTAGGTTATTAATGAATAATTCGTAAAATATTATGAGTAACGATAATTATATTGTTGTAGAGAAAATTCTTGTGGTTGGTTTATTTTCTAACAATCTGATATCAAAAGCCATACATACATTCCGCACAAACATTCGCCCTTCTTCTCTCACTTTAAGTGAATTACCATCTATTACTAGTAAATCATCATCAATAATTTCTTGAAGTTGCGTTAGAATAGTATTTTTCATTTTGTTAGACAACCCATCATTCCAATCTGTTTCTAAATTGCACATTAAGTCTAAAATGTGCTTTCTAATTACCAAGTCTGTTTCAGTCAATAAATGCCCTCTAAAAACTGGAAGTAATCCTTCATTTACTCTTTCTTGATAGTCTTCAACCTTTTTCTCATTTTGAGCAAAAGCATACCAAGAATCACTAATTGACGACATACCCAAACCTATCATTAATTGAGTTTTTCCAGCAGTATATCCCATAAAATTACGATGTAATTTCTTTTCTTCTAAAGCAATATTTAAGGAATCGGATGGTAATGCAAAATGGTCCATCCCAATTTCTACATATCCATTTTCAAAAAATAATTGTTTACCCAACTCATATAAATATCGTTTTTCTTCATCTTTTGGAAGGTCATTGTCATCAAAGCCTCGCTGACCAACACCTTTAATCCATGGTACATGTGCGTAACTATAATAGGCTATTCTATCTGGCTTTAAAGCAATTGTTTTTTTGATTGTATCTCTAATGCTTTCTTCGGTTTGAAATGGCAATCCAAAAATTAAATCATGACTAATTGATGTATATCCTATTTCTCTTGACCAGTCATTTATTTTTTTTACTTGCTCAAAGCTTTGTATTCTATGAATTGCTTTTTGAACTACTGAATCATAATCTTGAATTCCAAAACTATTTCTACGAGAGCCTAAGTCGTATAAAGTTTGTAATTGTTCTTTTGTTGTATGGTTTGGATGTCCTTCATAACTAAATTCAAATCCATCAAGCTTTTCAGCCGATTCAAAAATTCCATTAATAAGTTTAGATAAATTCTCAGAAGAAAAGAAAGTTGGTGTTCCTCCTCCTAAATGAATTTCTCTAATTTTAGGTTTGCGATCAAACAGTTTACAATACAACTTCCATTCTTTAAGTACCGTTTCTAAATAAGGTTCTTCAACAGAATGGCGCTTGGTAATTCTTTTATGACATGCACAAAAAGTACATAAACTCTCACAAAATGGTAAATGAATATATAGACTTATACCTTCAGTATCATTACTCTCGTTAAAAGATTTAACAACAGATTGTTCCCAATCATTAATTGGAATTCCTTTTTTGTTCCAAAAAGGTACCGTTGGGTAACTCGTATATCTTGGACCAGGAATATTATATTTTTGAATTAGTGCTGTGTTCATTTTTTTAATACGATAAGTTATAACATTTTTTTATTACAATAAGAAGCCTTTTCAAAATCTCTAATGTTTATTGAAATAATGGGAGTAGAGGGAAACATAGATTTTAATTTGGCAACAATCTGTTTTGAAAGGTTACTTTTCTGTTCAGTATTTCTACCTTCCATAATATTAGCAAATACATGAATAAAATCATCATCTGAACCTTGAACTAAGGAATGTTTAAAAGGATTCAATCGAACTTTGATATCATTTTTTTCAAACAATCCAGTTGCATAAGCAGTTTCTAGTACTTCTTCAAGAACTTCTCGTGGTTTCTGTAATTCAAGAATATTTTCTGAACAATCTAATATAAAATGTGGCATGACTAATATTATTTTATAAACTCACTTTTTAACAATCCGAAATACACAATATCTTCCATACCTAGCGACCCTTTATATTCTTGTCGTAGAATTCCTTCTTGTGTAAATCCATTTTTTAAGGCGATTTTTTGACTTCCAATATTTTCTGGAGCAGACCGAATAAAAATTTTATTCATTTCTAAATCTCCAAAACAAAACTTAATCACATCAGAAGTTGCTTTAGAAATGATTCCTTTTCCTGCGAAACGCTGAGAAATAAAATAACCTATTTCACATTTATTTACGTTTAAATCTATTGATTTTACATTCACCAAACCAATTAATTCATTACTACTTTCTTCTTTTATAAAAAAACAAAAATGTCGTTTTTCTTTTTCTTCAAATGACCATTCGTTAAATAAATCTTCAGCTCCTATTATGTTTTCACAACGCTTAACTGTTCCAGAAAAACCTTTTTTAATATATTCTCTATTAGAATCTATCAAATGAAAAAATTCTTCAAAACTAATATTAAATATAGATTCTAACTGATAGTTCACAATTGTTATGATTCCTTTTAACTTTTATACTCTTTAACAGCGTCAATAAATGCTTTTGCATTATCCAAAGGAATATCTGGCAAAATACCATGACCTAAATTCACAATATATCTATCCTTTCCGAACGCATCAATCATTTTCTTCACCATTTTTTTAATTTCAGAAGGCGGAGAATACAATCTTGTTGGATCAAAATTCCCTTGAAGTGTAATATTGTTATTTGTTAATTTACGAGCAACTTCTGGAGTTACTGTCCAATCTACACCAAGTGCTGAAGCATTAGAATTTGACATATCTTCAAGTGCATACCAACACCCTTTTGCAAATGCAATTACTGGAGCATCATCTTTTAATGCTTCTATAATTTGATTGATATACTTCCATGAAAATTCTTGATAATCTACAGGAGATAACATTCCTCCCCAAGAATCGAATATCTGAACTACATCAACTCCAGCCTTTACTTTGGCTTTTAAATAAGCAATTGTAGTATCTGTGATTTTTTGTAATAATTGATGTGCAGCAATAGGATCTGTAAAACAGAATTTTTTTGCTTTGTCAAATGATTTACTACCTTGACCTTGTACACAATAACAAAAAACTGTCCAAGGAGAACCAGCAAATCCAATCAATGGAATTTCATCTTCCAATAATTCTTTGGTCGCTTTAATTGCTTGCATTACATAATCCAATTCCACATTCACATCAGGAACAATAACTTGGTCTACTGCTGCTTGTGATTGAACAGGATTAGGCAAATAAGGTCCAAAATTTGGTTTCATTTGCACTTCTATATTCATTGCTTGCGGAATTACTAAAATATCAGAAAATAAAATAGCAGCATCCATACCATATCTTCTGATAGGTTGTACAGTTATCTCACTGGCTAATTCTGGCGTTCTACATCTTGTGAAAAAATCATATTTCTCACGAATTGCCATAAACTCTGGCAAAAATCTTCCTGCTTGTCTCATCATCCATACTGGTGGACGTTCTACAACTTCACCTTTTAAAGCTCTTAAAAATAAATCGTTTTTTATCATTTTTTTATTTATCATTCCGCACTTGATGCGGAATCTTTTTAATTCATTCTGGATTCCCGCTTTCGCGAGAATGACAGTTAGTTTTACATTTTTGACACTTTCTTCATAGAAGCATCAATTGCATTTTTAATTATATCTAAATCTTGTTCACTCAATACCGAACATAAAAACCATGCTTCGAATTGAGACGGAGGTAAAAAGATTCCTTTTTTAATCATCTCCCAAAAGAATACACCAAATTTTTCTGTATCACTTGTCTGAGCAGTTGTAAAATCTTCTACTTTTACATTTGTAAAAAAAGGATTAATCATAGATCCGAATCTATTCACAACTACATCTACACCATATTTCTTAGCAGAATTCAATAAAAAACCTTCAATTTTATCGCCTATTTCATCAAATTTTTGATAAGGGTCTTGGGATTTTAACTCTTTTAAAGTAGCAATTCCAGACGCCATCGCTATTGGATTTCCAGACAATGTTCCTGCCTGATACATATCACCTAATGGTGAAACCATTTCCATAATTTCATTTCTTGCACCATAAGCACCAACTGGAAAACCTCCTCCAATCACTTTTCCTAAACACGTAATATCGGCTTCTACATCAAATAGTTCTTGAGCACCACCAAACTTTGAGCGAAATCCAGTCATCACTTCATCGGCAATTAAAAGAATTCCGTTTTCTTTTGCTAAAACACTTAATTTCTTTAAAAAATTATCTTGCGGAATCACAACTCCCATATTTCCACCAACTGGCTCAATAATGATTGCTGCAATATCTTTATGCTCTTCAATTTGTCTTTTTACACTTTCAAGATTATTATATTCAGCAATCAATGTATTTTTTACTGCATCATTTGGAACTCCTTTACTTCCTGGAATACTTAAAGTTGCTAAACCAGAACCTGCTGCAACTAGAAGTGCATCTGAATGTCCGTGATAACAACCAGCAAATTTTATAATTTTATCTTTTCCTGTAAAAGCTCTTGCCAATCTTAAGGCACTCAAAACAGCTTCAGTACCAGAATTTACAAAACGTACTTTATCCATTCCTGGAAAAGCATCGCAAACAATTTTGGCAAGTTTTATTTCATTTTTTGTAGATGCTCCAAACGTATAGCCATTTTTCAATGCCTTTTTAATCGCCTTTTGAACCGTTTTGTGTTTATGTCCAAGAATCATTGGACCATAAGAAAGTACTAAATCTATATATCGATTGCTATCTACATCAACTATTTTACTACCTTTTGCTTTTTGAATAAACAAAGGATTTCCACCAACAGAGGCAAATGCTCTTACTGGAGAATTCACTGCTCCAACAAGATGTACCAATCCTTCTTTGTATAATTTTTCTGAATTTTTAAAAGACATTTTTTTCTTTTTTGTATTATTTACTCAATAATTTCGCTACTTCTTTAGCAAAATAGGTAATGATTATATCTGCTCCCGCTCTTTTCATTGATAATAGACTTTCCATCATCACTTTTTCTCCATCAATCCAACCTTTTTCAGCTGCCGCTTTTATCATTGCATATTCTCCGCTTACATTATAACATGCAATCGGTCTGTCAAAGTTATTTTTTAAATCTCTTATAATATCTAAATATGATAATGCAGGTTTTACCATCAATATATCTGCTCCTTCTTGATCGTCAAACGTTGCTTCACGAAGACCTTCATCTCTATTTGCTGGATCCATTTGATAGGTTCTTCGATCTCCAAATGTAGGTGCTGAATCTGCTGCATCTCTAAAAGGTCCATAAAATGCTGAAGAATACTTTACTGAGTATGCCATAATTGGTAGGTTCACAAAACCTGAATTATCCAAAGACTCTCGTACCATAGAAATTGTTCCATCCATCATTCCAGAAGGCGCAACCATATCCACTCCTGCTTTTGCATGAGAAATAACCTGCTTAGCAAGATTCACCAAAGTAGCATCGTTATCCACATCATTTTCATGGATAATACCGCAATGTCCATGAGAAGTATATTCACAAAAACAAACATCTGTAATTACATATAAACTTGGATAATTTTTCTTGATAAATCGAACTGCTTGTTGCATTATTCCATTGTCATTCCATGTTTCTGTTCCTTCTTCATCTTTCTCAGAAGGAATTCCGAATAACAAAACTGCAGGAATATCTAAAGAAACAACTTCGTCTAATTCTTTTGAAATTCTATCTAAAGAAAAACGTTTTATTCCAGGCATTGAAACAATTTCGGTTTCTATATTTTCACCTTCTTCAATAAATAATGGGTAAATTAAATCATCAATTGATAATTTAGTTTCTCTCACCAATCTGCGAATCCCTTCAGATGTACGAAGTCTTCTCGTTCTATTCAGCATAATATTTATTTACAGATTTTAATACACTTTCGATTGTTGGCATCGCTGATACTTCAATTTTGGAAAAATGTTTTTTTGCTTCATTAGCAGTTGTTTGACCTATGCAAAATGCAACAGCATCATTAACATCATTATCAGCAATAAAACTCTGAACTCCAGAAGGGCTATAAAATAAAATTCCGTCAAAACTACCATCAAATTTTCGTTCATTAAAAACCGTTCTATACGCTTCTACTTCATTAATTTTAATATCATTTTGAGTTAATATTTCATTCAACTCATCACGTTTTAAATTACCACAGAAATAAGTAATCTCTTCTAAGCGCATTCTTACGATAAATGCAGCTAATTCTTTTGCAGAATTTTCAACATGTGTTACTTTTTGTCCAAATTTCTTTTCAATCAATCGTTTTGTTCTTCGACCAACACAATAAATGTTATTAAAATCAAGTTCAGCTGGTGAAAAATTATTTAGCAATGATTCTACTCCGTTTTGACTTGTAATCACAACATTTTCAATCGTGTTTTTAACAATACTTGGTTTTAATCTATTAAATCGAATGGCAATAAAATCACTCATTTCAAAACCAATAGTGTCGTTAAACATATCTGTTTGCGTTTGCGCTAATTGCTTAGTCGATAAAACTTTAAGAGTCTTTTCCACACCATGCATTTCGTCAATCAATCGTTTTCCTCCTCTATTCAAAATATCTTCGGCACAATTCTTACCCAAATCTTTATGTTCAACCATATAACAAGATTTGTCAATTTCGATTTTCTTTTTCCCATCAAGACTAAATAGTGCACCTTTGAAAACAATCTTCGTCTCTTTTATATATGCTAGTGCACCAATTGGCGCTGTACATCCTCCTTCCAAAGTATTTAAAAACTGACGTTCTATATGTGAGCAAACTTCTGTTTCAGTATGATTTAATTCTTTGCAAATTTTTAAAATATCATCATCATCCTTTAAAGCAGTAATCATTACAACTCCTTGTGCTGGCGCAGGAATCATCCAATTTAATTTGATATGATTTTTTGGAAGTAATTTTACACGATGTAATCCTGCTTGAGCAAAAATAGCGCCATTCCAATCGTTATTTTTCAGTTTCTCCATGCGAGTATTTACATTTCCACGCAAGCCAACTATTGTGTGACTTGGATATTGATGCAACCATTGCGCTTTTCTTCTTAAACTTCCTGTTGCAATTGTTGCCTCTCTTTGATACAAAAACTCTTCGTTATCTTCGTTTTTGCAAATTAAAACATCCAAAGAGCCTGCACGTTTTAAAACTGCAGCTTGTACAATTTTTTCTGGTAAAACCGTTGGCACATCTTTCATAGAATGTACCGCTATGTCTATTTCACCTCTTAACATTGCAGCATCTAAACTCTTAGTAAAAACTCCAGTAAGACCTAACTCGTGTAGAGGTTTATCTAAATCTAAATCACCTTGAGAATCTATTTTTACAATTTCAGTTTTGATGTCGAGCCCTTCAATTTCTTGAAGTTTGTTTGCGACTAAATTGGCTTGCCAAAGTGCCAATTGACTTGAGCGAGTTCCTATTTTAATTATCTTTTGCATCTGTAGTTTGCATATTTACACTAAACACTTTTTTCATCACTTCAACACTTTGATTTACAGATGTTTTTTCATCTTTCAGGTGTTTTGCAAATTGAGTAGTAATTTTTTGAATAATTCTTGACGTGATTTGTTCTGCTTGAACTACATCAAAATCTTTTATTTTTTTTCGATGAAAATCAATTTCATCATCTTGGATAATTTTTAACGATCGCTTTAAGGCATTGATTGCCGGTGTAAACTTTCTATGCCCTATCCAATCATTAAACTCTTCAATATAGTTTCCTATTATTGATAATGCCTTTGGCACTTCTTCCTGCCGTCTTGCTAAAGTTTTATCTGTAATTTTAGACAATTCATCAACATCTATAAAAGTCACATTATTGTAATTTTCAACTTCTTTAGAAACATTATTTGGCATTGATAAATCTAAAATCAATAAGTTTTTGTTTTCTGAAACCTCTTGAGAAGTAATCGTTGGTTCAGATGCTCCTGTAGAAACAATTAAAACATCAGATTTTTCAATTTCATTTTTCAATTCAGAATGCTTAGCAGTTCTAATTGTAGAATGAGATTTTACAAAGTCAATTGCCTTTTCTTCTGTTCTATTGATCAAACAGACATTTGAATTATTAGTGTATTGACTTAAGTTTTTACAAGTATGTTTACCCATTTTACCTAATCCATAGACTAAAATATTTTTTGAATTATAGTCCGATAAATTATTGATGATATATTGTACCGCTGCATATGAAACAGATGTTGTACCTGAGCTCAAATGCGTTTTATTCTTCACTTTTTTACTTGCTTGTAACACAAGATTGATTAATCTTTCTAAATATGCGTTTACAGTATTTAATTTTTTTGCTTGTTTGAAAGATATTTTCAATTGACCTACAATCTCGTAATCGCCTAAAATCTGGCTATCTAAACCTGTAGCTAATCTAAATAAGTGTGTAATTGCATCATTATTCTTATTGATTGTAGAAACTTTTATAAACTCATCTACAGATCCGTTAGAATATTTACATAATAAACTTATCAATTTATAAGGGTGTTCTACTAGACCAGTAACTTCAGTTCTGTTACAAGTAGATAAAACAAAAAGCCCTTCAATACCATTTTCTTTGGCTTCTTTTAATAGTAAGATTTGATTTTCAGGGGAAATACTAAAACTACTTCGTGTATGAACATCAGCCTTTTTATAACTGATTCCAACATTGTATAGTTTGTTTCCACTTGAATTTTCTTGCATTTTATATGTTTTGTTCAAGTTTTCAAAATTATCACCTTTGAATTAAGAAAAGTATCGCTGAAAGTTATTTTAATATCGCACAATGTTTTTTTAACTTTTTCTGTCTTATAATTTTCTAAAAATGTTTATTTTTGTTGGCTTGTAATGGGTTTTGCATTTCCTAATTTAGAGTAATTCCAAATAAAGGTTTGTAAAATAAAAAAGAATAAACTAAAAAAGTATCTCTAAAAACATGATATATATCATGTTTTTAATAAAACAGATTGCACTAAATAACAATAAAAATACATGAAAGGAGTATTACTTGTAAACTTAGGCTCTCCAGATAGCACAAAAACAAAAGATGTTCGCAAATATCTCGATGAATTTTTGATGGATAAGCGTGTAATTGATATGCCATATTGGAAACGTTTCTTATTAGTGAAGGGAATTATTTTGCGTTTTCGACCAAAAAAATCTGGTGCAGCGTATAAAAAAATCTGGTGGAAAGAAGGCTCTCCATTAGTAGTTATTTCTCAAAGATTTACAAAGAAGTTAATTCCAAAACTTGATATTCCTGTAGCGTTAGGAATGCGTTACGGGTCTATGAGTATTGAAAAAGGGATTAAAAAATTAACAGACAAAGGAGTAACTAAGATATTTATGATTCCATTATATCCGCATTATGCAATGTCTAGTTACGAAACTGTAGTTGCGAAAGCACAAAAAATTCAAAAAGAAAAATTTTCGAATGTTTCTATTGATTCACTTCCTGTATTTTACAACAATTCGCAATACATAAGAGTAATGGCAAACAACATTCAAAAACAAATTGAATCTTTTGACTTCGATCATTTATTATTTTCTTATCATGGAATTCCAGAGCGTCATATATTAATATCTGATACAACTCAATCACATTGTAAGATTGACGGAAGTTGTTGTAATACTCATTCAGAAGCACATAAAACTTGTTATCGTCATCAATGTTTTGAAACGACCAAAGAGATTGTAAAGTTATTGGATTTAAAAGGGAAAACATATAGCAATTCTTTCCAATCTAGATTATTAAAAGATCCTTGGCTAAAACCATATACAGATTTTGAATTTGAAAGATTGGCAAAAGAAGGGACTAAAAACTTAGCAGTAATAACTCCTGCATTTGTAACAGATTGCTTAGAAACTTTGGAGGAAATTGCTATGGAAGGTAAAAATCAATTTCAAAAAGCAGGTGGAGAAAAGTATATTCATGTTGCTTGTATGAATGATAATGAAGATTGGGTAAATGTTGTTGCTAATTGGGTGAAAGAATGGGAAGAAAATAAAATAGAAATTTTTTAATCATGGATTTTTTATACATAAAATCATTACACATCATATTTGTAATCACCTGGTTTTCAGGATTATTTTATGTGGTTAGACTCTTTATTTATCATGCTGAAGCAGAAAGTAAAACGTCACCAGAAAAAGAAATATTACAAAAACAATACAAATTGATGACCAAGCGGTTATGGTATATAATTACTTGGCCTTCGGCAATTTTAGCAAGTATTTTTGCTTTTTGGATGTTGTACCAGAACCCTGCATATTTAGAAATGCCTTGGATGCAGGTAAAATTAATATTTGTATTAGCACTCTATGTTTATCATGGAATTTGCCATAGAATATTTGCACAACTTCAAAGTGATATAGTTAATTACAGTTCTTTTAAATTGAGAATATGGAATGAAGTTGCAACAATCATCTTATTTTCGATTGTGTTTTTAGTGGTATTAAAGAATGCTGTTAACTGGATTTGGGGAGTTGTAGGAATCGTATTATTTTCTTTTTTACTAATGTTTGGAATACGCTTGTATAAAACAATTCGCGCAAAAAATAAAACTACTTAAAAATACACACTTCTCCTTTGGTAACAGATGAATTACTTCCAAGAATATAATTTGTGTTTTTTGGATGAATTTTAAAGGTCAAATCCATCTTTTTTAATTTGACTATTTCAGTAATTATATTTTGATATGTCAAATTATTATTATCAAATATTAACTCTTTGATATTATTTTTTTTTATAAACTCTTCAAGGTTATCTAAAGACTTTTTACCAGTAAATTCATATTGTTTCACGTCTAGTTTTAATGATTGTATTTTGTTGAATGTTTCTTCCTCATTTCCAAAATACAGTAATTTTTCAGATGATATTCCTTCTTTTTCTTTCCTTTTTAACCTAAAGAATTTAAGTAGATACCATACTTTAATTCCTAGTCTCATTATTAAATCGTAGATTTTATTTAATTTAAAATGGTTATCATAAAATATTTCCATAGCCTTATGAAAATAACGCAACTGCTTCATGTCATTAATTGTACTTTCGCCTTTATAATGTATCACTTGAGTGTCTGCAAAATAATAATTTTGATACCCTTTATTCAATATTTTATAACTCAAATCAATATCTTCACCATACATGAAATAGCGTTCGTCAAAGCCTTTTACTTCATTATAAACTTTACGCCTCATAAACATAAAAGCGCCAACCAAAATATCAACTATCCCTGTTTCATTTTCTTTCAAATGATTGGCATAATACTTCCCAGTACTCTTGCTAGTAAACCCAATCAGTTTATAAAAAGAAACCTTAGGAGTTGGAATTCCTCTCTTGCTTTCAGGTAAAAACGTCCCTTTTCCATCAATTAATTTAACACCTAATGCGCCAAAATTTTGACGGGATTTTGCAAATTTCAGTATTTTTTTAAATGTGTCTTTTGCTACAACTGTATCTGGATTTAAAATCAGTACATATTGTCCTTTTGCTTTTGTAACACCTTGATTATTGGCTTTAGCAAAACCAATATTCTTATTGTTTCTAATACAAATAACTTTTGGAAATTTTTCAGAAACCATTTTGCAACTATCATCAATAGAATTATTATCAACAACAATTATTTCAGAATCTATTTCTTCTAGTGCTTCTTGCACGCTTTGTAAACAGAGTTCCAAAAAATATTGGACGTTATAATTGACTATGATAACAGATAATTGCATCTAACCTTGTAATGAATTTTCAAATGGAACACGATTCAAAATACTTCTTCCTAACGTCACTTCATCTGCATATTGAAGTTCGTCGCCAACAGAAATTCCACGAGCAATTGTAGAAATTTTCACATTAAGTTGCTCTATTTGTTTAAAGATATAAAAATTGGTTGTATCTCCTTCCATAGTAGAACTCAACGCAAAAACAACTTCTTTTATAGCTGTTGAACCTATTTTTTTAACCAAACTGTCAATAGTTAAATTCTGTGGGCCAATACCTTCTATTGGAGAAATTTTACCTCCAAGCACATGGTACAAGCCTCTATATTGTGCAGTGCTTTCAATCGCCATTACATCACGTACATCTTCAACAACACAAATGATTTGGTGGTTTCGGTTGTTATTTGAGCAAATTTCGCAAATAGCAACATCAGAAATATTATGGCAATTTTCACACAATCTTATTTCTTCTACTAAATTATTTAATGCAGTTGTCAAATAATGTGTCTGTTCTTTTGGTCGTTTTAATAAATGTAAAACCAAACGCAATGCTGTGCGTTTTCCAATTCCTGGAAGTTGGGATACTTCATTTACAGCATTTTCCAAGATTTTAGAAGAAAAATTCATTTGGCAAATGTAAAATATTTAAAATTGAATGATTTAAAATTTAAGATTTAAATTCCGTTTTATTTTGTTTCTTTGTCTCAGTCTCGATTAAATAAAAAACAGAGAAACAAGATACAAATGAATCCAACAACAATATTATTACTGATTGCAGGTTATTTTGGACTTTTATTATTAGTCTCTTTTTTAACAGGAAAAAACGATTCAAACGAAACTTTTTTTAAGGCAAACAAGCAGTCTCCTTGGTATGTTGTAGCTTTTGGAATGATTGGGGCTTCACTTTCTGGAGTTACTTTTATATCTGTTCCTGGAATGATAGGCGGACAACAATTTGCTTATATGCAAGGTGTTTTTGGATTTTTCGTAGGTTATCTAATCATTTTGTTTGTTTTACTACCTATTTATTACCGCCTTAATGTGACATCAATTTATCAATATCTTGAACAGCGCTTTGGAACTGTAAGTTATAAAACTGGAGCAGCCTTCTTTATGCTTTCAAGAGTTACTGGCGCTTCATTTCGTCTTTTTCTAGTGGCTCTTGCTATGCAATATATTGTTTTTGAGCAAATTGGAATTCCGTTTTGGGCTACAGTGGTAATCTCAATTTTATTGATTTGGATTTATACTTTTAGAGGCGGAATTAAAACAATAGTTTGGACAGATACCTTGCAAACATTGGCAATGTTGGTTGCAGTTGGTGTTGGAATTTATTTGATTAATCAAAAATTAGATTGGTCTTATATGGAGTTTTTAAATTCAAATGAATTTGCTAAAAAAGGACAAATATTCTTTTTTGATGATCCTAATTCTAAAACTTATTTTTGGAAATATTTTATTGGCGGAATTTTTATTGCCATTGCAATGACTGGATTAGATCAAGATATGATGCAAAAAAATCTGACGTGTAAGAACCAAAAAGATGCACAAAAGAATATGTTTACAATGGCAACTTTAATCGTGATTGTAAATTTTGTGTTTTTATCCTTAGGAGCCTTGTTGTTTATTTATTCAGAGAAATTTGGAATTGATATTCCTGTAGTAGATGGTCGAACACGAACCGATTTATTATTCCCAGAAATTGCTATGAATCAAGGTTTAGGAAAGCCACTCGCCGTAGTATTTATTATTGGCTTGATTGCGGCAGCATATTCAAGTGCTGATTCTGCCTTGACATCATTGACTACTTCGTTCTCTGTAGATTTTCTAAATATTGAAAAAAGACCCAAAGCAGTACAAAAACCATTGCGAAAAAAAGTGCATATTGGTGTTTCTATATTGCTTATTATAGTCGTTATTATATTTAACAATCTTGATGGGAGTGTAGTTGGTAACCTGTTTAAATTTGCCACTTTTACCTACGGTCCTTTGTTGGGTTTGTTTGCCTTTGGTATTTTTACAAAACACAAAATAAAAGACGTGTATGCTTGGATTGTTGGGTTAGTAGCGATAATAGCGACATATGCAATCACACAGTTACCAGAAAGTGTTATTGGAGCATATCAATTTCATTGGGAGATACTACCCATAAACGGTTTGATAACTTTTATAGGTTTGTGGTTGATTAAAAAGAAGTAGCTTGTTTAGATTAAAGCAATTTAACTTATTGATACCAATAAGTTTTAATATCAAAATTCACAAAATATTTTAATAGTTAATTATTTATAAATGTTCATGTTTTCATCATAAATAGGGCTTTCTATTGCTAAAAAATTTAAGACACTATGAAAAACATGATTTTGTGATAATGATTCATTAGGTTTTAGTTTTTTAGAACCGTCTGACAACCATACAATAAAAGGAATTTCTAATTGTTCTTTAGGAGCAAAACTCGCTGGTACACCATGCATGTATAAGTTGTTTTCACCTAAAGATTCACCATGATCTGAGACGTATAACATTGTACTGTTGTATTCTTTTAGTTGCTTTAAATCTTCAATTAAACTAGAAAGTATAAAATCTGTATAAACAATAGTATTGTCATAAGCATTCATAAGTTCTTCGGTTGTGCATTTCCCTAGTTCTACAGTATTACAAACGGGTTTAAATTTTTCAAATTGAGGTGGATATTTCTTATTATACGTTGGTCCATGGCTTGTACTTGTGTGTAAAACAACTAATATTTTATCTTTTTTACTTGCTAAAATTTGTTCTTTTAAGCCACTCAAAAGAATTTCATCATAATTGCATTTTTCTCCCTCACATTCTTTTTTTAAATCAGCTTTATTAAAAAAGTTTTTAATATGAACAGGAGGCTCTCCCCAATTTGTAGTTCTCCATATAACTTCTACATTATTTCTATATAAATAATTAGGTAAAATCTCGTATAATTTACTAGTGTTTGTATGTTCTAAGATACACTTTAAACCTCCTGTTGTATAAGTAGCACAAGAAGTTGCATTAAAACTATAAACATTTTGTGTCTTTGATAATAACGGATTGGTAAGTTTTTCATAACCATATAATGAAAAGTTATTACTTCTTGCTGATTCTCCAATTACAAGAACTGCAATAGATTTTTCAGTATCTTTTATTGTTGCATTAGGCAATAAAATTTCTTTTTTGTTTTTACGGCTTTTTTTAATATAAAATCTTGATGTATTTACCACATAAGACCACGGCATTGCTAATGCACCTAATTTGGTTGAATTTTTATCAATCCATAAGAAATTACTTCCATTAACATAAATTAAGGATAGAATAAAAATAAATGTCAATAAAAAAAATTTGATAAACCTTTTGAAGGTTTCTTTAATTATTTTGACCTTAATAATAAAAATACTAGGGATTATACCTAAAAAAACCACATACAAAATCAAGCCAAAAGAAAGAAAACTACTAGACTCTTCATATCTGGTATTAAGAATGTTGCCAATCATTGTTATGTCAATTACAACATTATAGGTATTTATAAAATATACCGAAACTGAACTAATCATAAAAAATAATACTAATAATAATTTTCCTACAAATCGAGATAGAAAAAATATCAGATAGAAAACGAAAGCATTTAGAACTAACATTAAAATTATTAAACAAATAATAATTGTTATGCCATTTAAACTTTTATAATCTAGATTATTGAATACGAATTTAAAAAAAGAAAAATGAAATAATAAAAAGTTAACAAAACTTATTATTAATACAAAGTAGGTTAATTTAATATTTTTTTTTAACATAAATAGGGGTAATTATAAATAATGTAGTTATTAAACTAACTAGCGAAAAATAAAATATTACCAAATTTGTATCAACAATTTTAATAATTAAGCCAATCGCCCAAATAGAAAACAAAAGTATAAAAATAAAGTAATATTTTTTGTTTTTTATCCAAGACCATGGATTAAATTTTTTATTAATCAAAATACCTGTAAGGGCTGATATATAACCTAAAGCACTACCAATTATAACATCTAAAGGGTAATGCGCTCCTACACCTACTCTTGTAAACGCAATAATTAGTCCTGTGATGAGAATGAAAAAGCCCCATACTATTTTTAACGGTACTTTTTTTGGCATAAAAGCAATCAAAATTGATGCAAGTATTGTGAAAGTAGCTATTGAATGCCCTGAAGGCAAACTAGTGTTTCCGAAAAGTGCTTTTCCAATGATTACAAAACTATCATTGTCTAGTACAGCGGCAGGTCTTGGAACAGAAAATAGTTTTTTAAACAAATTTGATATAACACAACAAATAACTAGAGAAGTTAATAAAGATTCCCAAAGTTTAGAGGCGTAAACAATGAATATAGTCAAAAAAGGCAAAAATATTATTACGTCTCCTAATTGAGTTAAGTTAAATTGTAAATTCGGAAATTTTGATAATTTAGAATTTAGATATAAAAATGAATCTTTTTGAATCTGAATATATGCATCAACAGAAAATGCATCTTCTAAATAGAGAAAAAAAGCAATTAATAGCAATAAAAAAAAAGGAAGTAAAAGAGAATTTAACCTTAATTTATTAAAATTATTAGTTACATAAGTATCCAATAAATGATTGTTTAGCAGTGAGAGGTTTAATCTTTTTTTCATTTTAAAAAAATCTTTTTTTATATTTGGTTCTCAAGAAAAAAATGTTTGTGTCTACAATCTTTTTTAGATTCTTTTCGAATATACAAAAATTTGACTATCTCCAATATTTGAGTTGAAAAGTTTTTTACAATCAAAGCACATGTATTTGGTTTTTCAAATGTTAGAGCTAGTTTATGACAGTACTGTTGTAGGTGCAAAATATTACTTAAGATTAGAACTTATGAAAAAATGAATTTCACTTCACTTTTTTTGTTTAAATAGTTGATTGCGTTATTAATGCACAACTCTATCAACATTGAATATTTCTCCGACAAGTGAACATAAAATTGTTGATGTGAACATAATAATCTATCTTAGTACTATTCTCTCTCTTTTGTGATTTTTGATTTATAGTTAAATTTATAAAATAGAAACTTGAAATATGTGTGTTTTATTGCTTTTAGACTACTTGCGAATATTTTCATAAATTTTCTATTCGCTTTTTATTTGCTAAATTTGGTGCTTGAACCACAGAGTTAACTTTATTCGTAAACGATAAGTGAACGTTTAAAAATCCGTTTATTTACAAAGACCACCAAACACCATGTCAAACGACCTAAGCAATCATAGAAAAACATATAAAAAACAGGAGCTCTTAGAAAAAAACTGTCCTGAAAATCCTATGGAGTTATTTCAGCAATGGTTTTATGAAATTGAAGAAAATAATTCTAATCAAGAATCAAATGCGATGACAATTTCTACAGTTGGGTTAGATGGTTTTCCAAAAAACAGAGTTGTACTCTTAAAAAAGTTTTCTTGGGAAGGTTTTATCTTTTATACCAACTATAATTCTGAAAAGGGAAAGGCAATCACAGAGAATCCAAATGTGTGCTTGTCGTTCTTTTGGCATTCCTTAGAACGACAAATCATTATAAAAGGGAAGGCAGAAAAAATAGCAGAAAATCTATCTGATGGATATTTTGAATCACGTCCTGATGGAAGTAAGTTGGGTGCTTGGGCTTCTAATCAAAGTGAAATTGTAGCCTCAAAAGAAGTTTTAGATAGTAGTTTAGCATCGTTTGAAAAAAAATATCAGCATAAGGAGATACCAAGACCAAAACATTGGGGAGGATATATTGTAAAGCCTATTTCTGTAGAGTTTTGGCAAGGAAGACCAAATAGAATGCATGATAGAATAAGATATAAACTTCAAGAAAATTTTGAATGGAAAATTGAACGTTTAGCGCCATAAATTTTTTATATTTGAATTTATTAAATTAACCAATGAAACGAGCATGTTAAAAATTTTATCATCTGTAGGAATGATTAATAGCGATTCGCATGTGACCAATAAAAAAGGTAAAAACGACACATGAAAACAATTTATATAGTTAGGCATGCAAAATCTTCATGGGAATATGATGGTATAGATGACTCTGATCGTCCGTTAAAGAAGAGGGGTATCAAAGATGCACACATAATGGCAAATGCTATGAAAAAGCAAATCAAACGACCAGATGTTTTTATGTCAAGCAGTGCTAATAGAGCCTTGCATACAGGTGTAATCTTCTGTAATACGTTTAATTATCCATTATCAAATTTAAAAGTTAGTAAATCGTTGTATAGTTTTAGTGATGGTTATTTGATTAAGACCGTAAAAGCTTTAGATGACGCATATAATTCTGCAATTATTTTTAGCCATGATCATGGTATAAGTACCTTTGTCAACAAATATGGTAATCAATTGATAGATCATGTGCCAACATGTGGAATTATCGGTATTAAATTGAACATCAAGCATTGGAAAAACTTATCAAAAGGGAAAACTATTTTAGTAGATTTTCCTAAGAATCATAAAGTTTATAAATAATTTTTATTTTGGAAATAAAAAAATATGCTGCTATTGATATTGGCTCTAACGCAATTCGGTTATTGATAAGTAATATTATAACAAGAAAAGGCGAAGAAACACAATTTAAAAAAGCTTCATTGGTTCGTGTACCAATTCGCTTAGGAGCAGATACTTTTGTTACTGGGAAGATATCATTAGAAAATAAAAAAAGGATGATTGATGCTTTAAACGCATTTAAATTATTGATGAACGTTTATGATGTTGAAAAATATCGAGCTTGTGCAACATCTGCCATGAGAGAAGCTACAAACGGATTAGAAATTATTGAAGATATCTATAAAGAAACTGGTGTGCAAATTGAATTGATTGACGGAAAAACTGAAGCAGAAATTATTTTTTCTACTGACTTGACTGAAGTTATCAAAGATGATTTTTCTTATTTATATGTAGATGTTGGAGGTGGAAGTACCGAGTTTACTGTTTTTTCTAACGGAAAAGTGGTAAATTCAAAATCCTTTAAATTAGGAACAGTAAGATTGCTAAACAAAAAAGAATCCTCAAAAGATCAATTAAAATTGATTGAAAGATGGATTAAAGAAAATACAAAAGGGTTGAAACGATTATCCCTTATAGGTTCTGGTGGAAACATTAATAAAATTCATAAAATGTCAGGTAGAGCTCATGGAAAATCACTTTCTTATATATACTTATATGCTCATTATAAGTTTTTAAAGCAAATGTCTTTTGAAGAGCGCGTAACTGAACTCAGTTTAAACCCAGACAGAGCAGATGTAATTATTCCTGCTTCTAAAATTTATTTAAATGCTATGAAATGGAGTGGAGCAACCAAAATCTATGTTCCAAAAATTGGTTTAGCAGATGGAATTATCAAAACATTACATCAAAAACAATAATTTTATTAACATTTATTTAGCTTTTAAGAAAAAAATCACTATTTTTACAATAGCCTCTTAATATAGCCTCTTAATATAGCCTCTTAATATAGCCTCTTAATATAGCCTCTTAATATAGCCTCTTAATATAGCCTCTTAATATAGCCTCCTTTATAGACCCTCTTAACATTTGTAATCAAATTGATATAATGATTTTTTTATTTCAATGTGACTTTAATAATATAGTTGTGTCTAATTTATTGTATTAACTTTTTAAATTAAACTTAATTAAAATGAAAAAACTACTATTATCATGTGCTTTTTTAGCATTCGCGTTTGTAGTGCCTGCACAAGACCTACCAGAAAATCCAGAACCAGGAAAATGTTATGTACGTTGTAAAACTCCTGACGTATGGAAAAACGAAGAAGTAACAATCCAAACTTCACCAGCGTATAAAAAAAATTACTACGCATCCAGCACAATTTAAAAAAGAAACAGAAAGGGTTCTTGTAAAAGAAGCTAGTCAACGTCTTGAAGTTATTGCTGCTGTTTATGAAACTCAAACTGTTACTGTAGTAACAAGAGAAGCAAGTCAAAGACTTGAAAAAGTTGCTGCAACTACTGAAGTTGTAACAGAAACATTTGTATCTAAAGAGGCAAGTCAACGTTTAGTTGTTGTACCTGCAGTTTATGAAACTCAAACTGTAACTATTGAAGTTCAACCTGCAAGTTATAAATTAGAAATGGTTGCTGCTGTGTATGAAACTAAAGAAGATGTTTACGTAACTAAAGAAGCGAGCCATAGCCTTTCTGTTGTTCCAGGAACTTTTGGGAAGCAAGCTATTACGTATCACAGAAAAGATTACGGTTCTTCTTTAAGAGTAGTTCCTGCTACATTCTCTCAAGACTCTGAAGTTGTTGAGACAAAAGCAGCTTCTGCACAATGGCAAATGAGTGAAAGAGCTCCTGACTGTCAGTCAAGTGACCCTAACGATTGTAGATATTGGTGTTTCAAAGAAATTCCAGCACAATATCAAACAGTTTCTAAAACATTATTATCTAGCAATGCAAGTGTATTACGTACACCTGACTGTGCTGATAATTCTGATGGAAAAAACTGTGGAGATGCAAATTATTCAAGAGTAACAGTTGCTACGTCTCCATCAACGAGACAAAATGATATTGCTCAAAAAACAACTACAGTTAAAAGAACTGTAATGGTAACTCCACCTTCTACGAGACAAGTTGCAATTCCTGCAAAAAACAGAACGTTTAAGAAAGTTGTAATGGTAACTCCACCTTCAACAAGAGTAATTGATATTCCTCAAAAAACTATTACTATTAAGAAAACAATCATTAATCCAGAATCAACTAGAGTTGTTGCAATTCCTGAAGTAACTAAAACTATAAAGAAAGTAGTAATGGTAACTCCACCTTCAACAAGAGTAATTGATATTCCTGCTGAATATTCAACTATTACAAAAACTGTTTTAGTTAAAGATTCTTGGGAAGAAGAAGTTGGTGTTGCAGCTCAATTCAAAACTGTATCTAAAGAAATCTTGGTTTCTAAAGGAGGTTTAACAACTTGGAAAGAGGTTGAGTGTAAAGATTTAGAGTACAGTCCATTACCAATCAATTGGAATTTAGGAAGTGCTACTTTAACTACTGCTGCTAAGCAATTAATTGACGCACGTTTATTACCTATTTTGGCTAAAGGTGTAAGTGCTGAGATTGCTTCACATACAGATTCAAGAGGTTCTAATTCAAGCAATCAAGCATTGTCTGAAAGAAGAGCACAATCAGTTGTTAACTACTTAATGTCTAAAGGCGTTAATTCAAGTCAACTTGTTGCTAACGGATTTGGAGAGAATAAATTAACAAACAGATGTTCTGACGGAGTGTCATGTACAGAAGCTGAACATGCAAGAAACAGAAGAACTGAATTTAGAGTTATTAGTCAATAATAATTTTATCTAATATTCTTAAAAAGGCGACCATTTGGTCGCCTTTTTTATTTAATAAATATAGATACTTTATTCATCAACCTTCATTCTCGCTGAAGAGGTTACAGCAACAGAAGAAAAAACACCTTTTTGATAACTCAAATATCCAGCGACTGCAATCATTGCTGCATTGTCGGTCGTGTATTCAAACTTTGGAATATAAGTTTTCCAACCAAGATTTTTTTCAGCTTGTTTTAGCACTTTTCGTATTTCAGAATTGGCACTAACGCCTCCAGCAATTGCTATATGTCTGATGTTAGTTTCTTTCACAGCATTTTTGAGTTTATCCATCAATATTTGTACAATTGTTTCTTGAATAGAAGCACAAATATCATGTAAGTTTTCTTTGATAAAATCAGGATTTTCAGCAACACCTTTTTGAATAAAACGAAGAATTCCAGTTTTTAAACCACTAAAACTAAATTCTAATTTCCCAACTCTTGGTTTGGTAAATTGATATGCTTTCGGATTTCCTAATTGAGCATATTTGTCAATCAATGGTCCGGCAGGATAATCTAATCCTAAAATTTTCCCAGACTTGTCAAAAGCCTCACCAACAGCGTCGTCAAGAGTTTCACCCAAAACTTCCATCGAAAAATAATCCGTTACTTTAACTATCTGCGTATGCCCTCCACTAATTGTTAAACATAAAAATGGAAAAGGAGGTTTTTGCTGGTTTTCATCATCAATAAAATGGGCTAAAATGTGGGCTTGCATGTGATTTATACCAATCAATGGAATACCTAAACCAAGTGAAAAAGACTTTGCAAAAGATGCTCCAACCAATAAAGAACCCATTAATCCAGGTCCTTGCGTAAAAGCTATGGCTTTTAATTGATTTTTGTCGATATTTGCTCTTTGAATTGCCTGCTGAACTACTGGAATAATATTCTGTTGATGTGCTCGTGAAGCCAATTCAGGAACAACGCCGCCATAAGCAGCATGAATTTCTTGATTTGCTACAACATTTGACAATACTTTTCCGTTGCATAATACAGCAGCACTCGTGTCATCACAAGAAGATTCAATACCAAGAATATAAATTGATTTTTTGGACATTAAAATAGATTAATTTATGGTTTTTTTTTTACGATTAAATAATTAAGGTCTCGACTCCGCTCGACCAGACAATCAATATATGTCTCCTCGAGCGGAGTCGAGAGGTTATTAAAATTTTATTTTCACTAAATTTGTAGTGAAATAAAAATAATTAAGGCACGAAATTTGCCATTGAAAATGCAAAGTTAAAGTTTATCAAACGATTTAAAAAAATACTACTCAGATTTTTACTCGCTCTTGCGTTGTTTTTACTATTGATAATATTTTTATTGTCACTTCCAGTTGTACAAACGCGTCTTGGTAAAATGGCAACAGACTATTTGAACGAAACTTATAAAACAGAAATAACTGTTGATAAAGTAGATTTGTCTTACTTAGGAAAAATTCAATTAAAAGATATTTCAATTCTTGATCATCATCAAGATTCTATGATAAATGTGAAAAATTTATCAACGTCAATTTTCAGTTATCGAAATATTATTGATAATAAATTGGAGTTTAGTAATATTGATTTAAAGGGCGTAAACTTTATCATGAAAACCTATAAAGGCGAAGAAGATGATTCGTTTTCTATTTTTACAGCAAAGTTTGATGATGAAAACCAAGACGCAAATCCTTCTAATTTTTTATTGACCTCAACTTCTGTATATCTTTCAGGTGCAGATTTTATGATTTATGATGAGAATGACTTTGGTTCAAGAGCAGTAACATTTAAGGATATTACTGGTCATGTAAATGATTTTAAAATTCAAGGGCCAAATATTTATGGAAATATAAAAGGCTTAAAATTTGTTGAAAACCATGGAGTTGAAGTTGAAAATCTCACAACAAATTTCACATACACACAGCAAGAAATGAAGTTGTTGAATACAACATTAGAAACTGAGACTTCTAAAGTTTTGATGAATTTAGTTTTTCATCGTAATGGTTCTTTTGCTGATTTTAATAACAAGGTGAAATTTGATGCTACGATTATAGAAGCAGATGTTTCTTTGGTTGATTTGAATAAATTTTATAATGAGTTTGGGAAGAATGACGTTTTACATTTTACAACAAATTTAAGCGGAACGCTCAATGATTTTATTGCTGATGATTTAAAATTAAACTCTGATCTGAGTTCTGTTATTATTGGAGATGTTCACGTTAAAAATGCTTTTAATACTGAGAACGGTTTTTCGGCAAACGCAAAATTGAGGAATTTAACATCAAGTTACAATCATCTTAAAAGCTTATTACCCAATATTTTGGGGAATACATTGCCATCAACTTTTAAAGAATTAGGAAGATTTACTATTACAGGAAATACTTTTATAACTCCTGAACTTATTGATGCCCAAGTTCAAATGAATAGCGATTTAGGAACAACTATTTCTGATCTAAAACTTACAAATATAGACGATATTGACAATGCCTCATATAAAGGGCATATTAAAATTATCGATTTTGAACTTGGAAAATTTGTCAAAGATTCTCTCATAGGAAAACTGTCTTTAGATGCTGATATTGATGGAAAAGGATTTACTATAGAAACAGTAAATGCTCGTATTGACGGAAAAATATTTAAGCATCAATATAAAGGGTATACCTATCAAAACATAGATATGAATGGTGTTTTTGAGAATAAAAAGTTTAACGGAAAGATGATTTCCAATGATGAGAACATTAAATTTAAGTTTAATGGATTGGCAGATTTATCTTCTGATATTTATAATTTCAATTTTAAGGCTCAGGTAGAATATGCCAATTTTAACAAGTTAAATTTATTTATAAAGGACTCTAAATCAATAATAGAAGGTGATATTGACGCCAATTTTAAGGGGGATTCAGTAGATAATTTAGCAGGAGAAATTTCTTTTAAAAATGCGTCTTATACCAATCAGAATGATCATTATTTTTTCAAGGATTTTAATATTAACTCATCTTTTAAAAAGGATATTAGGACAATAACAATAAACTCAACAGATATAATCAACGGAAAAGTTAAAGGTAGATTTAAATTTAATGAATTAGAAAATCTTACGAGGAATTCGATAGGTAGTATTTACGCAAACTATCATCCGTTCCCGGTTTCTTCTGGTCAGTATTTAGATTTTAATTTCAAGATTTACAATAAGATTGTAGAGGTTTTTTATCCAGAAATAATTTTAGGAAAAAACACTTCAATTCGTGGTTCTATAAATTCTGATGATGATGAATTCAAACTAACGTTGCGTTCACCCAAAATAGATGCTTATAAAAATATTGTGGATAATATTAGATTACAGATAGATAATAAAAACCCATTATTCAATACGCAATTATCAGTAGACAAAATTAGTACAAAATATTATGATATCTCTGATTTAAATTTAGTGAATATAACACTAAATGACACCCTCTTTTTTAGAACAGAGTTTATTGGTGGAAAAGATAAAACTGAAACCTATGATTTAGGGTTTTATCATACGATTGATAAAAATAAAAAGTCGGTTGTTGGAATAAATAAATCGAATTTTAGATATAAAAATACAACTTGGATTATCAATCCTGATGAGAATAAAAAGAACAAGGTAGTTTTTGACAATAAGTTTAAATCTTTTGATATTCAAGAGTTTGACTTGGTTTCTGGAAAGCAAAAAATTAATTTATTTGGCTCGGCAACTGGAAGATCAAAGAAAGATTTAAATATCAATTTTGAAAATGTTGATTTGGCAGGAATCACACCAGAAATTGAAAATTGGAATTTTGCAGGGTTGATAAATGGAGTAGTAAAGTATAATCAAAACGGAAGAACAATTTTGCCAATTGCCAATATAGGAGTTGAAGATTTCTTTGTCAATGAGACTTTTCTTGGAAATCTAAATATTGATATGAAAGGGAAAAATTCTGTAAAGAAATTTGATGTAAATGTATCTGTAAAAGACGATGATAGTCAGAGTTTATTGGCAGATGGAACAATTGACTTATCAGTTAAAAAACCAAAAATTGATATGAATATTGACTTCAATAAATTTAAGTTAGGTTTGTTAGATCCAATTGGTGGAGAAAATTTCTCTAATATTAGAGGTTTTGTTTATGGCTCAACAACACTCAAAGGGCTTTTAGAAAACCCAGATATGAATGGTGAGTTGTTCTTAGATTCATCTGGTATTGCATTTCCGTATCTCAATGTAGATTATGATTTTGAAGGAACTACGGTTGTAGAATTGCGCAAACAAACTTTTGATATTGTCGACTTAACATTACATGACGTAACTCATGGTACAAGAGGAGCCTTACTCGGAACAATCTCTCATAAGAAGTTTAGTGATTGGCGATTAGATTTAAACTTGGAAACAAAAAACTTATTAATCCTTGACACTAAAGAATCTGAAGAACTCTATTATGGTACTGGATTTATAGAAGGTAATGCAACTATTGCTGGCTTTACTGATGATTTAACAATTGATGTAAATGGTAAAACGAATGATGGTACTTATTTTGTGATTCCTTTAAGCGATGTAAAAACTATTTCAAATACTAAATTGGTGACTTTTGTAACTGCTAAAGACGAAGAAAAATTTGATTTATCATCTGAAGTTTTACTGGAGAAATTTAAGGGATTGTCACTTAATTTTGACTTACAAGTTACCAAAGATGCTGTTGTAGAGATGATTATGGATAAAGCTACAGGAAGTGCATTAAAAGGAAGCGGAACAGGAGATTTGCGAATAGAAATAGACACAAAAGGAAAGTTTAATATGTATGGAGATTTTGTGATTGATAACGGTACTTATGATTTTAAATATGGAGGTCTAATAACCAAGAAGTTTAAAGCAGTTAAAGGAGGAACGGTCTCTTGGGATGGGAGTCCATATACAGCTGAACTTGATATAGAAACCATTTATAGAGTTAATGCAAACCCGAAGTCAATATTAGAAAATATTACAACAAGTAGAGATATTCCTGTTGATTTAATTATGCATTTTACTGGAGAATTATATGACTCTCAAAAGGAATATGATATTAGAATTCCTGATGCAGGATCAAATATTAATGCAGAATTGGATTTTAAAATCAATCAAAATAATGATAAGAATATTAGAATTCGTCATTTCGGTTCACTGTTAGCATTTGGTACTTTTTATAATGAGAATAGTGGTTTTGATGATTATGGAGTGTCTCTTTTATCAGAAACAGGCGAATTGTTATTGTCTCAAGCACTTACCAGTATTCTTGGCGGAGGAAATGATAAGTTTAAATTTAGTGTTGATTATAAAATAGGTGATGATAGGTCAAAAATAGATAATTTAAATACTGATGACCAACTTGGTGTTAATGTTGCGACTCGAATAAACGAAAAAATATTAATTAACGGAAGTGTTGGAGTACCTGTTGGTTCTAAACAGCAATCTGTTAGAGGAGAAGTAGAAGTGGAGTTTTTATTAAACGATGAAGGAACTCTTCGATCAAAAGTATTTAACCGTCAAAATGAGATTCAATATACCGAAGAAGAAGAAGGGTATACTCAAGGAGTTGGACTCTCATATCAATTTGATTTTGAGAATGGAAAAGAGTTTTTAGAAAAAATAGGACTTAGAAAGAAAGAAGTAAAGGTTGATACTATTCAGAAAGTAAAAGATAGTATTGTTAAAAAACCGCTGGTCAATTTTGGTAATTTTAAGAAAGATACCATAGACTAAGAATATCTTTTGTCATTCTGAACTGTAAATTGAGCCTTTCGACTGCGCTCAAGATAAACTAAAGTCGAAATGAAAGTGAAGAATCTTAAAGAAAAGAGATTCTTCGTTTCACTCAGAATGACACAAAAAAACTTATTTTACTGCAATCACAGAAATCTCTACATTTACAAACTTTGGCAAATTTGCAACTTCAACAGTCTCACGTGCAGGAGCAGTGTCAGCATTAAAATACGTTGCATACACTTCGTTTATTTCACTAAAGTTGTGCATATCAGAAATAAAAATAGTGGTTTTAATAACGTTTTCAAAAGTCATCTCTGCTGTAGCTAAAACTGCTTTTAGATTTTCCATCACTTGTGTTGTCTCAGACGAAATAGTATCTAAAACCAATTCTCCATTTTTAGGGTTGATTGCAATTTGACCTGAAGTATACAATGTGTTTCCTGAAAGTATGGCTTGACTGTATGGTCCTATTGGTGCTGGAGCGTTTGGTGTATTGATGATTTTTTTCATGTTTTATAATTTCAAAGGTTCAAAGTAGCGGAAAATAATTTAATATTCTAACTCTATAGATGTCTAACAATCCATAAATCTAACAGTCTAAAAATCTAGAAAAGTCTTCTATCCGGAACTTTTCGTTTATCATATTTAAGATCACTCAATACAGATGATTTGACTCCAATAAAAAAGTTATAGGTTGTTCTTGTACCAAAAGGAACCCAATTAAAACTCATTTTCCAACTGTCTAAATCTCTATTAAAACGAAGTTGTGTATAGGTAAACCCTGTATTTTTTAAATCGTAACCAGAACTAAACCCAACTTTCCATTTTGGCGTTAATTCTACATCTCCAGAAAACATCAATGAGTGTGATGAAATCTCATCTTCCCTTGCCAAATTTGCATAATTAAAGGTGTAGGCTAAATTAAGAGTCCAAGGAATTGTAGAGTTATATAGCTTGGAAGTTTTTTTTGTTTTTTCATCACTATTAGTACTGCTATTTTGATCATTAGTTGCAGTCATGTTTTCTCCAAAAATACCATCAGAAGTCCTATTACTGTCGTTTCCTCCTGTACCTCTTTGTGAGTTAGTTTCAGATTCTTTGTTTCCTTTGCTAGATAGCGAATAATTCATCGTCATTCCAGCATTAGTTAACCTAAATAGGCTCCCTCCATTATCAATATTAAAAGTGTTTATTTTTCTACCATTTACATCAATTGCATAAGGATCAAGTGTTGCGCGAACGTTTAGGTTTAATTTATTGTTAAAAAAAGCAGTTCCTGCATTAATACTTAAAGGACTCCATTTTAATGAATCAGCAGCAATATTATAACTACTCGAAATGTTTAAATTCTTTATTAGACTTATTTTTTTAGGCTCTATTTCTGTAGAATCTTTTGACATTACTTTCGCCTCCAATGTGTTGGCAATAGAGAAGCCAAGGCTGTTTGAGAGACTACGACTTGGAGTTCCGTAAATACCTTGTTCAAATCGTGTATATTCAAAAACATCTGAAGGGTCAATGCTTTGTTGCACTTCATCATAATAAAAACCAAAATCAGGTTTGTAGTTGTAAGAAATAGATGGCCTCATTGTGTGTCTTATTGCTTGTAATCGACCTTTTTTAAAGGCAACATCGCCATATAAAGTAGTAGATAACGACAAGCCAACATTATATTCTCTAAAAGAATTAAACCCTTTAATGGTATCAGTTAGAACTTCATCAAGTACTGCGTCATAACGCTTATTTACCTTGTCAAAATACCAAACTTCTTTATATCTTGCTGTTGGTGAAAGTGTGAAATGTTTCATCACTTTCATACTTGTATTTAATGAAACATCGTGCTGTACTCCAGATTTTGCAGTATCAAACATTTCTTTTTTGAAGAATAAACTATCAGAAGTATTAATTTTATAATCACCTTTTAAGTTATAGGTAACTCCTAATTTATGCAATGCTGTTTTCTTTGCTCCATCTTTAGGTGCGAAAGGATATTGTCTATTCATACTCACTTGCAATGACGGTAAAGACATGACAATAGTTTCAGTATTTGTATTTTGCGAATGTGTAATAGATGCAGTTAAGTTAAATGGTGTTCCAACAAATGTTTTTTGATAAGAAATAGACGAACTTAAAGTATTGTTTAAAAACGAATTGTTATTATATTCATTTAATGATTGTCGGTAATATTTACTACTTCCAAGATTTACAGACGCAGAAAAACGAGCATTAGGGTTTGCTTTTGTATCTTGACTGTGGCTCCAACGAATATTATAATTTGTGGCCTTACTATAATCATCAAATCCACGAAGGCTGTTTATTAGATTTTCATATCTAAAACTCAATGTACCATTGTACTTATAACGAGTGTAGTAGTTGCTCTGTAGGTTCAGTCCCCAACTTCCGTTAGTATATATATCTCCTAAAACGGCTAAATCAAAATAATCACTTAATGCAAGATAATAACCACCATTCTGTAAGAAAAACCCTTGGTTATTGTTACTCCCATAGGATGGTAATAAAATTCCAGAAGTACGCCCTTTGGTTAGCGGAAAATAAGCAAAAGGTAAAATTACAGGAGTTGGAACTTCGGCAATGTATAATTGAGATTTTCCTGCAACAATTTTTTTGTTAGGAACCATTTTCCCTTTACTCACAAGAATATGATAATCAGGAATTTCTTTTTTTGAAGTGGTTATGATAACGTCTCTTATATAAATTGTAGAGTCGTTAATTTTTTTCATTACACCAGTTCTTGTATCTAATTCACCAAGTTTTGATTTGGTATTCCAAGCCAATGCTTTTTTATTCTTATAATTTATCTTTATAGAATCGTGTTCTGATTCTTGGCCTTCTTGTATCACTACTGGTCTTTGATGATATCCTAAACTATCTTTGATTCCAACTGCAGAAATCACATTTGTTTCATGATTTATCACAATATGTCCTGCTTTCATATTGATTTCACCAAAGTCAATTTCAGCATTGTTATGCAATGTCATTAATCTTTTTCTGAAATCTTCACGAATATAATCATCAGCAGTATGAGTAATAATATTTTCGATTGCAGCACCTGATTTTTTTATGCTATCAGTCTGTGTAGAGTCCTTAGGCTTTGTTAATGTCTCAAAACTTGTAGAAATTGTGTCGTTTTGTTGTACACTCTTTTCAACAACAGGAATGTCTATTTTCTTTTCAGTACTACGTTCCATTTTAAGTTCTTGCGCAATACTAAACTGCGAAGAGAGGCTGAAAAAAATCAGTATAAAAAGTATTTTTAGTGTCTTTATTTGCAATGAGTTAAATACTTTATTGTTTTATAGATAAAAATAGGTCTAAAATTCCTAACTTTTCTTAAATTCGCTATAAATTTAAAGCCATTATTTTGTACCATTAATTTAAATTGGCTTAATATTTGAATAGTTCTTATAAGTTGCCAAAAATAATTAAAATAAATTGATGAACTTACAGATGTTCCACAAATTTAATATCAAAACGAAAGCAATGCAAGTTTTCGTGTTCTCTTTCCTTTTTATTCTGATAACTTTAACAAGTTATGCGCAGGACAAAGCATATACTGTTGTTTTAGATGCAGGTCATGGAGGTCATGATCCTGGGAAAGTAGGGTATAAGAAATACAAAGAAAAAGATGTTGCACTCAAAATAACACTTGCAATTGGTAAAATTTTATCAGAAAAGAAGGATGTAAATGTTATTTATACTCGTAAAACTGATGTTTTTGTAGATTTATTTAAGAGAGGTAAAATAGCCAATAAAGCAGATGCAGATCTATTTGTTTCAATTCATTGTAATGCTCATAATACCAATGCTTATGGTTCTGAAACGTATGTGCTTGGAGTGCATAGAAATAAGACAAATTTTGCTGTAGCGAAAGCAGAAAATTCGGTAATATTGTTAGAAGATAACTATAAAGAAAATTATAAGGGTTTCAATCCAAATTCTCCAGAATCGGTTATTGGAATTACTTTAATGCAAGAGGAATACTTAGATCAGAGCTTACAATTGGCTAGTATAATTCAAAATAATTTCACTAATAAATTAAAGCGAAAAAGCAGAGGTGTAAAACAAGCAGGTTTTATTGTTCTCCATCAAACATATATGCCAAGCGTATTAATTGAAACGGGTTTTATAACCAATAAGACAGAAGCAAATTACTTAAATTCAAAAAATGGGCAAACAAGATTTGCTCAAACTATCGCTGAAGGAATCGAAACATATTTAAAGCAATTAGATATAAATACAGTTGAAAATATCACTGTAGAAAATAATGATTCTCAAATAAATAAGGATATAATTTTTAAAGTTCAAATCGCTTCTGGATCTACAAAACTCGAAACAAAATCTTATAATTTTAAAGGTCTTAAAGGTGTTGAACGTGTAAAAATCGGAAGAAGTTACAAGTATTATTACGGAAGAACTTCAAATTATGCTGAAGTTGTAAAACATCAAAAACAAGTAAAAAAGAAAGGGTATAATACAGCATTTATTGCAGCCTTTAAAAATGGTGAGAAAATAAGTGTTCAAAAAGCCTTGAAAACTCCTCAGTAAATAGTTTCTACTCACAGAAATTATTAGTAATATTGTTTCTTAAAAGTATTACTATTTTGAAGTTGTCAAGAGAATTAAAATCAGGTATTGTTGCCATTGTTATAATTGGCCTTAGTTTTTGGGGTTATAGTTTTTTGAAAGGTCAAAACCTTTTTAATTCTTCTCCTCGTACTTATTTTGTAGAATATAATAATGTTCAAGGCTTAAACACAGCAAGTAGCGTTACAATTAACGGTTTACAAGTTGGTAAAGTTGTAAATATTGCCTTTGATTCAAATAAAAAAGGAACATTAATTGTAGAATTTGGGGTTGATAATGACTTCCAATTTTCTAAAAATAGTACTGCAAAAATATATAGCGCCAGTTTAATGGGCGGAAAGTCATTGGCCGTTGTTCCATCATATGAAGGTGAAAATGCAGTTTCTGGAGATTATTTGAAAGGCGAAATAGAATCTGATATCTTTTCATCAGTTGGAGAAAAGTTGAATCCGCTTCAAGCAAAATTAGAAAGCGTAATTGTAAGTGCAGACTCTTTATTACTAGGATTAAATCAAACTTTAGATGTGGACGCTCGTAAAAATCTAAAATCTACTTTTGCAAATTTAAATGCAACTGTTGCCAATTTTAAAAAATCATCAGTTTCTTTAGATGCTCTTTTATTAGAAAATAAAGATAAATTAGGGGCTTCACTTACCAATGTTGAAATTGCTACAGATAACTTTGCTAAACTTTCAGACTCTCTAGTCAATGCTAATTTAGGACAAACAATCAAAAAATTACAAAGTACAATTTCAAGTTTTGATGCTGTTATTGCAGGAATCAATAGAGGAGAAGGTTCTATAGGGAAATTGATGAAAGATGAAGGCTTATATAACAATCTTGAAAATGCATCAAAAGAAATGGAGGAGTTATTGCGTGAAATGAAATTACATCCAAAACGATTTGTACACTTCTCATTGTTTGGGAAAAAAGCCAAAGAATATAATCCTAAAGAAGAAAACTAATGCAGTATTTACCAAATATACTTTTTGCTATTTTACTTATAGTAGGAATAGGTTTTTTTGTTAAAAACATCAGAAAAATCACTCGAAATATAAATTTAGGTAAAGATATTGACCGAACAGACAATAAG
>NVWM01000032.1 GCA_002733665.1 Lutibacter sp.
CATTAGAAATAACCGCAACAAGATTACCTTTAGCAGTATATTTATAAACGTTATTTACATCTTTTTCTATTTCAAGGCAAGGTTCTGCAACTCCAGGAGAATAAGCCAATGCAAGATCACGTTGTGTTGCATACTTTTTTGTAGGCACAACTTCAATTTTTCCAGGTTTTGGTTTTGCGTGGTATAAAAGCGCTTCGCGCCTCAATTTAGAATTACTCATATATATTAGTTGAACTGACAAATATAAGTATTTCAACGGACTAAGAATAGTTATTAATCTAAATTCACATTCGCATTAAAATATGTACTTTTACTGAAACCAATAAACACGTTTTGAATGTCTGGTCGAGCGGAGTCGAGACCTAATTTTTATTGATACCCTCATTAAGAATAACCTCTCGACTCCGCTCGAGGAGACATCAAATTGTTTTTTATTGACTAAAAAATAACTATTATTGATGCAACTACAACTTTTATTTTTCGGAATCACAAGTGATATTACCCAAAAACGTTCTGATGAAATAACAATTTCAGAAGGAATAACTATTGGAGCATTAAAAGAAAAATTAATGATTGATTATCCAAAGTTAAAAAATTATAATAGTTTTTCTATGGCATTAAATACAGTCTACGCAAGTGACGATGCAATCTTAAATAATGGTGATATTGTTGCATTGATTCCTCCTGTGAGTGGAGGGTAATTGAAAAAATACACTTGACTTTGTCAATTTTTTTGACTAACTTCACCTATCGTCCGATAAAGTTAATTAAAACAAACTTTATCTAAAGCATTGGTAAACATTTCTGAAATTGATTCTTTACGAATTTATTTATTGGAATAATTGATTGATTTATTGTATATTTACACACAAGCATAGTTTTTGTACGTCACGTAAGCATAGTTACCGAATCACATGATAGCATAGTTTTAGAAAAGCGCGTAAACATAGTTTCTGTACATCTAGCATGCAATTTGTTATTATTTATAACTCACAAAACAGATTTGAGATGGCAACACCAAGCGAAAAACTTGCAGAATCACTTGAAATTTTACATAAATTAGAAAACGAAGAAAACCTTGTAGCGATTAAATCTTCAAGATTGAGTAGGACTCATAGAGAGCGATTAGTAAAGAATGGGTTCTTAAAAGAAGTAACCAAAGGATGGTATATATCCTCAAATCCTAATGAAAATTTTGGAGACACCACGTCATGGTATACTTCATTCTGGAAATTTAGTTCGCAATATCTTGAGGCAAAATACGGCGAAAATTATTCTATTTCTGCTGAACAATCAGTTTTGTTCCACGCAGGTAATAATACAGTTCCTATGCAATTAATCGTTCGTGCACCAAAAACATCAAACACTAAAATAGAACTACTTTATAATACATCTCTTTTTCCAATAGAATCTTCTATCCCAAATACAGCAGATATTATTATTATAAATGAAATTAGAACACTTTCACTACCATCAGCATTGATATACTGTTCACCAACAATGTTTAAAAAAAGCCCAACAGAAATACGAACTGCATTAGCTCAAATTTCTGATTCATCAGAAGTACTACAAAAACTGTTAGATGGGTCACACACAGTAGTTGCTGGGAGATTAGCAGGTGCTTTTCGCAATAATGGACAAACTAGGATAGCAGAAGATATAATAAAGACAATGAAGTCTGCTGATTTTAAAATTCGAGAGGTGGACCCTTTCGAAAGTAAACCCCTTATAAATTTATCATTTCGAGAAAAATCACCTTACGCAAATAGAATAAAACTAATGTGGTCCGAAATGCGAAAAATAGTTATTAAATATTTTCCATATGAACCAGGACTTCCAGGAGGTAAAAAACAGTATCTCGAGTCTATGGATCGTATATATATTACTGACGCATACCATTCGTTATCTATAGAAAAATATACAGTTTCAGTAGAACTTATTGAAATGGTTAGAAGTGGTCAATGGGATTTAGAAGAAAATGAAGAGCATAGAAAACAAAAAGACGTTATGGCAGCTAGAGGTTATTATCGGTCCTCATTGGCTGTAAAAAGTAGTGTGGAAAATATTCTAAATGGATCCAATGCTGGAAAAGTTGTGGACCAGGACCATTCTGGATGGTATAGAGAATTATTTTCCCCAAGCGTGACTGCTGGATTACTACGAGTATCCGATTTAGCAGGTTATAGAACAAATCAAGTATACATATCACAGTCTAAGCATGTTCCTCTTAACGTTGCTGCAGTTCGAGATGCGATGCCAATATTGTTTGAATTATTAGAAACTGAAAAAAATTCTGGTGTAAGTGCTGTACTTGGTCATTTCATTTTCGTTTATATCCATCCATATATGGATGGGAATGGAAGAATGGCAAGGTTTCTAATGAATGTTATGTTAGCTTCAGGAGGATATCCATGGACTGTAATTCCAACAGAAGAACGTGAAACTTATATGAATTCGCTCGAAGAAGCTAGTGTTAATGGAAATATTGAACCTTTTACAGAGTTTATTGCTCATTTAGTTACGCAAAGTTTAAAAGGTACGCCTGTAGCTAAAATAGAATCTAATTAAAGAATAAAAAACGTTAGCCAACAAAGAACTTAGTTAAAAAACAAGTAAATTCTTCATTAAATTTTGACATTAGTATTTTGACTTATTGAAACAAATTTTGCATTTCAATAAGTTCTTTTATTCTTTCTGATTTATAATCAAATATATTAAATGACAAACTTAAACCGTGTATAATTAATTGCTACGGAATTTCCTCAGTGGAAATTCACGCGAATTAATTATCTTTCGGAAATGGCGGAAAGTGTAGTGCATATTCAACCGCAACAAGCCATATACAAACACGATACATAAAATTATCCAATACGCACAACTTATGCTTTCTTCAAATACTTCTTATCAACATAAAAAGTACCAAAAGGAAGAACAGAAGCAATCAAAACAATAAAGAATGTTTTGTTGTTCCATTTATAGTCGTTTTTCAACAAAAACGCCAAAATTACGTAGCCAACGAACAGCAAACCATGAGGCATTCCTAACATCTTAACATATTGCGGGTCATCTCCAAAATACTTGATTGGTACTGCTACAAAAAGCAATAATAAATAAGATACTCCTTCTAAAAACGCTACAACTCTAAATATTTTTTCCATTGATTTATATTTTCTCCGTCAGTTCGAGTTTTCGCTTAAGCGAAAGTATCGAGAACTATTAAAAAACAAAATTCCCATTCTCGATACAATTTTTGTTCATTTCAATCTCAAAAATCACTCGAATTAACATAATTTTTTAATTTGTGGCAAATATACATTTGATAGTTTAATTCTTTAACTTTGTAAGATAAATTTATCACGCTAGAATGCAAAAAAGTATCTCTATAAAAATTACTTCTGAAAAACTGAATCTGCAAGAGTGCTATGATTTTGTTCAAGATAATTCTTGTGGTGGAATTGCATTATTTGTAGGCACTGTTAGAAATATAACCAAAGAGAAAGAAGTTGCGCTACTTGACTTTTCTACATATAAAGAAATGGCAATCAGTGAAATAAAAAAAATAGCAGCGAACGCCTTAGAGAAATTTGAAATTTTAAAAATAGCCATTCATCATGCAGAAGGTGAATTAAAAATTGGTGAAATCCCAGTAATTATTGCAGTTTCTTCTCCTCATAGAAAGGCTTCTTTTGCCGCTTGTCAATATGCAATCGACACCTTAAAAGAAACTGTACCAATCTGGAAAAAAGAACATTTTGCAGATGGTGAAGTTTGGGTAAATTCAACTCCATAAAAAATATGAAAGAAACACGAATTAATAAATATTTAAGTGAAGTTGGCTTCTGTTCTCGTAGAGCAGCTGACAAATTAATCGATGAAGGTCGTGTAACTATCAATGGTAAAGTTCCTGAAATGGGTACAAAAATCACTGAAAATGATGAAGTACATGTTGATGGAAAATTGATTTCTGAGCCAAACACCAAACCTGTATATATCGCGTTCAATAAGCCTAAAGGGATTGTTTGCACAACCGATACCAAAAGAGAACGCCATAACATCATTGATTATATTAATTATCCTTCTCGCATTTTCCCAATTGGAAGACTCGACAGACCAAGTGAAGGTTTAATTTTCCTTACAAATGATGGTGATATTGTCAACAAAATTCTCAGAGCAAGGAATAATCACGAGAAAGAATATATAGTGTCGGTAAACAAAGAAATTACAGGTGATTTTATAGAACGTTTGGGAAATGGCGTGCCCGTTTTAAACACCTATACCAAAAAATGTTTTGTTGAGCAACTCAACGAAAAACAGTTTAAAATCATTCTTACGCAAGGTCTGAATCGTCAGATTAGAAGAATGTGTGAGCATTTTGATTACAGAGTTGTAAAACTAAGACGAACTCGAATTATGAATGTCAAACTGGATATTCCTATTGGCGAATGGCGTGATTTATCAGAAGAAGAATTAACTGAAATAAATCGTTTAGTTGAAGATTCTGCTAAGACGCATGATGTTGACTAATCGATTTTTAGACTCTTGGATTGCTAGATATAATAACGTCAGTTCGAGTGATTTTTGAGATTGAAATGAACAAAAATAGTATCGAGAACGGCTGTCAATTAAAAACTACTTTTGTCATTTCGAGCGCAGTCGAGAAATCTTATAAAACGTGAGATTCCTCATCACTCCTTTGGTCGTTCTGTCGGAATGACATTGTGCGCTGTAAAAAATAACTAGAGTTAAATATGTCAAAAAACATAACGTTAGGATTAAGAGAAAACTGGAAACAATTTGCCATTTTGGTGATTGTAAATGCTTTTGTTGGTGGAATGGTCGGTTTGGAACGTACTATTTTTCCAAAATTTGCTACTCAAGAATTTGGAATTGATTCTAAAACTGCCATTTTATCTTTTATTGTTGCGTTTGGAATTACCAAAGCACTTACCAATTATTTCACTGGAAGACTTGCCAATAAATTCGGACGAAAAAACTTATTGGCTTTCGGTTGGCTATTCGCCATTCCTATTCCTTTTATTTTGATGAATGCGACTTCGTGGAATTGGGTTGTTTTTGCCAATGTTTTACTTGGTATAAATCAAGGATTGACTTGGAGCAGTACTGTTGTTATGAAAATAGATTTAGTTGGCGAAAAAGATAGAGGTTTTGCGATGGGAATAAATGAGTTTGCTGGATATTTTGCTGTTGGTGTTGTTGCTTTTCTTACAGGAATTATTGCTCAAAAATATGGTGTAACTCCATATCCATTTTACCTCGGAATTGGGATTTCGATTGTTGGTTTAATCCTTTCAATTTTGTTTGTAAATGATACTCGAAAATTTGTAAACATAGAACAAAAAAGCAATCAAAATAAAGCCTTAGGAAACGTATTTTTAGAAACTACTTTTAAAAACAAGTCGCTAAGTTCTATCACACAAGCAGGATTGGTAAATAATCTTAATGACGGAATGATTTGGGGAATTTTACCAATACTCCTATTATCTCTCAATTACGAAACAAAAAATATCGGAATTATTGCTGCAATTTATCCAACAGTTTGGGGAATTGGACAGTTATTTACAGGAAAAATGTCTGATCATTATTCTAAAAAAAAGATGCTTTTTTGGGGAATGCTCTTACAAGGAATTGCAATTATTTCTATTCCTTTTTTAACTGATTTTTATGAGTTTGCAACAATTGCAGCACTTTTAGGTTTTGGAACTGCACTCGTATATCCAACATTTTTATCGGCTATTGCTAGTGCTACTTCTCCAACTCAACGTGCAGAAAGCATTGGTGTTTTTAGATTGTGGAGAGATTTAGGATATGCAATTGGCGCAATACTCTCTGGAATTATTGCTGATATATATAGCGTAGAAACTGCAATTATTTTTATTGGTGTTTTAACGATTTTATCTTCGTTGGTGATTCAGTTTAGGATGCCTAGAAATTAGCGATTCCACCTTCTAAACTCAACACATTTGCAGTTGAATACTTTGCTTTAAACAAGTGTACCGCCATAACACTTGACATTCCTTGATGACACACAATAATATAATTCTCTGTTGGTTTTTCAAGTTCAGTTAACCAATCTTCAAACTCATATAAAGGTACATTTTCATCAACTTTAAAAGGAATTTCCAACGTATAATCTTCTAAAATTGAAATAACTTTTATCTTTGAATTTTGTGCTAAAATCTTCTTAAAATTTTCTTGAGAAATAGTAATTCCTTCATCAAAATCACATAAAATGGATTTGTAGTCTTCCGTTTCAAACAAGACTTCAATACTTTCCTTTGTTGTACTTGACTTCAACTTCATTTTAAACTGTGAGTTGTCCAAAGAATTATAAATTAGCAATTCATTTACTAAAGGTTTTCCTATTTCTGCAACAATTTTTAAGACTTCGTTTGCTTGCATCAAACCAATCATTCCAACGATGGTATTTAGTGTTCCTAATTCAGAACAATTTGGAATATTTTCTGTCGGTATTTCAGGAAAAGCATCACGAAGATTGGCAGTTCTCTTTCCATCTTTATCAAGATAATTAAACGTTGCGACATAGCCATCAAACTTATATAACGAACCGTAAACGAGAGTTTTATCTTCAATCACACATGCGTCATTCAGCAAATATTTGATTGGCAAATTATCGGTACAATCCAAAACAATTTCAGCATCAGAAATTAAATTAAATACATTGTTTTTTGAAACCGATTTATTAGAAAAAGTAACATTTACAAACGGAGAAATCGATTGAATATACTTTGATAAAACTTCAGATTTTGGCTTGCCAATATCATCCATTTTATAAAAAACTTGACGATGCAAATTACTTACATCAACAGTGTCAAAATCTATTAAATGAATATTCCCAACACCACTTCCTGCCAAATATATTGTAGCAACAGAACCTAAACCACCACAACCTACTATTGTGATTTTGGATTTTTGAAGTCTTTCTTGACCGCTTTCTCCAAGTTCAGAAAGTGTTGTTTGACGTTGGTATAAGTTCTTTGCCGAAATCTTTGACATTTATTCTACTTGCATTAAATTTTTAATTGAAACAATCAATAATACCAACCCAATCACAAGAAAAATAAATCCTGCAGTTACTTGTTTTTTACTATTCACTTGATCTTTTACAAATGAAAATTTTACAGTATTAAACAATACAAGCATTGCTCCGATACATGTAAATAAGACTCCTATAGATAACATAAATTATTATTATTTATCGTCATGCTGAACTTATTTCAGCATCTCATCTTTTTTATGCGACACTGAAATAAATTCAGTGTGACGATTTGGTTATTATTTCAATTCTTTTTTCGCCTTTTCATATTCTGATGGCGTATTAATATTTTGTATAAAATGATTGTCAACCTCTACAATTTCAACATCAGAATTTATCAACACTTTACGCGGACAAGAGTAACCTTGTGATAAATAATTCAGTAAAATTGGATATGCTTTTGGCTCCCAAATTGTAATTAATGGCTCTGGAAATTGACTATCTTTACCTTTTATTGCTGTTGCAATTTTCTTTGGATTTCTTTTTTCTAACAAAAGTCTAATCAGACTTTTATCTACAAAAGGAACGTCAGTCGCGATAACAAACCAAGCCGAATTGGGATTCTCTTGGAATGCCGAACATATCGCTCCGAAAGATCCAAGTCCAACAAATTTGTCAGAAATTATATTTTTATTTTTTATTTCTTGACCTTCTCTTACAGAAATATACACGCCTTTATTATCATGATTTGGTGAAAATATTGAACTCAGCTGCTCATACAGATAATCGCGTTGTGAAACTCCGTGATATTCAAGTAACCCTTTATCAGTTCCCATTCGTGTGCTTTTTCCTCCAGCCAAAATCAATCCTTGAATTGGTGGAATTTGCTCTTGAATTATGCTGTCAATATGCTTGGAGATTTTATCTATCTCATCAATCATATAGCATTTTAAATTCTTAATAGTTGGGTATTTATCAATCAGAAAATCAAAATAGTTAGAATTTTTATTCATTTTTATAACAAACTGAATATTATCTAACTGCTCCAATCTTTTTAATACTGATGCCTCCTTCTCATTATCCAAAATTAAGATTTGTTTTTCACCTTGATAATGATTACCATTTATACATACCAAATCATATTGAGAAAATTGAATTAATGAATTGTATGGATTTAAAACAGTGTTAGAATTGACTTCTAAATTTCCTGAATGATGAAACGTAAAAACATCCAATATTGGAGCTTCAACTCCATCATTGTGACTCGCGTCTAAATATGCAATTTTTGACGTTTTTTGATTGTTTTTGACTATTTTTTGGACTAAATCGCTAATTACTGAGCATTTTACACCTAAAAATGAGATTTCATTCGAAGCGTAATTACTGTAATTTCTACGAGTTAATTTGGTATGTTTTTGGTGTTTACTCATTAACTTTTATATCAGATTTTCCTCCAGTTTTTTCAACCAATTTTGTTTCTTTAATCACCATTTTTTGTGAAATCGCTTTGCACATATCATATACAGTCAATGCTGTGACACTTGCGCCAGTTAAAGCCTCCATTTCCACACCAGTTTTTCCTTCTATTTCAACCGAACAAACAATCTCTATTTCTTCTTTATTAATGATTTTAATATCAATATCAACACCATTTATCATCAAAGGATGACACATTGGAATCAATTCTGATGTTTTTTTTACGGCTTGAATTCCTGCAATAATTGCTGTTTGAAAAACAGGGCCTTTTTTGGTTGTAAGTTCGTCATTTTCAAAATGAGAAATAATTTCTTCTCCCAAAAACATACTCGTTTTTGCGGTTGCTTTTCGATGGGTGATTTTCTTATCACCTACGTTAACCATTTTTGGTTGGTTCTTTTTATTTATGTGTGAAAAATCACTCACTTTGTTTTAATTTTTGGTGTCATATTGAGCGCATGCGAAATATCTCATTTAGATTCTTCACTTTGTTCAGAATGACATTATTCATTTCTATATTTTAGAATTGGGAAAACCTCTCCTTTTTTAAACTCTATTACTTCTGCAGGCAACTCAATAAAAGCATCTGACTCTACCAAACTAGCTAAATCTCCAGAGCCATTTCCTAAAATTGGATGCGCATATACTGTTCCTTTTTTATTTTCCAATCTTACATGTAAAAAATACACCAATTCTGGTTTAAAGATAACATCATCTGCAAGAACAGCATAGTTTTGGTTAGTAAAATTCAATCCAACAGATTTTTGAAACCAAGGATAAAAATATTTTAAACAACTCACAAATGTAGAAATGGGATTCCCTGGAAATGCGAACACAATTGTGTTCTTTTGGTATTTATCTTCAGTATGTTTATCAATACTTAATTTATTCTTTTTACTATCACTAATGTCCTGTTCACTAATACCTAAAGTCGCAATGCGACCGAACCAAAAAGGTTTTCCTGGTCTTTGAGCAACACGATGAAAGTGTTTTTCTACACCTAATTCATCTAAAACTTCAGGAATAAAATCAAATTTCCCTTTACTAACTGCTCCACTGAATAATAAGACATCATATTCGTCTAAAAATCCTTTAATCTTTTGTTTTAAAATCTTTTTATCATCAGTTATATGAGCCGTTTCTGAATTTATATTTATTCGTTCTAATAACGAAACTAATGTGTGCACATTACTTCTACGAATTTGATAATCTTCAGGATTTTTATTTACTGCTACCAACTCATCACCTGTTGAAACTATCATTACTTTTGGATTTTTAGCAACTTTTACTGTTGCTTTTCCCACGGTTGCGAGCACACCAATTTCCGCAGAAGAAATCAGCGTATTTTTAGCAATAATTAAATCGCCAAGTAACTTATCTTTTCCTTTTTTATGAATGTTTTTAAAGTATGCTGTTTCGTTAATTGTTACTGTTGCAATTCCATTTTCTATCGCTATTTCTTCATACGGAATCACAACATCAGTATTTAAAGGAAGCATTGCACCTGTCATTGCTTCGATACAATTTTCAGGATTTTTGAGTGTCAATTGCGCACTTCCTGCTGCTTGAACTCCTTCAATATTAAATGTTCGTCTTCCGTTTTTAAAGGCATCGTAAGAAACTGCAATTCCATCCATAGAAATACGATTAAATGGTGGAAAATCTCGGTCAGCAAGAATGTCTTCTTTTAAAACTCGCCCTAAAGAATCGGCAAAACTTACTTCTTCAATTCCGAAATCAACTGTTTGATTTAAAATTGTTTCAAGTGCTTTATGTGTGGTTGTTAGTTTGATTGTATTTGTATTTGTATTTGTATTTAAAATTTATCCTCCAATAGTTGACATGCTTTCAGACACATCAGAATTTCTTGCTTTCTCAGCAACAAACCCATCTTTTGGTTTCTTTGCTACAATTGATAAAAATAACTTCTTTAATTCATCATTACTCGCTCCGTTTCTAATAAAGTCACGGATATTAAAAACGCCATCATCAAACAAACAGTTTTTAAACATTCCTGTTGCTGTAATTCTTATTCGATTGCAATCATCACAAATAGTTCTCGTAAACGCAGGAATAATTCCGAAAGTCCCTGTATAATCATCAATCTTAAAATTGCGTGATGTTGATGATTTACCATCAACTAATTTAGTTATAGTATCATACTTGTTTTCAATCTCTTTAATAATTCTATTATAATTCCAAACTTCTTTAACTTCTTTCTGACCAACACCATTAAATGGCATTTCTTCGATAAATCGAACAGCAATATTTTTGTGCTTTGTCAATTCAACAAAATCGATAATCTCATCAGTATTAATTCCTGATTGAACAACAATATTCAATTTTAAATTGATAGAACTCTTTTCTAATATTTCTAGTGTTTCGTACACCTCATCAAAGGCATCTCTACGTGTAATTTCAGCAAATTTATCTTTCTTTAAACTATCAATACTCAAGTTAATAGCTTTCACTTTTAATTGCTCAATCTTGTCTAAATGTTTACTAATCAAAACACCATTTGTTGTGATATTTATCTCATCAAGCAAGTCATTAAAATCTAACATTTCTAAAAAATCAACAAATCCTTTTCTCACAAATGGCTCTCCTCCAGTCAATCGAACTTTATTAACGCCCAACTCACTCAAAGCACGTGTAATTCTATACATTTCTTTGAAAGTTAGTAACTCTTTTCGGTCAACAATATCAATTCCATGCGCAGGCATGCAGTATTGACATCGTAAATTACAACGATCTGTAACTGCCAATCGCAAATACGAAATTTGCCTTCCAAAACTATCTATTAATTGACTTTTCATGTGTTTATTCTTACTGTTTTTTATCTGTCATGCTTCAACTTCGCTCAGTACAGGCATGCAGTTCGCTATTAATCATTCTCATAAGCAATAATGATTTTAACGTACTCGTTTCACTTTCTAATTTAATATTTTAGTCGAAATATATTCCAAAACTTTGCTTGTTGCACCAATATTGTCGGCTATATATTTTTTATTGATATTTCCACGTTCTTTTCGATAATCAGCATCAGAAAACAACAGATTTAATTGCTTGTTTAATTCGTCTTGAGAATTTACAACAAGACATCCTTCAAGATTTACCAAGTCAATTGCTTCATTAAATTTCTTGTAATGAGGGCCAATTAAAATTGGTTTTCCAAAAGTTGCAGGTTCTAATACATTGTGCAATCCAGTGGCAAAACCTCCACCAACATAAGCAAAATCTGCATAACTATAAATTTTGGTTAGTATTCCAATCGTATCAATGATAAAAACCTGCGCTTCTGATATTTTTGATTTATGGGTACTGAGCGGAGCCGAAGTGATTTCGGAAAACAAAACCGTTTTTTTATTAATCGAATTCTGCAATACTTTTATTTCTTTCTGATTGATGTTGTGTGGAGCAAAAATAAACTTCTCATCATCAGATGCCTGATTATTAATATAGTCAACCAGTAAGTTTTCGCCTTCTTTCCAAGTACTTCCTGCAACTAAGACTGTTTTATTTTGTTTAAACTCCTCAATAAAATCAAGTGAATTATCTTGTTTTGTTATTTCAGAAACGCGATCAAATCGTGTGTCGCCACTCACAATAACATTATCAAAACCAATTGACTTTAGTAATTTTTGAGAATTTATATCCTGAACAAAAAAGTGAGAAAATGCTTTTAGAGATTTCCGCATTCCTTTTCCAAATGGCTTAAAAAATACTTGAGATTTTCTAAAAATTCCTGAAATTAAAATGGTTTCGATATGTTGTTTTTTTAGTTCATTTAAAATATTTGGCCAAAATTCATATTTCACAAAAATTGCCATTTCTGGATGTACTAATTCTATAAATTTTTGCGCATTTGATTTTGTATCCAAAGGCAGGTAACAAACAAGGTCTGCTTTTTTATATTCTTTCTGAACTTCATATCCTGAAGGAGAAAAAAAAGTCAAAACAATCTTATGGCTTTTATATTTTTCTTTAATTTTTTCAATGATTGGTCTTCCTTGTTCAAATTCTCCTAAAGATGCGCAGTGAATCCAAATAGTTTTATCGCTTTTTGATATGTTCTTTTCTAATTTTTGAAATGTATCTTTTCTACCTTCAACAAAAAGTTTAATTTTTTTATTAAACAAGGCTATCACTCGAAGAAAAAATCGAGTTATAATAATAAGTATGTTGTATAAAAACCTCATGAGGTACAAAGGTAACAAAACGACACAAAAAAACTCCCAAACTTTCGCTTGGGAGTTTATAATATATATAATCTTATTTCTTAAGCCTCGAAAGGAACTATAGAAACATAAGATCTGTTATTTCTTTTCTTTGTGAATTTCACAAGACCATCAACCTTGGCATGTAATGTATGGTCTTTTCCCATATATACATTTTCACCTGGATTGTGAGTTGTTCCTCTTTGACGAATAATAATATTTCCTGCAATTGCAGCTTGTCCACCAAATATTTTAACTCCTAAACGTTTCGATTCTGACTCTCTACCGTTTTTCGAACTTCCGACTCCTTTTTTATGTGCCATTTTATTTCGTTTTTAGTGTTTTAGTTAACTTAATGCTGCAATTAATTCAGCTTTCTTCATTGAAGAAGTTCCTGAAATACCTTTTGCTTTTGCTAAATCTCTTAATTCAGCAACTTTCATACTACTAAAATCTTCTGCTACTGCTTCAATTTTAGTTTCTGTTTTTGCTACTTTAGGTTTAGCCGCTTCTTTCTTTGGAGTTTCTTTTTTAGCAGATACTGCTTTTTTAGCTCCTGAAGCTACAATACTTTCAATTTGGATTTCAGTAAAAGACTGACGATGTCCGTTCTTTACTCGATATCCTTTTCTACGTTTCTTTTTGAAAACGATGACTTTATCACCTTTAAGGTGACTTAAGATTTTGGCAGTCACTGCTGCTCCTTCTATGGTTGGGGCGCCAATAGTTACTGTTCCGTTATCAAGTAAAAGAACGTTGTCAAAAGTAATTTTTGATCCTTCTTCTCCTTGTAAACGATGAACGAATACTTTTTGGTCTTTTGCAACTTTAAACTGCTGCCCTACCATCTCTACAATTGCGTACATAATGTTAAATTTTAATTTTCGCTTTGTTAAAAAATGAGTGCAAATATATTGCTTTTCAGCAAACTAACCAAACCTTTAAACAACAAATGTTTTATGAAAAAATAAATTCATTTATGTATCAAAAAGATGTTGCATTTAAATCGATAATTTACTTGTGATAGTTTTTCAATTTCTTTTTCTTTCTGTTCGCCAAATAAACTCCTAAAAGGATAATCATTCCGCCAAGAATTTGAATTAGACTTAGTTTTTCCCCATCCAAAGCGCCCCATAAAACAGCAACAATAGTCATTAAATATGTAACAGATGACGCAAAAACAGGTGTTGAAATTTGCACTAGTTTATTAAACATTACTTTGGCTAATGCGGTCCCAAATACACATAATAATAACACATAACCTAATGCTGTTACAGTTTTTGGATTGTTTAAAGTTGCTTCAGTAAAAAAATTAGTAAAGAGTAATATTACAATTGCTGGAAACATTATTGCTATAAAATTTCCAGTTGCGATAGCCATCGGCTTTTCTTCTTGTAAATGTTTTTTGATAATATTCACATTGATAGCATACATTACTGTTGCTAAAATAATAAAGCCTGCATAAAAATAATTTTGATCTGGATTCAACTGTTTTCCACTTGCGATTAAAACCGCAGTACCAACAAATCCAATAATCACACCTAATGTTTGACGTCTTGTCGTTGTTATTTTAAACAATGCGAAGCCAAACAGAATAGTGTTTAGTGGCACTAAAGAATTTAATATTGAAGCCACAGAACTATCAACTTCTGTTTCTGCATAAGCAAACAAAAAAGATGGGAAAAATGTACCCAATAAGCCAGAGATAACAATCCATTTCCAATTATTTTTTGATATTGATTGCAAACTTTTATAACCTACAGCAATTAAAATTATTCCTGTAATTATGACTCTTAGCGCTCCTAATTGCATTGGAGTAAGCCCTACCAATCCTTTTTTAATCAATATAAACGAACTTCCCCAAATAAGTGAAAGAACAATAAGATAAGCCCATTTTTGTTGATTATTATTCATTCGTTTAGTTTGTGCAAAAGTCTGACAATTTATTCGGAAAACTATTTAATTCTATGTAATTTTGTAAAATATAATTCACTCACTATGAAAGCATTCTATTCTTTATTGTCGCTCTTATTTATCCTTACTATTACGTCTTGCAAAAATGATACAAAATCAACAGTTAAAGACACTCAACAAACTATAACAGCCGAAAAAGGCATCCAAAATATTGAAGTAAACATTGAAGGGATGACTTGTGAAATAGGTTGTGCAAAACTTATAGAGTCTAAAGTTTCTAAATTAGAAGGCGTTACTGTTTCTAAAGTCAGCTTTAAAGAAAAAACAGGCATTTTTACTTTTGATGCTTCTAAAATTTCATCGGAAGAAATTGTAAAAAATATCAACGGAATTGCAGGAGGAGAATTATACAAAGTAATTGAAATCAAGACTGTACAATAAAAATTTCTTTTTGATTTTCCTTACAAAAATTATTAATAAATCTATTATTACTTTATATTTACGGATTATTAACTAAAATTAAACCCAATAATCATGAAATTATTAAAAGGAATTTTAACAATTGCGCTTATAAGTGTAATTGCTGTGTCCTGTAAAGATGCAAAGAAAGATGTAGATGCTGTTAAAGATGGTGTTGAAGTAGTTGAAGGTGACGCAAAAGACGCTGATGCTGCAACTGCTCACAAATGTGATGCTACTTGCAAAAAAGACGGTTGTACATACGGAGAAAAAGCAGATCACAAATGTGATGAAAGCTGTAAAAAAGACGGTTGTAAAGCTGGTGAGAAATGTGACACTAAATGTGGTGAAGCAGATTGTAAAGGTGAAGCTTGCTTAAAGTGTGCTGAAAAAAAAGCAGAATGTAAAGTGAAATGCGCTGCAAAAAAAGCGGCTGCTGATGCTGAAAAAGCAACAGGAGATGTAAAAGATGCAGTAAAAGAAGGTGCTGAAGATGTAAAAGAAGGCGCTGAAAAATTAGAAGATGCAGTGAAAAAAGTTATAAAGTAATAAACTTTTAAATCATTTATAAAAAAGGCTTTCAAATTTGAAAGCCTTTTTTTATGCTTTTTTTCTAAAAGAGAAATACAAAAAAAGTAGACTTATAAAGAATAAAATTCCTACAAGTTGATGTGCAACACCATAAAATAACGGAATACCTGCGACGATGTTAAATAGTATTGAGACGCCTAAAAAGACTTGAACAAATACAAGTACAAAAGAAGTTTTTAGCCAGTTTTCTGAGTTTTTACTTATTCTAGAACTATGCTTTAAAAAAAGAACAGACATTAAAATAAGAATAATATACGCCAAAAGTCTATGTGTAAAATGAACAAGCGCAGGAGCAAAAACAAATGAATCATAATTAGTCAAGTTATGCCAAGTCCAGTTTGAGCTTTCTAATAAAACTTGTGGTATAAATCTACCGTTCATATCAGGCCATGTTTGGAAAAATATTCCCGCTTTCATTCCAGACATCAAACCTGCAAAAATCATTTGAATAAAAGTTATTAAAATCAAGATTGATATCGCTTTTTTGGGTGATTTTTCAATTGATTTATCTCCATAATTATACACATCAGCAATTGTTTTTACCATTGCTGCAATACACAATACTGCAAGCACAAAATGAAGTGTCAACTTATAAGCATTTACCCATGGACGATCAACAAGACCGCTTTTCACCATAATCCATCCTGCAGAAGCAGTCAAAACAGTGAAAAATATTACCAACGCCAACCTTTTAATGAGGTAGAAATTTATTTTTTTACGGATAAGAAAAATCACAAATGGAATTAAAAACACAAATCCTAAGATTCTCACCCAAAGTCTATGCGCATATTCCCAAAAATATATAAACTTAAAATCCTTTAATTCAAAAGATGAATTAATCTTATTATATTGAGGTGTTTGCTTGTACAAATCAAATGCCTCAAGCCATTGCTGCTGATTCATCGGTGGAACAACTCCACTAACAATATCCCAACGTGTGATTGACAATCCAGAACCTGTTAAACGGGTAATTCCTCCAAGAATAACCTGACCAATAAGCATTATTAGTCCAATAAAAAGCCATATTCTGATTGTCTTATTGTACTTATACATTTGTATTCTTTCTTTTAATTATTAGTTACTTCCACTCAACACTTTCCATCAAGTTTTTGATGTCTTTTTCTATGTAATCTATGGCTGGAATAATTGAATCGTAGTTTGGTTTTATATCAAAATATAAAGTTCCATACAACACGTTTTTAACACTGTCTGTCGCATGAAATTGTAGATTAGACGCAACATCACCTTCTATGTTGATTATCTTTCCGTAGACTTTTCCTTCATTATTTTCAAACGGTTGACCAATTCCAATTCCATCAGCTTTTACGGTATGCTCAAAAGTTAATTTTTCAACTTCACGCAAAACTTCATCCAAATTATTATTAACGCGTCTATATGTAATATGTATTGTAGCTTTTAACTTTGGATAGTTGATTTTCATCCAACAATTATTTTCAAATTCAACTATTGAACTTTGTGAAACTTGAAATGAATATGGACAATCACTTACAACTTTTTGATACAATGTTTCTGGGTATTCTAATCGCAAAAATGCTTTTGGTTTAGGTAAAACATCGTCAGTACACGCGTATAAAAATATAAACGGAATAATAAATATGCTAAATCTAATTTTTTTCATTTTCTATATTATTAATAGTAACTTTAACTTGCTTAAGTCGACGTTTTTCTACAACTTCAATTTTAAACATTAAATGTTGAAAGTTTATTATTTCCATTTTCTTTGGAAATTTTCCTGAAATTTCTAAAATAAATCCTGCAAGCGTTTCCGTTTCTCCTTTTGCTTCCTCAAATAATTCTTCATCAACATCAATCACTTTTGAGAAATCTTTAATAGATGTTTTTCCGTCAAAAACGTAATTATTTTCATCAATTTTAGAATACATCAAATCATCTTCATCAAATTCGTCAGAAATATCACCAACAATTTCTTCAATAATATCTTCGAGTGTTACAATTCCACTTGTTCCACCATACTCATCAACCACAACTGCAAGGTGAATTTTCTTTTCTTGAAATTCTTTTAAAAGATTATCCAATTTTTTGTTTTCAGGAACAAAGAAACATTCTCTAATCAAATTTTGCCATTTAAAATTCTGCTTATTTAAGTGTGGCAATAAATCTTTTGCATACAAGACACCTACAACTTCATCAATACTTTCATGATAAACGGGATTTCTTGAAAACCCTTTTTTTATAATTTGAGAAAGCACATTTTCATACGTTTCATCATCAGGAATTGCAAAAACATCAATACGAGGCTTCATGATTTGTACCGTTTCTGTATTACCGAAATTTACTATTCCTTCTAAAATTTTCTGTTCTTCATCTGTTGTTGCATTGTCTGAGGTAATTTCTAATGCTTGTGACAATTTTTCTATTGAAAAATTTGATTTTTTCTGATCAAATCTACTTTCAATAAAATTTGTTAAACTCATCAAAGGCACACTTAAAAACGTTAAGGTTACATTTAAAATACTTATTGGCGAACTCATTAAAGTTGCGAATTTCATTGCATTTCTTGTTGCATATACTTTTGGTAAAACTTCTCCAAACAGCAAAATCAAAAAAGTAACCAAGCCAACTTCAATCAAAAATCGAACAGGTAATTCAAAAAAGTATAAATTAATAGAATATGTTAGGTTTTGGAACAAATCTTCACCCAAATAAACAAAGACCAATACAATCAAAATATTGATAAAATTATTGGAAATAAGGATTGTTGCTAATAATTTTTTAGGCTTTTCTAAAAGCGTTACAACCAGTTTTTGTTTCTTAGACTTTGACTCTAAAGCTTCTGCTAATGCAACTCTAGAGAGTGAAAAAAATGCAATTTCAGAACCTGAAATAAATGCAGAGCAAATCAATAAGATAAGTAAAACAACAATTTTTAACGCAATTGCTGTATTTATTATTGCGATAGAAAAATATAAAATACTCGAGGGTTCTGGATCCAATTATACTATTATTTAATTAAAATGGCAAATCATCATTTTCTACAGTGTCTGTTTTTTCGACTGATGGAGATTGTGCTGGTTGTGATGACGGTTTAGCACTCAAATCTCTTTTAGTTGACAAGAAAGTCATATCAACTACATGAATCTCTGTTGAGTATCGTTTTACATCTCCATCACCTTCCCATTGACGTGTTTTTATACGTCCTTCACAATATACTTTATCGCCTTTGGTTAAATATTTTTCGCAAATTTCTGCTAATTTATTTCTCACGACAATATTATGCCACTCAGTTGTTGTGACTTTTTCTCCTGTTTTTTTATTGGTGTACGACTCGTTTGTGGCGATTGGGAAACGTCCTATTGAGTTTTTATCATCAAAATAGTGCATTTTCACTTCGTCTCCAAGATGTCCTATCAACATTACTTTATTTAATGTTCCTGCCATTTTCTTTCTTATTTACACTTCAAAAGTACTAAAAATATCTGTTCATGTAACAGTATTAATCTAAACAATAAGAATTATAGTCAACTAGAATGGTCGGTGTTACTAAACTCCGAAAGTTCTTTTCTAGTTCACTTCTTAAGAACTCTTGTTTATTCGCAACCACAGTCTTTGTTTGTAAATCTCGAGTCTTTATAGAAGGAGTCATCTTTATCAATTAATAGAGCTTTCAAATCCGAACTTATAATTGAGCAGACAGGGTTTAGCGGGTCATCAAGATAAATATTCATTGTTGATAAGTCAGTAACTATTCTATTAAGACCATCTACCCTTACAGATGTTTTCACATACTGCGATCTTCTTATAATTTCTTGTCGCGCAAACTTTATAGCTTCACAAAGATTTGGATAACTTATTCCTGTTTCAATTTTTTCTATTAACCGCCCAGATGAGCAAAAATGTGTTCCTGTTGATATAATTTTTTCGCACTTTAAATATGTAACCTCAGTATCAGGAACAGTGTGATACCACTGTTGGTAAAGATACATGTTGTCATCATTAATTAGGCTTGGGTCAAAAGAGTTTGTGAAAAACTTATAAGCCTTAAATTGATAACTAAGTTTATATGTCTGTGCCGATGCAGTAGTACTAAAAACCCAAATTACTAGCAGCATAGTAAATAATTGTTTTTTCATCATTTTAGAATTCATTGTAAAGATTTTTAGTGAAAACCATGTAATATACATAATATATATCAAATATTCTTTGTGATTATTATCCACTTTAAAGTATTCGCTAAACTCTTGAAGGTTTTGCTCTTTAAAAACGCCATAACCTTCTGTTTTATTGATTACAATACATGATAATTATGTTTTTATTTTAGAGTATTTTCACCTTTGTTGGTGTTTTCCACCAACAAATAAATTAAACAGTCGAATAGTTCTTAAAAATTGTTGGTGAAAAACACCAACAAAGGCATCTAAAGTTTTTGCTCTTTAAAAACGCCATAACCTTCTGTTTTATTGATTACAATACATGATAATTATGTTTTTATTTTAGAGTATTCCTCAATAAAATTAGCAATCAATCTTGGCACAGGAAATTCGTGTATGTTTTTCCACTCAATGTTCAAATTGTTTTTATTGCTGAATTTTACAATCCAAAAACGAGTATATAAATGTTGATGTGAGAGTTTATGTACGACTTCTTTTTTGTTGAATAATTTGATTTCTAAATGGTTATCGTCAAATAAATTTTGAAAAATCTCATCTTTGTTTAATCCTTTATCAGACTCTAATAATGGAAATTCGTATAAATTTTGCCATATTCCCTTGCCTTCTCTTTTCGTTAAAGTTGTTTTCCCATCAGTTGAAAAAGGAACTATATAATTAAAATATCGCTTTTTGATTTTTAATTTCTTCTCTTTTACAGGTAATTCTTTGATTTTTTTCTTTTGAAGTGCTAAACATTTAGAATTTAAAGGGCATATTTCACAAGTTGGATTTTGCGGTTTGCACATACGTGCACCAAACTCCATGATTGCTTGATTATGTGTCGCTGGATTAGCAATGTCAATTAATTTTTGTGCCAATTCTTTGAAATACTTTATTCCTTTTGATGAATTTATTGGTATTTCAATATCAAAAAAACGTGCCAAGACTCTATATACATTTCCATCAACAACAGCCGTAGACTCTTCAAAACAAATGGATGCAATTGCAGATGCTGTATAATCTCCAACTCCTTTTAATTTTAATATTTCATTATATGTTGATGGAAATTTTCCATTTAATTCATTTACGATGTATTTTGCCGAAAAATGTAAATTTCGAGCTCGAGAATAATACCCTAACCCTTGCCATAGTTTTAAAACTTTTTGCTCATCGGCACTTGAAAGATCAAAAACAGTTGGGTAGTATTCAACAAACTTTAGATAATATGCCAAACCTTGGTCAACTCTTGTTTGTTGCAAAATAATTTCAGAAAGCCATATATAATAAGGATTTGTAGTTTTTCTCCACGGCAAATCCCTTTTGTTTTCTAAATACCAGTCTATGAGAATATTAGAGAATGTCATTATTCTAAGTTGTGTGCCGCAAAAATACATCAATTACTCCCTTGATTAACAAGCAATATCCTTTTAAATTTTAAGCATTTAACCTTTTGAAGTTGAATTTATTATACATATATTTGCACTCTTAAAAATTTAGAACCTAATACTAAACAAAATATAAAAATGACAAAAGCAGAAATCGTATCAAGTATTTCACAGAAATCAGGTATTGAAAAGGGTGATGTTTTAGCAACAGTTGAAGCTTTTATGGATGGCGTAAAAGACTCTTTGGAAAATGGTGAGAATGTTTACCTAAGAGGTTTTGGAAGTTTCATCATCAAGAAAAGAGCAGAAAAAACTGGAAGAAACATTTCTAAAAACACAACAATTAAAATTCCTGCACACAATATCCCAGCATTTAAACCAGCGAAAGTATTTGTAGAAGGAGTAAAGAAAAGAGTTGCTGTAAAATAATTTTATAGCATTTAACAATTTAAACATTAGAATAATATGCCAAGCGGTAAAAAAAGAAAAAGAGCTAAGATCGCTACGCACAAGCGTAAAAAGAGATCTAGAGCAAATAGACACAAAACTAAAAAGTAAGAAATTCTTACTTTTTAGTTTAAAAAAAAAAACAAACGTTCTTTGAAAACGAAACTTTGCTTAACAGCAAGTTTCTACAGGTTAAAACCCTGTGAAAATTATTAACCAGTTTATATAATTATTATTGTATAAACCTAAAACAAACTCAGAGTGAAGACAGAACTAATAATAAGATCGAGTTCCTCTGATATTGATTTTGCCTTATTAAAGGATGGTAGACTTATTGAATTAAATAAGGAAACGAATGATAATAAAATCTCTGTTGGAGATATTTTTCTTGCAAAAACAGGAAAAACACTAACAGGATTAAACGCAGCTTTTGTCAATGTAGGCTATCAAAAAGATGGCTTTTTACATTATCATGACTTAGGTGCACAATCGTTATCCTTGTCTAAATTTATTAAGGGAGTAAACACAGGCAAACAAAAAGATTTCACTTTAAAAAATTTCCATTTAGAAAAAGATATTGATAAGAATGGAAATATTAATGATGTACTTAAAACAGGACAAGATTTATTGGTTCAAATTGTAAAAGAACCTATTTCTACCAAAGGACCTCGGTTAAACGCCGAACTTTCGATTGCAGGTAGATATTTAGTTTTAGTTCCTTTTTCTAACAGAATTTCTGTGTCACAAAAAATAGCTGACCCAAAAGAAAAGGATAGACTAAAACGTTTAATGAAAAGTATTAAACCTAAAAATTTTGGAGTCATTGTTAGAACTGTTGCACAAAACAAAAAAGTAGCAGATTTAGACAAAGATTTACAAAATTCTTTAGAAAGTTGGGTAAATATGTGCAAGCAAATCAAGCACTCAAAAACACCAACAAAAGTTTTAAGTGAAATGAACAGAGCATCCTCAATATTGAGAGATGTGTTTAATGATTCTTTCACCAACATTATTGTTGATGACGAATCTCTAGGTAATGAAATTAAAGATTATCTATTAGAGATTGCGCCAGAGAAAGAATCAATTGTGAAACTACATAAATCAAGTATTCCGATTTTTGAGAAGTATGGTATTGAACGCCAAATCAAAACATCGTTCGGAAAGACTGTTTCTATGAGTAAAGGAGCGTATTTGGTGATTGAACATACCGAAGCATTACACGTAATTGACGTGAATAGTGGTAATCGTTCAAACAAAGCCAAGTCACAATCTGATACAGCCCTTGAAGTCAATTTAATTTCGGCAACAGAAGTTGCACGTCAATTACAATTGAGAGATATGGGAGGAATTATAGTAGTCGATTTTATTGATATGCACAAAGCAGACGATAGAAAAAAACTCTATGATCATTTAAGAAAAGAAATGTCTTTTGACCGTACTAAACACAAGATTCTACCTCCAAGTAAATTTGGATTGGTTCAAATAACTCGACAAAGAGTAAGACCAGAAATGGTGATTAAAACGAGAGAACCAAACCCAAATCAAAATGGAGAAGTAGAAGCACCAATTGTGTTGGTTGAAAAAATGGAAACGGAACTTGATAGAGTTATGAGTTTCAAGGATTATAAAAAGGTGACTTTAAATGTACACCCTTTTATAGCCGCATACCTTAAACAAGGGTATCCATCTATACAAGTTAGATGGTTTATGAAGTACAAAAAGTGGATCAAAATTTTGCCTCGTGATGCTTACCAATACTTACAATATCGTTTTGAAAGACAAAAGGATAAAAAGTAGGACATTACACAATATCAAAGAAATAAAAAACCCAATTGCTAAGCAATTGGGTTTTTTTGTGTTTTTTATTTTCCCACTTTATTAGAAATCATGAATCAAATGACTTGGTTCTTTCTCAGTTGCTTTTTTATATTTTATAATGAGTAATCTTTTACTAGATTGTCCTTCTTTAATTTTACTTCTCCATACTACTTTTTTAAATATCTCTATTAACTGTGCGTCTAATTTTTTATTAAAACCACAAATAACTTTTATATCTTCTAATTCTACTTCTAATTTCTCAGAACCATAGGATTTATAATCTATTTCAAAAATTGCATAACGTTTTCTTAACTTAATGTTATTAAAAACCTGTAGAGAATCGTATAGATGACTTGGAAAAACTTCTTTTCCTTTATTGTAAATGAGTTTTATTTTTTTTCTTTTTAGTTTCTTTATAACCTTTAGTTCTAATTTGTTCCTTTCTTTTTGCCATTTTTGTGTAGTATATAAATCCAAATGACCACTGCATTGATTAAGGGTGTATTCTCCTCGTTCATTTTTACTTGTGTATATTAATAATTCAGCACCTAGAGGGATAAAAATATCGCAAGAAGTTCCCATCCTTCCAATTAATTCCCCATCATTATCTCCATAAATGTAAATAGACTTTAGTTCTAAGTCGTTACCCTTATATATTTTTTCAACCAAAACATCTGCTTTGTAATATAAATAGTTGTCAACATTCTTATATATTTTTAAAATTTTTACTTTAGCAACAACTTCAGACCTTAAATATTTTGCGTCAATTGTTGACGAATTTAAACATCCACATGCCATGCTTTTTAACGAAAAAAGAAAGCATAAAATTAAAAGTGTATTTTTCATAATTGTTTTATTTACAAGTTCCATCTGGATTAGAAATCGGATAGACTCCTTTTGTACCACCACCTAAAGGAACTGCAAATTCATCTTGTAAGGCTTGATTTATTGCAGTTTTTTTAACTGTAGATAATGTATTATATGTACTTGTTCCAATTAATCCAATCCAAACAATATCGTTATAATATTCATCACTAATATCATACCCCTTACTTTGACCATATATTTTTAAGGAATTTGCCATTTAATCAACCAATAAAGCCATAAAAACATGTTCATCTGAAGTAGAATTGTCCGCTTGCCATTGAGTATATGCTTCTGCTAGTTGAACTAAACCAGAGTTAATCGTAACTCCCGTAAGAGATCCTTGATGTGCCATCGCTCCTAAAACTGCATGCACATTTTCATGAATCATTACATTTGCTATAAATAAATCTGAGCCATCAGTCGCAGTTTGTGTCCCTAATACTACGTTAATATCGTAAAGATTGTTATTAATAGCATTATATTGCATTTGTCCATAATCTCCAGTTACAACTTCAACTTTATATGTTAAATTAACTGTAGCAGAGGAATCAAATACATTTAAAATATGGTTTGATAATTCACTTTGGTTTTGATATACAGATTCTACAATGTCTTTTTGACAAGGATAGTCTTCAAAAGTAGAGTCAAGAATGATTTCAAGAGCATAATTCGGTTCATCACCTTCCAATAAAGCCGAAAGTGCTAAAGCACCAAAAATAGAGTTATCACATTCAGTAGACATCTTACCTAAGGCTTGACAAGACATAATAAAATTAATTAACTCTTGGGCTTGGGCTTCATTTTCTGGATTACCAACCCATAATCTTTGTTCATATGTAAGGTCAATATATATTCCAAGTATTTCAGACATTGTTGGAGGAGTTGTTATTACTCCTCCATTTCCATTTGGCACATAAGCTCCTGTTGAGGTATTGGTTCCAGAAGTTCCTCCTCCTGTAATATGAGTTCCTGTTCCTCCTGTTGTATCTCCAGAACTTGTGTCATCTCCTCCGCCACCTCCTCCACCGGTAACAGAACAACCTGTTTCATAAACATACGGACATGATTCCCATGAACATCCACAATAAGGATCTCCAGGACATGTACACTCAACCGTATCATCACATTCTATCTCGACCGTTTTTGAAAATATTGAATTTCTTTTACCTTCTCCTCCCTGTATAATGCCATCTATAAAAATCGTTTCTTTCAAAAAATTGTACTCTAAATCAAAACGATCTACAGTTCCTGTAAAATTATATAATTGAAAACTATAATTATTTTCAGAATACCACTCAAAATTTGGTTTCCAACGTAAAATAAATGCTAAATATCCTTCTTCATTTGGTAACTTTATTAGATGTAAATTTTCAAATTCTAGAGGAGATTCAATATTTGTTGGGTTTTCTATTTTAAAGGTATATGATTCTTTTCCATCATCATTTACATATTCAATAATATCAGATAAGTTTAAATCTCCAAATGTAGTACTTGCTGTTTTTGATGTTTGCCCTGTACTTATTGCTGTTAAAACTTTTTCAAGTTGTGGCAATTCATCAATAGTCAAATGCTTAATAGCATTATTTATATGTTCTTGCTCTTCAATATTAACAATTTTAATCGTTTCATCTTTACAACTAATAATTATTAGTCCAAATAAGAAAAAAGAAAAAATAAATTTAAAATATGATTTGATAGAACGATTCATAGCGTTTAATTGGTTTTAAAATTAGTGAAATTAATTTAAGAGGCAAATCTAATTTTAAAAATTCAAAAAAACATCAGGAAAAACTCTGTTTTATTTAGAGGGGAAATCCTTATTTATCATAATTTCTATCAAAACCAATATCCTAAATTAAAATACCAATAACTTTCTTTGGTGTCTGGAGAATGTGTATAGTTGAGTTCTATCGGTCCAAGAAAAGAATCAAAACCATAACCAATACCATAACCAGTTTTGGTGTCTTCAAAAATTCTACCTTGATTAAACAAATCATCATCTGCACGTGCAAGGTTTATAGTTGACATTAAATAATGATTTTCTACAAACTCATATCTAAGTGTCAATGCTGATTTTAAAAAAGCACTTTTAGATAACGATGCAAATTCATAGCCTTGAAAAGGGGTAAAAGTGTTGATGTAATTCTCTCCATAGCCTCCTAAATGGTAGTCTAACACAAAATTATCATTGACACCTATCGTAATTCCTCCTTCTGAAATAATATGCATTGTCAACTTATCAAAAAATGTATGTGCATATCCTACTTTTCCTTTAAGTTGTGAGAAGGAATTAAAATTATTATTATAATCAGAAGAAAACAAAAACCATCTAAAATCTATATCAACAAAAACTCCTTCTTTTTGAAAATACTTTTTGTCATAGGTGTCAAATTTTAAATAAGAAATCGCATTAAAATAATCTGACTTATCAAAATAGGTTTTATCTTGATTTGATGTAGTTATCAATGTTTTGGTATATGCGCTTATCCGTTTATGCTCAGCTCCTACACCAAATGCAAATTTTCTATTAAGCACTGTTTGAAAATATAACTGATTGGTTAAATCAAGATATTTTAAGTTCAATTCGTTCACGTTAAGACCTTGTGAATGAAGTGCTGTATCAAAGTTAAAAGTATTGAAGCGTGATTTTAACCCAAAACTCCAATAAGAACCATTATCTACAAAGTAATCCAAATTATAACGAATGTTATCTCCCAAAATAAAATCTAATGAAAAAATATCATTTTTACCAAGTATATGTTTTGAAGTAATATTCCCTAAAACTCCAGTTTTATATAAGTTATCATAGTGTGCAGAAAATTTTACATATGTAGAAATGTCGTCTTGTTTTAACTTTAATCGGACTATACTTCCATCTTTTTCTTCATCTATTTCATATTGTATGTTTGTAAAATTTCCTGTTGCAGTAAGGTTGTTAATGCCTTCTACAAAATCTGAAAAAGTAATTGTCTCACCATTACTTATTTTCATTTTTCCTTTTACATATGTTCTTGTATAATCTTTATTCCCATCAATCTCAATTCTTTTAATCTTAATTTTTTGCGGATGCTCTTTTCTGTGTATTGGTTTGCGTTTCCTTGTTTGTCGTGCTGCAATTTTAACAAATTCATCAAATTGGAATCTAGCAGCATCTTCACCAACTTTCACTATTTCTTCTAATTTATCAAAAGATGTCACTTCATAATTATCAATATCTGAAGGGTGCAAATATAAATTTGCTCTTTTTATCTTTTCTTCATGATTCCCATATATTTGAAAACTAATAATTTGATTGAGAATTTTTAATGCCGAATTCAATTCCTCTTTAGTATCAAAATCATTTCTTAAGTCTACACCTATGATAATATCTGCTCCCATTGCTATAACTTCATCAATAGGAAAATTATTGACAATACCTCCATCCGCAAGTAATTTTCCATCAATTTCTACAGGTTCTAAAAGTGTTGGGAAGGCACCACTTGCTTGTACTGCTCTTGGCAAAAAACCGCTATTTAATATCTCTTGTTTTCCTGTTTCAAGATTTGTAGCAATACAAAAAAATGGTATTGGAAGTTTATTAAAATCTCTAATTGTATCTACGTGCTGCAGTAATTTAGAAGTGAGATTAAGTACATTTTGTCCTTTAGAAAGTGCTTTAGGTAATCCTACTTTTCCTTTTTTTACTGGAAGCGTTATTGCATACTTTTCGCCATCTTGTTTTTCGTAAAAAGGTTTTGATTTTCTTGGAATCTGATCTTGCATAATCTTGTCAAAATCAAATGTTCTTATCAATGAGTCTATTTCTTTGGCATTATATCCTGATGCATACATTGCTCCAACTATAGCACCCATACTTGTTCCTCCAATATAGTCAACTCGCACTCCTGCTTCTTCGAGCACCTTTAAAATTCCTACGTGAGCAAATCCTTTTGCACCTCCTCCAGAAAGCACCAAGCCAACTTTAAGGTCTTTTTTTATAGTATCATTTTTTTTGATTGAATCATTTTGCTGCGAGAAAGCAATAACTGTAGTAAAAAGCAATAAAGTGGTTAGCAATTTATTCATTGAATTCTTTTTATTTTTCTTATTAGACGAATTATTATTCAAACCGTTACATCTTCATATCATTTAATATGATAGAAATTATACACTTTGGTTGCGCGAGATTCACCAATAATTTCTATTAATTCTTTCTTTGAAGCCTCAATAACTCTTTTGGTAGAACGAAAATGTTGCAATAATGTTATAATTGTCTGTTGTCCTACACCATCAATTTGTTCTAACTCCGTTTGAATTGCGGCTTTACTTCGTTTATTTCTGTGATGTGTAATCCCAAAACGATGTGCCTCATTCCGTAATTGCTGGATAATTTTTAACGACTCCGATTTTTTATCTAAATATAATGGAATTGGATCATTCGGATAATAAATTTCTTCCAATCTTTTTGCAATTCCAATAATAGCAATTTTATTTCGCAACCCTAATTCGTCCAAACTTTTTAATGCTGATGATAATTGTCCTTTACCTCCATCAACAACAATTAATTGAGGTAATGGCTCATTTTCTTCTAATAATCGTTTATAACGCCTATACACAACCTCTTCCATCGATGCAAAATCATCTGGCCCTTCTACGGTTTTTATATTAAAATTTCGATACTCTTTCTTGCTTGGTTTTCCATTTCTAAAAACCACACAAGCTGCAACAGGATGCGTTCCTTGAATATTAGAATTGTCAAAACACTCTATGTGTCTCGGCTCTGAAGACAAACGCAAATCTTTTTGCATTTGCGCCATGATTCTATTTGAATGACGATCAGGATCTACAATTTTTATCTGTTTAAACTGTTCTTGTCTATAATATTTTGCATTGCGAAGTGAGAGTTCTACTATTCTTTTTTTATCTCCCAATTTTGGAATCGTAACCTTCAATTCATCACCCAAATCTACTTTAAAGGGCACATAAATTTCTTTGGATTGTGAATGAAATCGCTGTCTTATTTCTACAATTGCCAATTCTAACAACTCTTTATCCGTCTCATCCAATTTCTTTTTAATTTCTGATGTATGAGATTGAACGATAGAGCCATTCATAATCTTAAAAAAATTGACATAACCATAACTCTCATCCGAAATAATAGAAAATACATCAACATTATTTATCGACGGATTTACAATAGTAGATTTCACCTGATAATTTGCTAAACTATCAATCTTATCTTTAATTTTTTGTGCTTGCTCAAACTCCATTTTATCAGCATAAAAATGCATCAAATCTCTAAACGTTTGAAGCGCATCTTTAAAATCACCCTTTATAATCTGGCGAATTTTTTTAATATCTTCATTGTAATCTTCTTCTGTTTGCATGTCCTCACAAGGTGCCTTACAATTACCAATATGGTATTCTAAGCACTTCTTGTATTTTTCATTTTCAATGTTCTTTTCGCTTAAAAAAAAGTTACACGTCCGCAATTGATATAATTCTTTTATCAAATCGAGTAGAGCTCTTACTGTTCTTACCGAAGTGTAAGGGCCAAAATATTCTGAGCCGTCTTTAATAACTCTTCGCGTTAAAAATATGCGTGGAAAACGTTCTTTTTTCAGACAAATAAAAGGATAGGTTTTATCATCCTTCAACATTACATTGTATCGAGGCTGATACTTTTTTATAAGATTATTTTCAAGTAATAATGCGTCCGTTTCTGTATCAACAACAATATGTTTGATACTCACAATCTTTTTTACAAGTACTCTTGTCTTTCCGTTTTCGTGATTCTTGTTGAAATATGAAGCAACTCGTTTCTTTAAATTCTTGGCCTTTCCTACATACAGAATCTTCTCCTCTTTATCGAAATACTGATAGACTCCAGGATTTGATGGAAGTGTTTTTATCTGTATCTCTAAAGGAGGTGTTTGCATACAACGAATTTATGCAAAAATGTGTAAGAGTTTAAAGGTTTAGAAGTTTATTTTTATCTAAAAATATCCAAAAATAACATTTATCGTTATCTCAAGATACCTTAATTTTGCAAAAAAAGAAAGATTATGAAGTTCTGGAAAAAATACTCTTCAAAAGAATTATCTCAAAAAATAAATCAAGCCATAAAATCTAACGTAAATTTTTCTACAGATGTTTCGTTAGGTTATCCTGCTTCAAAATTAGACGGAAATGTATTTTATGACAATGCTCCTTTTCTTAAAGACGCACCGTTATTAAAAGCGTTTGTAGCAAACCCAAATCATATAGGATGTCATACAATTGGTGAGTCTGAACGTGCTTTTAAAGGCACTCACGAGTTAGAACGAGAAGCTTTAAATGTACTTGCTGTTGATATTTTTAACTGTGAGACAAACGCGTATGATGGCTATATTGCTACAGGAGGAACAGAAGCCAACATTCAAGCACTTTGGGTTTACAGAAACTATTTTGTAAATAATTTTAATGCTTCTTTTGATGAAATTGCAATTGTTTCTTCTGAAGATACTCATTACTCTATCCCTAAAGGGTCAAACTTATTGGGAATAAAAAACCTTTCTATTCCTGTAGATTTTGAAACAAGATTGATTGATCGAGATGTACTAAAAAATGCTATCGAAAAAGCAAAAAACAGTGGTAAAAAATATTTTATAGTTGTTTCAAATATGGGAACAACAATGTTTGGATCAATAGATGACCCAAATCTTTTTGCAGAAGTATTATCAGAACAAAAAGTTGAATTTAAAATTCATATTGATGGTGCTTTTGGTGGATTTATTTATCCGTTTAATAAAGAAAGGCAAGCTATTGACTTTAGCAACCCTCATATAAGCTCTATTACTATTGATGCGCATAAAATGTTGCAAGCACCTTATGGAACTGGCGTTTTCTTATCTAGAAAAGAATTGATTCACAACGTGTTAACTAAAGAAGCACAGTATGTAAACGGTATGGATTTGACCTTGTGCGGAAGTCGTTCTGGAGCAAATGCTTTGGCAGTTTGGATGATTTTATTTAGTTATGGTCCTCATCGTTGGTTTGAAAAAATCAATATTTTATTGATGCGTACGAAATGGCTTTGTGAACAGTTAGACTTACTTGGAATTGAATATTATCATCATCCAAAGATGAATATTGTAACGATGAAATCTACTAAAATTTCAAAAAATATTGAAGAGAAATTTGATTTAGTTCCTGAAACTCACGACGGGAACAATAAGTGGTACAAAATCGTAATTATGGATCATGTAGAAATCAATCACTTAGAAGATTTATTGGATTGTATTAAAAAATCTTGGACTGAAGAACCTGAGTTTCAATAAATAATAGTTTAGTCCATGACAAAAAATATCAAATCCTATTTTAATGTCTGGTCGAGCGGAGTCGAGATCTTGTTTTTACTGGTAATCACGTTGAAAACAACCTCTCGACTCCGCTCGAGAAGACACTTGATTGTTTTGGTAAAGTGCTGAATGTAAATGGATTAAATAATAAATACTGATTTTTGTCAAGTACTAAAAATAATAGTTAAAAAAATCACGTCAGTTCGAGTGATTTTTTGATTGAAATGAAAAAAAATGTATCGAGAATAATAATTTTTCAATCCTAAATCACAAGGAGTTAATTAACTTTCTTGTTTAGGGAAAACTCTTTTATTAAATACTAATAAAATTCCAACTCCGCAAGAAATAGCAAAATCTGCTACATTAAAAATTGCGTTGAAAAAAGTGAAGGTTTTACCACCAACAAAAGGCATCCAAGAAGGAAAAGTGCCATTTTCAATAAATGGAAAGTAGAACATATCTACTACTTTTCCATGAAATAATGTTCCGTAAGTTTCATCAGCAAATAAAGTTGCAATTTGACCTCTTCCAATAGGCGTGTCGAAGATAATTCCGTAGAAAATAGAGTCAATAATATTTCCAAATGCTCCTGCAAAAATTAGTGCAATTGCAAATGTGAGTAATTTTGAGGCGTTTTCTTTTACTGAAGACCATAACCAATAACCAATTCCTGAAATAGCAATTAAACGAAATAAGGTTAAAAATAATTTCCCTGTTTTCCCTCCAAACTCAAATCCCCAAGCCATTCCATTGTTTTCAACAAATCGAATTCTTGCCCAATCTAAACCAAGAATATTAATTTCTTCACCTAAATAAAAATGTGTTTTCATATAGATTTTTGAGAGTTGATCTATCAGTAAAACAATAAAAATGACAAAAATGGCTTTTTTCAATGGTTATCTATTTTACTATTGCATTTTCTTAGCCTCAATACTTAAAGTAGCATGTGGAACTAATTTTAAACGTTCTTTTTGAATCAATTTTCCGGTAACTCTACAGATACCGTACGTTCCGTTTTCAATTCTTGATAAGGCATTATTCAAGTCGCGAATAAATTTTTCTTGGCGTATTGCCAATTGTACATTTGCTTCTTTACTCATTGTTTCAGAACCTGCTTCAAACGATTTAAATGTTGGTGAAGTATCTTCTGTTCCATTATTGCTATCATTTCTAAATGAATCGTTAAGCAAATCTAGATCTACCTGTGCATGTGCAATTTTAGCCGATATAATTTCTTTAAATTCTGCTAAATCTTTATCTGAATATTTAGTTGAGGTGTTTTCCATAGTTTTTAATTTTTCTCTATTAATATTTTTGTTTCTACATCGTCAAAAGCAATTTCTGTACCGTTTTTTAGAACTTCTACAAAAACCAACTCGTTTGTCAATGTTTCGTTCTTAATATATGACTCATTTGATAAGATTGCTTCTTCTAAAATAGTATTTTTTTCAATTGTCAGTTTGATTTTATCAATCACATCAAAACCTGAATCTTTTCGTAAATTCTGTACTCTATTTATCAATTCACGAGCATTTCCTTCTTTTCGTAACTCATCGGTAATTGTGATATCTAAAGCAACTGTTAATCCTCCTTGATTGGTTACGAGCCAACCTTCAATATCTTGCGTTGATATCTCAACTTCATCAATAGACAATTTTACAAAATTATCATTAATTTTTAGCTTAATTTCTCCTTCTTTTTCAATTTTGTTGATATCTTCTTGATTGAAGTTTTTTACTTGCGCTCCAATTAATCCCATTTGCTTACCATACTTAGGGCCTAAAACTTTAAAATTTGGTTTTATATTTTTTACAAGGATATCAGAAGCGTCATCAATTAATTCAATTTCTTTCACATTTACTTCAGAAATAATAAGATTCTGAATTGCAAGAATATCTTCTCTTTCTTGGATGTCCAAAATAGGAATCATCACTCTTTGTAATGGTTGACGCACTTTAATCATTTCCTTTTTTCTCAATGATAATACCATTGAAGATATTTTTTGTGCCTTCTGCATTTTACGCTCCAAATCAGCGTCAATCAATGAAACATTAGATTTTGGAAATTCTTCTAAATGCACTGATTCTAATCCTTTTCCTGATACTGATGTCAAATCTTTATAAAGATTATCCATAAAGAAAGGTGCAATAGGTGAAGCTAATTTAGCAACCGTCAACATACACGTATATAGTGTTTGATATGCTGATATTTTGTCTTGCTGATAATCTCCTTTCCAAAAACGTCTCCTACTCAATCTCACAAACCAGTTACTCAAATTTTCTGTAACAAAATTTTGAATTCCACGTGCTGCTTTAGTCGGCTCAAAATCATCAAAACTTTCTTCAACATATTGTATCAAGGTATTCAATTCTGACAAAATCCAACGATCAATTTCTGGTCTATCTTGTATTGCTATTTCATCTTCAGCATAGGTAAATTTATCAATGTTAGCATACAAAGTAAAGAAAGAATAGGTATTGTATAAAGTTCCAAAAAACTTACGTCTAACTTCATCTATACCATCAACATCAAACTTTAAGTTATCCCAAGGATTGGCGTTTGAAATCATATACCAACGTGTAGCATCTGCACCGTATTTATCCATCGTTTCAAAAGGATCAACTCCATTTCCAAGACGTTTAGACATTTTCTTACCGTGTTTGTCTAAAACGAGTCCGTTAGAAACAACATTTTTATATGCCATTGAATCAAAGACAAGTGTTCCGATTGCGTGTTGCGTATAAAACCATCCACGAGTTTGATCTACACCTTCTGCAATAAAATCGGCTGGAAAGGCCTTTTTATCATCTATTAATTCTTTATTTTCAAATGGATAATGCCATTGTGCATAAGGCATTGAACCTGAATCAAACCATACATCAATCAAATCTGCTTCACGATTCATTGGTTTTCCTGAAGGAGAAACTAGTGTAATCTGATCAACAATATTTTTATGTAAGTCAATTTTATCGTAGTTTTCTTTAGACATGTTACCGACTTCAAAATCAGCATAAATATCTTTCTCTAAAACTCCTGCTTTTATTGCAAGTAACATTTCAGATTTCAACTCTTCAACAGAGCCAATAATTATTTCTTCTGTTCCATCTTCTGTTCTCCAAATTGGCAATGGAATTCCCCAATATCTCGAACGAGAAAGGTTCCAATCATTTGCGTTTTTTAACCAATTTCCAAATCGCCCTTCTCCTGTAGATTTTGGTTTCCAATTGATTTGCGTATTCAGTTCATACATTCTATCACGCTTCTCAGTTACTTTGATAAACCAAGAGTCTAACGGATAGTATAAAATAGGCTTGTCAGTTCGCCAACAATGCGGATAACTGTGCTTATATTTTTCTACGTGAAATGCTTTATTTTCTTCTTTTAATTTGATGGCTAGTTCAACATCTATTGATCTTTCTGGTGCTTCGCCATCAGCATAATATTCGTTCTTCACATATTTTCCTGCAAATTCACCCATATCTTTGATAAATCTACCTTGCAAGTCTACCAATGGAACTAAATTTTCATTGTCGTCCATCACCAACATTGGTGGAACTTCAGGAGTTGCTTGCTTTGCAACCAGCGCATCATCAGCACCAAAAGTTGGCGCTGTATGTACGATTCCTGTACCATCTTCTGTCGTTACAAAGTCTCCAGAGATTACTCTAAAAGCGTTTTCTGGATTTTGATATGGAAGTGTATATGGTAATAATTGCTCATATTTTACATCAACAAGATCTGCTCCTTTACATTCATCAGTAATAAAAAACGGAATCTTTTTATCTCCTTCTTTATAGTTTTCTAATTCTGAAACTTCATCAATTTGATTATATTTCTTGCCAAATTGTTTTCCTAGTAATGCTTTCGCAAGAATTAAATTTACTGGTTTAAAAGTATATTGATTAAATGTCTTTATAAGTACGTAGTCTATCTTTTTACCAACAGTTAGTGCTGTATTTGAAGGAAGTGTCCAGGGAGTTGTTGTCCATGCTAAAAAGTGCACATCACCATCAACATCTTTAAAAGAATTATTAAAGGTTTCTTTTTTTGCTAGAAACTGTGCTACAACCGTTGTGTCAGTTATGTCTTGATATGCTCCAGGCTGATTGATTTCATGTGAACTTAATCCTGTACCTGCTTTTGGAGAATATGGTTGAATTGTATACCCTTTATAAAGTAAATCTTTATTATATATCTGTTTTAAAAGCCACCAAACCGTTTCCATGTATTTAGAATGGTATGTTACATAAGGGTCGTTCATATCAACCCAATGTCCCATCTGTTTGGTAAGGTTTTCCCAAACATCGGTATAACGCATAACCGCTTTTCTACAAGCATCGTTATATTCTTCTACTGATATTTTTTTACCAATGTCTTCTTTAGTGATTCCAAGCTCTTTTTCAACACCTAACTCTATTGGAAGACCATGCGTGTCCCAACCTGCTTTACGCTTTACTTGAAAGCCTTGTAAGGTCTTATATCGGCAAAAAATATCTTTAATTGCACGACCCATAACGTGATGAATTCCTGGCAATCCATTTGCAGAAGGTGGTCCTTCAAAAAATACAAATGGTTTGTTTCCTTCTCGTGTAGTTATACTTTTTTCAAATATTGAATTTTCTTCCCAAAAATTAAGCGTTTCTTTTGCTACTTTTGGAAGATTTAACCCTTTATATTCTTTGAATTTTTTGCTCATCACTTGCTTTCTAATCAATTAGTCTGCGAAATTACATATTTTACTCTTTATTCCTTAATTTTTAAAGCGAAAAAAAGCGTCTATTAGAAATAGACGCTTTTTAATGTTTTTAGATAAGATGTTTTATCTGCTTAAGATTTCAGGGTTTTTAATAACAAACTCTGTTCTTCTATTTAATTGATGTTCTACTTCACTACATTTTACGTTGTCTACACACCCATTTACTGGTTGATATTCTCCATATCCTTTTGCAGAAATTTTATCCCAAGTTATTCCTCCTTTGCTTATAATCCAATTAACGGTAGATTTAGCTCTTCTTTCTGATAAGGCCTCATTATATTTGTCTGATGCTCTACTGTCTGTATGAGAACCTCCTTCTATAATTAATCCCGGATATTTCTTCATAACTCGTATTACTTTTTCAAGTTCTATCGCTGCATCAGGTCGAATAAATGATTTGTCTAAATCAAAGTATATTGGATCAATTTTAATCAATAACTTATCTCCAGAAACAATGAAATCATCATCTACAAGAATTAGGGACAAACTTAATTCTAAATCTGCTTCGTTCGAAGTAATAAATTCTTCATCATCAGGTGTGTATGTTTTTTTCTCTCCAACAACCTTGTAATTTGCTTCACAAGCAACAACAAATTCGAATACTGCATCATTCCCAACAACTACACTTTCAACTTTTTCACCATCTTTATACAAGGTAACAATTGCTTTAGGCAATAAAGCACCACTGTTTTTATCTCTTACAACTCCCTTTGCAACTTGTGCACAAACCATTGGCTCTTTTTCTAGTGGTTTTAATTCTTCAAAATAATAAATATCATCATCTCCTTTTCCACCATCTCTATTTGATGAAAAGTGCCCTGTTTTCTTTCCAGACTGATATGCAAAGGCAAAATCATCTTTATTACTATTTATTGGTCTGCCTAAGTTTTTAGGTTCTTCTAAAATATCTTTATTCAAATCTGAAACATAAACATCTAAATTTCCATATCCAGTCAAATGACCATCAGTAGAAAAATAAAGTTCATTAGTATCTGATATGTATGGAAACATTTCTTTACCAGAAGTGTTTATTGATCCTCCTAAATTTTGTGGTTCTCCGTAAGTATCATCACTATTTACATCTACAACATATATATCAGTCAATCCATAACCATTTGGCATATCGGAAGTGAAATATAATTTGTTTTCTTCTTTATTTAAAGATGGATGACCAGTACTGTAATTATCATTATTAAAAGGCATTGCAGTAATAGCTGTCCATTCTCCATTATCTGTTATTGTTGCTTTATATAATTGTATCGTTCCCCAATCTTCATGTTCTCCAGCTTTTGCTTTTATTAATTTTCTACCATCAATAGCATTGTTTCTTGAAAAATATACTGTTTTACCATCTTTAGTAAATGCTACATTAGATTCGTGATATTTAGAGTTTATTACTTCAGAGAAATTCTCACTATCATTAATCTCGCCTTCAGAAGTAAGATTACCTGAATACAACTCTAAATAAGGTTGCTGGTTTTGTTTCCATTTTTTTCTTCTGATTGTATTTTCAACCCTTTTTGTTGATGCGTAAATTGCTGTACTATCTCCAAGGTAGGTAACACCAAAGTCTGAATACTCAGTATTTACATCAAGGTTTTTAATTTTATAATTGTCAAATTGAGCGTTTATAAAAGCGCAACTAAACAATAGTAATATTAAGGAAAATTTTTTCATTTTTTTCATTTTATATTATTAGAAGAATCTAGGACTCTTTAATTTTTTTCGATTAAAGTCAAATAGCAACATTATTTCATGTGATCCAGAATTAAACTGTCCAAAATTAGATGTAGTATAATCATAAGCATATCCAATTCGCATATCGTCAGAGATATTTAACCCAAAAATTGCACTTATTGAATCATCAAACCTATAACTTAGTCCAAGTTCAAACTTGTCATTAATTAATGCATTGGCAGATAAATCTAAAGAAACTGGAGCTCCAATTGCGGCTTTTACCATTGCAGAAGGTTTTAGTTTTACGTCATCTGAAATATCAAATACATAACCAGTAGTAAAGAAATAATGCATTCTTTCAGAGGCTGTACTTACATTGCCATTACCTGATTCTAAATGTCTTGTTTCTAGAAAATTTGGAACAGATAATCCTGCATAAAACTTTTGAGTATAATAATAAATACCAGCACCAAAATTTGGAGAAGATTTACTCAAAGGCTCATTCAAACTAGAGTCTGCTTCTAATCCTTCAAGGCTACGTACATTCAAAAATGAAAACCCTGCCTTCAAACCAAAAGCTAAATTTCCTTCTTCAGAAGTGTGAATAGTATATGAGAAATCTGCATACACATTATCTTCTTTTGCAGGACCAATCTCATCATGAATTACAGAGAATCCTAATCCTACATTTTTACCAATTGGTGAGTGTATTGATAGTGTTAATGTTTCTGGTGCTCCATCAACTCCAACCCATTGTGTCCTTCCTAACATCCCCAAACTCAAAACACCTTTTGAACCTGCATATGCTGGATTCAGTACATTTTGATTGTACATATACTGTGTGTACTGTGGATCTTGTTGCCCAAAAACTGAGTTTAGAGACAACATAACCATTATTCCTACTAGTATTTTTATTTTCTTCATAAAATCATTTTAAAAGAATTAAGTAGCGTTTGTTTATTATAACAAACGCTACTAATTAGTTTATTTTCTTAAATATATCCAACCTGATTGTGGTTTTCTTCCGTCTTTATTAAAATATATAGCATAGAAGTATGTTCCTGTCGGTACAATTTCACTATCATTAAGTGTCCATTTACCTGTTGAATGTCCATCCCACCATTCTGGCGTTGCTGTTGGATCTCCATTATGAGTATACTTATATACAACCTTGCCCCAACGATTTACTATTTCCATAGAGAAATCTGGATACAATATATGTAAGTTTTCTATTTCAAAAACTTCGTTTGTACCATCACCATCTGGTGTAAATCCTTCTGGTATTGTCAATATTACTTGAACATCTGGTGTAACTTCAGCATAATCATCTTCATTTACATCTCCATTATCTGGGTCAGAATCTACATCTAATAATTCATTTACACCTGTCAATTCTGCAACGTTTGTCCAATCTCCTATAGGTAACACTTCTGCTGTTACTGTTAACATCTCTGTAACACCATTTGCTAAATCTCCAACACTCCATTCCCCTGATAAATCATCGTATGTATTCCCAACTCCTGGATCTGCGCTTACAAATATGTAACCATCAGGTAATGCATCTGTTACAACAACTCCTGTAGCGTCACTTGGACCATCATTCGTTACTGTGATTGTAAATACAACTTCTTCTCCAGATATTGGCATTAAGTTATCAATAACTTTAGTAACCGAAATATCAACAAGAGGAATAGGTATAATAGTATCTATCGTATCAATATCATCTTCTGTTGCAACTCCATTTCCTGGTGTTGAATCTGGATCTTCTTGATCAGAAGTCATAATTTCTGCTGTATTGGTATAATCTCCTGATGCATTTACAATAACAGTTACTGTCAATGTTTCTTGAGCTCCTGAAGGGATATTGTCTAAATTAATCCACATACCAGTAGTTTCGTCATACTCACCTGAAGAAACACTATGGTTTACATATGTATAACCGTCTTCTATCACTTCTAACACTGTTACGCCTGTTGCTTCTTCTGTACCATCATTAGTAATTACAATGTTAAAGGTAATTTGATCACCAACAACTGGTGTATCATTACCATCTGCAATTGTTTTCACTAAACTTAAATCAGCCATTGGCTCAACTGGTGTTACAACAGCATCATCCATATCATCTTCAGTAAGATCTCCATTTCCATGTGGTGAATCTGGATCTTCTTCATTTGCAAACATTACTTCTGCAATGTTATTATAATCACCTGAATCTAATACTTCAGCTGTTACTGTCAATGTTTGTGATGTTCCTGCTGGCATATCATCTAAATTGTCCCATAATCCTGTTACTGGCATATAGAATCCTGAAGAGGCAGTATGACTAACATATGCATATCCTGTTGGTAATAAATCTAACACATCAACTCCTGTTGCTGGACTTGGTCCGACATTGGTAACAATAATATCAAATGTTATTTGATTACCCATAATTGGACTATAGTTACCATCAGTAACAACTTTTGTCAATTCAAGGTCACTTATTGGAGCTAACTGTGTTACCGTTGGATCATCTGGCTCACCATCATTGTTTGGATCAACATCAGCTGTATTATTTGGATCATCTGATGTATCTGTTACTACTATTGGATCACCATTCATATCTGTTCCTGTTCCTGAAGCAGTCGCTACATTTGTAACTCCTCCTGCAAGGATATCTGCATCAGTAATAGTATATGTTCCTGTAAAGGTCATAGTGTCACTCATTCCTACTGCTAAGTCAATTGGACCACCAACTACAGTAATTAATGGATCACTAACAGTTATTCCTGTTAAGTCAACATTACCAATGTTAGTCACTGTAAAACTGTAAGTAATAGTATCACCTGTATCTCCAAATATTCCATTTCCGTTTACGTCATCTGCTGCACCTATCGTTCCTATTTTCTCTAATGAAATCATCGGATTGTTCAAGTTCGTTACCGTTGGATCATCTGGATCACCATCATTGTTTGGATCATTGTCTGCTCCATCTGTTGGATCATCCGAAGTATCTGTTACT
>NVWM01000033.1 GCA_002733665.1 Lutibacter sp.
AATTTTGTCAAAACGTGTAATTGAGGATGCAATTGAGAACACACGAACTTTAGACGGACAGTCAGATAAAAAGAATCCGCAAGATTTTGCACTTTGGAAACGTGCAGAAGCAGAACATATACAACGCTGGAATTCACCTTGGTCAGAAGGTTTTCCTGGATGGCACTTAGAGTGTACAGTAATGAGTACGAAATATTTAGGTGAGCAGTTTGATATTCACGGAGGTGGAATGGACTTAAAATTTCCTCACCACGAATGTGAAATAGCACAAGCACAAGCCTGTAATCATAAAGCACCAGTAAATTATTGGATGCATACCAATATGTTGAATTTGAATGGCAAGAAAATGTCAAAATCGACAGGAAATTCCATTTTACCAAGCGAAATCTACGAAGGTAATAATGAAGTTTTGTCAAAAGCATTCTCGCCAAGTGTCACACGGTTTTTTATGATGCAAGCACATTATTCAAGTGTCTTGGATTTGTCAAATGATGCACTTTTAGCCGCAGAAAAAGGATTTTCAAAATTGATGGAAGCCGTAAAAGAGTTAAATAGTTTGAGTAGTTCAGAAGTATCAACAATTGATGTGAAAAGTTGGAAGCAAAAATGTTACAACGCAATGAATGATGATTTTAATACGCCTATTTTAATTGCCAATTTGTTTGAGGGTACAAAATATATCAATCTAATAAAGGAAGGGAAAGAAACTGTTTCTAGCGATGATTTAAAAGAATTAAAAACTACAATGGATACTTTTGTTTTTGATGTTTTAGGGTTAGAAAATTCTAAAGAAACAAGTCAAGGAGAAACGAAACTTTCTGGAGTTGTAGAAATGCTTATCAAGATGCGAAAAGATGCAAGAGACAATAAAGATTGGGCGTTATCAGACAAGATCCGTGATGAATTATTTGCGTTAGGAATTCAGTTAAAAGATGGTAAGGGAGGCACAACATTTTCAGTTAGTTAATGATTCAAAAAATCACAAAAATTATTGCAATTCCGTTTATTTGGATTGTTCGCTTTTATCAAGCAGCAATATCTCCATACACACCTTCAGCATGTAGGTTTACACCAACATGTTCAAGTTATGCAGTTGAAGCTTTGCAAAAACACGGTCTTTTTTCAGGTGGATTTTTGGCTATAAAGCGTATTTTTAGTTGCCATCCTTGGGGAAAAAGCGGTTACGATCCAGTGCCAGAAAAGAAAAAGAAATCATCAGAATAAAAACAATGTCCCCTCGAGCGGAGTCGAGAGGTTATTCTTAATAAGAAAACATTAAAATAAAATAATATATTTACCAAAAAATAAAACGATACTATGTTACAACTTGGAATAGATTGGAATCCTTCACCAGAAATATTTAGAATTGGTTCACTACCAATAAGATATTATGGACTTATGTTTGTAGTTGCATTTTTATTGGGAATTAGAATAATGAAGAGAATCTATAAGAACGAAAGTGTTTCAGAAGATTATATAGATTCTTTGTTTATGTATGTTGTTCTTGCTACTTTGATTGGAGCTAGATTAGGTGAAGTTTTCTTTTATAGTTGGGATAGTTTTAAACATAAGCCATTAGAAATATTTTTGCCAATTGCAAAAGATGCAAATGGAACATTGTTTGGTTTTATTGAGGGTTATACTTTTACAGGTTTTACAGGTTTAGCGAGCCATGGAGCAGCTGTAGGTATTATTGTTGCAATGCTATTGTATCGTATAAAATATAAATATAAAAGTTTATTGTGGATACTTGATAGAATTGTAATTCCGGTTGCTTCAGGTGCGGCATTTGTTCGTTTGGGAAATTTGATGAATTCTGAGATTGTAGGTAAGGAAACGGGATCTAATTTCGGTTTTAGATTTATTAGAGATCATTTTTCAAAAAGAGACGCAATGACTATTACAAATACCAATGATTATGAAAAGGCGTATGATTTAATAGGCAATAGCGTAAAATATAAACATTATTTAGCAGAAGTTCCATTAAGGTATCCAACTCAAATTTTTGAATCACTTAGTTATGTGTGTGTATTTTTGATTTTGTGGTTTGTTTATTGGAAAACAGAAAAGAAAGAAAAGCCAGGGTATTTGTTTGGGTTGTTTATGGTTTTATTATGGTCTGTACGATTTGTAATAGAGTTTTTTAAAGAATGGCAAGGAGGCTTAGAGACTATATTTATGGTAAACTTAAACACAGGCCAACTACTTAGTATTCCTATGATTTTAGTAGGATTATATTTCATGTTTAGAAAAACAAAATAAATTTATCAACATAATACGCTATTTTTCAGCCAATTAAACGCTTTAATAATATTATAGGAGTGTTTGCGTTTTTTTTGGTAAAAAACTTAATTTTTTGTTAAAAAAAGCATATTTTTGCGAGATACTAATTTAAACAATTAAACAATTAAATAATTATGAAATTAAAAATTTACTTTTTAACTATGTTATTTTTTGTATCACTTACAACATTAGCCCAATCTTATGAGGTTAGTGGAGTTGTTACAGATGATAGCAATGACCCTTTACCAGCAGTTTCTGTTAGTGTAAAAGGAGATGCAAGCGGAACATCTTCCGACTTTGATGGTAAATACTCATTGAGTGTTTCACAAGGCGATGTTTTAGTCTATTCTTATGTGGGATTTAACTCTAAAGAAGTTACTATGGATGGATCTTCAACAGTTAATGTTGTTTTAACATCAGGAGTTGCTTTAGATGAAATCGTTGTTGTAGGTTCAAGAAATGCAAACAGAACAGCAGTTGACACACCAGTGCCAGTTGATGTTATTGATATTTCAGAATTGATATCTACAGGGCCACAAGTAAACTTAAATCAAATATTAAATTATGTTGCACCTTCATTTGCATCAAACACACAAACAATTTCTGATGGAACAGATCATATTGATCCAGCTTCATTAAGAGGTCTTGGTCCTGACCAAGTATTAGTGTTGATTAATGGGAAAAGAAGACATACAACATCATTGGTGAATGTTAATGGTACAGTAGGTAGAGGTTCAGTAGGAACTGATTTAAACTCAATTCCAGCTGCATCAATTGCTCGTGTAGAGGTACTTAGAGATGGTGCTTCGGCACAATATGGTTCTGATGCTATTGCAGGTGTTATTAATATTGTATTAAAAAAGAATACAAACGAACTTACTGTAAATGTTACTGCAGGAGCAAATTTCTCTTCAAATGCTAATAGCCTTAAAGGTGGAGTAGATGGAGAAACAATTAATACAAGTGTTAATTACGGTATTGATTTAGGAGAAAATGGAGGGTATATTAACTTTACTGGAGATTTAGAAACAAGAGAACCAACCAATAGAATGGGAAGTTTTACTGGGATGATATTTCATGGGTATAATGCTATACAAAGAGTCGCTGCAGCAAGTGGAGCAAATGTAGATGATTTATCTTTTGCTGAAACTCAATTTTTTGCACAAGGAGTTAATCATTTTACACCACAACTTCAAAGTGCTATAGCTAGTGCAACTTCACAAGATGAGATTGTAGCATTATTATCAAATAGTGGAGGACCAATTGATTTTACAGAAGCTGAACTTTCTGCAAGAGGTCAAACTCGTGATGACTATAACATGAGAGTTGGTCAGTCAAAATTAAGAGCTGGAAAGTTTATGGCTAATCTATCTTTACCAATTGGTGATAATGGATCAGAATTATATGCGTTTGGAGGTATTAGTTACAGAAAAGGTAATGCTGCTGGTTTTTATAGATTACCACATCAAACAAGATCTTACTCTAACGTAAATCCAAATGGTTTCTTACCAAATATTAATTCAGACATTAAAGATAAGTCTTTTGCAGTTGGAATTAAAGGTAAAGCAGGAGATTGGGATGTAGATTTTAGTAATACTTTTGGTCAAAACAGTTTTGACTTTACAGTATCTAATTCATTCAATGCATCACAAGGTACAGCATCAGCTACAAGTTTTAGCGCTGGTGGATTTGCATTCTCACAAAACACAACAAATTTAGATTTTTCTAAATTCTTTGAAGATAAGTGGGAAGGTTTAAATGTTGCATTTGGAGCAGAATTTAGAGTAGAAAACTACCAAATTTTAGAAGGTGAAGAATCATCTTATACAAATTATAATCATGCACCAGACTTTTTTGGAAGATCTTATCCAGGAGGAGCACAAGTTTTTCCAGGTTTTAGACCAGAAAATGCACTTTCTGAATTCAGAAACAGTATGGCAGGATATTTAGATTTAGATGCTGAGTTTTCTTCTAAATTTATGATGACTGGAGCATTGAGATATGAAAATTATAGTGATTTTGGTGGGACATTAAATTTTAAAGTTGCATCTCGTTTTAAAGTTAGTGAAAACTTTAATTTACGTAGTGCAGTAAGTACAGGGTTTAGAGCACCATCGTTACACCAATTATATTATAACGCTACAGCAACTCAATTTGATGACAATGGTATTCCTCAAGAAGTTGGAACATTTTCTAATGATAGTCGAGTAGCACAAGAATTAGGTATTCCTAAACTTAAGCAAGAAGAGTCTGCAAGTGCAAGTATTGGATTTACAGCAACATTGCCAGAATCTAATATTAAAATAGCAATTGATGGTTACTTCATTGCAATAGAAGATAGAGTTACTTTAACAGATACGTTCTCAGCAAGTTCTCCTGAATTAGTTGAAGCTTTTGAAAGAGCTGGAGCTGGTAAAGCAGCATTATTTGCTAATGCAATTGATACTGAGTCTAAAGGATTAGATATTGTAATTACTCATAAAGCAACTGTAAATGATGTAAGAATTAAAACTGATTTATCTGGAACATTTGCACAAACAAGACAAGTTGATGATATTCATGCTTCTCAAATTTTAGTAAATGGAGGACAGTTAAATAGTTATTTTAGTAATAATTCAAGAACTTATTTAGAAGACGCTACAGTAAATACTAAGATTAATTTATCAAATACAATTTCTTTTGATAAATGGAATATTTTCTTTAGAAACGTTTATTTTGGAGATGTTACAAGTACAACAGGTCAGGTATTTGCACCAAGAACTGTAACAGATTTGTCTGTTGCGTATGACTATAATGATGATGTAACATTTACTGTAGGAGCAAATAACTTAATGGATGTTTATCCAGATGAGAATTTCTCAGGAAATAACAGTAGTGGAAGATTTGTTTACTCACGTAGAGCTCAACAGTTTGGGACTAACGGTAGATTCCTTTTTGCAAGATTAAGTATCAATTTAAAATAAAATATAATAAAATATAAATTATGAAAAACATAAAATTTATACCATTATTTTTAATAGCATTTTCAATGATAATTTCATCATGTGCTATTGATGATGATGATGCAATAATACCTGTTGGAAACAATGTAACTGCTTCATTAGATAAAACAGGAGAAATATATGCTTTTGCAGGTACTGATATTAATGTTGGTTTTGTTTTATCAAGAACAATAAGTAATCCTACACTTTTCTCTTACACTTTAAATGGTGTTGAAAATTCAGTTAATTTGGCTATAGGTGCTCAATCTGTTTCTATAACAATACCTAATGTTGTTGGAGAAACTAATACTATTGTCCTTACAGAAGCGTCTGCTTTGACTAACGATATTGTTTCAGTTGGTACTACAAATACTTCTGTTACATTTATTGGTGTACCAGCAATTAACCCAAATGCTTTATCGGTAGTAATGACTTGGAGTAATATGGATCAAAATGATTTGGATTTATGGATAACTGATGAGCCACCTACAACTGGTTTTGTAACAAGTCAATCTGTTACACCTAGTGAAGATGTTTCTTTTGCTAATACTTTTCCAGATGCAACATATAATATTTTGCCAAGAGTATGGTCTGCAGCAGATGCATCAGTAGATGTTAAAATGATTTTAGTACATCCAAATGGAACTGTTGAAATTTTTGAAGATTCTGTAGCAGGAGATACTCCACAGGCATTTTACTATATGATAAAAATGGATAAAGTAGGCGATGTTTATACTACTACTCAAGTTCCAACTGTATCAGTATTTTAATAAACAAAATCTAAAAATTTAAATAACAAATTATGAAAAATAATAAAATATATTTAATAACTTTATTTATAGCACTTGGCTTTATAGTTAATTCTTGTGATGTAAATACTGAAGAATATAAAGCGGTTTCGCCAGTTGATTCTTTTGTATCAACATCAGCGTCAGTGATTGTTGATTCTGACAATGTTACATTTGAGGTTATTGTTGCAGCTTCAGAAGCATATACTGCTGACCGTTCTGTACCAATTGAAATAGGTAGTGCTTCAACAGGAAGTGGACTAGATTATAATTTTAGCGGTAATGTAGATATTCCTGCAGGTCAACTTACAGGTTCTACTACGATAAAATTTAATTATGATCCAATAACTCCTAATAATGAAAGAGAACTTGTTCTTAGACTAGTATCAACATCTGAAGAAATTACAATTTCATATACAAAACCAGTGATTTTTTATGATATTGAATTAACTATTAATTTTGATAATTTTCCAACAGAAACAAGTTGGGAGATAACGGATTCATCAAGTTCAGTTGTTGCTACATCAGGAGGTACATATCCTGGAGGATCTACTGTTTTAAATGAAACTATCTCACTTGTAGAAGGTGATTACACTTTTACAATATATGATGCTTTTGGAGATGGATTATGTTGTAGTTGGGGTATCGGTAATTATGAATTAATCGAAGTTGCTGGAGGAACTACTCTTGCTGCAGGAGCATCTTTTGGTGCATCTGAAGCAACTGCATTTTCTTTACCATAAGTTTGAAGACTTTTAAGAATGTTTAACTTTTAAATAATAAAAAATGAAAATAAATAAATATATAGCTATACTGGCAGTTACATTATTTTTCGCATCATGTGAAAGAGATGATGACACAGCTGTAGCGATACAAACAAGTAATATACAAGTAATTGTAGAACCTTTTGCTACTATTTCTGCTACTGACATTATTGGGCAAATAGGACCTAACACTGCAGAAATTGATTTTGGGTTTAGATTAACTGAATTTTCTACTACTTATTTCGGTTCAGATGTAGTTATTACATTTGATGGAAATGAATATACAATTAGTCCTGTATTAGATAGTAATGGTATTTTAGTGCCAGGAACTGATGAAGTAGTTGTTGGACCAACGATGGTTGGTTTTGATATATCTCCTACTGGATCAATTCCTTTTAATGGATTAGTTTCTGTATCTCAAATTGATTTGAGTGATACAGTCTTTGATTTGGAGGTTCTTAATAGACCAAATGATTTAGTTCTTTTAAAAGGAGAGGGAGGATCATTAGACGTCATTACAACTGTTTATGGTCAATTGCCACCTGTAACTGCTGGTCAAGTAAACTTCTTATTTGATTGGAGTCCAAATGATGATGCAGGAAATGATTTAGATTTAAGACTTAGAATGATGCCTGGAGATATTGGTATTGATTATTCTGGTTCAGTTTCTAATTATGAAGATACTGCTTTAGCAGATGGAGATGCAGATGGAATGTATCAAGTTAAAGCTGATGCATGGTCAACAATTGGAGGAACAATTTCTGGAATCTTGTTTGCAATGCATCCTGATGGAACATTAGAAGTTTTTGAAACAGATTTAACAGGAATTTCTTCTGGAGGAGTATCAGCAGAAGTAGTGTTAGTAAATATAGTTAAAGCTGGAAGTACATATACTTTATCTCAATAGATAAAAATTATATAAAATTTAAAAAGCCACTGAATTTTCAGTGGCTTTTTTTAGTTCTTTATTCTTAGATAATCAATACTCTCTTCGGTAAGAATATCGATAAGTTTCATAATTTTATTTTGTTTATATAATTTATTTATATTTCTATACTCACAATAAGTAATAAAATGATAAATCTTATTTTTTGGTATTTTTAATTCATTTGTAAAGAATTCTTGTCCAAATTCATAAATTAATTTATTTGGAAAGCTCTTTTTAGCCCTTAATTCACGTCTTAATATATTTTCGTTGTCTTTGATTGGAATTCAACAGAACCTCCTCCACTCATTTGTATTGGGTTCACATCGTTCATGACAGGTTTTTCAAAGTTTGTTTCTACTATATACTCACTTGGCACCTCTTTTGAAATTGCAATAATTTCAGCAATCAAATCATGTTTCTTGGTAATTGTATCGTTTGTATTACTGATTGCATCAGTAAATAAACTTCCTGTTAAACTATGATTTTTAATAGTTACCGTATTTAGATAATTTGTCATTGATTTAAGTTCAACAATTATAATACCTTGCTTTATATGCATATTAGTAATTATTGTTATTTTAGTTTGATATTCTAAATGCGATATTTTTAAGGTGTCATTTTTCTTAACCAATATTTTAAATTCACCTATATCATTACTTGTTTCGCCATAGTTTGTAGTTATATTATGTATATGGACGTTGCTAATAGGTGTATCAATAAATGTAATTTTTCCATTAATTGTGGTTCGTTGATCTTGTGAAAATCCGAAGTGAAAGAAAAGAATGGTTAAAATTAGAGTTAATAGTTGTTTCATTTCTACAAATAAAGAGTTTGGATTGCTAAAATTATATTAAAGCATTTATAAAATTTTGTTAAAAGCGTATTTTTAGATTACATTTGATAAAACTTATTTTTTGATGAATCGAGCATGTCAAAATCATTATCACGCAAGGAAAATGATTACTAGCGAACACATGTGACAGTTAAAAATAATAGAAATGAACACATGAAAAACTTATTTATTGCAAGTACTTCAACAGTACACGGAAAGGGATATTTAGAATACATTTTACCGGAATTATCAATATTCTTTAGAGGTGTTTCTGAAGTGCTTTTCATTCCTTATGCACGTCCTGGAGGAATAACTTATGATGAGTATACTGCTATTGCAAAAAAAGGTTTTGCTAATATAGATATTAATCTAAAAGGAATTCATGAGTTTGACAATCCAATTGAAGCAGTCAAAAATGCACAAGGAATTTTTACGGGAGGAGGAAACACCTTTGAATTGGTCAATAAACTATATGAGAATGACTTAATTGAATTGATAAAAAGGGTTGTAGAAAATGGTACTCCATATTTCGGCACAAGTGCGGGAAGTAATATTACTGGAGTTTCTATGAAAACAACAAATGATATGCCAATCATTTATCCGCCTAGTTTTGATACTTTAAATTTAATAAATTTTAATATCAATCCACATTATTTAGATCCTGATCCAAACTCTAAACATATGGGAGAAACGCGTGAAACACGTATCAAAGAGTTTCATAAATTTAACGATATCCCAGTTTTAGGATTACGTGAAGGAAGTTGGCTAAGAGTAGAAGGTAAGCAAGTATTTCTTAGGGGAGAATTATCTGCAAGATTATTTTTGAAAGATGAAAAAGCAAAAGAACTTCCTACAAATTCTGATGTTAGTTTTTTAATGTAACTCTGTTATAAACGACGCAACTCTTTGAGCGTCAACACTTTTCTTAACATTGTCGCTAAGTGCATTATAAGTGTCTGTTAACTTTTTTAGATCTATTGAGTCTCTTCTAGACAAGTCATTCAAAATCATTGCGGAAATAAAAGAATTAGGATTTTCTTTTGAATAGTTGAAGTTAAAATTAATATTCTCCTGTTCAATGATTGTCATTTTCATTGAGATTTCTTGAAGTTTTTTAGCATCATTTTCTAAACGTGCTCGTTGCATATCAGGAAATAAAGGATCTATCTTATTATATATTTTTTCTGATTGTTTTTGTACATTAAACAATTCATTATTTAATTTCGAACCAACAATTTTTGAATTAATTAAATCTTTGTTTCTGATTTCTATAGTTATACTATCGTTTTCTAAAACAATCATTTTTCCACCAAAGTAGCCTTCAATAGTAATTAAATAGCGTTGTGGAGTATCTACACTTCCTTTAAAAAGTGCTATTCCATTCTCTATTTGAGTTGAATCAATTACTGTTGAATTTGCTAGTTTCTGTAGATATACGGTATTATTACTTCCGTTTTCTGTAGAAACACTTAAAAAATAGGTATCACTTTTTAAAACTTTCGTTTTATCTTTTGTGCAAGAACTTAGAGTTAAAAATAGCAGAAAAAACAAAGAAATATTTTTAAACATTTTTTATAATTAATAGTTAATATACTCTACAATTTCAAGTCCGTAACCAGTCATTCCAACACGTTTAATAATGTTTTCAGCATTGGTAACTACACGTAGTTTTGAAATGCCTAAATCATGTAGAATCTGTGCTCCAATACCATAATCTTTCTTATCTATTTCAGCCTTAGATTTAGAACCTTTCCCTTTCAATCGTGAAAGATTATTTAAAATATTTTGCGATTTATTTTCTTGATTAACAAATACAATTGCACCTGTACCTTCTTTATTTATCAAATCAAAAATACGATCAAAGCGTTCATCAGATTTTTGCATCAAAATTCCTAAAGTATTATTGATAAGTGTAGAGTTTACTTTTACTAATACTTTATCACTTGGTTTCCATGAACCAGTTGTAAGCGCAATATGAATTTGATCATTGTTTGTTTGCTTATAGGCTCTCAACCTAAAATTACCAAAACGAGTATCTATATCAAAATCTTCAATTTTTTCTATCAAAGAATCATGTTTCATTCTATAAGCAACTAAATCTTCAATAGATATTAGTTTTAAATCGAATTGTTTTGCAACTTTAATTAGTTGAGGCAACCTTGCCATAGTCCCATTTTCATTTAGAATTTCAACCAATATTCCTGCAGGTTTAAAACCCGCTAAACGAGCTAAATCTACTGCTGCTTCTGTATGACCAGTTCTTCGTAAAACACCTCCATTTTTTGCTCTTAAAGGAAAGATATGTCCAGGTTTCCCTAAATCATATCCTTTTGTATCATCATTAACTAATGCTAGTATCGTTTTTGCTCTATCATGCACAGATATTCCAGTAGTGCAACCGTGACCAATTAAATCTACTGAAACTGTAAATTGTGTATGATGCATTACTGTATTGTTTTGCACCATCATTTCAAGTTCCAACTCGTTACGTCTATCTTCTGTTATAGGAGCACAAATTAGCCCTCTACCATGAGTAGCCATAAAGTTAATCATTTCTGGAGTTACTTTTTCTGCTGCTGCAATAAAATCTCCTTCATTTTCACGATTTTCATCATCAACTACAATAACTACTTTACCGTTTTTGATATCTTCAATTGCTTCTTCAATTGTATTTAGTTGTATATTTTTAGAAATAACTTCCATTTAAGTTGATTTTTTTTGTTTAGAACTGTTAAATAATTTTTTAATTGAATCAAAGAACGTATCAATATTAAACAATCCCATATCTTTTGCGGCTCTTCTTGTGAGTAATATTCCGAATGGTAATAAAATAGCTGTTGATATCCATCCTCCAACAATCGCTGTTAGAGCGCTTTCTTCAGCTAAATTCTTGCCTAATTCTGAAATGAAAAAATAAATAACAAAAATAACAATTGCCATAACCATTGGCAAGCCAAAACCACCTTTTCTAATGATAGACCCTAAAGGTGCACCAATAAAAAACAATACTAAACAAGCAAATGAAAACGCAATACGTTTGTGAAACTCGTGATCGTATTGGTTTAAATATTTTCGTTGATTTTTAAAACGTGGAGTTGAAGTCTTCACATTTTTGATTTGCCTCTCTATTATTAGTAGTGCATTATCTAAAACGGTTATTTTTTCTTTTAATTTAAAATTATCTAAAATTGGGCTTACAAGATCTTGTTTTATAATTGAATCAGGATATGAATGCAAATTTTTTGCTCCAGAAGCAACATAAAACCGTAAGGCTCTATTTTTTTGACTTATATCATAATCTATTTTAAGAGTATCAGATCGTGTTTTTATTTGTGATAAGCTCAACATTTGACGATCAGTCTTGTTTTTTTCATCTTCAAGACCTACATCACTAAAAGATGATACATCAACATTTATAGTGTAAGTTTCAAAAGTTGCTTTTGAAGCAGGCATTTTTCTCCGCTCATCCTTTTTCTTTCCTCTGTAACTATACTCTTCAAAAAAGTGACCATCTTTAAGAATAAATGCCATATACTTACTTCCTTCCTCTGTAGTTATTTCAGCTTCTTTAGCAGTGATAATCTTTACTTTTCCATGGCGAGCACTTAAATCAGATATTTGAACATTTTTTAAAAAGTTATTTTCTTCTCCATATTTCTCATCAAATTTTATAATATAACCAGGAATTGCAGTATTAAAAGTTCCAGGAATCAAAGCCAATGCAGGTTGTTTCTTTTTAACATTGTTAAACATGTTTTTTTGCTTTAACGTTGCATGAGGAAAAACATAATTTAGAAACAAGAAATTGATACTACTTAAAAAAACTGTAAGAAGTGCTATCGGAAGAATAAATCTTTTTAATGATATTCCAGCAGACTTAATTGCTGCAAACTCATAGTTTTCAGCAAAATCTCCTAGAGCCATAATTGAAGAAAGTAAAATTCCTATAGGCATAGCCATAGGAACAACAGTAAGTGCCAAATAACCAATGAATTTTAGGATAAAACTCATGGAAACACCTTTACCAGAAATTTCATCAAAACCTACCCAAACTGCTTGCATTACAAGCACAAATAGAATGATGAAAAAAGTGGCGAAAAAGGGCTTTAAAAAACTCTTTATGATATAAATATCGAGTTTTTTCAAAAAACTTTATTTAGGTTCAGTAATGTCATATCCTTTATCTTCAAATTTAGATCTGTCAAAGGTAAATAACTTATTTGAAATAGATTGGTTTGTGGCGAATTTTGATATCGTTACTGTTGTTATAGTATCATCTTTACCAGTTTCAATAACTTTATATATGTGTTTAGTAACATTATCTATTCCAAGTAATATGTGTTTTAAATCAGAATCACTATCAATTGGAACTAATTTTACATATTGAATTTTTCTTCCTTTTATATTTTGTAAAATATCCATTTTATAGGTAAATCCTTTTTCGTAAAAAGTCAAAAATTTTGAAGGAGTTAGTGTTGTAGCATCGTCAGAATTACCTACTTTTTTTATGACTACATCTTCAAATTCAGGAGTAATCATGTATATTTTTTTCCCATCAAATAATTGTTCGAGACCCATAAAATCAAAATGATACATTTCACCTTTGAGTGTAGCATTACCACGAGTTTTATCGTGAATATTTGCAACAGTATTATCAAATGTATGTTCGAATTCGATATAAATATTATCGTATGATTGTACTTTTTTTGTAACATCATCTAATAGTGTCTTTGCATTTTGACTAAATCCAAAGGATGTTATTATTAAGAATACTAAAAGGATTACTTTTTTATTCATGACTATTTTATTTTATATATTATTTTTTTTCGTTTTCTAATAATTGATTTAAAGCCATTTCATCTGGAACATAAACTTGCCTTGCTTTACTACCTTCAAAATGTCCAACAATTCCTGCTGCTTCTAATTGATCAATAATTCTTCCAGCTCTGTTGTATCCTAATTTTAATTTTCGTTGTAATAACGATGCTGAACCTTGTTGTGCATTCACAATAACCAAAGCAGCATCTTTAAACAAAGAATCTCTATCGTTTATATCTATATCAAGACTTGTGCCACTTTCTTCACCAGAATATTCTGGTAATAAATAAGCCTCAGGATATGCTCTTTGAGAACCAATAAAATCAGTAATTTTTTCAATTTCTGGAGTATCAACAAATGCACATTGAATACGCACCATTTCATTTCCGTTGGTAAATAGCATATCTCCTTTTCCAATAAGTTGATCTGCGCCTCCGCTATCAAGAATTGTTCTCGAATCTATTTTTGAAGTCACTCTAAATGCAACTCTTGCAGGGAAATTTGCTTTAATAATACCTGTAATTACATTAACAGATGGTCTTTGTGTTGCTACAATTAAATGTATTCCGATAGCACGAGCTAATTGTGCCAAACGTGCAATAGGAGTTTCAACTTCTTTTCCAGCGGTCATAATTAAATCCGCAAACTCATCAATAACCAAAACGATATAAGGTAAGAATTTATGTCCGTTTTCAGGGTTCAATTTCCGCGCTTTAAACTTGGTATTGTACTCTTTGATGTTTCTAACCATTGCATCCTTAAGCAAGTCATAACGAGCGTCCATTTCAATACATAATGAGTTCAATGTATTTACAACTTTGGTAGTATCAGTAATTATTGCCTCTTCAGAATCTGGAAGTTTCGCTAAATAATGACGTTCAATTTTGTTGAACAATGTCAATTCTACTTTTTTAGGATCAACTAAAACAAACTTTACTTCAGCTGGATGTTTTTTGTATAAAAGTGATGTCAAAACAACATTTAACCCAACAGATTTCCCTTGTCCTGTTGCTCCAGCCATCAATAAGTGAGGCATTTTTGCTAAATCAACAACAAAACTTTCGTTAGAAATAGTTTTACCAAAAGCAATTGGCAATTCCATTTCTGATTTTTGAAATTTACTTGATGATATCATTGATTTCATAGAAACCATCGTAGCATTTTTATTAGGAACTTCAATACCAATAGTTCCTCTTCCTGGAATTGGTGCAATAATTCTAATTCCAAGTGCTGCTAATGATAAAGCAATATCATCCTCAAGATTTTTAATTTTCGAAATTCGTACACCTGCTTCTGGTACAATTTCATATAAGGTTACTGTTGGTCCTACGGTTGCTTTAATTTTTGCAATACCAATTTTATAATTGTTTAGTGTTTCAACAATTTTATTTTTATTGGCCTCAAGTTCTTCTTGATTTATAGAAATACTTTCATTGAATTCTCTCAATAAGTTAAGTGTTGGAAATTTATAATTTCCTAAATCTAATGTTGGATCAAATTCACCAAAATCTTTAACGAGTTTGTCTGATAAATTTTTTGTTTCATGATCTTCTTCAACAATTTTTTCTACATCAATTTTAACTTCAGTTTCTTCAGGTTTTTTAAGTTCGATGTCTAAAGTTAAATCTTCTTTTTCTTTAACTTTTTCATCTTTTTTACCCAAGTAATTACTGATGGTTGGCTTCAAATCTTCAACCGACATTTCAAATTCTGATTTTGTCTCGCTTACAGCATCTAATTCTATATTAGTATTTTCTTGAGTACTCGTTTCTTCGATAATATCACCTGTAGAATCATCAGTAATAAGTTTTTCTTTCTTTTTAAATAGAGATGAAATATGGTTTGCATTTAACTTAAACCTAATGGCTAAATAGGCGAGAAGTGAGAAGAGTAACAGCAAAGCAATACCAGTTCTCCCAAGAAATTGCTGTAAATAATCATTTAATTCAAATCCTACAATCCCTGATAAAAGAGAATCGTTTATGGCAAAAAAACCGAAGAGAATAGCAAACCATAACATTCCGAGAAGTCCCCAAAACCAAGATTTTCTAATCTTTTTTAAGCTCACTTGAAAAAGAATATACATTCCACTTAAAAATAAGAGTATAGGAATAATAAATGCAGCAACTCCAAAACCTTTGTAAATAAAGAAATTACTAAAAGTATGCCCAATTTTTCCGAGTAGATTCTTTACAGATGAACTTCTATTAGTAAACTCCATCAACTCGCTTTGATCTGCTTTCCAACTAAATAGAAATGAAATAAATGCTGCAAAAAGGAAAACAGAAAATAGAACTAAGAAAAATCCAAATACAGTTTGTGCTTGTCGATTCTTAAAAAACGATTTCAAACCTTGAAAACGTGGAGTTTTTGCCTTTTTTACAGTTGTTTTTTTCTTCTTTGCCATTTAGTTATTGTATTCTCACAAAAATATAGAAAATAAAGTGAGTTTATAGTTTTATCAGATAAATTTTGGAACGTATATAATCAAACCAATAATTATTGCAAATATTGCTGCAATAAATGGAATTCCTGCTGCAATATCTTTGATAAAGCCCATCTTTTTATGATGTTCAGGATGTATAAAATCGCATAAATATTCAACTGAAGTATTTGCTGCTTCAGCGACAAGAACAAGACCTATTGCTATTGTTTGAAACATCCATTCTGTAGCAGTAAGTTGCATAACAAAACCAAATATTGTCATTAAAACTCCAATAATTGATTGTGCAATGATACTATGTTCTGTTGTTAAAAGTATCTGAGCACCTTTAGCAGCATATTTCACACTTTTTAACCTTCCAATTAGAAAATTATCTTTTGATTTCATTCATTTATTTTAATACATTTAATGCTGCTTCATAATTTGGCTCGTCAACAGTTTCAGAAACTTGCTCTGTGTGAATGATAATTCCATTTTCATCAATTACAACAATAGAACGAGAGTTTAAACCTTCTAAAGGGCCATCGATAATATTTAATCCATAATCATTTCCAAAATCTCCTGAGATAAAATCTGAAAGCATTACTACATTTTCAATTCCTTCTGCTCCACAAAAACGTCCTTGAGCAAATGGTAAATCACGAGAAATACACAAGACTTTTGTGTTTTCTAAATCAGATGCAGTTTTATTAAATGTTCTTACTGATGTTGCACACGTTCCTGTGTCTATACTTGGGAAGATGTTGAGAATCAATTTTGAACCTTTATAATCATTCAATGATTTTTTTGATAAATCTCCTGCAACAAGTGTAAAGTCTGTTGCTTTAGTACCAATCAATGGTAATTTACCAGAAGTGTGTATTTCGTTTCCTTTAAGAGTTATAGTAGCCATAATATTTTATTTTATATTATCAAAAATAAGAATAAAAAGAAAAACTCCCGAATTTCTTCGAGAGTTTTTAAACGATGTTGTTAACAAAAATTTATTGATCAATAGATCCTAAAACTCGTTTCATAAAACTATTCATAGCTTCTTTTTTAGGAGTCCCTTTTTTAATTTCTTTATGTACTTCAAGAGCGCCGTACATATTAGAGATTAATTCGCCGATAATATCTAGTTCCTCATCTTTAAGTGATGCTACTTCTGTTAAATCTTCCAATACCTCTAAGGCTTCGTTGATATAATCTTCATCATTGTTTTCAATGAAAGTTGTCAATTGTTTTATGATAGGTATTTTCATCTATTCTTTTTTTACAATATTCCTTCAACCAATTCTTTCAAAATATCAAACTTATTAGTTTGTGTTTGATTGACTTTCTCTCCGTTTTTAAACGTAGCAAAAGTTGGTAAATTGTCAACAGTTGCTAATTTACGTGATTCAGGAAATTTTTCTGCATCTACAAGTACAAAAGCAATATTTTCATTTTCTCCTGCCAATTTCTTGAATTTAGGTTTCATTATTCTACAGTTTCCACACCAAGTTGCTGAATATTGCACAACAACAGTATCATTTTCTGCAATGATTTGTGCTAAGTTGTCTTCGTTTAATTCTGTTAACATAATTGTCTTTTATTTTTTGATAACGTCACTTCGAGTAATTTAATGAAGTGATAACGTAATTAAATTGTATCGAGAAGTATTTTAATTGTTCTCGATACAATTCCATTCGTTCCTCTTGGAATCACTCGAACTGACGAAGTACTTTGACCTCAGCAAACAAAATGTCAACTGAAGATTAAAATACGGTGTAGTCTTTTAGTGTTTTGCTAAATAATCAGCAGTACTTTTTCTATCTGCATTCATAGCATCTTTTCCTTCTTCCCAATTTGCAGGACATACTTCACCTTTTTCTTGTACATGTGTAAATGCATCAATCAAACGTAAGTATTCATTTACATTTCTACCAAGAGGCATATCGTTTACACTTTCGTGAAACACTCTTCCGTCTTCGTCAATCAAATAGGTTGCTCTAAAAGTTACATTTGATCCAACAAGTTCTATTGAGTCATAATCTTCGTTATATACTTCTTCATCTATATCAAGAATACCTAAAACGTTTGATAGATTACGAGTAGTATCTGCCAATAATGGATAAGTAACACCTTCAATTCCTCCATTGTCCTTTGCTGTGTTTAACCATGCAAAGTGAACTTCATTAGTATCACAAGATGCTCCAATAACGATTGTGTTACGTTTTTCGAACTCACCAAGTGCCTCTTGAAACGCATGTAATTCTGTTGGACATACAAATGTAAAATCCTTTGGATACCAAAATAATAATACTTTTTTCTTGTTGTTTACCGCTTCCTCAAATACGTTAATTCTAAGATCGTCACCCATTTCTGAGATTGCATCTACTGTAATGCTTGGAAATTTTTTACCTACTAATGCCATTGTTTTATATTTTATAATTAATAACTTATTTTCAACTACAAATTTACGGACTTTACTTAAGTATTTGTATGATTATAGATTGTAAATTTTTATCTCTTTATAGAAGTTGTTTATAGTAGAATTTTAGTTCCGTTTTTTTTATTTAACTTCGTGGTTATGCGAAACTTTAATTCACCTTTGGATGCTTTTCTGTATTGGGAAGACCAAAAACCTAACGAAACATTCTTAGTACAACCAATTAATGATACAATAATCCGATACACTTTTGCTCAAGCAGGAGATGAAGCAAGAAAAATAGCTGCAGCTATTAATGAGTATAACTTACCGAATCGCAGTAACATAGCCTTATTGTCAAAAAACTGTGCTCATTGGATACTATCTGATTTGGCAATTATGATGTCAGGACATGTTTCAATACCACTGTATCCTACTTTAAATGCAGATTCTATTCAACATATTTTGGAACATAGTGAGTCTAAAGCGATAATAATTGGGAAATTGGATGATTTTTCTTCTCAAAAATCTGGTATTCCCGATATTCATAAAATTAGTATTGCATTGTATGGAGAGAATGAAGGTCAGTCATGGGAGGAAATTGTATTGACACAAGAACCGATTTTTGACTATCCTGAAATAAAATCAGAAGATTTGCATACCATTATTTATACTTCTGGAACTACAGGAAACCCTAAGGGAGCAATGCATACAGTAGGTAATTTAATGGAAAGCACAAATATTATAAAATCTATAATGAAACTGCCCCAAGGAGCACATTTGTTTTCGTTTTTACCATTAGCACATGTTGCCGAACGCATAGGAATAGGAACTCATGGAATAATTATTGGTGCAGAACTTTCATTTCCAGAATCATTAGAAACTTTTGCTTCTGATTTAGAAAAATGTCAACCTCATATTTTCTTTGCTGTACCAAGAATTTGGACAAAATTTCAAGAGAAAATTTTAGAAAATGTTCCTCAAAATAAATTAAACTTCCTTCTAAATATACCTCTTTTAAGTTCAGTAATTAAACGTAAATTAAAGAAAAAATTAGGTCTTTCGAATGCCGGATTTATAATATCAGGTGCAGCTCCTTTATCAAGTAATGTTATGAAATGGTATAAAAAAATAGGTATTGAGATATTACAAGGTTATGGAATGACTGAAGATTGTATTATTTCACATTTCAATTTACCTGGAAATAATAAAATAGGAACTGTAGGAAAGAAACTTCCAACTGTGGATATAAAGTTTTCTCATGATGGAGAAATCTTAATTAGAAACGGTTGTTTATTTAAAGGCTATTATAAAGATTCTGAAACAACAGCTTTAGTATTTGATGAAAAAGGTTTCTTTAAAACTGGCGATAAAGGGGAGTATGATCATGATGGTTATTTGACAATTACAGGTCGTATAAAAGACCAATTTAAGACTGATAAAGGGAAATATATTTCTCCATCTTCTATTGAATTGAAAATGACTAAAAACCTTGATATAGAACTAATATGTCTTGTAGGCTCAGGAGTTCCTCAACCTATTGCTTTGATTACGTTGTCTGAAACAGGTAGTGTTAAAACTAGGGAATCTTTGTCACAGAGTTTAATGAGTACACTGCTAGAAGTAAATAAAAACTTAAAAAAGCATGAAAAGGTTGGAAAAGTAATTGTAATGAAGGAAGATTGGACTGTTGATAATGGATTGATTACACCGACTTTAAAAGTAAAGCGTAGTAGTATTGAAAAGATTCATCAAGAATATTATAGTTCTTGGTATAAAAATGATGAGAAAGTGATTTTTGAATAATTACCTAAATTTTTTATTTTTAAAAACAGTATCTTCGCTTATCGTCTCATATAAATCATTAAAACGATTCATATTTAGCCTTTGTTGTTGTTTTTCACCAACAAATAATTACACACTCCAATAGTTCTTTAGCCTTTGTTGGTGTTTTTACCAACAAATAATTACACACTCTAAATAGTTATTAAAAAACTGTTGGTGAAAAACACCAACACTGGCATTTAAATACTAAATTAGAGTTTAACTAAAGGCAGTTGTATTTTTATCATCTTCATAATTCAACCTTTGTTTGTGTTTTTACTTAGCCTTTGTTGGTGTTTTTCACCAACAAATAATTACACACTCCAATAGTTCTTAAAAAACTGTTGGTGAAAAAACACCAACATTGGCATTTAAAAATAAAGTATTTCAATCCAACTTTCCAACAAACCAATCTTTTCTGCAATAAAACAAACTTAGAATATTACATTTGTCAATTCTAAGAACTAACCATTGAATTTAAGTAATTACACATCAGAATTTAAAACAAACTTAAAACTATCAGCACCAGTAATATTGGGTTTGTTAGGGCATACATTTGTTGGGTTTGTAGACAATATTATGGTTGGTCAATTAGGTCCAGCACATTTAGCAGCAGTATCTTTGGGTAATAGTTTTGTGTTTATTGGTATGTCTTTAGGAATTGGTTTTTCTACGGCAATTACTTCACTCACTGCCGAAGCAGACACCGAAAACGATGCTGTAAAAGCAAAATCGGTTTTTAAAAACGGCTTATTTTTATGTACAGTTTTAGGATTGTTAGTGTTTTTGGGAGTATTACTCGCCAAACCATTAATGTATTCTATGGATCAGCCAAAAGAAGTTGTAGAATTGGCAATTCCATATTTAAATTTAGTTGCATTTTCATTATTTCCATTAGTTGTATTTCAAGGTTTTAAACAATTCTCAGACGGTTTGTCGATGACGCGATATCCAATGTATGCAACCTTGATTGCCAATGTTGTGAATGTGGTTTTAAACTATGTATTAATCTTTGGTAAGTTTGGTTTTCCTGAATTAGGAATTATTGGCGCAGCATATGGAACTTTAGTTTCACGTTTTGCAATGTTGTTCTATTTATGGTGGTTGTTGAGAGGGAAAGAGAAATCAAAAGCACTGGTAAGCAATATTAAATTATTTGTTTTAGACAGTGTAGTTATTAAAAAAATATTGAGTTTGGGCTTTCCAAGTGCTATGCAAATGCTATTTGAAGTTGCTATTTTTACAGCAGCCATTTGGTTGAGTGGTACGTTGGGAAAAAATGCACAAGCCGCAAATCAGATTGCATTAAACTTATCATCAATGACCTTTATGGTTGCCATGGGATTAGGAGTTACTGCAACAATACGAGTAGGAAATCAGAAAGGATTGAGAAACTTTAAAGAACTTCGAAGAGTCGCATTTTCAATCTTTTTTCTTGTGATTTTACTCGATATTTTCTTTGCAATAGTTTTCCTTGTATTCCGAGAATTTTTACCAACTTTATATGTTGATTTAAATGACACAGTCAATTTTGTAGATAATAGCGAGGTAATAGCAATCGCAACAAAATTACTACTTGCAGCCGCTATTTTTCAAATTTCAGACGGAATTCAAGTTGTGGTTCTTGGCGCGCTTCGAGGATTACAAGACGTTAAGATTCCAACAATTATGACCTTTATTTCTTATTGGATAGTTGGTTTTCCTGTGAGTTATTACTTAGGGCAATCAGAACGATATGGAAGTTTTGGTATATGGCTTGGTTTATTGGCAGGATTGACATCTGCAGCAATATTACTATCTTTGCGATTCAATTATTTAACAAACAAACTAATTATAAAAAAGCATGGAACTACCTAAATTTTTAATGGGCGATAATTCAGATCATCAAGATGCAATCTATATTATACATACAGAATATCCTAGATTTATCATCAATTTAGTAGATGATGAAATAGAATGGTTTGAATCTCTAGAGCGTACTGACGAAGAACAATTAGCAATTGAAGTAGCAGGATTGATAGAAGAAGCAAGTGCTTTTTATGACCGAGAAATGGAACAATTTCAAGATTAATTATCATATAAAAAAAGTGCCATTTCTTTCAAAATGACACTCATATTTTAAATACTATTTATTGGCTATAAACCTCCATCAAGTTCGTCTTGCCATTTTTTCAATTCAGCCCATTTTCCATCTCGAGCAAGTGCTGCTTGTTCTGCCCAAGTCTTAGGATTATGCATTTTGTACCTTGGTCCTGCAGCATCCAACACTCCTTGAATACGTGCAATTGAGCTTGCTGCTAGTTGAGCAAAACTCCAAATACCATCATTATTTAGATGTTCTTGTATTTTTGGCCCTATTCCTTCAACTTTTTTTAAGTCATCTTTCACAGAATCATCTGCTGTTACAACTGCTGCAGCAAAACTACTTGCAGTTGAAGAACCTGAACTTGCAATTGAAGTAGTAGCTGAAGTTTCCACACCATTACAACGATCACAATTTTTACAACGATCACAATCTTTTGATTTATTGAAAGATCTACTCAAGAACCATCCTAATAAGAATGAACCTAACATCCATAAAAAAAGTTCGAATAAATGACAACTATTTTGTCCTGAAAATATACATAAGTTTAACATGATTTTTTATTTTTTTAATTAACTGTTATTTGAATTCTTCTATTTAATGCTCTTCCTTGTTCAGTGTCATTTGTAGCAATAGGATCTGTTTCTCCTTTAGAGCCAGAATTTAATTTTTCTAATGAAACCCCTTGTGAAGCAAGGTAATCTTTTACTTGATTGGCTCTTTTTAGTCCAAGATTGTAGTTTGGTTGCTCCTCTCCAACATTGTCTGTGTGTCCAGTAACACTAATAGATTTCTCAGGATATTTTACAAGGTAATTTTTAAGTCCAAAAGCATATCCTTGAAGATTTCGATCTGCTTTAAATTCAGCATCTCCAAAGTTTGAATACAAAGTTTTATTGGCAATTCCTCCTTCAATTTCTGCCAAGTGCTCTTCAGAAATATTTCTAAAATGTAAGGAAATTGCACTATCACTTATTCCATTTGCGCTATAATTATATTCTGATAATACTGCTTCAGAAACAATTCTATCTCCGTTAATTCCTGATTTTATCAAAACATTTTTCAAGAATTGTGCTCTTGACATTCCCCAATTAATATCGCCTGTTACTTCAGAAGAAAGGTATTTTGCTTTTAGCAATAATTCTTTTCCTTGGTGTAGGTTTAAATAATTAAAGATAGAATCTTTAAATCCAGCAATGTTATTTGGGATTTCTATATTGCCATTTTTGGAGTTTGTAATAAATCCTTCGGGAAAATTAAAGATTGACTTACCGTCAAGGTTTGCAATAGAAAAAGCAGTTTTTATGTTTTCGTCATTTGCATCTGTTTCTACTTTATTCACATCTTTTTTTACTTCACATAATGTATCATGAGGTGTTGTACACGCATCACAAAATTTATTGCTTTGGGTTTGATGAAACCACAAAGCAAAAAGTGCCCATAAAAGAAAGATGAGTAAAGCCAAGAGGAATTTTCTCATAATTTCTATAAAGTTTTAGTTAAGATTAAGTTCTCTAAGTTATGAAAATAATCTTTAACAAGCAAATAATGAAGTGATTAAGGGGTTATTTTGCTGCTTGTACCAATTCTAATTTATTTATATTGGCTTTAGTAGTTAGGAATCCATAATTGATAGTTGCGATATTTTTTTCAACTTTTTCAATAGTTCCAGTAGATGTTGCATTTATTAAACGAACTTTATCGTTAGGTTTAAAATTATAGTCTGCCTTTTGTTTTTCAATTTTTTTGGCGATTTCTTTTTTTACTTCTCTTACTTTTTCAACTTTTTCGAGGATTTCCTTTTCTATTTTTTCGAATGTTGCTTTTTTCTCTTTAGCAACAACTTTTATTTTTTTCTTTTCTGATTTTGTTTTCTTTACTGGCGGATTTTTCTTCAAGTATTTTGCTCGCTCAATCGTTGCCCATTTTGTGAATTCGGAAATAAGTTCTTTTTTGTTATTGGTTTGAAAAAACTTATTAGCCAATTCATTTATTTTTCGTCCAGTTACCAACATTCTTTGGTTGGTATCATATAACTCTTGAAAAAGTTCTAGTTTATGCTGTATTTTATCTTGTTTTACTGATAAATTTTCAGAATGTTTTTTTGCTTTATCTTGTTCTTTTTCAAGACCTTCAGATGTTTTTTGAAGTTTATTTCGCTCTTTTTGAAGTTTTGAAATTGTTTTGTCTAAGCGTATTTTTTCACCTTCTACTTTCTTTTTTGCACGATTAATTAAACTATAAGGAATCCCGTTTTTTTGAGCAACTTCAAATGTAAACGAACTTCCAGCCTGACCAATAAATAGTTTGAATAGCGGCTCTAAACTACGCTCATCAAATTGCATATTTGCATTGACTACATTTTCTAATTCATCCGCTAAAACTTTAAGATTAGCATAATGTGTTGTGATAATTCCGAAGGCTTTTTTCTCATAAAATTCTTCTAAAAATATTTCTGCCAATGCACCACCAAGTTCAGGGTCAGAACCTGTACCAAATTCGTCAATCAAAAAGAGTGTCTTATCGTTACATTTCTTTAAAAACTGACGCATATTCTTCAATCGATAACTATAAGTGCTTAGTTGATTTTCAATAGATTGATTGTCACCAATGTCAGTAAGTATTTTGTCAAAAATAGTTGTGCTACTTTTTTCATCCACAGGAATTAAAATTCCGCTTTGAAGCATCACTTGAAGCAAACCAATAGTTTTTAGTGTAATACTTTTCCCTCCAGCATTTGGACCTGAAATTACAATGATTTGTTGTTGTTCGTTCAGTTCTAATGTTTGTGGAATTGTTTTGAGTTTATTTTCTTTATTTTTTTCTAATAGAATAGGATGAAAAGCATTCTTAAAAAATACTTTTTTATCAGTAGATATTTTTGGTAAAACAGCATTTATATGATGCGCATATTTTGCTTTTGCACCAATCAAATCTAAATCTGTAAGATACGTTTGATACTGTACTAATAACGGCTGAAAAATGCGAAGTTCATCAGTCAGTATTTTAAGAATTAGGATAACTTCTTGCTTTTCTTCAAAGATTAAATTTTCTAATTCACGGGTATGTTGTAGTGTTGCTTGAGGTGCAATATAAGTGATGCTTCCAGTTTTAGAAGTTCCTAATAGCGAACCTTTAATTTTCCTTCTGTGCATTGATGTGACAGCCAAAACACGTTGATTTTCAACAACGGATTCTCGTATATCATCTAAATATCCTGCGCTGTGAAACTTACTTAATGCTCTGCTAAAGCTTTCGTTTATCTGACTACGAGTATGTGTAATTTCTTTGCGAATCAATTTTAAATTCTGTGATGCTTTATCATCTACTTCACCAAAAGAAGTGATGATTTTTTTGATACTATCAATATGTTGCGTTGTAAACTCTACTTCTTGAGAATGCTGAAACAAAATTGGATAAATTTCTTTGAACTTTTTAAGAAATTTCAATTGCTCATTAACTGTTTCTGAAATGTTTAAAACCTTGAGGAAACTTTCAGGAGATAAATAACTATTTTCTATATCCAATAAACTGATTTCCTTTAAAATGTCATCAAACGAATGGTTTGGAATACGATTGTCATTGGCAAACGAAGTCAAGTATTCATCTACTTTTTTGAGTTCGGAAAGTAAAATTTCTTTTTGGAGGAATGGTTTTATGTTTTGTGAAGCCTTTCTTCCTAAATCAGAAACACAGAAAGTTTCTACACGCAGTAAAATAGTGTCAAATTCTAAATCGTTTAATGTTTTTTCTGATATTGTTATTGCCAAAATTGTATCTTTGAATCGGATGTAAAAATAAAAGAAAATTTAGAATGAACTCTTAATAATTCTTGTAATTATGAGTTGTTGTCATTCCTGCGAAGGCAGGAATCCATAAACAGGAAAATAAATGAAAACGATTCATCAATATTATGTATATATCCTGTCAAGTAAAATTCGAGGAACTTTATATATTGGAATAACAAATGATTTACAAAGAAGAGTTTATGAACATAAATCAGGAATAAAAAAGGGATTCACCCAAAAATATGGAGTTAATAGATTAGTTTGGATTCCTGCCTTCGCAGGAGTGACAAATATTCAAGTGATAAATAATTTTTGAAATGAACATAAATATACCAGAAAGTTGGAAACCAATTTTTCAAGAAGAATTTGAGAAGCTATATTTCAAAGAATTGCAAAACTTTGTAAAGTCAGAATATACTGATCATAAATGTTTTCCACCAGAAAATCAAATCTTCTCAGCTTTTGATTTTTGTTCGTTTGATGACCTTAAGGTTGTTATTATTGGTCAAGATCCATATCACGATAAGGGACAAGCAAACGGCTTGTGCTTTTCAGTAAATGATGGAGTAAAACATCCACCATCACTCAAAAATATATTTAAAGAAATAGAAACAGATTTAGGAAATAAAGTTCCTAAAAGTGGTAATTTAGAGCGTTGGGCACAAGAAGGTGTATTGTTGCTTAATGCAACATTGACAGTTCGTGCGCACAATGCTGGAAGCCATCAAAAGAATGGCTGGGAACAATTTACGGATGCTATAATTCAATATGTTTCAGATAATAAGCAAGATGTAGTTTTCCTGCTTTGGGGAGGTTTTGCAAAGAAAAAAGGAAAGAGGATTGACAAAAACAAACATCATGTTTTAGAAACAGGACACCCTTCTCCGTTAAGCGCCAATCGTGGTTATTGGTTTGGAAACAAGCATTTTAGTAAGGCTAATGAGTTTTTAGTGGATAAAAATTTAAAAATTATAAGTTGGTAATTTGGCATTCCTGCCTTCGAAGGAATTACAGGTGTTAAGTGCTAGTAGAGGTTATTACTCTGGAAACAAGCACTTTATTGAGGTTAATGAGTTTTAGAGTTTTAGAAGAAATTTATTGGTAGATATCATTCCAATCTTTTTATTTATAAAATATCATTCAACGCATCATTTAAACTCTCAAATTGAAAATTAAAGCCAGCATTTTTAATTTTTTCTGAAGAAACTCGACTTCCATTCAATAATAATGAACCCATTTCTCCGAATAACCTGGAGATAACAAATTTTGGAATGTTAGGTAATAGTATAGGACGATTTATTACTTTTCCAATCTGTTTTGTGAGTTCAATATTTGTAACATATTCTGGAGAAACGGCATTGAATGTGCCTTCTAATTGATTGCTATTCAGGATGAAATGAAACATGTTAGACAAGTCTTGAATGTGAATCCATGGCATATACTGATTTCCTGTTCCAATTCCTGAGCCAATTCTATATTTTATCGGTTGCACAATTTTTTTAAGCGCTCCATCATTTTTTGCTAGAATAATTCCAATTCTTACAATTGCTACTCTTTTGGCAATAGCACTTGATTTAAATTTATGTGCTGCCTTTTCCCATTTATCACAAACATCACTTAAAAAATCATTTCCTTTTGGGCTTTTTTCATCAAAAATAATATTTGTAGTTATCGTTCCATAATATCCTACAGCAGATGCCGAAATAAATGTGTCAATGGTTATTTGATGTTCTTTTAATTTCTCAAAAATTAAATTTGCAGTGTCAATTCGACTAGAGTAAATATGCTCTTTCACTTCTTCTGTCCACCTTTTTTCTGCAATTGAAGAACCAGCAAGATGAATGATTGTGTGAATATTTTTTAATGCATTTGCATCAATATAACTGTTCTTCAAATCCCATAAATACTCATTATCATTTGTTACTTTTCGCGTTAAGAATCTAACTTCATATTCACTCTCCAATTGTTTGGTTAAGTGTTTGGAAAGCATGCCATTCGCTCCAGTAATTAAAATAATTTTCTTCACTTTTTTATAAGATTATTCAGATAGTTTCGTACTCTTCAAAACGATGTTCTCTAGTTGGTTTGATTTTGTTATGATTAAGGATGCATTTAAAATTTACTTTTATGTAATAACCAAAAATACCATTTATAAACAACAAGTTGAAACCATAAACCAAAAAAAGCCCATCAATTTGATGGGCTTTGGTAAAACTAGTTATGTATATATTATATTACTTTTACATTTACTGCGTTTAATCCTTTTTTTCCTTCTTCTAAATCAAATTCGACGTTATCGCCTTCTGTTATTTGATCTACTAATCCAGAAATGTGAACAAAATGTTCGGTGTTTGAACCTTCTTCAACGATAAAACCAAATCCTTTGGCCTCGTTAAAAAATTTTACTGTTCCTTTACTCATGTTATTATATTTAATTATTAATATTACTAAGGAGTTTGCAATTATGATGCCAAAAATGTTAAAAGTTATTTATTGTAACTTTACAAAATGAGATTTGTATTAAAAACACTGCTATTTTTTAGTTGCTTTAACGTATTTGCACAGTTGGAAGAAGGTTTTGTGTATGTAACAGATGAGATTCCATCAATCAAAGTAGAATTGCGTTATTTCTCGGAGAATAACTTTGTTGGTCAAAAAATTGAAGGCTATAATTCCAATGTTGTTATTTTATCACACGAAGCAACAAAGACCTTAAAGAAAGTTCAAAGTGAATTGCTAAAAGATAGTTTGTCACTTAAAATTTTTGATGCATATCGTCCGCAGCGCGCAGTAAATCATTTTAGAAAATGGGCAAGAAATGTAAATGATACATTGACAAAACAAGATTTTTATCCGAAGGTAAAGAAGAAAAACTTGTTTAAAGAGGGTTATATTTCAACACATTCAAGGCATAGTAGTGGAAGTACATTAGATATTACAGTGGTTGATTTAAAAACTTGTAAAGAGTTGGATATGGGAACTGCATATGATCATTTCGGAAAAGAATCACATACTTTTTATGGCGGAATCACCCAAAAACAAAAAGCCAACAGAATGTTTTTAAAAACTGTGATGAGTAAGCACGGTTTTCGTAATTATCCTCAAGAATGGTGGCATTTCACCTTAAGAGGTGAACCATTTTTGAATCAATACTTTGATTTTGCAGTGGAATAATTATTTATTCAAACTCACTTGTAAAATGTAACTTCACAGAAGGATACTTACTTTGTGTCATTTGAATTGTAAAGCCAGAATCAGCAAAGAAAACCATCTGATTGTGCTTGTCTTTGGCAAGATAACGCTGTTTTACACGTCTAAATTCTTTAAACTCTTCGTTTTTAATATCGTCAGGATCAACCCAACAAACCTTGTGCATTGGTAAGTTTTCGTAGGTACATTTTGCACCATATTCATGTTCTAATCTGTATTGAATAACTTCGTATTGAAGTGCACCAACAGTTCCGATTATTTTTCTACCGTTTATATCAAGCGTAAATAATTGTGCAACACCTTCATCCATTAATTGATCTAAACCTTTTTGTAACTGCTTAGATTTCATTGGATCTGCATTGTTCACATATCTGAAATGCTCTGGAGAAAAACTTGGTATCCCTTTGAAATTTAAGATTTCTCCTTCGGTTAATGTATCTCCGATTTTGAAGTTTCCAGTGTCGTGTAATCCTACAATATCTCCAGGAAATGATTCGTCTACAATTTCCTTTTTTTCTGCAAAGAAAGCATTTGGACTAGAAAATTTCATTTTTTTATTATTTCTAACGTGTAGATATGGAGCGTTTCGTTTAAAAACTCCAGAAACAATCTTAACAAACGCCAATCTATCTCTGTGTTTTGGGTCCATATTTGCATGAATTTTAAACACAAATCCCGTTAATTTCTCTTCTTTTGAATCAACCAAACGTTCTTCAGCCATTTTTGGCTGTGGAGTAGGAGCAATCTCAGTAAAACAATCTAACAATTCTTTAACACCAAAATTATTCAATGCCGAACCAAAAAATACAGGCTGTAAATCTCCTTGTAAGTACTCTTCGTTATTAAATTTCGGATATACTTCATACACCAATTCTAATTCTTCTCTTAATTCATTTGCTGCTTTTTCACCAACAATTTCATCTAATTGAGGGTCGTCTAAGTCACTAAATTCAACACCTTCAGAAACAGTTTGTTTATTATCTGCTGAAAAAAGATTCAGTTTCTTTCCCCAAATGTTATATATACCTTTGAAGTCATAACCCATTCCGATTGGAAAACTCAAAGGTGTAACTCGCAAGCCTAATTTTTGTTCTACTTCGTCTAGCAAATCAAACGCATCTTTTCCTTCTCTATCCATTTTGTTGATAAAAACGATGATTGGAATCTTACGCATTCTACAAACTTCCACTAATTTTTCGGTTTGAGCCTCTACACCTTTTGCAACATCAATTACAACAATAACGCTATCTACAGCAGTCAATGTTCTAAAAGTATCTTCAGCAAAATCTTTGTGTCCAGGAGTGTCGAGAATGTTTATTTTTTTGTCTTTATAGATAAATGCTAGTACAGAAGTTGCCACAGAAATCCCTCTTTGACGCTCAATCTCCATAAAATCGGAAGTCGCTCCCTTTTTTATTTTATTGTTTTTTACAGCACCTGCTTCTTTAATAGCTCCACCAAATAATAATAACTTCTCAGTCAAAGTTGTTTTCCCAGCATCAGGATGCGAAATAATTCCAAAAGTGCGTCTGCGTTCTAATTCTTCTAAAAAAGACATATTTTTCTTTTAAATAACCTCTCGACTGCGCTCGAGGAGACATTAATAATCAAAATGTCAGGTCGAGCGCAGTCGAGACCTATTTGACATTAGAGATAAATAAAAATTGCGATTGCAAAGATACACTATCATTGCCAATAGTTGTAATGCTTTTTCTATATTTGTAAAATGACGGAAGAACACGTAATTTTAGTTGATAAAAACGACAAACAAATTGGCTTGATGCCAAAAATGGAAGCACATGAAAAGGCATTATTGCATAGAGCGTTTTCTGTTTTTGTTTTTAATGATGATGGAGAACTGATGTTGCAGCAACGTGCAGCAGAAAAATACCATTCGCCTTTACTATGGACAAATACTTGCTGTAGCCATCAACGCGATGGAGAAACTAGTTTGGAAGCAGGAAAACGTAGATTACAAGAGGAAATGGGTTTTGAATGTGATTTAAAAGAGGTTTTTTCTTTTATTTACCAAGCACCTTTTGATAATGGGTTGACAGAACATGAATTAGATCATGTAATGGTTGGGCATTTTAATGATAATCCGAAGGTAAACAAAGAAGAAGTTCAAGATTTTAAATGGATGACTTTGCAAGAAGTAAAAGTTGATATGGAGTTTAATCCAGACAATTATACTGCTTGGTTTCAGATTATTTTTGAGAAATATTATAATTTTATAAGTAAATAATGGCAAAAGTTACCGTACATAGAAAAGCACATTTTAATGCAGCACATCGTTTGTATAACGGTGAATGGAGTGATGCTCGCAATGCAACTGTTTTTGGTAAATGTGCAAATCCACATTATCACGGACATAATTATGAGTTGATTGTTGCTGTAAAAGGTGAAATAGATAAAGAAACAGGTTTTGTGATGGATATGAAAATTTTAAAAGATTTGATTGAAGTCGAAATTGAAGAAAAATTAGATCATAAAAATTTGAATGAAGAAGTTGAAGAATTTAAAACGTTGAATCCAACGGCAGAAAATATTGCAGTTATAATTTGGAATATATTGCGAACTAAAATTGATTCAATTCTTGAATTAACAGTAACTTTATATGAAACACCTCGTAATTTTGTGGTGTATAGCGGAGAGTAATTATGATAGATTTAGAAGATAAAATACCGTTATTCACACTAAAAGATCAAGAAGATAATGATTTTTCTATTGAAAATCTTATAGGAAAGAAATCCTTGGTAATTTTCTTTTATCCAAAGGATTTTACTCCAGGATGTGTGCGAGAAGTTTGTGCATTTAGAGATCAGTATCAAGATTTTTTAGATTGCGGAGTTGAAGTAATAGGTATAAGTTCTGATGGTTTAAACTCACATAAAAAATTTGCAGAAAAACATAATTTGCCATTTACATTATTATCAGATGTGAAAGGAAAGATTAGAAAATTATTTGGCGTTCCAAGTAGTTTTTTAGGTTTACTTCCAGGAAGAATGACCTTTGTGATAGATAAACAAGGGATTGTGAAAATGAGATTTAACAATCAGTTTGGTGCAGAAAAGCATATTTCAGCATCTTTAAAAGTATTAAAAGCAACAAAAAATTAATGAGTATTAAGTATCCAATAAAATTCGTTCCTATATTGAAAGAGAAAATTTGGGGAGGAGAAAAACTTATGAATTTGTTGGGTAAGAAATCTGACAAAAAAAACATTGGAGAAAGTTGGGAAATATCTGATGTTGAGGGAGATACGTCGGTTGTGGCCAACGGGGAGTTGAAAGGGAAAACTCTTAAGGAATTGATTGCTAAATATCAGGGAAGTTTAGTTGGAGAGAAAATATACAAAGAATTCGGAACGAAATTTCCGCTTTTAATAAAATTTATTGATGCAAAAACACCTTTGAGTATTCAGTTGCATCCTCACGATAGGTTGGCAAAAGAGAGGCATAATTCTTTTGGAAAAACAGAAATGTGGTATGTAATGCAAGCAGACAGGAAATCAAATTTGATTGTTGGTTTTAAAGAAGATACGAATTCAGAAGAATATTTAAAGCATTTAGAAAATAAAACTTTAGTCGATATTTTAAATTTTGATGAAGTAGAGAAAGGCGATGCGTATTTTATTTCAGAAGGAAGAATACATGCAATTGGAGCAGGAATATTACTTGCAGAAATTCAACAAACATCAGATATAACCTACCGTATTTATGATTGGGATAGAGTTGATGATAATGGTAATGCTAGGGATTTGCATATTTCGGAAACTATAGATGCAATTAATTATAAATCACAGGAAAGTTATAAAACAAATTATATTCACTCTCAAAATAAGTCAACACTTATTGTTGAATGCACATACTTTACAACAAATATTCTTCCAGTAAAAGGAACCGTAAGTTTTAACCATATAGACAAAGATTCTTTTGTGATATATATGTGTGTAGACGGTCATGTTACCTTTGAATATGGCGAAAATCAACTTGTGGAATTAAATGAAGGAGAAACAATTCTAATTCCTGCTATCTTAAAAAAGGGAGTAATTTTTTCAGAAATTGATTCCAAATTATTAGAAATATTTATAGCTTAATAAGTGTATAAAACAAACAGGTCTTTAATAAAAATTAAAGACCTGTTTTACCTTCTTTGATTAAAGCCCCCACAATAATCACTACAAATATATATTCTTTTTTGAAGATATTTACAGGAAAAACCCCTTTTTTTTTTAAGGGTTTATCCTTTATCTTAATTTAAGACACTTTTTTAACACTATTTTCTTTTAATAAAAAGCTAAAAAAGGCATTGCAGATAACATCATTGCAACTGTCTGATCTGACGACTTCAACAGTTATTTGAAGTTCATTTTTATCTAATTTTTTGATATTGCTACTCAATTGTAGACTATCATTAAGAAAAGCATTTTTTAAAATATTCAATTTTTTGAGAGCAGGTTTTGAAATAATAACATGCTCAAATGGACTCACAGATTTTAAAACAAAAGTTTCCATTTTTTTATATAAAACATTTGGAAGAAGCGTTTTGTTATTATTTATATAGTTGTTGGTAACTATAAAGTTTGAAGTGTTTTTATTTATGATTCTTTCCATAATATTATGTTTCTAGATAGATGAGATTGGGAGTTAGTTTTTGATTGCTTTTGCTAAATTTAAGAACTGTTTGCATGTGTTTTAAAACCTGTTTGATAGATTGCATTGTTTTCATGTGTTTATATTTATTGTTTTCAATGGTCATGCTTCGACTTCGCTCAGTACATGCATGCTGTTCGCTATCAATCATTCTTTTGGTTGATAATTTTTTTTTGTTTGCTCGTTTCATAATTGATGATTTAAATTAAAATAATGATATAAAAAAAAGGTGCTTTTCGTTAGAAAAGCACCTTGTGGTTATTATTGGTTAATTTTTGGTTATTTATGTTTACAAAAATGATTGGTGCTTTTCTCAATATATATATGCTGTTTCTGAATCTTAGGCATATGCATTTTCGACCAAAGATTGCGAAGAATCGTGGTTGAAACAGTCATAATATGAGAAATAATGTGTTGCATTTTATTCATTTATCCCCCAAAAATAGAAATATTTTATTTCTTTCCAAATATATTTGAGTATTTAAATTACTATTTGCCTTATTTTTGAATAATTAATTCTTTCTAATTATGTATAAAAATATAAAAGTAATTGCTTTTGATGCTGATGACACGTTATGGGTAAATGAACCTTATTTTAGAGATGTAGAACATGAGTTTGCCAAACTATTGGCTATTTATGAAACAGAGAATAAAATAAACCAAGAGCTCTTTAAAAAAGAAATGGAAAATCTTGAGTTATATGGCTATGGTGTAAAAGGGTTTGTATTGTCAATGATCGAGTCGGCAATTGAATTGTCTAATAATATGATTACAGCAAGTGAAATCAAAAAGATTTTAAACTTCGGAAAGGAAATGCTTAACAAGCCAATTGAACTGCTAGATGGAGTAGAAGAGGTTTTAAAAATATTGAGTGATGATTATACAATAATCTTGGCTACAAAGGGAGATTTATTAGATCAAGAAAGGAAGTTAGAAAAATCAGGTTTGATGAAGTATTTTTCTCATATTGAAGTCCTGAGTGATAAAAAAGAGAAGAATTATAAGAGGTTGATACAGTTTTTAAAGATACATCCTTCAGAATTTTTAATGATTGGTAATTCATTGAAGTCAGACGTTTTACCACTTGTCAACCTCAATGCAGAAGCAATTCACGTGCCATATCACACAACTTGGGAGCACGAGAAAGTTTCGTTAAATGAAGAAAATACGAATTATAAAACTGTAAACTCATTAAAAGAAATTCTTCCGTATTTAATATAAAAAAGATGTACTTTTGCATCAAATTAAAATAAGAGATTATGGCAAGTGTAAAAAACTTAAAAAAAGATATTAATTATATCCTTGGTGATATAATTGAAGAATGTTATATGTGGGAATTGACGAACCCAAAAGCAGACACAAAAAAATCGCAAGCAGTGATTGAAGATGCAATTAAAAGTTTTGATAGCTTACTTGAAAAAGTAAATGCTAAAAAAGTTGAAGATAAAAGAGCACATTATAAATCAGTACAGTCTGATTTAGAGATGGTTGCTTCAAAATTATTAGAAAAAGTAAATAAGTTATAATTTACAGCATACTAAAGTTCTTTTTTTTTCGTTTAGTAAATATTAATCTTTAATATATATTTTCTATGTCAAGAGCAATGTTCGAGTACACTAAAACTGTACTTAAAAAGGTGAGTTTTAATACCGAGTTATTTTGCAAAGAATTAGAAAAAGCTATAAAAAGATTACTACCATATGAAATAAATGAACTCCGAATCTGGTTGAGTGAGTTTGCACTTGAGAAACCAGAATTAAATGAGTGTCTATTATTGATCAAAAAATAAAAAAAGGAGCGTTATGCTCCTTTTTTCATTTCTAAAGGACTGATAATTTTCACGTCATTAAAAGAAATAGCACCTCTTACTATACTATCAATCACAGTTTTTAGACTTTCAATTAATTGCATTTTTAGTTGAGACTTATGATATATCAAACTCACTTCTCGCGCAGGAGCAGGAGCATTAAACTCTCGTAAATGTTTTTTATCTGTTTCATTTAAATCTAAAGTATGTAAATATGGTAAAAGCGTCATTCCCATATTTTCTTTCGATAGTTTTACAAGCGTACTAAAACTTCCGCTTTCTAAATGAAAATGTGATGAAGTATCTTTCTTAAATGCTTTACATAGATTTAAAACACTTGCCTTGAAACAATGACCATCTTCAAGTAGTAGAATGTCATTGAGTTCCAAGTCATTTGGATTGATATTTTTTGAACTATACAAACGATGGTTTTCTGGAATAAATCCAACAAAAGGTTCATAATAAATCACTCTTTCTTTGATTGATTCATTTTCTAACGGAGTTGCAGCAATTGCAGCATCTATATGACCATCAGAAAGTTTTTTGACAATTTCTTCAGTTGTTAATTCCTCGATAATCAAATTTACCTTCGGATATTTTTTTATAAACGTTTTTAAAAACATTGGCAAAAGTGTAGGCATAATAGTTGGAATAATTCCGAGTTTAAATTCGCCTCCGATATATCCTTTTTGTTGGTCTACAATGTCTGTAATTCGATTGCTTTCATCAACAATAGTTTTGGCTTGTTCAACTATTTTTAAACCAATATCAGTTAGTTGAATTGGCTTTTTACTCCTGTTAAATATCTTTATATCAAGTTGATCTTCAAGTTTCTGTATCTGCATACTCAGTGTTGGTTGCGTAACAAAACAATGCTCCGAAGCAACAGTAAAATTTTGATGTTCTGCAACTGCAAGAACGTATTTTAATTGGGTAATTGTCATCAGTATAGGTTTTGACGATAAAGGTATTAAAATTATCAATAATATTTATACTTATTCTCTTTTTATTTCAAACTATCTTTGTGTTAGTAAATAATAACACTAAAACCAGCATAATTATGAACACTACAATATTAGGATTAGACAAAAAGAAAACAGCAAATTTAGTAATTGATTTAAATGGATTATTGGCAAATTTTCAAGTGTATTATCAAAATTTAAGAGGATTGCATTGGAACATTAAGGGAAAAAATTTCTTTGATTTACACATAAAATTTGAAGAGTTTTATACAGATTCACAAGAGAAAATAGATTTGATAGCAGAGCGTATTTTGACTTTAGAAGGTGTGCCAATGCATACATTTGAAGAATATAGCAAAATAGCGACTGTTCCTGTAGGAATTAATATTTCTAAAGATGTAGAAGCTGTTAAGTTGGTTGTAACGTCCTTATCAGAATTATTAAAGATTGAACGCGCTATTTTAAATTCATCTGACGATGCAAATGATGAAGGAACAAATTCAATGATGAGTGATTTTATTGCTGAGCAAGAGAAAACACTTTGGATGCTAAATTCTTGGTTAGGATAAATTATTTAATTCTTCCAGAACTTACGTTTTTTATTAAGTTCTTCAACAGATTTTAAGTATTCATCTTTAGCTTTAGAATCAACCTTTATAAAAGAGGGATGCTGTTCAATTGCCATTTCAATTTTTGAAACAATATTTTCAACAGTATCATTTTCATAATCTATTTCTAATGGTTTTTTAATCACCAAAGATTGCAGTATTCCTCTTTTTTTAATCAACAATCCTTTCTTGTCAAACGAGCGTCTAAAACCATCTATAACAATAGGAATCACAATAGGTTTATAAGTTCTTATAATATGTGCAGTTCCTCTTCTAATAGGTTTAAAAGGTGTTGTTGTTCCTTGCGGAAAAGTAATTACCCAACCATCATCAAGCGCAATACCAATATTTGAAATATCAGACATTTTTACTTGTCTATTCACATTTTTCCCTTCACTTCTCCAAGTTCGTTGGATAGAAATAGAACCGATATACGCAAATATTTTTGGCAACAAGCCTGATTTCATCGTTTCAGAAGCCGCGATATAGTAGATGTTTAATTTTGGATGCCATATATAACCAATATTCTTTATGTTGTCTACACGCCCTTTTAGAGAAGCATTAAACACATGAAGCATCGCTGCAACATCAGCAAAATATGTTTGATGATTGGCAACAAAAAGCACATTATTATGAGGTAAATCACGAATAATCTCAGAACCTTCTATCTGTAGATCATTAAACCTACGATAGCGACCGTGAGAAATAATTCCGAAGATACGGATAATCCATTTTTTGATGAATAATATATGTCCAAAAGGATTTCTTTTGAAGAGTGCCATATAGTTTTTTGATTTATAAGAAAACAAACTTACAAAATAAAAATGGTTACAAAGACTTTAGTACATCTTTGATTTCACTAAGCATCATAGCAGTTGCGCCCCAAACTATATAACCGTTTAGTTTAAAGCAAGGTATGTCAATACTTTCCATATAGGAAGTACTCATGTTTTTTATAGTGATGTTAGAATCATCCAATAAATCTGAGAGTTTTACCTCGATAAGTTCTTCAACTTCATCATTGGTAGTAAAAATTGGTGTTTCGTTAATAACTCCCATAAACGGAGTTACCAAAAAATTACTTGGCGGAATATATGCATCTGTAAATTGTCTAATAATTGAGATGTTTTCCATTTTTACGCCCACTTCTTCAAACGTTTCTCGTTTTGCAGTATGTATAAAATCAAGGTCTTCTTTTTCAGATTTTCCTCCAGGAAAACTTATTTGTGCAGAATGTGTACCATTATAACTTGCTCTCAAAGTGAGCAAAAAACGTGTTTTTTGTTCGTTATCTGGATAAAAAAGTGCTAAAACGGCTGCTTTTTTAGGATTATTAGCCTTTATCTTATTTTCTGAATATTGAACTCTCATTTTCGGAGCCAATCGAAATTGCGATGCAAGACCACCTAAAACGGCTTTTTCTATAGTTGGAATATGAGATTGAAAAGTGTTGAAATTCATTGTGTAAATTTAATTCTTTTTTATAACATTTTAGAACGCTTGATTTAAAGTTTTAAAAATGGTATTTTCGCTAAGTACACATATTTAACACAAAAATACAGATGCCAGAAGACAGTAAAGTAACATCTTGGTTAAAAGTTTTATTAGAAATTATAACAGCATTTTTTGATAGTTCTTTGAAAGCCAACAGAAAAAGAACATGGCATCAGCACGTTGTACCATATCAAGACGATTGGGCAGTGCGCCGTGAAGGTAATAAACGCATCACTTCTAAGCATCGAAAGCAATCTACGGCAATTAATAAAGCCAAGACTATTGCAAGAAAGCACAAAGCCGATGTTATTATACACCGAACAGATGGTACGATACGAGATCGTATTAATTATGATTGAGAACTTAAAGTTTGTACTATTTTTTAATTTAAAAAATGAAGGAGTAATATATTCTTAGCAAACTATTGTTTATAACTAATCTAAGTTTTGTCTAGTTACATACGGCTCAATTTCTTATATTTGAATGATAAAAAATTGCAACTATCACTTATTTTATAAAATTATTACAGGAATAAAAGTTCTTGTTATCTGGTTATAGGAACCGATAAACACGTTAATAAGTGATGTTATAACTAGTTGTATTCAATGCTGAGATTCTTCAAATTCGAAAATTTAGTTATTAACCTCAACTTTTAAGGATCAAACGAAAAACTCACTTTTACGGAATTTTAAGAAGAGTTTTAATTGAAAAATTAAAGGAATTTAAAAAAATTCATTGTTGAGAAAATTGATTTTTAAAATTTAAAAAATTAAGAATTCAATATTTAAAAGGAAAAATTCTAACTAGTTTTCGAAGTGAATATCTTTACGTGATTACTCATACGCTGAAAACCAATCTTTATGGATTTCGTTTTCATAGAATAATTCTAACTAACTTTCGATACGAATTTATTTACGTGATTACTCATACGCAAAATCAATCTTTATGGAACCTCATCAAAGAAAAATTCTAACTAACTTTCGAAGTGAATATCTCTATGATTAAAATTAAACCAGTAAAGCACAAAATACAACAACATATATAGTTCATTGCTTTTTATCGCTTATTTGGAAAACCTTATAGAATTATTCGAAGTAAGTGATTTATTTAGTAAATTAGTCGCTTAAAACACGCAACAAACCATATAC
>NVWM01000034.1 GCA_002733665.1 Lutibacter sp.
TTAAGCCTATCAGCGCAGATGGTACTGCCATTACGGTGGGAGAGTATGTCATCGCCTTTCTTTAAATCCTTCAACTTTTATTAGTTGAAGGATTTTTTTGTTATTATTCTTATATAGTTTTATTAGTTCCACTAAATGTTGACAATATTTAAATTTTAATCAACTTAAGATAAAAAATCTATAAAATTTCAACAACTATTTTCATATATTTACTTTTCTAAAAATATCAGTTATGAATAGTCAGAATAATAGAAGAAACTTTATTAAAAAAACTGCAATTGCTAGTGCTGGAATATCTTTATTACCTCATTTAACTTACGGAATGTCAAACGATAAACAGCAAAAATTGAGAGTTGGTTTGATTGGAGTTGGTTTAAGAGGTACAAACCATTTAAATAATTTATTAAACAGAAGCGACGTCACTATAACTGCAATTTGTGATATTGATTCAAGGCGAATAAAGATTGCAAATGATATTTTTAATAAAAAAGAAGTGAAGTCACCAAAAGTCTTTGGTAAGAATGACTATGACTATCGAAATCTATTAGATTTAAAAGATGTTGATGCTGTCATTATTTCTACTCCATGGTTGTGGCATACTCGTATGTCTGTTGATTCCATGAAAGCAGGAAAATATACAGGTGTTGAAGTTTCTGCAGCAAATACACTTGAAGAATGTTGGGACTTAGTGAATGTACATGAAGAAACAGGTTCACATTTAATGATTTTAGAAAACGTGAATTATCGAAGAGATATTATGGCTGTTCTAAATATGGTTAAACAAAATGTGTTTGGCGAATTGGTTCATTTTAGATGTGGTTACCAACATGATTTAAGATTTGTAAAATTAAATGATGGAAAGACTGCGTATGGAAAAGGCGTTGAGTTTGGCGAAAAAGGAATCTCAGAATCTGTATGGAGAACTCAGCATTCTGTATCTAGAAATGCGGATGTATATCCAACCCACGGTGTTGGACCGATGGCGACGATGTGTAATGTAAATCGCGGAAATAGATTTTCTTCAATTACATCTAATGCTACTAAAGGGATAGGTTTACATGATTATATTGTTAAAAATGGAGGTAAAGATCATCCAAATGCAAAGGTAAAATTTAAGCAAGGCGATGTAATTACATCAACAATAGAAACTACAAACGGAGAAACTATCATTGTTACTCATGATTGTAATTTACCACGACCTTATTCTTTAGGTTTTCGAGTACAAGGTAGTAATGGTCTTTGGGAAGTTGACGGAAATAGAATATATATTGAAGGACAATCTGACCCTCATCGATGGGATAAAGCTGATGACTGGCTAACCAAATATGATCATCCATTATGGAAAAAATATGGAGAACATGCTTTAGGGGCAGGACATGGCGGTATGGACTTTTTTGTAATCAATGCTTTTGTTGAATCTGCAAAACGCAATATTGCACCTCCTTTGGATGTTTATGATGCTGCAGCTTGGAGCTCAATAACTCCTTTATCTGAAGTTTCTATTGAAAACAATGGAGAACCTCAAAATTTTCCTGATTTCACAAGAGGGAATTGGATAAAAAGAAAGCCATATAACTGGATGAAAGATAAATTTTAATTACATGATAGAAGTTTTAGCTCCTGCCAGAATTTGCCTCTTTGGTGATCATCAAGATTATTTAGGGCTACCCGTAATTGCTTGTGCGATTGATAGATATATCAAACTATCAGCAATAAAAAATAAAAGTAATTCCTTAAAGATTGATCTACCAGATATTGGAAAAGAAAGAGTCATTCCAATTACTGAGTCTTTTATATCGATAGGCGAACAAGATTATTTTGTAAAAGCACTTGAAGTTTTAAAAGAGTATGATTGCATTCCAGATATAGGTTTTGATATTGTTATTTCTGGAGATGTTCCAATAAATGCAGGCTTGTCAAGTTCGTCAGCAATAGTTGTTGCATGGACTACTTTTTTATTAAAGGCTTTTGGTAAACATATTAATATTACTTCTGAATTGATTGCGAAACTTACGTACCGAATTGAAGTACTCGAATTCAATAGTCCAGGAGGTTTGATGGATCAATATTCGATAAGTATAGGTAATACTATTTTTATAAATACTATTTCAGGCGAATATGAAAGATTTAATAAGCCAAAAATGTCATTGATTATAGGCGAATCTGGTTTTCCAAAAAAGACTCTCTCTGTTTTAAAAAACCTAAGAGAATTTGCACAAGAAGCGATTTCTGTTGTGCAATCTCATCATCCAAATTTTACGATTGAAGAATCTGAAAGGGATGATTATAAAAAATATTATAATTTACTTTCAGATGAATTAAAACCAATTTTTTATGCAGCAATTAAAAATTATCATATCACAAAAGAGGCGTATAGTGAATTGAAAAAAGAAATAATTGATGTCGAATTAATTGGAAAATTGATGAACGAGCATCATAAAGAATTAAAAGAGAATTTAAAAATTACAGTACCAATTATTGACACTATGATTGCTGGAGCAATTAATAATGGTGCTCTAGGAGCAAAAATAGTGGGTTCTGGTGGTGGTGGCTGTATTGTTGCAATAACTAGCCCAGAAAACGAAAATACTGTTATTCAAGGAATTCTAAACGGAGGAGCAAAAAAAGCTTATAAAGTTGAAATTTCTAATGGAGTTTTATAAATCAATCAAATGAAGGAGAATACTAAATTAGTAATATTGGCAGGAGGTGCATCATCTCGTATGAAAAAACAATTGGATGGCGTTGCCTCTTTATCTGAAGAAGAAAAGAAGCAAGCCAATACAAGAAGTAAAGGGCTTATCTCATTTGATAATAGTGGAAGGCCTTTTTTAGATTACTTGTTGTATAATGCGAAAAAGGCAGGATATAAAGAAGTTTTTATAATTACAGGCACTGAGAACTCGCTATTCAAATCATTTTATGGAGATAAGAATGAAGGGAATGTTTTTAATGAATTAATAATTAATTATGCAATCCAACACATACCAAAGGATAGAGAAAAACCTTTTGGAACTGCCGATGCATTATACCAAGCAATGCAACAATATTCAATTTTGAAAATGTCTTCTTTTACAGTTTGTAATAGTGATAATTTATATTCAATTAATGCACTCGAATTGTTAAGAAATAATGCTGACAAAAATTCGCTAATAAGTTATGACAGAGACGCTTTAAAGTTTTTGTCAGAACGTATTGCTAGGTTTGCACTTTTATCTTTTTCGAACTCTACTGAATTGATTTCTATTATTGAAAAACCAAAATTAGCCAAAATGTCTTTTTATAAAGATGAGTTTGGGAAATACAGAGTCAGTATGAATATATTTAAATTTGATGGAAATATGATTTTTAAATATTTAGAAAATTGTCCTATAAATCAAATGAGAAATGAAAAAGAATTACCAACAGCTTTACTAAATATGATTGTAGAACATCCAAATTCTACTATTGGAATTCCGCTATCTGAACATGTGCCAGACTTAACTTCAAAAGATGATATACAAGTTCTAAAAGAATATGTAAAAAATATTGATATTTCGAATTTTAAATAGCACTATTTTCTCTCTTATTGCGTTAATGTAATAGTATTAAATTTTTAAGGCTAACAATAAAATAAGTTTTAAGTTTGCAATTGTCTTATGAAATTGATAATTCGATTTATATTTTTAGTGTCATTCGTGAGTTATTCTCAAGTAGGAGGAGAGAGCGTTTATAATTTTTTAAACGTTCCTACATCTGCACGTCAAGCTGCATTAGGAGGTAAAGTAATTACTTTGCTAGACGATGTAAATCAACCTCTTTGGAATCCTTCAGCAATAAATTTAAATATAGATAATCAACTGTCAGTCAATTATTTAAATTTCTTGACAGACATTAGTTATACTTCTGTTACGTTTGCACATATGATAAATCGTAATTTTGGGACTTTACATGGCGGAATTACGTACGCAAATTTTGGTGAGTTTATAGAAGCAGATGAAAACGGTGTAGAAACAGGCACTTTCAAAGCATATGATATGGCTTTATCTTTAGGATATGCATATCAAATTCCGTTTTCAAATATTAGTCTTGGCGCAACTGCAAAAGTAGTAAATTCGGTAATTCAAGATTATTCCTCTTTTGGAGTTGTTGCAGATTTTGGAGTTTTGTATGAAAATGATCATCAACCTTATGTATTTTCTTTGGCAGTAAGAAATGTTGGTTATCAAATAACAACATTTGACGGTACACAAGAGAAAGTACCTCTTGAAATATTATTTGGAGCCTCATATAGATTAGAAAATGTACCGATTAGATGGTATTTGACAGTTGATAATCTTCAAAAATGGAATGTAGCAGAACCAAACCCATCAAATTCAGTTACGGATATTGACGGGACTATAACACCAGAAAAAATCAGTTTCTTTGATAATACAATGCGACATATGGTCATTGGTGCAGAGTTTTTTCCAGAAGGCGGTTTTAATATAAGAATGGGATATAACTTTAGAAGAGCTAAAGAACTACAATTAACAGACATTAGAACTTTTGCAGGTTTTTCTGCTGGATTTGGATTGAAAATGAATAAATTAAAACTGAATTATGCGTTTACAAAGTATCATCCAGCGGAAAATACAAGTACATTTAGTTTACAAATAGATTTAAGCGGACGACGTTAAAAATAAATTAAATTGAGAAAAATTATAGTTGCCATTGACGGATTTTCATCCACAGGAAAAAGTACACTTGCCAAGCAATTGGCAAAAGAATTGCATTATGTGTATGTAGACACAGGAGCAATGTATAGAGCAGTAACGCTTTTTGCAATGCGAAATCAATATATTGATAATCAGTACTTTGATAAAGAAAATTTAATTGAAAATTTAAATAAAATTAAACTTCATTTTGTATTTAATGAAGAAAAAGGGTTTGGAGAAATGTATTTAAATGGTGAGAATGTTGAGGATGAAATAAGAACACTCGAAGTTTCTCAAAATGTAAGTCAAGTTTCAACAATTTCTGAAATTAGGAAAAAATTAGTTGAGCAACAGCAAAAAATGGGAACTAAAAGAGGTATTGTAATGGATGGTCGAGATATTGGAACTGTTGTTTTTCCAGATGCAGAAGTGAAGTTGTTCATGACAGCATCAGCAGATAAAAGAGCCACAAGACGTTACAAAGAGTTGTTAGATAGAGGTGATAAAGATGTATCATTTGATAGAGTGCTAAAGAATGTAGAATCAAGAGATTACATTGACTCTACACGTTTAGATTCTCCATTATCAAAAGCAGATGATGCCATAGAAATTGATAATTCTGATATGGGATTAGAAGAACAGTTTGATCGTGTTTTGAGCCTTATTTCTACACGGTTATAAAAATTGTTATTACTTATTATTAATCACTTACATTAACATAAGTTCCAGAATAACTACCGCTAATTAGTAAACCATCTTCTCTTGTAAATGAAAATTCAACATCAATATTAGTTGATGAAATTGAATTTATTTTAAAGTTTATTTGAGTTGCATTTACGTCAGAATTAAAATTGTCTTCAAGTAATCTTTCTCCACCTTGTATTAAACCATTCACTCTTGACGCATTCTTAGTTATTCTATAGTTTAAAAGATCTTTGCTTCCTACTTCAAAATCAACACCTCTATAATCAACATATAAAATGTTGATTCCAGAATCTATATTGTCTGGAAGTAATTCTTTATTGCTTAGAATCACAGCTAAATCACTTGGGTTGCTATTAAGTGTGTTTTCGTCATTAATATAAGCGTAAGGTGTATCATAATAAATATTACCAATTAAGATACCTCCTTGATTTTGACTTTCCTCTTTATTATCATCAGAAGAACAAGATATAATTGATAATGCAATTAAAAATCCAATTATTAAATTTAGTTTTTTCATATTGACAATATATTAAGTTTTTAAGGAATATTCAAATATTTATGCGTTTGCAGCGAAATTTTCCATTTAGGATTTTCCATCACATAATCTACAATCATTGGCGTCATTTTCTCACGATTACTCCATTCAGGTTGTAAGAACAATTGACAATTTTCGTTTACTTTTGTAGCTTGTTCTTCGGCAAACTTAAAATCATCCTTATTGAAGATAATACATTTTAATTCATCTGCATTTTCGTGAACTTCTTTTAAAGGAAGTTTGTTTTTTTTTGGCGATAAGCAAATCCAATCCCAAGTTCCTGATAGTTTATAAGCGCCAGAAGTTTCAATATGAGTTTTCAATCCTTCATCTTGCAATTTTTGTGTCAAGTAATCCATACTCCACATTAATGGTTCACCTCCAGTAATTACAACTGTATTGGCATATTTCTTAGCGTTTTGTACAATTTGATCTCCATGAGTCGGCGGATGCAGATTCGCATCCCAACTTTCTTTTACATCACACCAATGACACCCAACATCACAGCCGCCAATTCGTATAAAATATGCAGCAGTTCCAGTATGAGATCCTTCTCCTTGTATCGTGTAAAATTCTTCCATGAGCGGAAGCATTTTACCTTCTTTGATTAATTGTTTTGTTTCTATATTCACTATCAAACTATTATTTTGCAAATGTAAGGCTTCTATAATTTTATACTTTAAAACTTTTAGAGTATTTTTATGGCATTAACTTATTTATAGGCTTTTTAACATGAAAAATGTCATTCCGCACTTGATGCGGAATCCATAAATAAATAAGTTTAGATTCCTGCCTTCGCAGGAATGACAGATAAAAACACTTAGCATGACTAAAAAGGATACTTTTTTCGATTATATCAATGAAGGTTACAAAACCAAAGGAGATTTTATAACTCTTGGAGCAGCGATGCTTGGTGAAGAAACCATATCAGATGCTTATGTAAAAATCCCTTTAAAAACAATTAACCGTCACGGATTGATTGCAGGAGCTACAGGAACAGGAAAAACAAAAACCTTGCAAGTATTTGCAGAAAATTTATCCGATAAAGGTATTCCTGTATTACTGATGGATGTAAAAGGAGATCTAAGTGGATTGGCACAACCAAGTCCTGGACATGCAAAGATTGATGAACGACATGCGAAAATTGGTTTCCCGTTTGAAGCAAAGAAATTTCCAGTTGAAATATTAACAATTTCAGAACAAAAAGGTACACGATTGAGAGCCACAGTTTCTGAGTTCGGACCAACATTATTATCTCGTATTTTAGATTTGTCTGAAACGCAAAGTGGAATTGTTGCAGTGCTTTTTAAATATTGTGATGATAAGAAATTACCATTATTAGATTTAAAAGATTTTAAGAAAGTGTTGCAGTATGCAACAAGTGAAGGTAAAAAAGAAATAGAAGGTGAATATGGTCGAATTTCAACAGCATCTACAGGTTCTATTCTTCGTAAGATTGTAGAAATAGAGCAGCAAGGAGGAGATTTATTCTTCGGCGAGCGTTCATTTGAAATAGAAGATTTAATACGAATTGACGAAGATGGAAGAGGAGTGATATCAGTTTTAAGATTAACAGATATTCAAGATAAGCCAAAACTATTTTCAACATTTATGTTGCAATTATTGGCTGAAATTTATTCAACATTACCAGAACAAGGAGATAGTGGACAGCCTGAATTAGTGCTGTTTATTGACGAAGCGCATTTAGTGTTTAAAGAGGCATCTAAAGCATTATTAGGGCAGATAGAAAGTATTGTAAAATTAATTCGATCAAAAGGAGTTGGTGTTTACTTTGTAACCCAAAACCCTAAAGATATTCCTTCAGACGTCTTGTCACAATTAGGATTAAAGATTCAACACGCTTTAAGAGCATTTACGGCAAATGATAGAAAAGCAATAAAACTAACAGCAGAAAATTATCCAGATTCTGAGTATTATGATACTGCAGATGTTTTGACAAAATTAGGAATTGGAGAAGCATTAGTGTCATCATTAAACGAAAAAGGAATTCCAACACCATTAGCAAGAACAATGTTACGCGCACCAATGAGTAGAATGGATGTGTTGACTCCAAAAGAACTAAAAACTCAAATTGCATTGTCTGATATTGCTGAAAAGTATAATGAAGTAATAGATAGAAAGAGTGCTTACGAAATACTAAACGGTAAAATTGACAAAGCACACGAACGAGAAGAAAAAGAAGCTGCTGCTAAAGAAAAAGCGAAGGCGAAGAAAACAACAACAATAAGAAAAAGTACACGTATGAATCCTATATTAAAAGTAGTTACAAGTGCTACATTTATTAGAGGTGTTTTAGGGATTTTAAAACGTGTAATGAAATAATTGAGTATTAAAAAATCAATTAAAGCAACAAAAAGAAAACAAAAGAGTTACTAAATAAGTAATCAACAAAACCTTTTTAAATTTTGAAAAACTACTATAAATTTCTTACACTTATAATCATTTCTATGCTATTTGCTCAGTGTTCAAGAGTAAATCCGTTTTTAATAGAAAAAAACAGTGTTGGAAAGATTAACAACCAACATTTAATTTCAGATATTGAAACCCTATTTGCAAAGGATTCAGTTGTAACTCGTTTGAGTGAAGGAGAATTAGGAGGAGAAGATACAAAGTATCTTCAAGATGAAGATCAATACTTAATCTATTCAAAAGGAGGGAAGCATTTACTGACAATTGTACCAAGAATACAACACGATTCTACATCTAAAATAAAATATATCGAAATTAAAGATAGCCAGTTTAAAACTGAAAAAGAGCTATCGCTTCGTACACCTTTTAAAGATATCAATTTTAATTATAAGGTCAATAAAGTAGAAACTTCAATGTCTTCTGCAACGCTGTATATTGATGAGTTGAATGCAACTATAGCCATGCGAAAAAGTGATATTGGTGTAAATCCATTTGATAATAAAAAAGTCGTTTTAGAGCAAATTCCTGATTTGGCAAAGATAAATCACTTTACTATTTGGTTTGATTAGTTAGCATGAATAAGAAATATCACATACAAAAATCACCTTTTATAGTTCCTACAACAGACGGAAAATTAATCGAAGAACACTTTGGCTTGGCAAGTATCAACTCTGATATAAGTGTTGCGAGAATGATTGCACCACCAAAATGGAGTGAGCCATTTCAGGTTCCTGAATTTGATGAGTACACCTATATAATTAAAGGGAAAAAGCAATTTATTATTGATGACGACACTATTGTTTTAAGTGTAGGAGAATCTATTAAAATTGAAAAAGGAACAAGAATTCAATATTCTAATCCTTTTGGAGAAGAGTGTGAATATATTTCCGTTTGTATGCCTGCATTTTCGATAGATTTAGTTAATCGAGAAGAATAATCTTTATTTAAATTTATTAAGAACAAATTATTTCAACTATCTTCGGCAAAAATTTAAAAACATGACTGCTCAATAATGGATTTTACAAACCCTTTGGTATATGGTGCACCGAGCTTTATAGCTTTTATCTTATTAGAACTTGCATACAGCAAAACAAAAGATAAAAAGAGAAAATTATACACTTGGAAAAACCTTGGAGCAAGCCTTTCTATGGGAATTGGCTCTGCAATTATTGCTCCATTAACCAAAACAATTGCTGCAATTGTTTTGTTTAATTTTGTTTTTGAAATTTTTAACCCCTTAGTAGATGGTGTTCGCATGAATATTTTCGGTTGGGAATCTTTTGGCTATGCTTGGTATATTTGGTTGATTTGTCAACTGTTAGATGATTTTAGCTATTATTGGTTTCATCGTCAGAATCATAATGTTAGGCTTTTATGGGCAGCACATATTGTGCATCATTCATCTAGTGAATATAATCTTGGTACAGCAGTAAGAAATGGTTGGTTTACAATTTTATACAAACCGTTTTTTTATATGTGGATTCCTGCAATTGGTTTCCCTCCAGAAATGCTTGTTGTTTGTCTAGGTATTGAAGCTTTATGGCAATTTCAATTGCATACAGTCTATATTCCTAAAATGGGGTTCATAGAAAAAATATTTAATACACATACAATGCATCAAGTTCATCATGCAAGAAATGTTGAATATATGGATAAGAATCATGGCGGATTTTTAAACTTTTTTGATAAAATTTTTGGTACTTGGAAAGAATTGGATGATAATATAGATATTGAGTACGGTGTAACACATGAGCCAAACTCATTCAATCCATTAGTGATTCTTACGCATGAGTATAAAGATATTTGGAATGATATGAAGAAATCTCCAAATTGGTATCATAAATTTATGTATGCTTTTGCAGCTCCTGGATGGAGTCATGATGGAAGTACTTTGACTATAAAACAGTTGCGAAAGCAAATGGCTTCTGAGAATATATCTTCAAATTCCAATAATGCAATTTTGGATAAATAAACTTATTGCTTATTCCTTGTTAGATGAAATGGTAGGTATATTAAAAAAAAGAGCGGTAATACGATAATCATTACTCCAAATATATAATAAGGCCATTCTCCTAAATAATTCAATAAAGACGCACCTTCGGGTTTGTGATTTAGATATAAATAATTGGCGCCAACAATTTTATTGATTACTAGCATTAGTAAAAAATAGACTAATAAAGCTGCAAAAGATTTAAATACACTTTTTATAGTAGGTCTCATTCCATATATAGTTGTGGCATATAAAATAAAAACTACCAATCCTGCATGTACATACCAGTATTTTAAAAATACATAATGTGGAAATCCATTTCTTATATCAGGAGTGATAACTGCTTGTGATGTGCCTGCAAGAATCCAAAAGAGTAATATTTCGTAATATATTTTTTTTCTAGTAATGGAAAAAATAGGGAGGAAAAGTGCTATGAAATTACATAAGTGAAAAGGTAAGTCATGTTGTATATCAAATCCACGTTGATATATTTTTATAACTGTCCAAAGAATTACTACAAATGATAGAGAGAATGCGAAAGTATTTCCAACTTTTATTTGCTTATATTTTGGTTGCTTTTTTGCCCAACGAATTAATAAAAATCCAAAAAGTATAAAGAAAAGTGTAGCAACGAGATGTTGCATTCCAAACATTACAAATTCATTATTGTCTTTAAGAAAAATAGATTCATTCAATTGCTCACAAAATATAAAGCAATATACTAAAAGAAATTAATTATTCCTATGGCAAGCAAGGAGTGTGTTTTTCAACAACATAGCAATAGTCATTGGTCCAACACCTCCAGGAACTGGAGTTATGAATGCTGCTTTTTTTGAAACTTCATCAAAAGCAACATCGCCAAGTAAACGGTAACCACTCTTTTTATTTGAATCAGCTACACGAGTAATACCAACATCAATCACAGTTACGTTATCTTTAACCATATCAGCTTTTAAAAATTCTGGAATTCCCAAAGCCGCGATAATAATATCAGCCTGTAAAGTGATTTCCTTTAAATTTTTAGTTCTACTATGTGTAATAGTAACAGTAGCATTTCCTACTTTTCTTTTTTGTGATAAAAGTATACTCATTGGACTTCCAACAATATGGCTACGCCCAATAACAACAACATGTTTTCCTGATGTTTCAACTTTGTATCTATCCAATAATTCTAAAATACCAAAAGGAGTTGCTGAAATAAAAGTAGGTAAATTCAGTGCCATTTTCCCAACATTGGTAGGATGAAATCCATCCACATCTTTGTCTGGATCTATGGCCATTATTATTTTTTGTTCGTTAATATGTTCGGGCAATGGTAGCTGAACAATGAATCCATCAATATCATTATCGATATTTAAAATTTCAATTTCGTTTAATAATTCCTTTTCAGTAGTATTTTCAGGTAAACGGATTAATGAAGATTCAAAACCTACACGTTCACATGCTTTAACTTTGGCATTGACATAAGTTATGCTTGCGCCGTCATGACCGACAATTATTGCGGCTAAATGTGGAACAATATTTTCTCTGCTCTTTAATTCTGCAACTTCTAAAGCAATTTCTTCTTTAATGTCCGCTGCTGTCTTTTTACCGTCTAAAATTGTCATTGTAAAATATTTATTTAAAAACGAGATTGTTAATAAGTGTTTTTATTGTCATTTTGAGCGCAGTCGAAAAATCTTAAAACTATTAATCATCATAGAATTACATTTTAACTAGATTCTTCATTTCATTCAGAATGACACTCAATATAGGTTCATCAATTAACTGCTGACTGAAGACTATTTTCCCATTCCTTTCATCATTTCCATCATTTTTCTTCCGCCTCCTCCTTGCATCATCTTCATCATTTTACTCATTTGCGTAAACTGTTTCATCAATTGATTTACTTCTTGAATAGTTGTTCCAGAACCTTTTGCAATACGTTTTTTTCTACTTGAATTTATAGTTGTTGGTGTACTTCGCTCACTTGGAGTCATAGAATGTATAATTGCTTCAATACCTTTAAAAGCATCATCATCAATATCAACATCTTTCATCGCTTTACCAGCTCCAGGAATCATACCAACCAAATCTTTCATGTTACCCATTTTCTTGATTTGCTGAATCTGCTTCAAGAAATCATCAAAGCCAAATTGATTTTTAGCAATTTTCTTTTGAATCTTACGAGCCTCTTCTTCGTCATATTGTTCTTGAGCACGTTCTACCAAAGAGATAACATCTCCCATCCCAAGGATACGCTCTGCCATACGATCTGGATGGAAAACATCAATTGCTTCCATTTTTTCTCCAGTTCCAATAAACTTAATTGGTTTATTTACTACCGATTTTATTGATAACGCGGCTCCACCACGTGTGTCACCATCTAATTTTGTTAGAATAACTCCATCAAAATTTAAAATATCGTTAAATGCTTTAGCAGTATTCACAGCATCTTGTCCTGTCATAGAATCAACTACAAAGAGTGTTTCTTGTGGAGAAACTGCCTTATGAATATTTGATATCTCAGTCATCATTTCTTTATCTACTGCCAATCGACCAGCAGTATCAATAATAACTACATTTTTTCCAGTTGCTTTTGCATGTTTTATTGCATTTTGAGAAATCTCAACAGGATTTTGATTCCCAACTTCAGCATATACTTCTACACCAATTTGTTCACCAACTACTTGCAATTGATTTATCGCTGCAGGTCTATATACATCACAACCAACTAATAAAACTTGTTTTGATTTTTTTGTTTTTAGGTAATTAGCCAATTTTCCAGAGAAAGTTGTCTTACCAGAACCTTGCAAACCAGACATTAAAATAACAGTTGGAGTTCCAGAAAGGTTGATGCCAACAGTATCACCTCCCATTAATTCGGTTAACTCGTCTTTTACAATTTTAATCATCAACTGCCCTGGATTTAACGTAGTTAATACGTCTTGACCAAGTGCTTTTTGTTGCACACGTTTGGTGAAATCTTTGGCTATTTTATAGTTTACATCGGCATCAAGAAGGGCTCTACGCACTTCTTTTAATGTTTCTGCAACATTTACTTCCGTTATACTTCCGTGCCCTTTAAGAACGTGGAATGCTTTATCTAACTTATCACTTAAATTATTGAACATATTCTTACTTCATTTTTTGAAAACACAAAGATACTTAAAAGTTCGAAAATATCTATAGGATGTTTATAGTTATAAAGAATAAACTTTTATTAGGTTTATTGTGAGTAAATTCGCTTGATTTTGTGCTTTAAAAATGATAATTTCGCTTATCGTAAGATATAGTTCTTATTAAAATGAAACGCACCATAAATTACTGTTCAATATTTAAAATAAAAGAACATAATTTTAATCACTTATTGCTAAATAAATTATAACATAATGAACAAATTAACCATTTTTACATTTCTATTCTTTTTTTTAAGTCTTCAATTTATTCAAGCTCAAAAAACAAAAAAAGAAGAAGCACAGCCTTTGGACGTAATAAAAATTGACGGTCTTAAATGGAGAAGTATTGGACCTTCATTAACTTCTGGACGTATTTCAGATGTTGCTGTAAATCCTAATAATCCATTTGAATATTATGTAGCGTCTTCAGCAGGAGGCGTTTGGAAAACTATAAATTCTGGTATTGAATTTACACCAATATTTGACAATGAAGGATCTTATTCTATAGGTTGTATTACCATTGACCCAAATAATAGTAATGCAGTTTGGGTTGGAACTGGCGAGAATAACAATCAGCGTTCTGTATCTTATGGTGATGGTGTTTACAAATCACTTGATGGAGGAAAAAGTTGGAAGAATATGGGTTTGAAAACTTCAGAGCATATTGGGAGAATTATAGTACATCCAGAAAACTCTAATATTGTTTATGTTGCTGCTATTGGTCCTTTATGGAGTAAAGGAGGAGACAGAGGTTTGTATAGAACAATTGATGGAGGTGAAAACTGGGAAGCAGTATTAACAGTTGATGAGCATACAGGAGTAAATGATGTTGTTATGGATCCTAGAAATCCAGATATATTATATGCATCAACATTTCAACGTAGGCGCCATGTTTATACTTATGTTGGTAGTGGACCAGGATCTGGAATGCATAAAAGTACTGATGGAGGAACTACTTGGACAGAAATAAACAAAGGCTTACCTACTACTGAATTGGGACGAATTGGTTTAGCAATCTCCCCTGCAGATCCGGAAATTATTTATGCTATTGTTGAAGCTGCAGATAGTAAAGGCGGTTTTTTTGCTTCTACAAACAGAGGTGTAAGTTGGGAAAAAAGAGGCAGCCATAAAACAAGTGGTAATTACTATCAAGAAATTATTGCAGATCCAATTGAGCCAAACACAATTTACTCAATGGATACATGGATGAGTGTTTCGAAAGATGGTGGTAAAACGTTCAATAAAGTTGGAGAAGTTTTCAAACATGTAGACAACCATTGTATGTGGATAGATCCAAATAATAACAAGCATTGGCTTGTTGGTTCTGATGGCGGTATGTATGAAACTTTTGATGCTGCAAAAACTTGGGATTTCAAAGAAAATATTCCTGTAACACAATTTTATAAAGTTGCAGTTGATAATGATTATCCTTTTTATAATGTATATGGAGGAACTCAAGATAACTTCAGTATTGGTGGACCATCAAGAGTTCTTACCAATCATGGCATAACAAACTTTGATTGGTTTATTACAAATGGAGGAGATGGTTTTGAATCTCAAATAGACCCTAATAATCCAAATATTGTATATGCACAATCTCAAAATGGGTATTTAGTGCGTTATGATAAAAAGAGTGGGGAAATAATTGGTATTCAGCCAAGCGAAAGAGAAGGCGAAAATTCATATCGTTTTAATTGGGATTCTCCATTAGCTGTTAGTAGGCATGCTTCTGGGCGTTTATATTTTGCAGGAAATAAAGTATTCCGTTCTAATGATTATGGAAATAGTTGGGAAGTTATTAGTGATGATTTATCACAACAAATTAATAGAAATACACTAAATGTTTACGATCGTATTGTAAGCATTGATGCTGTTGCTAAAAACGGATCAACATCGCTTTATGGAGCTGTTGTTGCTTTATCGGAATCTCCAATTGACGAAAATTTAATTGCTGCAGGTACTGATGATGGTGTTATTCATATTAGTGAAAATGGAGGGACTTCTTGGAGAAAAATTTCTAATATTCCTGGTGCGCCAAAACTTTCATACGTAAATAGTGTGTTTTTGTCTAAACACGATGTAAACACAATATATGTTGCATTTAATCATCATAAGTTTGGAGATTTTAAGCCTTACATCTTTAAGTCTACTAATAAAGGTAAAACTTGGACTAACATTAGTAGCAATCTGCCTAAAGGAAGCGTGTATTCGATAGAAGAAGATCATGTAGATTCTAATCTTATTTTCTGTGGTACAGAATATGGAGCTTTCTTTTCACCAAATAAAGGTGAACGTTGGAAAGAATTAGCGGCAGGTTTGCCAACAATTGCGGTTAGAGATATTACGATTCAAGAACGTGAAAATGATTTGGTTCTCGGTACTTTTGGTAGAGGATTTTATGTTATGGATGATTATTCGGCTTTACGTTCTGTAGAAAATAAGATACCTTCAGAAGTTGCAAAAATTTATTCAGTTAGAGATGCTTTATCTTGGGAAAAAAGCCTTCCGTTAGGGCTTCCTGGAAAATCATTTCAAGGAGATAATTTTTATACAGCACCAAATTTAGGACCCGAAGCAATGGTAACGTATTATTATAATGATGATTATAAATCATTAAAGGATAAACGTACTGAAAAGGAGAAAGAACTTATTAAGAACGAAAATGACACACCATATCCTAGTTATAATGAACTTAAGTCTGAACGTGATGAAGAAGATGCGAAATTAGTATTCACTATTAAAAATGATAAAGGACAAGTCGTTAAAAAAGAATTTAAAAATCCAAAAAAGGGGTTACAGCGTTTTCATTGGGATTTGAGATATACACTTCAAAACCCAATAGATTTAAGTACATCTTCGTTCTATAATCCTTGGGAAGCGATTGATGAAGGAACTTTGGTGGAGCCAGGAAATTATACAGTTGATATGCAATTGTATAAAGACAATAAATTAACAAAACTTACAGGTCCAATAACATTTAAAGTTAAGGCTTTGGACAATACTGTAATGCCTGCAGAGAATAGAGAAGCCAAAGTAGCTTTTCAAAAAGAAGTGTCACAACTTGAAGCCGACTATGAAACTTGCCAAAAAATTATTAGTGAAACCAATACAAAACTTAGGTATATTAAAGCAGCTATAAAACGTTCTGAACAACCTTTTGGAGAGCTTAGTAAATCTCTAGTAGCAATTGAGAATAAATTAAAACAAATTAGTTTAGAATTGTATGGAGATAGTTTGAAGTCTAAGTTGGATATTAGTCAACCTCAATCTCCTGCAAATAGGATTGGTAATATTAGTTATGAGCAAAAGTACTCTACTTCTGCACCTACCAAAACACATAAAGATAGTTATGCTATAGCGAAAACTGAAATTACATTGCTAAAGAAAAGAGTAGAAGCTGTTTTTAATGTTGATATAAAACAATTAGAAGATAAATTGATTAAGTCTGGTGCTGGTTATACGCCTGGACGTGGATATAAAAACTAGAATAAATAGTTAAATTTAATAATCCTAACTTCTCTTTTATATGATAAAACTTAAAAGAATAGTTTTTTTATTGCTGATAACACTATTTTTTTCATGTAATTCAGTAGATGAATTGCAAATAAAAACTGGAGATATCGTTTTTAGAGGAATGACTAAAAGCGAATTATCACAAGCAATAAATGATGTAACACAAACAGAGATAAAAACAAACTATACGCATATGGGAGTTTGTGAAGTTGTTGGTGAAAAGGTTTTTGTTTATCATGCAGATTTGGGTAAAGGTGTTGTAAAAGAATCACTAAATGATTTTTTAGCCTCAGAAAGTGATAGTGAATATGTTGCAGATTTATATCGAATAAATAAAGATGGTATGGTTAATTTTAAGTCTATAATTAAAGAAGCAAACGACTTAATTGGAAATGAATACAACACAACATACATTCTTGAAGATGATGGTTATTATTGCTCTGAATATGTGTATGAACTCTTTAAGAAAGATTCTGTTTTTGAGTTAGAACCAATGACTTTTAAAGACCCAAAAACAAATAACTTTCATAAAGGTTGGATTGAGCATTATCAAAAATTAGGTATTGATATTCCTGAAGGGAAATTAGGTTGTAACCCAAATGTTATGGCAAGTAGTGAAACGATTCGTTTTGTAAAAAATATTCAATAACTACTATGTAAATATTCTTTTTTGTTTACTTTTAACCTCAATAATGCTAAGGAAAATAATCAAAAAAAAAGAAAATGAAAAAAATATTGCTATTACTATTGTTTGTGTCTTTTGTAAGTTGTGGTGGAGATGATGTTGAATTGATCTCTAAATACTCAGTAGATGAATCACCTTATGAAATATCAACAATAAAAATGTTTACAAATCAAGGAGAAGTTTTTAATGATAATTTAATAATATCTTTTCAAGAAAATCAAGCGCTAATAAGCCCTGAAAATTCACCTTTATATAAAGACTTAACAGCAATAAAGTATTCAGATAATACAATACAAACAACTTTCTATAATAGGATTTATGATAGAAATATTTTTGAATTAGGTCAATATGAAATATGGGAAAATATAGAGCCTATAATTACAGTTTTTCATCCTTATGATATGACTATTTTTAAATATCAAAAATTACGTTACACAAAAATATTAGATGAAGATTATCCAAATGACGATTCTCGAGCAACAGAAAGATTTAATGATTGCTTATTTATTGAAAGAGAAAACACGAATTTGTTTATACCTATGACAAATATTATCTATGTTACACACCCTAGTTTATCTTCAAGAAGTATCTTTCAGTATAATGAAAATAATGTATTTGATCCAAGTTTTATTTCTTCTATGGCAGAAAACGATACAATTATTGTTCAAAGTTATAGATTAAAAATAATTAAAGAATGACAGTTTTAAAAACATTTCTTTTTGCAATAAAAAAAGCACCTAAATTAGTATAATTTAAGTGCTTTTATATTTAACTAGTAATAGAATTAATCCTTACTACGTCTATTTCCGCTATTGCTTCTATCTCTACCAAATTTCTTTTGAAATCCTCCTCCAGAATCTTTGTTTCCTCTATCTCTGTCAAAACTTTTCTTTTTACGATCTCCACCGCCACCGCCTCCACGATGATCTCTTCCGCCACCACTGCTACGACGTCTTCCTCCACCACCTCCGCGGTTTCCAGCACGTTTCTTTTCAGTAATTTCTACATTTACACCTCTACCTTCAAATTCTATATTGCTATCTCTAGTAAATGCTGCTAACGTTTCTTGTGTAAAGTTTTTATCTAATTCAAAGAATGAAAAAGTATCTAATATTTCTATTTGACCTATTTCAATATTCTTGCTAATCTTTTGGTCGTTTATCAAACCAATAAGACGTGCAGGATTTAATTTGTCTTTTCTTCCTATATTAATAAAGAAACGAGACATGTTTTCATCATCTCTTCTTTTACCTCTTGAATCTCCTCTATCACCTCTATCACCTCTTTCTCCTCTATCTCTATCGCGACTATTACTTCTGCTTAAATCATTTAAATCACCAGCATTAGCATAATATTTTAAGAAACTATTAAATTCAAGAGATACAAATTTTTTGATCAACTCTTCTCTATCTAAATCTTCTAATTTTTCTAGTATAGCAGGCAAATGCTCACCAATTTGGCTTTCATTTACTTCAGTATCTTTTACTTTGTCAATTAATTTTAATAATTGTTTTTTCAAAATTTCCTTTCCGTCAGGAACTTGCATTTGAACAAACTTTTTACCAATTATTCTTTCTATTGGACCTAATTTTCTTCTTTCTCCTGGTGAAACGATAGCAATAGAAATACCTGTACTTCCTGCTCTACCTGTTCTACCACTTCTATGTGTATAAGATTCTATTTGATCTGGAAGTTTGTAGTTGATAACATGTGTCAAACTATCTACGTCCAATCCACGTGCTGCAACATCAGTAGCAACTAATATTTGTACAGTTTTACTACGGAACTTTCTCATTACAGCATCACGTTGTGCTTGTGATAATTCACCATGAAGTGAATCGGCACTGTAACCATCTTGAATCAATTTATCTGCAACTTCTTGAGTTTCTCTTCTAGTTCTACAGAAAATAATTCCGTAAATATCTGGATTGATATCCGCAATACGTTTTAAAGCAGGATATCTATTTCTATCAGTAACAACATAATATTCATGCGTTACTTGATCTGTACCTGAATTACGTTTACCTGCATCAATTTGAGCAGGATCAGTCATATAATTTCTAGCGATTCTATCAACTTCTTTAGGGAACGTTGCAGAAAACAGTAATGTTTGTTTTGTGTCTGGTGTTACTTCTAATACTTTATCCAATTCATCTTTGAATCCCATATTCAGCATTTCATCAGCTTCATCTAAAACCAACCATTGTACTGAGTCTAAACGTAGTTTTCTACGTTTGATTAAATCTACTGTTCTTCCTGGAGTTCCAACAACAATTTGAACACCTTTGTTTAACGTACGTATTTGTCCGTTTATATCAGAACCGCCATAAACTGCAGCAACTCTAAACCCTTTCATGTGTTTTGAGAATTCTTCTATATTTCTAGCAATTTGTATTGCTAACTCACGAGTAGGAGATAGGATAATAGCTTGAACTTCTTTGCTGTTTAAATCTATTTTTTGTAAAATTGGTAAACTAAAAGCAGCAGTCTTACCTGTTCCAGTCTGTGCAAATGCTTTAAGATCTTGATTTGATGCAATTACCTGTGGCACTGCTTTTTCTTGTATTTCAGTTGGACTTTCATAACCCAATTCTGTTAGAGCCTTAACGATTTCTGGTTTAAGACCTAATTCTTCAAATGTTGACATTATCTATGTTTAATGATTCACAGATACGCCCGCACCTATAAATCTGATTTTGAGGGTGCAAAAGTACGCTTTATTTATTTAATAGAACTTTAAAAGTTATTCTATTAAAAACAAAGGCTTAAATTCTAGTCATTTTGCTCTAATGCTAAAAGTTGTTTTTCTAAATACTGCGAGGATAAATAAGTAAAACTGTTCGCTACTATCCCATTTTTATCAATTAATATTGTGCGAGGTTCCATGCTTTTTATGAGTTTGTTACCGATACTTTCTTTAGATAAAGTAAACTGGTTTTTTAAAAATTTATTAACTCTTGCATCATTACTTGAAGGGTGCATATTTATACCGACAAACTTAATTGAAGGATGTTTTTTTTCTAAACCAGTAATTCTTTTTATTAGCATCTTAGAACTCATTATTTCTGGAGACCAAAAGTAAACTACTGACTTTTTATTTTTGATAATCGTTTTAAGTCTTGTTTTAGAGTTGTTTAAAGTTAGTAATTCAAAATCTTCTATTGGATGTTGATCTTTACTATTTTTACAATCATTTGCTAAATAATTGATTCGTTCTAAGAGTTTTTCGTCTGTGCAATGTTCGTTGAAAATTTGTAACGCAGAATCATTAATGCAACAAGAATTCTTATTCCCTCTAAAATCATTATATATTGCTTGATATAGCAAACGATTTTTAAACTCAGGAATTTTTATTTTAGTTACAATTACATTTAAGATATTTTCTGTAGCAGTTGTTTTTTTAGCACTTTCTTTATATGAAAGGTTGTATAAATAATTATTCACATAATTGTGATAAGGTGAATAATCTATTAAATCACTATTATTTAAATCGATACCTTTTCTAAAATCATAATAAGTTGATGGTAGAGAAGGAAAAGAATCTAATTGAAAACGTTTTTTATGAATAAATGGATATACTTCTTTTTTAATATATATTGGATAATCTACAGTTACTTTAGCTAATTCATTAAATTTTTCTGTTAATTCGACTCCAGAACCTTTTAACTGATTGTATATATGCTGGTTTAAAGATGTAATCGTTGCAGTTTTAGTTAAAAATTCTGTTGGTTTTAAATTGTAATAGGGACCAAATAACTTTCCTTCTTTTTCATTTTGAAGGTATAACGTGATTAAAAAATTGTTTTTTTCTGCCCCTTTTCCACTAAAAACCAATGATTCATCAAAATCCCATGTGTTTAAACGGATGACAATACTATCTTTAGGTTCAAAATAAATATATTGATATTCATACCCTTGAGTCACCGATCCGTGTGTAAATGAATATAAGCCTTCTTTAATATAATCTAATCGCTTAGAGAAAGTATTATCTTTGTTTAAATAGATGGTATCTAAGGCTTTCTCTCCTTTCATTAAAGTAATGAAGTTGTCCTTAGGGTTTACAATTTGCCCTCCAAAATAGGTAGATGTATCTTCATTTTCAACTGATTTACAGCTAATAAAAAGTAATGTTAGGACTGTTATCTTTATGAGGTTTTTCATCTTAAAATTTATACCAAAATATATATAAACAAATGTACACTTATTGAGTTCTCATCTTGTTAAACAGATGTTAAAAGTTTATTAATAAATGAAGATGTTATTTAAGTTAAAATGCATGCGTGGTTTATGTAGTGAAAGTCTGTAATTTTTTATAATTTTGCACAAAATTATAAAACACAAAAAATACTATGCTTTCAGTATCAAATCTATCTGTACAATTTGGGAAACGAATATTGTTTGATGAGGTAAACACTCAGTTTACACAAGGAAATTGTTATGGAATTATCGGAGCAAACGGTTCTGGAAAATCTACATTCTTAAAAATATTATCAGGAATTCAAGATCCTACTTCTGGTCATGTACATCTTGAAACAGGAAAAAGAATGTCTGTATTGTCACAAGATCACTTTGCTTTTGATGAGTTTCCGGTTTTAGAAACTGTAATGATGGGAAACAAACCATTATTTGAACTAAAGAAAGAATTGGATGCTATTTATGCAAAACCAGATTTTTCTGATGAAGACGGTATAAAAGCAGGAGATTTAGGAGAAAAGTTTGATGAAATGGGCGGATGGACAGCAGAAAGTGATGCTGCAACGATGCTGTCATCACTCGGTATAAAAGATGATATGCATTATACTTTGATGGCTGATTTGGATGGTAAATCAAAAGTGAGAGTTTTGATAGCACAAGCATTATTCGGTAAGCCAGACGTATTGATTATGGATGAGCCAACCAATGATTTGGATTATGAAACTATTTCTTGGTTAGAAAATTTCTTGGCAAACTTTGATAATACAGTTATTGTTGTTTCGCATGATAGGCACTTTTTAGATGCCGTTTGTACACATATTTCTGATATTGACTATAGTAAAATAAATCACTATTCTGGTAATTATACATTTTGGTATGAAAGCAGTCAGTTAGCGGCAAAACAACGCGCGCAACAAAACAAAAAAGCAGAAGATAAAAAGAAAGAATTAGAAGAATTTATCCGTCGTTTTTCTGCAAATATGGCAAAGTCAAAACAAGCAACGAGTCGTAAGAAAATGATTGACAAGTTGAATGTTGCAGATATTAGACCTTCAAGTCGTCGTTATCCTGCAATAATTTTTGAGAGAGATAGAGAAGCAGGAGATCAAATTCTAAATGTTGAAGGTTTATCAAAATCACTAGACGGAGATGTGTTGTTTAAAGACATTCATTTTAGTTTAAACAAAGGTGATAAAGTTGCTTTGATTTCAAGAAACTCTCGTGCTGTAACGGCTTTTTACGAAATCTTAAACGAAAAGGACAAAGCAGATTCAGGAAAATTTTCTTGGGGAGTTACAACTACGCAGTCTTATCTTCCTTTAGAAAATGCAGAATTTTTTAAGAATGCAGAATTAGATTTGGTTGATTGGTTACGCCAATATGCCAAGACCGAAGAAGAACGTGAAGAGGTATATTTGAGAGGGTTTTTAGGGAAAATGATTTTTAGTGGAGAAGAAGCCTTGAAAAAATGCAATGTATTGTCTGGAGGAGAAAAAGTACGTTGTATGCTTTCTCGAATGATGATGACTAGAGCAAATATTTTGATGCTCGACGAACCTACCAATCACTTAGATTTAGAATCTATACAAGCGATAAACAATTCGTTAAAGAACTTTAAAGGAACTGTTTTGTTATCAACTCATGATCATGAGTTCTCTCAAACTGTTGCTACTCGTATCATTGAAATCACACCAAATGGAGTGATTGATAGACTTTCTACTTTTGATGATTACTTGAGTAATCCTAAGATAAAAGAATTGAGAAAGAAAATGTATTCATAATATTAACTTAATGATTTGCATAAAAAAGAGCCAGAGAAATTAATTTATCTGGCTCTTTTTTATGGTTTATAACGCTTGTTTTACTTGACTTTCTATTATTTATTCATAGACTTACATGTAGTGCTATAAAATTCATTAAAACAAAACTTTATCTTAATTCTTTGTAAGAGCATTTGGAAAATTACACTATTATTATACATTTGTAGTTATTATTTAAAATAGAATTAACTATTCTTTATCCCTGAAGAAGAAATTGGAAGAATAGTTTTAAAATAAATTACAATCGTATACTTCAGTAGTTATCTTAATTGATAGTTATTGAAGTTTTTTTTTGAACATTAATTAATAATAAAAATTTATGAAAGAACATACTACTTGCTTTTCAACAACTTAAAAACGAGATCAAAGTCTCACAGAACTGTCCGAAATAAAAGTAGAAAAGAGAAGGGATTATCAAAGTTATCGAAATCAAAGTTTCATTACGTATTTAAATCTTATTCTTCTCTTTTGTTATTTCTGATTAATTACTTAAATTTATAAAATGTAAACTTAAGTTACCTATCACACGATAAAGTTCATTAAAACAAAACTTTATCTTAACTCGTTGGCAAACATTATAAAAAAAATATAACTATGAAAAAAACACTATTATTTATAGCACTAACATTGTTTACCAATCTAATATTTTCACAAGACCGAGAGTATAAAGAATACCATGATAATGGAAATTTAAAAGAGATAGGTATGCTTAGCCAGTTTGGTAGTAAAGATGGAGAATGGAAGCAATATAATGAAGATGGGAGTTTATTAGGCATAGAAACTTATGATTACCGTTATGATTACGTGTTACAAAGAAAATCATACTTATATGGCACTCTAGCCTTTCATTTGATAGTATCCGAATTAGGATCATACTCATATGATTTAATAATAAACGAATACAAAACATATCATTCTGATGGTAGTATTGAGTCTATTGGAAAATTGAAAATAAATGATGCTATAATTGACTCTTTAAAATCTGAAACTATTAATAACAAGGTTTATGAAATAGTTGATTACTTATATTTATATAAAACTGGTATTCATTATTATTATAACGAAAATAATAGTTATTTAGGCTTTGAGAATTATACTACTGGAGAGGCAAAAGTATATTATAATAAATTTGAAATTGGACAGATAAAATGGGAAGGTAATATGATTAATGGAACTTGGAAGAGTTATTATGAAAACGGACAGATTTCTCAAATAGGAAACTATAAAAACAATAAAGAATCAGGTGTTTGGAAAGAATACCATAAGAATGGTCAATTAGAATTAATTGGCTCATATGATAACGGAGATGAAATAGGTGTATGGAAAGAATACAATAAAAATGGAGAATTGATTGATACTTATTAGTAATTAAAAATAACGATTTGCCAACAACGTATGAAATTAATTGCTTGGACGAGCATACTTGCGAAAATCCTCGCGGATTTTCTATTCGTTTTGTATTTACTAAATTTGTTACTTAATCAACGCAAGTAATCATACACAAAAACGATACATAAAATAACACAATACAGGCAAGTTACGTCTTTTAATTTTGTCTTTGCCCCTTAAAATTACCTCGACGCTTTCTCATTTCCTCCAATATTTTACGACTAAAACCTTTCTCTGCACTATGAAGTTTTAATATTTTTTTCGCTGGCAAAATCGATTTCATGCTTTTATACATAGCCATCTCTGCATCTTTAAGGTTTTTTTCTATCGCTACAAATTGATTTAGAATTCTTTCAGCTTCAGCGTTAGTCATCGCATCTATACCTCCATTTTTATGTATGCTTCTACGAAGTTTTCTACTTTCCTCATGTTGACTTCGTATTTTATTTTGGTGTTCATTGTAAACTGGCCAAAAATTTTGCGCTTCTTTTGATGTCAATTCCAATTTTTGAGTGATAAAACCAATTTTAAGAGATTTAATATGGTCTTGCTTATCATTTTGCGCAGCTATTTTTGTGTTGACAAGAATAGTCAACATAAAAAATGAGAGTAGTAAATGTTTCATTTTTAGTTTTTTAATTGGTTAAAATGAGAGATTCAATGTCTATATCGTTTAAGTAGTCCATTAAATTATCATCAGTATATTGTTGGTTTAATTCTAAATCTTCAAAATCGGTATCTTCATAAATAGCTGCAATTTGGTATGTGTCTATTTCAAAATCTCCATTTTCAATCCAATTTTCAATTTCTGAAATTTCCATTTTCGCAAACAAATCTGTATTGTTATTAGTGCGATTTAGTAATTGTAGCGTAAGGAATAATAGTAATGAAGCCGCTGCTGCAATTGGAAGAAATGTTTTTATAAACCGCGTTTTAAAATCAATTACTTTAGTTTCTTTTTGTAATTTTTTAATCACATTGTCTTCTACAGTATCAAAATAGTCTTTTGGAACAGCAAAAGTATTTTCTTTTTCTTTAGATTTTATGTTGTCAAAAACACGATCTTCAATAGTTGAGAAATAATTTTTTGGAGTTTTAAATGGAGTTTTCTTATCGAATATATCTTCTGAAAGTCTTGAATATACAGCATTCTCAACAGTTCCGAAATAACCTTTTGGGACCGAGAAGGGACTATTAAGTTGCTGTAACTCATATAGTTTTGGTGCGATATTTTTAAACTCTTCTGTTGTCATCCTACTTATAAGACTTTTTTTATTCTCTATGGTTTAATGCGATGTTATAATTTTTTCAATCTTTCTTACAGCATGAAAATAAGATGCTTTTAATGCTCCAACACTAGTTTCTAATATTTCTGACATTTCTGAGTACTTAATTTCGTCAAAATATTTCATATTAAAAACCAATTGCTGTTTTTGTGGCAATGTCGCTATTGCTTTTTGTAGTATTAGTTGAATTTCAGAACCATTGAAATGTACATCTTCTTGTAATGTACTTGCAAGGTTTTGATGAAATTCGCTAATATCTACATTTCTTTCTTTTGCTCTTTTGTTGATAAATGTGATAGATTCGTTGGTTGCAATACGATACATCCAAGAATAAATTTTGCTATCTTCATTAAAGTTTTTAATACTTCTATAAACTTTTATAAAGGTGTTTTGTAGTACGTCATCAGCATCGTCATGTGAAATAACAATCTTACGGATATGCCAATACAAACGCTCTTTATATTGACTCATCAATACACGAAAGGCTTGCTCTTGTGTTGCAGAATTTTTAAGTTGTCGTACTAAAGTTTGTTCGTCCACCAATAGTAGTTTTGTGTTAAGACATCAAAAAGTACAAAAGGTTTAATTCTAATGAATTTATTTTTGATGTTTTCTTTTTGAATACCCAAATAAGCGTTCTTCTTGAATAATTTCTGAAATACCTTCTGGAAGCATATCTTGCCATCCATCTTCCCCTTCAGTAATCATTTTAAGTGCTTTTCGAGAAAAAATATTTAATATCGTTTTATCATAATTATCAATATCTACCACTTTTCCATTGTATTTAAAGAACTTGTATAATTCTTTCATTCTTGGATGTACTTTTAGATTTTCACTATTGATAACCTCACCAGTTTCTTCATCAATAAGAGGATACAAGTATATTTTTAAATCTTTAAAGAATAGTTTTCCAAAAGCTTCTAAAATTCCTCCACTTAAATTTCTATAGTACTTCTCATCAAATATTTGTACCAAATTATAAACTCCCATCGACAATCCCATTCTTGCTTTGGTAAATTCTGAGAAATATTCTACCAACTTATAATATTCAGAGAAGTTGGTAATCATTACATTTTGTCCGAGAGAACATAGTAATTCGGCTCTGTCTAAGAAATCACGTTCATTTATTTCTCCATCAGCAGAAAGGTTAGATAATGTAATTTCAAAAATAGTTTTTGTGTTTTTAGGGTCAACTCTTTTTTCAGCATGAAAAAGTTCAATAGATTTTTGATAAATATCCATATTCACTTTTGTTACAGGTCTAAAACTTCCACGTAGTGTTAAGATATTTTTTTTGTATAGTTGTTGTGCAGGTAATAAGTTATTTCCGTCAGGGCCAAACATAACGGCATTTGTCATCTGATTCTTTACCAATTGTAAACTCATCAAACGATTGTCTACATAGGTAAATCGAGGTCCAGAGAAATTAATCATATCAATTTCTATCTGATCTTTATCAAGATTGTCATAAAACGATGCTAATAAATCTTTTGGACTATCATGCATGTAAAATCCACCATAAATTAAATTGACACCAAGAACTCCTAAAGTTTCTTGCTGTAATTTTGCATCATTCTCTTTAAAACGAATGTGCATTATAATTTCATTATAATCCTCAAGGGGATCTAATTGAAATTTGAATCCTATCCAACCATGACCTTTAAATTTTTTGGCGAAATCTATAGTTGCAACAGTGTTGGCATACGAAAAGAATAATTTTTCAGGATGTTTTTTACGACTCAATCGATCTTCAATCAAATGAATTTCGTGGTCTAACATTGTTTTTAAACGTGACTCTGTTACATAACGGCTATCACTTTCGATACCATAAATGGCATCAGAAAAATCTTTATCATACGCACTCATTGCTTTTGCAATAGTTCCTGAAGCGCCTCCTGCTCTAAAGAAATTACGGGCAGTTTCTTGACCTGCGCCAATTTCTGAAAAAGTACCGTAGATATTCTCGTTTAAGTTAATTCGTAACGATTTCCTTTTAGTTGAAGGAACACTTTTTAAATTTTTATCACCTTTTGATACTGAAGACATCGTGCATATTTTTTTGTTATACAAAAATAACAAATTCTACTGTTTGTAATAATATTTTAGCGTTAAATTTGTCAGAATGAAGAGTAATTTTAAAATCACTTTTTTGGGAACGGGAACTTCACAAGGAATCCCTGTAATTAATAGCACACATCCTGTTTGTTTATCAACCGATAAAAGAGATAAGCGATTGCGTGTTTCTGTTTTGGTAGAATGGGATGATTTTACGTATGTTATTGATTGCGGACCAGATTTTAGGTATCAAATGCTTCGTGCAGGTGTAAATCGAATTGACGGAATCTTATTTACACACGAGCATTCTGATCATATTATTGGTTTGGATGATATTCGCCCTTTTTCCTTTCAGTTAGGAAAAGTTCCAATTTATGCACAACAGCGTGTTTTAGACAACTTAAAAGAGCGTTTTGAATATATTTTTGATGAAGAAAATAAATATCCAGGAGTGCCAAGTGTTCAGCAAAACACAGTTGATAGTGTTCCATTCAAATTGCAAAATATAATTGTTGAGCCTATTGAAATACAGCATGGAAAACTTCAAATTTTAGGCTATAGATTTAACGATTTGGCTTATCTGACTGATGTTAAGGAGATTTTACCATCAGAAATGAAAAAATTAAAAGGCTTGAAAGTATTGGTGATAAGTGCATTGAGAAATGAAAAGCACCATTCTCATTTAAGTTTGAGTGAGGCTCTTGAAATTATTGAAGAATTAGCACCTGAACGTGCTTATTTGACTCATATAAGTCATAAACTTGGCTTCCATGCAGAAGTGCAAGAAAGTTTGCCTGAAAATGTGTTTTTGGCGTATGATGAATTAGTTGTTGAGGTTTAATTATAATCGATCTTCAATCCATTTTTTAAAATCATAGAAGTTTTGAGGCGCAACTCCATGACCAACCATATATTCTTGATATGAATTTTTTATGCCCAATTTATCTAAAAAAGGAGCAGCATTTTGCGCCCAATCTACTGGAATTACTTGATCTTGACTTCCGTGAGAAATAAAGAAATCTAAATTTTTGTAATCATCAGAATTTAAATTCTCAGAAATTAATTCTTGATTGATATAACCGCTCAAAGCAATAACATGCTGTATCTTTTTAGGATGATTTAACGCAACACTATAACTTAAAATTGTTCCTTGACTGAAGCCTAATAAAAATACATTTTCAGCATTTACTTCGTATGTTTCAATAACTTCATCAATAAACAAAGCGATTTTATCACGTGCTTCTTTGGCTTCATCAATATCAGAAAATTTACCGTTTGTAGTGTCAAAATGAATGGTGTACCAAGAAAATGAACCAGCACCTAGTGTCAATGGAGCACGAGCACTAATAATCAATAACTCATCTGGAAGTTCGGATGCAAACGAGAATAAATCTTGCTCGTTACTACCATAGCCGTGAAGTAACACGAGTAAAGGAGGATTTTTAATTGGAGTTTTTGGTTGTCGAATTAAGTATTCGAGCGAAAGTTTTTTTGTCATTTTGAAATGATTAAATAAAAATGTCATTTTGAAGGAAGTGAAAAACCTAAAGATTCTTCGTTTCACTCAGAATGACATTGTTGTAAGAGTTAAAAGTAATAATTAATTGCTATCTTCTTTATTCCAATTTTCATTATCAAGAACTAAAGATTTATATATATATGCTTTCATTCCTTGCATAATAGGAATAATTAAAAATATTGCTAAAAACATAAAAAATCCAGCTAAATATTGAGAGATGAATCCGAAAATAATCCCTATAATATAAATGCTGATAATAAAAAGAAAACTAGATAAGAAAACGCTTAATTTGTTGTCATACATAATTTTATTACTTAAGGATAAGGCTTTTAAAGGGTGAACTTCTTTGTCGATAAGAAGATATATGCCTAAAGAAAATGCGATTGAAATTACTATCCCTGGAATTATTAAAAATGCAAATCCAAAATAAATTGCCATCATCATTAATCCCATTAAAATAAAAAATTCCCCCATATATTTTCTGTTTTTTGCATCAAAAATTGAGGTCGGTGAAATTGTCTTTCCTTTTGCCATTTCTACAGGTAACATACTCATGCCTATAGTCGTTCCTACATTTAAATATGGAATCCAAATAGTTAAAACATATAAAATTGTAGCAAGAATTAAGGGGATAAAATTCTTCAATCCTATTTCAATACCATTTTTAATAATGTCACTTACTGATAATTTATTCATGTTATAATTTTTTAGTTAAGTATCAAATATAATAGAATTAATTGATTATTAGTTTGTTTTTTGCAAATATGCCATAAACTTCACCGTTCATTTCCTTGTTTAGAAAGGCAGAATTTTTTGATGTAGAAATAATGTTTTCTTCAGTAAAAATTGATTTTTTATCAGGATTAAACAGCGTGATATTTGCCGTTTCACCTTCTTTGATTATTGATGAATCTAAACCAAAACGTTTGGTTGGATTTTCTGTTAAACATTTTATAAGCACCTCTAAATCAATAGTTTTATTTAATATTCCAAACAGGCTTTCTAATCCGATTGTACCATATTTTGCATTGTTGTATTCTACTTTTTTATGCTCAATATCAATAGGATTGTGGTCGCTTGTAATTATGTCAATTGTTCCGTCTTCTACACCTTTTAGTAAGGCTTTCACATCCTTTTTTGTACGAAGTGGAGGCGTAACTTTACTGTTGGCGTTAAAACCAAACAGTTCCTGATCAGTAAGTGATAAGTGATGAGCAGAGACGCTACAACTTACGTCTAAACCTTTCTTTTTGGCGTCTTTTATAAGTTTTACAGCTATTGCTGTAGTAATTGTAGGGATATGTAATTTTCCTCCAGTATATTCTAATAAAAACAAATCTCTTGCTATTTGCAATTCCTCTGCCAAACTTGGAATTCCTTTTAAACCAAGTTTTGTACTGTTTTCTCCTTCGTTAACAAGTCCATCTCTAGCAATCGAATTATCTTGAGGGAAGCTCAGCACTAAGCCATTAAAATTTTGTGCATATTGTATGGCAACTTTTAATAAATTGGCATTAGAAATCGGTGTGTTGTAATCACCAAAAGCAACCGCTCCAGAATTTTGCATATCATAGAGTTCAGCCAATTCTTTGCCTTCTCCATTTTTGGTTAAATTTCCAATAGGATAGAGGTTTATGGCGCTTTTTGATGCTTTGTTTACAAGAAATTCTACTGCTGCCTTATTATCAGTTTTTGGGTTTGTGTAAGGGTTTACAGCGACTGATGTAAAGCCACCTTTTGCAGCAACCTTTAAACCGTTTTCAATTGTTTCTCGTTCCTCAAATCCTGGTTCTCCAAAACATACGCTTGTGTCAAACCATCCGTTAGAGATATGTAGGTTATCAAGTATTAACTCTTTATATTTTTTTTCGTTTTTAATAGTTGCAGCAATTTTGGTTATGATGCCATTTTCAATCAAAATTGTTCGATTTTTTAAATGATGTTTGCTGTTAGGATCTATTATTACTGCCGATTTTATAAGGACATTCATATTTTAAAGAATTTTAGAATGAAAATTTCGAGCAACAAAAATAAGATACCAAAGGCTATAAACCACTTAAAAAGTGGCTTGATTTCTTGTTGTTCGTTTAGTTTTGTGAAAGTTTCTTTGATAGAGTTGGATATTGAAATATCGTTATTGTCTTTAAAAAGTTCTCTTAAATTGGTGTAATTTAAATCACTTTCTTCTCGATTGTAGTTGTAAGAAACACTTCCTAAAGCTATGTTATTACTAGTTATTGTATAAAAACCGCTTGTATTAGGTTGCTCGTTGGTCTTGAGTTGTACTTTATTATGAAATATTTGCTGAAGCGGAATAAATTCACTCGTTTCGTTTTTTAATTTTAATATTTCATCCTTTTTTATTGAATTGTTTATGTCGATAACATTTTCTTTTCCAATGGTATAGTATAATTGAGGAATCTCAAAACTATATTTCCCAAAATTATAGAGAATAGGAACTATTAAGGGAGAATTTTTGAAATTTGTAACGCTAACGTCTAAAGGAGAGGAGAATAAATATACAGTTCCTTTATTTGTTTTGATTTCAGATATGAAAGGCTGCTCATTTTCAAAAGAAATGATGGGAGAGGAATTGTTTAATATTGTTTTAAAATATTGATTTACAGTTGGATACTGAAAATTTAATACTTTTTTCTCAAAAACATCATGTAATAATGGATGTGTAAAATTAATACTTGTTATTTTCAAATCTTTTTTTACAAATGATGACATTGTACCTAAGTTTAATTTTGCAAAAAATTGATTATAAGATATAACATCGCTTTCTTTTGATGGAATTAGTACAAGATTCCCCCCATTTTTTACAAACTCATGTAATGTGTTGGTAAGAGAGACTGGAATTTTCACTAACTCATTGAGTATAATTAAGTGTTGATTTTGGATAGAATTATAGTCTAAATTGCTTACTGTTTTTTGGTTAAAATTAAATTCTTTTTTACTATAAATTTTGGATAGATATTCTGCATTTTTTCCTATTGAAATTACATTTGTTTTTTCGGATTTTGAGATGCTAAAAAACAATGTGTTGTCGAAAGGTAAAAGAGGGTCGTCTAATTGTAAATGTCCGTTAAAGTTTTCATTATTTGGAATTATAAATTCTACCTCTGAAGTTTTATTTTTCGATAATAGAGTAGTGGTTTTTCCAACCAATATTGTGTTTTTGTAAAGTGAAATTGGAACATTGTTTCTTTCAATATTTGTATTACTTATTGCCACTTTTAGTGTAATTTCTTTATTGTTTATATTACTTATATATATACTGTCAATAGAAATGTTCGAAATTACTTCAGGAGTCAATTTTATAAATGAAATATGCGAGTTTACATTTGTAACATTGTTTTTATTTATTGTATTAACTTTTTGAAAATCAGATATTAAAATTAAATTATTTAAAGTATTAGTTTTATTAATGTTTAATTGATTTGATTTTAGTAAAATACTATTAAAATCTAGTTTTTTTGAGGAAAATTTAAGGTTTAGTAATATGTTTTTCAAATTTCTTTGATCTAAATTCTTAAATATTTTGTCATTCGTGATTAACGAAACTGTAGTGTTATTTTTTGAACTTTCAATGATTTCTTGTGCAGCCATTTTTAGCAATTCTCCTTGTTGAGTTTTCAATTGCATGCTCAAAGAATTATCTAAATAAATTGTTGAAGTGTAGTTTGTATTTTTTTTAGAATCTGAAAAAAATGGCTGTGAAAATGCAAAAATTATAGCCGTAAACGCAAGTAATCTTGTTGCTAAAATTAACCACTTTTTTAGCCTTGAACTCTTGCGAGTTTCTAACTTTAATTGTTTTAAAAATTGGACATTTGTAAAGGGTACTTTTACGAAGCGTTGTAACTGAAATAAATGAACAATTATCGGTATGATAAGAAGCAGTAAAGCGTATAAAATTTCAGGTTGCTTAAATTGCATTGTTTATAAGATTGGTCAAAGATATAAAAATTGTATGACTTAGGTCAAATAGTTCTTAAAAATGCCTAAAGCATAATTACTTGCAATGCTTTTTACAAACCTAGGAAAATCTATTGTTGCATTGTCATTTGCTTTGTCTGATATTATCCGAATAATTGAAAACGGAATATCATATTCAAAACATACTTGAGCAACTGATGCACCTTCCATTTCTATGCATTGTACAGTTGGTAATTGCTCGTTTATTTCTTTTACTTTATCGCTTTCTGATATAAATTGATCACCTGTTGCGATGTTTCCATAAATCAATTTTGGATTTTTTATTTCAAATTTTTCCGCATCAATTTGATTGATGTAGGAGTCGTAATCATCTAAAAATAAATTAGTTGCGTTAATTATTTTAGTTGGATTACTTGTTTCAAAATATTCTTTTTTTAATATCGGAATTTCAAATTTCTTAAAAATCGGACTACAATCAACATCATATTGATATAGTTTTTTTCCAATTACAATATCGCCAATATTTAACTCTTTTTTGATTGCTCCTGCAACTCCTGTAAAAATGATTTCTGTTGGATTGTAGTCATTAATAAGTTGTGTAGTTGTAACTGCTGATGCTACTTTTCCCCAACGAGAGAAGACCAAAACAACCTTTTTCTCAAAGAGTGTTCCTGTATAATATTTTCGCATTCCTTTTTCTGTTACCTCTATATTTTCGAGTTCGCTGAGTAATGCTTGAATTTCTTCTTGCATTGCGCTGATAATTGCAATCATAATTTTGTTTATTAGAAAATGTCTGGTCGAGCGGAGTCGAGACCTTTTTTATGCTGTGTAAGTTCTCGACTGCGCTCGAACGGACATAAGATATGTTTGTTACTTCGGATCATATAATCAATTAATTATAACTCCATCTTTCATTTCTAATTTTCGATCAGCCATATCAGCCAATGTTCTATTATGAGTGACGATGATAAATGTTTGCCCGAATTCATCACGCAATTTAAAAAAGAGATCATGCAAGTTTTTTGCAGACTCTGAATCAAGATTTCCACTTGGCTCATCTGCAAAAATTACTGAGGGGCTGTTGATTAAAGCACGAGCGACTGCTACACGTTGCTGTTCGCCTCCAGAAAGTTCGTTTGGTTTGTGATTTATACGATGTGACAATCCAAGAAATTCTAACAATCGTTTGGCTTCTTTCTCAGCTTCGTTTTTAGATTTGTTTCCTATAAATGCAGGAATACAAATGTTTTCTAAGGCAGTAAATTCAGGAAGTAGTTGATGAAATTGAAAAATAAAGCCTATTTGTTGATTCCTGAATTTTGAAAGTTCTTTATCTGAAAAATTAAGGATATTTTGACTGTTTAGTATTACTTCTGTGTTTTTATTTTCGTTAGGTTTATCTAAGGTGCCTAAAATCTGTAAAAGTGTAGTCTTTCCGGCTCCAGAAGGACCAACAATGGCAACGATCTCTCCTTTTTTTATTTGTAAGTTTACATCTTTTAAAACTTCAACATCACCGTAATTTTTATAAATCCTTTTAGCTACAACCATAGTGTTAATTTAACATCGTGAAAGTACATAAAATTTATATAATTAAATGCAGATTTATACCCAAGTTTTTAGCTTGTTATAATCTAAATAATAAACAAGTTTTACCGAAAATGTTTGCCCAATATTTTGTTTAAATAAGTTTTTAATATTTTTTCCAAATTTTAAATCAGACTGATCATCAATATTAAAAGCATTATTCCTATATAATGCAACTAACTGACTTCCAGGAGCAAACTCCCATAAATAATTTAAGTCAAGATTCCATGTATTAAAATTGACATCATGATTTGCACTATATGCATTTTCTGAAAGAGTTCCATCATTTTCAAGTTTAAAGTATTGATCTTCATATGTTACGGGAGACCAGTATTGTCTTATAGATAGTGATAAAGCAGATTTTGTACTAAAGTTATATTTTCCTGATAATGAATTTGTAATGCTTTTAGTTTCTCTTACACCAAAAATTATATCGTCAGAATTGTCAATATTTACATATCCTTTTTGACTTTTACCTTTATTATAGCCAAACCTGTATTGGAAAGATAATTGATTACTCACTCTATATCTTGGAGATACATTAAAATTAAAAAAACTTCGAGAGCTTCCGTATGTTAAACTGTAAAAATAATTGACATCAACAGCAAATTTTTTACTATAATCACTTGAAATCCAGTTGTTGAATCCTAATGTTGGTTTTTCTTTAAAGAATCTTCCAGGAATACGCGGCTCATAATAATTATATTGATTGCCAAAACTAGAGTTTATATTTGCTCCGAAACCTAATTGTTTTTTTGTATGAAATCGAGCGTTCATTCCAAATCTGTTGTTTGAATATTTTGATGATTTTTCAGCAAACGCTGGAGAAGTTTCATCAACTTCCATTAAAAATTCTGCATTTCCCCAGAAACCTAAAAAGTAACTATTAAGTTTTCCTTTAGGTTCAGTTTGATTAAAAGAGTAACTACTGCTTATTTCCATTTCGTTATTGGTGCGCAAAAATCCTAAATCATTTTTATCATAACGTTTGTTTTTAAAACCAAGTTCCAGGTCATATTGATGTTTTCCACTAATTTTACCAACCTCAAGGCTCCCTTCTAAACCAGTGACAGGTTTTTGACCATTGCCATTATAGATATTACTCATAGCAATGCCACCATCAACTCCGTATTTATTATCTTTTGTTTTTAAATCAAACAACAAGCCAGTAACATTGGCATCTCTAAAATTCCCGTTTCTAAGTACATTTGTATTTACCAATGTGACAGAAGAATTTTTATTAAATTGTTGGTCTAAAACAAGTACGCTATAATTTGCTAGAGGTTCTACAACTTCATTTCTATAACTTGTTTCAATTATTGGGTTGTTATTAATATCTAAAATAGGTGTGTTATTGCCATCTAATAATGTTTCAATTCTTTCAACTTCTGCACTTGTTTTTTTAGTAATTGCATTTAAAACACCAATTCCTAAACCGTTCTTGTTTCTTCCAGAAATTTTGACAATGTTTAATACATCTACTTTTCTTGGATAATTCGGAATTGATTCTTGAATTAAAATAGAATTATCTTCATCAATTTCATCAACTAAATCAATGCCGACAGGAGTATTACCAATCCTTCTTGAAAAAAAGAAACCACCTTTATTAAATAAATCTGTTCCTTCATTAAAAAATGCACGTTGTTCTGAAAAACGCTGTTCGAATGGACCTAAATTTAAAGTGACATCATCAAAACGTGTTTGTCCAAAATCTGGAATTAAAGTTGCATCCAATGTGAAACTATCGTTGATGCCATATTTTACATCTAGTCCAGCACTCCAATCAAATTCTGTATCTCCTGCAAAAGATGAAACTGTTGCAGATGCGTATGGATTAAAACTCAAACGCAAAGGAGGCTCAATATTTTTGATTCCATTAAGAATACCATCATATTGTGCAATATGACCTTCATTTTGAGGAATAAAATTCCAAGTATATTGATCTCTGTTTTTTCTGTGATGTCTATGGAAGTTTAATGCCCAAGTTTGTACATCGTCATTAGAAAAACGCAAAGCAGAATATGGAATCTTCATTTCTACAATCCAACCATCATCAACCATTGAAACTTTACTATCCCAAACCGCATTCCAACTGAAGTCTTCTCTTCCATTTGATAATACTTTTGCATCGTTTTGATTTCCTGTACTCATTACAAAAAATTCAGTTTGATTTTGACCGTCATTTAAAGGGTTTATAACGACACCAAAAAAATCTGCATTTCCAAAATTATCTCGTGTTTGAAATTCCATTGGAATTTCTTCAGGTTTGTCGTCATACAAATATGCTCCGAAATAAATAGCTTCATCGTCATATACAATCTTTACTTTGGTTTTTATGTTTTCAGGAGCAGGAGTACCTCTTTCTGGGCGGAACATTACGAAATTAGTTGCAATCTCAACACCATCCCAAGCACTGTCATCTAATTTACCATCTATTTTTGGTGGATTTGAAACTCTTTTGGTTGTTACACTCTTTTTTGTTTCTTGAGCGTTTATTATTGAAACACAAAAGATGGCGAGTATTAAAAATACTTTTTTCATTGAAGTATGTGTTGAGTTAGTCTAGTTTATAATGCGAAATTATCTAAGTTATTATTATAGAACTCTTAAATAAATCATAAATTAATGTTAATTGAAGTAAAGACTTAACAAAAACAGTTGTGTTACAATTTTTTGGGATAAAGAATATTATTTACAAATTGATTGTAGTACATTTGCATAACAATTAAAACATTTTATTGATGAATTTACACGAATATCAAGGGAAAGAAATATTAAATAGTTTTGGCGTACGAATACAAAGAGGAATTGTAGCGGATAATTATAAAAAAGCAGTAGATGCTGCAAAACAACTTACTGCTGAAACTGGAACTGGCTGGCATGTAATCAAAGCGCAAATTCATGCAGGAGGACGTGGAAAAGGAGGAGGAGTAAAGCTTGCTAAAAGTTTGCAAGAGGTTGAAACAATTTCTAAAAGTATTCTTGGAATGATGTTGATAACTCCACAAACATCTGCAGAAGGGAAGAAAGTAAATCAAGTTTTAATTTGTGAAGATGTTTATTATCCAGGAGATAATGAGCCAGAAGAATACTATATGTCAGTTTTATTAAATCGTGAGACAGGAAGGAATATGATTATGTATTCTACTGAAGGAGGAATGGATATTGAAACTGTGGCTGAAGAAACACCTCATTTAATTTTTCATGAAGAAATTGATCCAGCATTAGGATTAATGCCTTTTCAAGCACGTAAAATTGCTTTTAATCTTGGTTTGAGTGGTGGAGCATTGAAAGAGATGGTAAAATTTGTTACGACACTTTATACAGCGTATATTAAGTCAGACTCTTCAATGTTTGAAATTAATCCAGTATTGAAAACATCAGATGATAAAATAATGGCTGTTGATGCTAAAGTAACTTTAGATGATAGTGCATTGTTTCGTCATAAGGATTATGCAATGTTACGTGATTTACGTGAAGAGAATCCAATAGAAGTAGAGGCTAACGCAGCAGGATTAAACTATGTTGACCTTGATGGAAATGTTGGTTGTATGGTAAATGGAGCAGGATTGGCGATGAGTACAATGGATTTAATTAAGCAATCTGGTGGAGAGCCAGCAAACTTCTTAGATGTTGGTGGAACTGCAGATGCAGAACGTGTTGAAAAAGGATTTAGAATTATACTGAAAGATAAGAATGTAAAAGCAATTTTGGTAAATATTTTTGGAGGAATTGTACGTTGTGATCGTGTTGCAAAAGGTATAGTTGAAGCATATAAAAATATGGGCGATGATATGAATGTGCCAATTATTGTGAGGTTGCAAGGTACAAATGCTATTGAAGCAAAACAATTGATTCAAGATAGTGGTTTACCGGTTCATTCGGTTGTAGAGTTTCAGGAAGCAGCAGATAAAGTTCAAGAAGTTTTAGCGAATGTATAATCTTTTGTATGTCTCGTCCTAAATAATCGATACAGATTATTAAAGGATTAAAAATAATAATTTAAACCTGAACAATAGTACTATTGTTCAGGTTTTTTGATTTATA
>NVWM01000035.1 GCA_002733665.1 Lutibacter sp.
AGTGAGTAATCTTTTTGAGTACGCTTAACATACCCTGAATTTTCTGATGTTTTCATTACACTAAAGTTTTAGTGTATCGCTATTTCAGGACGGGACATTATATAAATGTGTTAATCTTTACGCTGCTTGTTTAATTCGTCTTGTAATTTTCTTCGTAACTGTTGCTCTCTTTCTAAAGAACGATGTTTGTGCCCTTCATATTCTCTTTCTAATTCTGTAAAATGATCTTTGGATTCTTTGGTTAGTGAATTACTACGGATATAACGCAATACATAGATAGTTAATGCTGCTAATAAGCCAGCAATAATTGACCATAAAATAGTGTTGTATAGCGATTTAGAAATTAATTTTCCAAAAAGGTTGATGTTATTTTTTTCATTATTGAGTGATGTTACATTTTTATTGGTAACGTCTAAAGTATTTGTTAAACTCTCAATTTGAGATTGCTTTTCAATGAGAATGCTTTTGGTAACTGCCAATTCTTTTCTCATAGTTATTAAAGAATCATTTACTGATTTTTTTAATTGATCTAGCCAAACTCGCTTGACAACTTTAAATTTTTGGTATCTATTGGATTTTTTGATTAAATAATCAAATTGATTTTCAATAGTTCCTTCTTTAAGAGATTGGGTTTGAAGTTCGTTTTGTGCGTTTATAGATATAGAAAAAAGTACTGCACAAGTTAGTAATAGTTTTATTGCTTTCATTGCTTGGTTGATTGGTAATAAGTTTTAAAGGTATATAACTTTTTTAAAACAATAAAATTGTGTGTAAAAAAAACCGTTATATTCAATTGATATAACGGTTTCATTTTTTTTATTAAATATAAAGGCTAATTATATATCATCAAAACTTACATCAGTAAAACTTTCGCTAGTTTTTTCTTCTGTAGGTGTAGTTTCGACAGTGCTTTCAGACTCTTTTGTGTAATCAGATTGGTGACGTTCGCTAATTACTTCTTCACCTTTTTCATTAATAATATAATCTGTTGCTGCTTTTAGCATCTCGTTAAACTCTGTAAAGTCTTCTTTGTATAAATAGATTTTGTGTTTCTTATAATGAAAAGAACCATCATCATTTGTAAATTTTTTGCTTTCAGTAACAGTTAAATAATAATCATCTGCCTTTGTTGCTCTTACGTCAAAGAAGTAAGTTCTTCTTCCTGCTCTTAAAACTTGTGAGAAAATTTCCTCTTGGTCATTGTAATTCTTTTCACTCATAATTTCCACTAATTTTTTAATAGTTGTTTAAAATTTGTTTTGACAAATCTAAAAAAATAAATTACTTAAACAATATTTAAAACCAAAAAAGACCTACTTATTTTAAAAATCAATTAAATATCTTCTAAAAGTTGCTGATTATACAATTCTGCATAGAATCCTTTTTCAGTAGAAAGCTGATTGTGAGTTCCTTGTTGAATTATTTCACCTTCATCTAATACAATAATGCTGTCTGCATGTTTGATAGAAGATATACGATGACTTACAATGATAGTTGTACGGTTTTTTGTGATACGTTCTAAATTCTTAAGAATAATTTCTTCAGTTTCAGTATCAACTGCTGATAAGCAATCATCAAAAATTAAAATTTTCGGTTCATTAATAATTGCTCGTGCTATAGATACACGTTGTTTTTGACCTCCAGAAAGTGTAACACCTCTTTCACCAACATACGTTTTGTATCCTTTCTTGAATTCAATAATGTTATGGTGTATATATGCATCTTTTGCAGCATTTTCAATTGTATTAATCGTTGCATTCTCATCTCCAAACCGAATATTATTTTCGATAGTATCAGAAAATAAAAAGGCGTCTTGAGGAACAAAACCAATACTTTGCCTCAGATTATTTAGATTTAAGTGTTCTATATTAATACCGTCTATAGTTACTTCACCTTCTGTAGTATCATACAGTCGAGCAATTAAATTGATAATGGTAGATTTTCCTGAACCTGTTTTTCCTAATATAGCGAGTGTTTTTCCGTTTTCTAAATTGAAATTGATATTTTTTAGTGCAGTTATTCCAGTGTCATCATAAGTGAAAGAAACATTATTAAATCTGATAGTTCCATGTATTTTAGATACAGTTTCTGTTTGATTTTTAATTTCAGGATCCTCGTTTAAAAATTCATTAATTCGCTCTTGTGATGCATCTGCTTGTTGTACGATCGAAGTTACCCAGCCTAATATCGCTACAGGCCAAGTAAGAATATTGACATACATTATGAATTTTGCAATGTCACCTAAAGTGATATATCCATCTATATAACGTAAGCCTCCAAAATAGATGACGATAAGATTACTTATTCCAATAAGTAAAATCATCAAAGGAAAAAATAAGGCTTGAATCTTATAGAGTTCAACGTTTTTCTGCTTACTGTTTTCTGCAACATTATCAAAATGTTCGATGCTACTTTGCTCGGTAGTGTATGATTTTATAATACGTATTCCAGAAAATGTTTCTTGCGCAGCTGTAGTTAATTTTGATAGATATTCTTGAACTATAGTTGTCTTTTTATGAATCAATCTACTTAAATAATAGATTGAAACAGATAGTATTGGTAAAGGTATAATCGTATAGAGAGTTAGTGTTAAGTCAGTTCTAATCATTAATATCAACGTTACAATAAACGCAACAACCATATTTAAACTATACATTACAGCTGGACCAAAATACATGCGCACTTTACCAACATCTTCACTAATTCGATTCATTAAATCACCAGTTCTATTCTTCTTATAAAAGTTTAGAGATAGTTTTTGATACTGTTGATATATTTCGTTCTTCAAGTCATATTCTATCAAACGAGAATTTACAATAATCATTTGTCTGGTAATGAATGTGAAAATTCCTCCTATTAAAGCAACTCCAATAATTAATAAAATATAATATAATAAAATAGATTTTACAGCATCAATATCCGTATTACCGTTTTCAACCGACCCAACAGCCTCATTTATAGATTTTGAAATCAAATCTGGAATTTGAAGCTTTAATATATTTGAAAGCACACAAATAATAATGCCAATAAGATAGCGATATTTGTATTTTGTGAAGTATTTATTGACGTATTTAAGGGCCTTCATTTATTATAAAAAATTTAGAGAGGCGAAGATAGTAGATTAAAAATTAATAGTACTTTTGCACATATAATTTAACATATTTTTAAACGTTCTTTAAAATGATAAATAGAAGACATATTAGAGTGAAAGTGATGCAATCGGTTTATGCAACATTACAATCTAACAATGATAATCTAACAAAAGAAGAGAAATTTTTAATACAGAGTATTGAAAAAATGTCAGACTTACATGCGCTTCTTTTAAATTTGTTTGTTGAGGTTCAACAAATGGCTTCAAAATATATTGAAATAGCTAAAAAGAAACATTTAGCTTCTGCAACAGAAAAAAACCCAAGTACAAAATTAATCGATAATCAAGTGATTAACACTTTCAAAGAAAGTGTTTCTTTGAATGATTATATCGAAAAGAAGAAATTAAAAAACTGGAAAAATGATACTGAGTTTGTACGTGTTATTTGGGATTTAATTCGCAATAGTGAAATTTATGATGAGTATTTAAAATCTGAAGAAAACTCTTTTAAACACGATAAGAAATTTATCCTTAAAATATTTAAAGATATCATAGCTCCAAATGAAAAATTGGCAGATTATTTTGAAGATCAACATATTAGTTGGGTTGATGATATTCCATTTGTAAACACTTGGATTGTTAAGGATCTTAATAGTTTAAAAGAATCTAAATCGCTTGTTTTAAGTAGTTTGTATAAGGATGAGGATGACGAAAAATTTGTTTTAAACTTATATAGAAAAGTTATCTTAAATCACGAAAAGTACGACAAAGACATTGATGATAAAACGCCAAATTGGGATACAGATCGTATTGCAGATATTGATATGATATTGATGAAAATGGCAATTTGCGAGTTTTTAGAATTTCCATCAATACCTACAAAAGTATCTATGAATGAGTATATTGAAATATCTAAAGATTATTCATCTCAAAAAAGTAGTTATTTTATTAATGGTGTGCTCGATAAAGTTCTAAAAGAATTAACAACATCAAAAAGAATACAAAAAATCGGTAGAGGATTGTTATAATTTTCTATTTTTACCAAAAATTAATAAACTATAAATATCATGAAAAATTTACCAGTAGTTGCAATTGTTTCTTTTGGATTAGGAATATTGGCAACTTTAGCTTTTAACTCTGTAACTAAGAAAAGTGCTTTTGATAAAATACAAACAAAAAATGTTGAAGTAGCAGCAGAAAGAGATGCAAAAATTAGTTTAGGAAGTCCTATTGTTGAATGGGATCGTTTAGAACACGATTTTGGAACGATAGAGCAAGGCGATAAGGTAGAAACAGTTTTTACTTTGACTAATGTTGGAAAAGGAGATTTGGTAATTACTAAAGCACTAGGTAGTTGTGGTTGTACAGTTCCTCAATTTCCAAAAGAGGCTGTAAAACCAGGAGAATCAGCAGAGATTAAAGTAGTGTTTAATTCTAGAGGAAAAAAGAATAAAACTGCAAATACTGTAACGCTAACAACCAATACAGAAAAAGGAAATGAAATTGTTAGAATTAAGGCATTTGTAAATGCTCCAAATAAACCTGTAAATAAAAACGCTAAAAAGGCGCCAAGTAAAGAAATAAAAATAAGTAAAAATTAAGAAGGAATGAATTTATCAATATTTTTAGCAGAAAGCGGAGGCATAATGTCAATGTTGCCAATTATCGCAATGATTTTAGTATTTTATCTTTTTATGATTCGTCCACAGATGAAACGTCAAAAGAACGAAAAGAAATTTCAAACTACAATCGCTAAAGGAACTAAAGTAATAACTTCAAGTGGTATTCACGGAAAAATTGTAGAAATCAATGAAACAACTGGTACAGTAGTTATTGAAACGAGTGCTGGGAAAATAAGATTTGAGAGAACTGCAATTTCAATGGATTTAACTAACAAGTTAAACGCTCCAAAGAAGTAATAGAAAATAACTTTAATCAGTTAATTTAAAGTGAGCCAATTGGCTCACTTTTTTGTATATTTATTTTTTTAAAACTGATATAGTTGTGGAAAGTAAAAAAAAGAAAAGACTTAAAGTGAATTTTAAACTAAGGACATTTCTTGTCTTTATAAGCATCTCTTTGTTCTTCTGGACGCTTATAAAGTTATCTAAAACCTACTCAAGTGATGTTGTCTTTAATGTAAATTACCGCAACCTTGAAACGTCAAAAACACTTCAGTCAGAACCAATTAAAGAAATTAGTGCTTCTGTAGTTTCTACAGGATTTAACTTAATTAGTTATAAATTAAGAAAACATAATCTAATTTTAGATTTAAAAAACATAGCACATAAAAATACTTCTAAATACTATTATTTACCTAACAATCATTTGGCAGAGTTGCAAAGTCAGTTAGATATTGAAACAAAAGTTAATAGAGTCTTACAAGACACTATCTTTATTTCTTTAGGGTCTAATAAAACTAAGAAAGTGCCTGTTGAATTAGATGCAGATATTCAATTCAAACTAGGATATAATATTATAGATGAGATATCTATTTCTCCTGCCTTTATCGATATTACAGGACCAGAATCGCAATTAGATACAATCGATAAACTCATTACTGAAAGATTAAAATTGTTAGAAATATCAACTGGAATAAATAACACGATTGGTCTAAAAATCTCTAAATATAATAACATTTCTTTTTCTGAAAGTGAAGTTTTAGTAACCGCAAAAGTTGATAAATTTACCGAAGGATCACTTACTGTTCCTTTTTCTATATTGAATTTACCTTCTAATTATTCAATTGCAACGTTTCCAGACGAAGTAGAAGTGATATATCAAGTGGCACTTTCAAATTTTAATAAAATCACAAAAGAAAATATGAAGATTGTTTGTGATTTTAAAGATTCAGAAAATAATAGTTTGACCTATTTAATTCCTAAGTTACATGCAAAATCTGGGCTTATTACTTCTGTTCGAATTGTTCCAGAAAAGATAGAATTTTTAATAGAAAAAAGATGATTGTCGTAGGTCTTACAGGAGGAATTGGTAGCGGGAAAACAACTATTTTGAAGATGTTTCAAAATCTAGATATAGAATGCTATATTGCTGATATTGAGGCTAAAAAATTGATGAATTCTTCTAAGAAAATCAAAAAAAAATTGATTGAAGAATTTGGAAAGAATGCGTATACTACTCTAGGATTGAACAGAAAATATATTGCGAAAATTGTTTTTGAAAACCCTGAAAGATTAAAAACCCTGAACAGTATTGTACACCCTCGAGTACATAAACATTTTGAAAAATTTGTTAAAAAGGTTAAAAGTAGTTATGTTATCTATGAAAATGCTATTTTATTTGAAAGTAAAGGAGCTAAAAAATGTGATTTTATAATTACAGTTACAGCACCAATTAGTGTTCGGATTAAGCGTATCCTCGCACGAGATACAACAACAAAAGTTGATATTTTAAATCGGATGAAAAATCAGTTTTCTGATGAAGAAAAAGCTTCAAAATCTGATTATATCATCAACAATATCGACTTAGAAAAAGCACAAAAAGAAGTTCAAGAGATACATTTAAATATTCTTCAAAAAATTCAAGAAATACACTAAAACTCTTAAAATCTTGTTAAAAGTATATTATTTTAGTTAATTATTACAAGATATTTTAATCTTGTAAGATATTATCAATTAGATTTGCCCTATGAATAGAAAGGTTTTTATACTTATTATATTTTTAATGAGTATTTCCTTAATCGGAATAATTGCTGTTCAGATTTATTGGATTAAAAACTCCATTGAATTATCTGATAATCAGTTTAAGAGTGATGTAAATGCAGCATTAATTAAAGTTTCTGAAAATATAAGTGATAGAGAATTGAATGATTTTTATGATTTATATTCAGGTCTCAGTGAAAATAGAGATAGTATCACAGAATCAGAACTGAAAACCTATTTTTATCAGCAAATTGACACCGCAAAACAAGAAACCTTTGAATATGCACAAACCATACTTGAAGAAAATTATAAGTTTCCAGTTGAGTTCTTTGAAAACGATTCTATTGAGTTTAAAAAATTGTATAGTAAAGAAGAGATTACTATTGTTAAAAATATAGTTTCAGATAGAGATATAGAAGCCTTAATTCCGACAGAAAGTTTTGTGAAGCATAAGGAATTGGTAAGTCTTGAAAAACTACTATTAAATAATCAATCCCAAATAATGTATTCTCGATTACCTATTCTTCAAAGAATTAGTAATCAAGAAATCACATTAAATTTGAGAAGAGAATTATTGCAAAGAGAAATTAAAACGCCTTTTAAATATGGAGTTTATAATAATGACTTTGCAACAAAATTAAAATCTGGATATTTTAGAATAGATGCAGATAAAACGTATAAAGTACCGCTATTTGTTAATAATGAAGGGCAAAGTGAGTATCAATTATATGTGAGTTTTCCAGATAAGAAGAAATATTTGTTATCAACTGTATGGAAAATTTTAGTTCCATCGATGTTATTTATTTTAGTAATAATATTGGCATTTATAAGTTCTTTATATCAAATGATAAAGCAAAAACAGATATCAGAAATAAAAACAGATTTCATCAATAATATGACACATGAGTTCAAAACTCCTATTGCAACGATAAATTTAGCTTTAGACGCCATAAAAAACCCAAAAATAATTGATGAAAAAGAGAAGGTTCTGAGATATGTAAAAATGATAAGAGATGAAAACAAAAGAATGCATGCTCAAGTAGAAAATGTATTGCGAATCTCAAAATTAGAAAAGAATCAGTTAGATGTAAGTAAGGAAAAACAAGATATTCACGACTTAATTGAAGAGGCTATTACTCATGTTGAACTATTGATAAATAGTAAAAAAGGGAAGATTATTTTGCATTTAGATGCAAGTATGTCAGAAGTTTTAGCAAACGAATTCCATTTTACTAATGTGATTGTGAATATGTTAGACAACGCGATTAAATATTCTAATGATGCTCCTACAATTGATATTTTTACTGAAAATACGTCAAAGAATATTATTATAAAAATAAAAGATAATGGTATCGGAATGAATAAAAATGTTCAGAAGAATGTTTTTAGAAAATTTTATAGAGAAGAAACAGGAAATATACACAACGTTAAAGGGCATGGTTTAGGTCTTGCATACGTAAAAAAAATAGTAGAAAACCATCAAGGTATAGTTTTTGTAGAAAGTGAAAAGGGAAAAGGAAGTACCTTTAGTATAAAACTACCATTGATATAAAATATTAAATTATGGAGAACACAAGAATTTTATTAGTTGAAGACGATCCAAATTTTGGAACAGTATTAAAAGATTACTTAACACTCAACGATTATGACGTCACGCTGGCCAAAGATGGTTTAGAAGGTCTTATAGTGTTTAAAAACAACGATTTCGATTTGTGTATTTTAGATGTGATGATGCCTCGTAAAGATGGCTTTTCACTGGCTAAAGACATAAGAGTGTCAAATACTGAAATACCAATTATCTTCTTAACAGCTAAGACTATGAAAGAAGATGTCTTAAAAGGGTATCAAGCAGGAGCAGATGATTATTTGAATAAACCTTTTGATTCTGAAGTATTGTTGCATAAGATGAAAGCCATTTTGCAACGTAAAAACGCTAATAAATCTACCGAAGAAGAAGTATTTGAATTCATTATCGGTAAATTTCATTTGAATTCTAAATTACGTCATTTAGCATTTGATGGAAATGAAGCAATAAAATTATCTCCAAAAGAGAATAAATTACTGAAGATGTTGGCTCAACACAAAAATGACCTAATGCCAAGAGAATTAGCGTTGACAAAAATATGGAGAGATGATAATTACTTTACTTCTCGTAGTATGGATGTATACATTGCTAAATTGAGAAAATATTTAAAATTGGATGATAAAGTTGAAATCTTAAATATTCACGGTGAAGGTTTCCGCCTTTTGGTGAGTTAAAAATTTAATTAGTTTGAATTAAAAACGACGTTATTAAATCTTAATAACGTCGTTTTTTTGTTCTAAAAATGAGTTGTGATAAAGGCACTTAATTTTAAATTGGTATCTATTGCATTTGCACCTAACCAACCATGGCCTTCACCTGCATATAGCGTAAATTCATTGGTTACACCAAGCATGTCTAACTTTGCATGCATATCAACACCTTGTGATGTTGGTATTAATGGATCTTCATCTCCATAAAAAAGTATTGTTGGAGGAGCAGGAAAAGTAACAATATGATAGGGACTTAAATCTTCATAAAATCCTGGATTATTAATATAATTAACTCCTGTAATTAATTGCATTCCTGGAGCAAAATTTGCAAAAGCAGGATCATTTATATAGGCATCGTCTGTAAAATTAGTTGGTCCAACAATACTACAAACCATATCTACATCATTTGTATCATCATATTTATAAGAATATAATAAAGATAAGTGTGCACCAGCACTCACACCAATGAAACCATATTGATCAGTTATTTGATACTCTTCTGATTTAGATTTAAGATCGCTTACAATAGTTTCAATATCATCTATCTGCATTGGAAAAGGAGAGTTTCCAACACTTGCCAATCTATAATTGATATTTACAATTGCATATTCTGCAAACTGCGTTTTTAATAAATCAACCATATAATTCATATCAGTTTTATCTCCAGCTACCCAACTTCCGCCATGTACCAAAATAAAAACCTTTGTTAGTTCATCAGTTCTACCTTCTGGTAGATAGATATCATATTTTTGTTGAGCATCATTACCATATGAAACATTTAATATTTCAGAAGCCGTCAATGGTAAATCATTGTCTATTCCATCATTATTATCAGAACATGAAGAAATAAATAGAATTATAAGTGTATAAATAAGGAATTTACTAAATTTGTTATACTGATGTTTCATGTGCTTATATTTATTGTTTTTATTTGTCACATGGTACATTCATTTAATCATTTCTTTGGGTATCTACCCTAAGTTATGAATGTTTCATGGAAATGAGTTTTATTTCCCCAAATTTACTTTAAAATGGCACAACTACTAAAAATATACGAAGAAAATCCAAATTCAAAAGAGATTGACAAGGTTGTTGCTGTGTTAAAAAAAGGCGGTTTAATTATTTACCCAACAGATACAGTCTATGGTTTGGGCTGTGATATTACCAATAATAAAGCCTTAGAGAAAATTGCTCGGATAAAAGGAGTGAAGTTAGAGAAAGCAAATTTTTCCTTTATTTGTAATGATTTGAGCCATTTGTCTGATTATGTTCGTCAGATTGACACACCAACTTATAAGATATTGAAACGAGCACTTCCTGGAGCGTATACGTTTATTTTACCTGGAAATAATAATCTCCCAAAAGTATTTAAAAAGAAAAAAACAGTCGGAATTAGAGTTCCAGATAACACGATTGCTAGAGCAATTGTTAAAGAACTCGGAAATCCAATTATTTCAACTTCTATTCATGATGAAGATGAATTGTTGGAGTACACTACAGATCCTGAATTAATCTTTGAGAAATGGAAAGATTTGGTAGATATTGTTATTGATGGCGGTTATGGTGATAACCTTGCGTCAACAATTATTGATCTTACAGATGATGTGCCAATTGTGATAAGAGAAGGAAAAGGGAGTTTAGATATTTTATAGTTCATTAAATCTTTTTTTGCCCTTTATAAAATGTTGCCAAACAATACTTTTTGTGTAATAATAGTTTTTCATATTGTTTTTTGTCCTCTTTTTAAGGTTACGATTTAAGTTTGCATAAAAACTACCATGAGATTTAATAATCATCCAAGTGAAAAACGGTTTCATCTGTAATAAAAATCGAATTCCAGCAATTCCATCAAGTATTAGTCTGATAAATAAAATTGGAAATAACTGTCTACTAGGTAAGTTTTTAGTCAATGTAAATAAACTGTTTCTGAAATTTAAATATGTTTTCTTTGGATTAGATTCTTGTAACGTCGCTCCGCCAATATGATATACAGTAGACGCTCCAACATATTTAATAGTAAAGCCCATGTTTTTTGCACGCCAACATAAATCTATTTCTTCTTGATGCGCAAAATAGGTTTCGTCAAAGCCTCCTAAAGTTTCAAAAACTTCCTTTCTAATAAATAAGCAAGCACCTGAAGCCCAAAAAATTTCTTTGGTATCGTTGTATTGTTGCGTGTCTTTTTCTAACGAATTAAAAATTCGTCCTCTACAAAAAGGGAAACCGTATTTATCTATATATCCACCTCCAGCACCAGCATATTCAAAGAACACCTTGTTTTTATAGTCCAATATTTTTGGTTGAACAATGGCTGTTGCTTTATTATTTTTAAACGCTGAAATAATCGGTTGCAGCCAATCCTTTGTAACTTCAATGTCAGAGTTTACCAACGCATATATATCAGCATCAATATTTATTAAAGCATCGTTGTACCCTTTAGCATAACCTCCATTTTTACTATTTTGAATGATTTTAACGGATGTAAAGTTGCTCTTTACATATTCAACCGAAGTATCTGTAGAAGCGTTATCTGCAACATAGATATCACAATATTCTGGATTGCTATAACGAACGATACTTGGTAAAAACTGTTCAAGGAGTTTTTGACCGTTCCAGTTTAATATGATAATGGCTATTTTCAATTGGTAGTTCTCGTTATTTTATATAATCAGATTTCAATAAATTTTTAAACTTATCTCTGTTTTTATATGTATTTGTTTTATGAATTTGGCCATCTTTATATGTTATCCATTTACCACTTTTTTTACCATTCACCATAATTCCTTTTTTCCATAAAATTGGTTTTTTATTTTTATCTATGTAATATTCTGAATATTCATAAATTATTGAAATACCTTTTCTACTCATTAAGAATTCTTCTACAGAAACTATTTGAGTGTCTATTTCTAACGTTTTTGTTGATGAAAATAATTCTCCACCATAATAGACCTTTGAACTCAAGGGCATTCCAAACATATCCATAACTCTTTCATAAGTTTTTCTTCCATTCCTCTTATAAGTAGTATATTTTCCTGTATAAAAAGGATATTCTATTTCCTCAATGGTATAGGTGGTTAAAGTAGCCTCTCTTTTTATATTTCCATTTTTAAATTTATCAACAATTGAATCAGAACTTGTGGGTATCAATTGATTAGCAAGTTTCGTGTAATTTTCTGATTGTTGAGAAAAGGAGTACAGAAAAGAGAATATTATTAGGTAAGAAATTTTAAATTTCATTTAATCGTTTTTTTTTGTTAAAATAAATCCAGTTTAAATTTACTTTACCCTGTGATAGCGAAGATAGTATTTAAAAAACAAGCACAAAAAAAAGCCTGTAATTTATTACAGGCTTTTGTCTCGTTAAAAAGTTGAGAAATATTAAATTACTTTAACATCTACTGCGTTTAAGCCTTTTTTTCCTTCTTTTAAGTCAAACTCTACGTTATCTCCTTCAGCAACTCTGTCAACTAAGCCAGAAATGTGTACGAAATACTCAGTGTTTGAACCTTCTTCTGTAATAAATCCGAATCCTTTAGACTCGTTGAAGAACTTTACTGTACCTTGTTTCATTATAATATAATTAATTTTTAAAGTGCAAATGTAGTAAATTATAATATCAAAGTTTGGATATTTATATAATATATTTATTTTTAATTTGTTAGGAGAGTTAATTGTATAGTGTAAATTAATTTACAAGAAACTGATTATAAGCGAAGTGTGTCACTGCTTTTCATGTGAGTTAATATCTTCTAAAAAAATATATTGCTTGTTTTTACTGTCCAATTTGCAATAATAATGACTAATTCCGTTTGTTACAATTAAATATTTAGCATTTAAAGTAAGGTTATATCGAGCAATTTGATCAAATGTATCTTGAGTTATTTTTATTTTCGGAGATTTACATTCAACTATAATATTGTGATTTCCGTTTTTGTCAAATACAAGAATGTCAAAACGTTTTTTTAACTTGTTTACAGTTACTTGTTTTTCTACAGCAATTAATGAAAGGGGATATTTTTTTTCTTTCATTAGGTATTCTACAAAGTTTTGACGAACCCATTCTTCAGGAGTTAAAACCACATATTTTTTTCTGATTTTATCAAAAATAAGTTGCTTATTTTCGCTACTTTTGATTTCGAATTGATATGTAGGTAAATTTAAAAGCTGCATATCACAAAGATGATGAATTTAATTTAAAAGTGTGTCATTCTGAGTGAAAACGAAGAATCTTTAAGGAAGAGATTTTTCACGCTGTTCAAAATGACAAAAGATTAATTTATGGCTACAGTTGTACAAATAGTTTCTGATATAAAACAAGGAAATATAAAGCCTATTTACTTTTTGATGGGTGATGAGTCTTATTATATAGATAAAATCTCTGAGTTTATAGAAAAATCGATCTTAACAGAAGAAGAACGAGGATTCAATCAAATGGTTTTGTACGGTCGAGATGTATCGGTTGAAGAAATCATTTCTAATGCCAAACGTTTTCCAATGATGGCTGAGAAACAAGTTATTATTGTTAAAGAAGCACAAGAATTATCTCGAACTATTGAAAATTTTGTTCCGTATGCAGAAAATCCACAGCCAACAACTGTATTGGTAATTTGCTATAAATACAAGTCGCTTGATAAACGTAAAAAGTTAGCAAAAATAGTTACTAAGAACGGTGAACTGTTTGAAAGTAAAAAACTGTATGACAATAAAGTTGCAGAATGGATTCGCAGAGTTTTATCTGGTCAAAAATATCAAATAGAGCCTAAGGCTGCACAAATGTTGGTAGAGTTTTTAGGAAATGACTTGAGTAGAATTAATAACGAATTAGAAAAGCTAAAAATTGTTGTTGGTGACGATAGAATGATTACTCCAAAACTTATAGAAGAGAATATCGGTATCAGTAAAGATTTTAATAACTTTGAATTGCGTAAAGCAGTAGGAGAGAAGCAAATAGTAAAGGCCAATCAAATTATCAACTATTTTGCTCAAAACCCAAAAAGTAATCCACTAGTAATGACTATTTCTTTACTCAATAGTTTCTTTACACAACTATTACAATATCATGGATTAAAAGACAAGTCAAAAGGAAATGTCGCAAAAGCATTACGTGTAAATCCGTTTTTTGTTGGAGATTACCTAACTGCAGGAAGAAATTATCCTATGCGAAAAGTATCACAAATTATTGGGTTATTGCGCGATGCTGATATGAAAAGCAAAGGAGTTGGTGCAAGCAATTTATCGCATAGCGATATTTTAAAAGAGTTGCTTTTTAAGATTATGCATTAAAAAAGAGGCTCAAAGTTACAAAGGGTCAAAGATTCAAAGTTGAAAGTTTGTTGCATAGTGGGAAATAATGAATCTACTTAAACTTTAAAACCTTATTCCACATCCACTATCAATCGTTCTTCGCGATTTGCTATTTCCCAAGCAGTATAAAATACTAATTTTGCACGTTTTGTAAGTAATTCTAAATTTATTTTGTCAGGAGTATCTGTAGGTTTATGATAATCAATATGAACTCCATTAAAGTAAAAAATAATAGGAATGCCATTTTTTGCGAAATTATAATGGTCTGATCTATAATAATATCTATTAGGATCACTTTCTTCATTATATGTGTAGTCCAAATTCAATTTTGTATAGGTTTCATTTGCTTTTTCATTGATGTTATGTAATTCAGTACTCATTCTATTAGCACCAATCACATACACATAATTTGTGTCGTTTTCATGTTCTTTTCCAACACGACCTACCATATCAATATTAAGATTTGCAACTATGTTTGTTAGCGGTGCTACAGGATTTGTTACAAAGTATTTTGAACCAAGTAATCCTCTTTCTTCACCAGTAAAATTGACGAACATTATAGAGCGTTTTGGTCCGTTACCATCTTTTTCTGCCATGGCAAATGCTTGTGCAATCTCAAGAACGGCAGTTGTTCCAGAAGCATTATCATCTGCTCCAGGATGAAGTTCTCCATTCTCTATTCCCATATGATCATAATGAGAAGAAATAACTAATATTTCATCAGGTTTTTCAGTCCCTTCAATAAATGCAATAACATTTTCTGATGGATTTTTTGGAGTATAATGTCTTCTTTTATTTGTCAATGCAGAAATAGGTATAGATTGAAAATAACTATTGTTTGAATATTCTTTTACGCCAAATTCTGAATATTGATTTGCTAAATATTTAGCAGCAAGTTTCTGCCCTTTCTCTCCAGTAGAACGACCTTCAAATTCCTCTGAGGCTAGTTTGTAAATGTGTTTTTTTACATCTTTTATATTAATTGTCGGAGCATATTCTGATGCTAAATTAAGAGGTTTTTTAGTAGAAGTTTCATTATCTGAAGTTTCTTTCTTTGATTTACAAGAAATTAAAACTAGAACTAACGTAAATAAAAGTATGATTTTTTTCATAAAAGGAATATTATTTCTGCGAAAATACAAAATATAGAATGGGATATATTGAGTTTAACTTATTTTAACGTAAACTGTTGTTTTTCTGAGTCAAACTCGATTTTATCAGAAGAAAAAATCTTTTCAATACTCTTGTCTTTTATTAGATCTTGAGGATTTCCAGAGATGATTTCATCATCTATCATCAGCCACAATTCATTAGCAGATTGTATGGCCAAATGAATTTCATGCGTAGAAATAATAATGGTTTTGCCTAATTCATCAACCATTTTTTTTAATAACACAAAAGTTTCCATTTTGTGTTGTACATCAAGGTGTGCAGTCGGCTCGTCTAAAATAATAATATCAGTATCTTGCGCTAATGCTCTTGAAATCAATACTTTTTGTAGTTGACCGTCACTCAATTCATAATATTTTTTATTTTCAAGATCCTCAATATTGGTAAGTTGCATAGACTCTTTGACCTTATCAATATCGGTTTGTGAAAGTGAGCCAATCCAATTTGTGTACGGTTGTCTTCCTAAAGCAATAAGTTCAAAAACGGTCAAGTTGCTATCAGGCAATTTTTCAGTTAGTACCAAACTCATCACTTTTGATAAATCATTTGATGAGTATAATTCTAGATTTTTATTTCTGATGTCTATTTCTCCACCTAATTTTTGTTGCACCTTTGAGAGTGTTCGTAATAAAGTAGATTTACCAATTCCGTTTTTACCAACTAAGCAGATTAATTTTGGTTCATTTATTTCAATATCAATATTTGAAGCAATACTTAGTTGCTTCTTTTTAGAAGTGTAACCTATTTGTAGGTCTGTTGTTTTTAAGATAGATTGTTTTAGCATCTTCAATTTTCTATATATTATTTACCAATACGCCAATAACTATTGCGATTCCAAAACTTAGCATTGTGCCAATAAGTACATACTCAGTTTTATTAAAACCATCCTCATTTTTAGGACTATATCGCAAAATTGATTTTGCAGCAATTAAAAATCCCACAGCTTTAAATTCTCCTGACAATATAAAAACGATGATTAACCAACGTTCAAGAATCCCAATTAGGCGTCCTGCTTTTAAAAGTTCATCTTCTTTTTTCACATCAACTTTTATCTCATAAATTTTAAAAATTTCTCTAATTAGAATGTTTGAAGGCTTTGTGGTGATTAGAAAAGCGAGAAATATTAGGAGGTATTTTATGTTCAATTCAACATGTAACCACGAATTAATTTCAAATTTATTTGAAAATAAAAATGTAACAGTTACCAAGATTAAAAGATGTAAAAATTGATCTATAAAAAAAGCATAGCGACCCAAACTTTTACTTTTATTTATTTTTGGTTTCAAGCCATCAATCATCCAATGCGTAAACGCGATTAATAGTGAAGCAAAAACAAAATTTAGTTGAAATGAGAGTAACCAAGAACTTAAAAAAACAATTAAAATATGCCATTTTAAAAACGAACTTTTAAATCCTTTCTCATTTTTATCAATTGCTTTTTTATCATTTTGCAATGTGTAATCAGCAATTAAATGTGCAACAAACTGAAGAATTAAAAGATGCGAAAATTCCATTTTAATGATTTTTTATTAAAGTACTGTATTGATTTACAGTCGTTTCTATAGCGTTCCACCCAACACTTAAAGAATGTTGATTAACAGCAGGTTGAGTGATATTCATGATTTTTGAAATTTCATTTTCACTATAATCTAATAATTTATAATACAGCACTTCGCATTGTTTTGCTGTAGCCTTGTTTAATATAAAATCTAATAATTCTATTGAAGCCTTAAAGTGAAAGTTCAAATCATCATTGTTTGACACAAAAAACAATGTGTTTTTAATAACTATGCGTTCTTTATTATGTGTGCTTTCTTCGTTTATTTTTCTTCCAGACATATATATGGCCTCACCATCTATAATTCCTTTTTTTGCGTCAAATCGTTTTAAACTCCCCAATCCAATAGCAAGTCGAACACCATAACTTTTGAAATATTTAAAGCGCTTATTTGTGGTTTCGCCTTCAAGTTCAATTGCTTTTATTGAACACTTGATTAATATGGCGATTTTTAATGCCTCTTCAGGTTTATCAACAACACATTCCAAATAATCACCTTTTACAATTCTGCAAAATGAATTGTACTTTTCGGCTAATAAATCAATTAAATGATGAATCCTTTTTTCAAGAATTCCTTTGTTTTTGTTTGATAAGCTCGTGAATGCAACGATGTCTCCTGATATTGTTGATCTATTCATATAAATAATATATAGTACAAATATATATAAAAATATAATATTTAAAACCTTTTAGGCTTTTAAACTACATTTAAAAGCTTTTAACCCTTTAAACTGCATTTAAAGCCTTTTAAACCTTTAAATAATTTACGTTATTTTTTTAGTACGAACTAATAACCAAATAACAATTGGTGCGCCAAATAATGATGTGATTGCGTTGATTGGCAGCGTGTATTCACTTGTTGGTAATTGAGCGATCATATCAGCAACAAGCATTAAAATTGCACCAACAATTGCAACAGCAAACAATAATATTTTATGGTTTGAGGTATGAAAAACTAATTTTGTTAAATGCGGTACAGCAAGACCAACAAAGGCAATTGGACCAGAAAAAGCGGTAATAACTCCTGTTAAAATACTTGTTGTGATTAATATAATGTTTCGTGTTCTTTTAATGTTTACACCCATGCTTTTTGCGTAATTCTCACCAAGAAGCATACTATTTAATGGTTTGATGATAAAAAACAGTAGCGAAACGCCAATAATAAAAATGACTCCAAAAATAGTAAGTTCATTCCAACTAAGATTTCCTAAACTTCCAAATCCCCAAAAAATGAATTGTTGTAACTGTTCGGCACTGCTAAAATATGCTAAAACACTTATAATGGCAGATGTAATACTTCCAAACATCAAACCTATAATCAAAATTGACATGGTGTTTCTTACTTTGCTTGCGGCAATTAAAACTGCAGACAATACTAAAAATGCTCCTAAACTTGCTGCTATAGCCATAGAAAAACTTGAAAATGCAAAGGCAGAAATTCCGCCAATAAGTGATGCGCCTAAAATAAGAATGGCAACACCTAGACTCGCTCCAGAACTAATACCTAAAACAAAAGGTCCAGCAAGTGGATTTCTAAATAACGTTTGCATTAACAGCCCACTAATTGACAATCCTGCACCTACTAAAATTGCTGTAATTGCTTTGGGAACTCTATAATCTACAACAATCGTCTGCCAAGTATCTTTGCTTACTTCTCCATTAAAAATAGCAGAAAAAACATCTTTAAAGGGTATAGAAACGGAGCCAAGACTAATGTTTAAAAACCATAGTACAACTAATAAAAGCAGTAGTAAAATGAAGGTGGTTTTATATGATTTAGTTATGTGCATAGAAAAATGTCTGGTCGAGCGCAGTCGAGACCTAATAAACCTCTCGTTTTGCTTTGCAAGGTATCTTCGCTCAAAATATATTTTAATCTCAATAATGTTCGAGGAGGCAAATTTAAGATTTATATGTTGATAAAAAAGCAATTAATTTTTTAATGGCTTTTCCGCGATGAGAAATGGCACCTTTTTCTGCTAGTGTCATTTCTGCAAATGAAGTTTTGAAACCTGTAGGTTTAAAAATAGGATCGTAGCCAAAGCCTTTTTCACCTTGCTTTTTTGTAAGTATTTCTCCTTCACAGTTGCCTTCAAACAATTGTTGCTCTCCATTGAGATTTAGCGCAACAACAGTTCTAAATTGTGCCTTTCTATTTGTGTTGTTTTTTAATGTTTTGAGTAGTTTTTGCATATTCTTTTCAGAATCTGCATCTTCTCCAGCATATCTAGCAGAATAAACTCCAGGAGCACCATCTAAGGCTTCAACTTCAAGTCCAGTATCATCTGCAAAACAATCAAAACCGTAGTTTTTGGTAACATAATTGGCTTTTAAAATTGCGTTGCCTTCAAGTGTATTTGCAGTCTCAGGAATATCTTTATAACATTCAATATCTTGTAAGGATAAAATTTCTATTTGTGGTAATAAAGCCTCAACTTCTTTAAGTTTATTAGCGTTATTTGTTGCAAAAACAATTTTCATATAGCAAAAGTACTGTTAATTAATAAAACTCCATATAATTTTCGTATTATTGCGCTAAACTAATAATAAGATGAACAAACCAATAACTAAAAAGAAACAATGGATTACACCTGAGATTGTGGATTTAGATATGCAAAACACTAATGGTGGTGCACTAACAAACTTCATTGAAATGGGTGGACCTGGACCTACTACTCCCACTTGCGCACCTTCATCTTAACTTTTTGTAGTTAGAACACTTTTACATCATTAAAAAACTAATTCGTAAAAAGCCGTTTTTTTTTGTAACTTTGCAATTGAATTTTTAAAAACATACAATTTTGAATAAGATACAAACTGCTAAAAAGAAACAATGGGGTTACTCCAGAGATTGTAGATTTAGATGTGCAAAACACAAATAGTGGAACTGTTGTAGGTGCTGTAGAAAATACTACAGTATATGCTGTCTGCGCACCTTCATCTTAGTTTAGAGGTTTCTAATTTTTTTGAAAATAATTTGTAATGAAAATATAACACTTATTTTATGATTTTCATTACATTAGATTTCGCACTTTTTTTTAGTATATTTTTTATCCTTTATTGGTTTATCTTTCATAAGAATATTAAAATTCAGAATATTTTAATTCTTATAGCGAGCTATATTTTTTATGGTTGGTGGGATTGGCGATTTTTAATTCTTATATTTATAAGTAGCCTTGTTGACTATCTGGTTGGTCGGCTATTAATGAAAGAAGATAGGGAAATTAATAGAAAAATTCTTCTTTGGGTAAGTATAGGAACCAATCTTGGAATTCTAGGGTTTTTTAAATATTTCAACTTTTTCTTAGATAGTTTCAAATCGGCTTATGGATTGTTCAATGCTACCGCTGAATTTTCTACATTAGACATTATACTTCCTGTTGGTATTAGTTTTTATACACTGCAGACACTTAGTTATACTATTGATATTTATGATAAAAAAATAAAAGCAACCAATGATATTGTAAGTTTCTTTGCTTTTGTAAGTTTCTTCCCTCAACTAGTTGCTGGTCCTATAGAAAGAGCCAGTAAATTATTACCACAATTTAAAAAGAAGCGTATTTTTAATTACGAGCAAGCAGCAGATGGTATGCGTCAAGTTTTATGGGGTTTATTTAAGAAGATGGTTATCGCTGATAATTGTGCCAAATATGTGAATATTGGTTTTTCGGATTATGAGTCGCTTGATGGTAGCACCTTATTTTTAACTTTAGTAATTGCTTGTTTCCAATTTTATTGTGATTTCTCTGGATATACAGATATAGCAATAGGTACTGCAAGAACGTTAGGCTTTAAACTAAGTAAGAATTTTGATTATCCTTTTTTCTCAAGAAATGTATCAGAATTTTGGCAAAAATGGCACATTTCGCTTATTTCATGGATACGTGATTATGTGTTAAGAAGATTAAAAGGGTTTTCTAAGATTAAATTATATAGAAATATATTTATAGTATTCATATTGACAGGTTTTTGGCATGGTGCCAATTGGACGTTCATATTTTGGGGTTTTTTACATGCGTTAACATTTATACCTTTGGTGTTTTGGAAACGCACAAAATACAAGTATACTATTGCGCATAATAAGTTTTTTCCTAGCATTAAGGAATCATTTTTAATGCTTAAAACATTTTTGATATTTGCATTGGTAGGTGTGTTCTTTCGAATTGATACGGTATTGGATGGGTTTAAGTATTTAGGTAAAATTTTCAGCATATCATTATTTTCAATGCCAATGTTACCTGGAAAAAGTGTATTTATTGGAATTGTATTTTTATTATTGGTAGAATGGATGCAAAGAAATAAGGAACATGGATTGTCGTTGGAAGGACTTAAAATTTCTCCAATAATTAGATGGTCATTTTATATAAGTATTGTATTTATAATCATCCTATTTGGAGGAAGTTCTAATGACTTTATATATTTTCAATTTTAATATTTGATATGAAGAAATTTCTTATAAAAATTAGTTTTATCATTATACCAGTTATTATTTTCTTAGAGGTTGTAGAATATACAGTAAGAAAACAAGATAATTCCGTTTTAAAAATAAAGAGAGATTATATAGAAAATAATAATGAGAATATTGAAGGCTTAATTTTTGGTTCATCAACTTTATTGCAAGGTATAAATCCTGCGATTTTAAAAATGAATACGGCATCACTTGCTATTGCAGGAAATGATGTTAATAGTGGAGTCGTTTTGTTTAATGCAGTTAAAGAGCAGTTAAAATTAAAGTTTATCATATTTGAATTATCCAATGGTTATTTAGGTAAAAAAAACCCTAAAGGTTCACTGAGGAGTAAAAAGGCTCCATTCTATTTTAACACTCCCAAAAAAGAAGTCAAAGATTTTTTTCTTGCAAGGTATCCATTAAAAAAACAATTATTAAACAAGAAAAATAGACTATCTAGTTATAATAAATGGGGTTTTGATACTAAAGTTAAAACTACTGATTTTGATAGATTTCATTATAATGACAGCATCATATTGAAATCTGAGCAAATGCTTAATGTTTTAAAATATCATAATGTTATCAATGCAAACAACTATATTTTTAATATTAATTTATTGCATGAATTGATTGAAATATGTAAAAACGAAAATATAAAAGTTGTTTTTGTAAGCCCTCCCAAATATCATCTTTATAACAATGTGTTAATTGATGAGCATTCAAGTCGAAGAAAAGAATTTTTAGAAGATGTTATTGATAATAAAAACGTCTTTTTTTGGAACTATGAAAGAACATATGAAAATGATTCTCAATCGTTTAGTGATTTAATTCACCTAAATTTGGATGGAGCACAACTGTTTTCTGAAAAAATAAATCAAGAGTTGATTAAAATACAATGATTTTTATTTAATTCTTTTTTTGTTATACTTGATATTTCGTTCAAAGATTATCACTCTAAGCATAGGGTTTTTAAGTATAATTTTATGTATTTTTGAACACACACACACACACACACACACACACACACATGAATTTAAATTTTCCAATAGATATAGATACTCTTGCAGTTTCTAAAGAACCAATTGCCAAACTACTTAATCCACGATTATCAAATCCACATTTACAAATAGATGAAAATGATTTTTATCTCAATGTATATGATGTTGCTAGTTATCGTGTGCAAAACGGCAATAATGTATTGATACAGCCGCATGAAAATTCAGATGAGGCTTCTATAAGATTATTTTTAAATGGTTCTGTTTTAGGAGCAGTTTTACATCAACGTGGTTTAATACCTTTTCATGGAAGTACTTTTTTATATGAAGGTAAAGGAGTTATGATATGTGGACAGTCTGGAGCTGGAAAATCTTCTACTACTGCTGCTTTTTGCCAAAAAGAAGCTGCATTTATCAATGATGATATCACACCCATAAAAATTACAAAGGATGCTGCAACGATTATCCCTATAAGAACACGTATAAAATTGTGGGATGATTCTTTAGAAAAACTAGATATTGAAAACACAAAATTTGATCAAATACGTCCTACTTTAGAAAAGTTTTACCTACCAAACGATGCCGCATTTCAAGAAGAACAAGAATTACATCATATCATTATTTTAGGAAAACATAATGAAGGCGAGTATAAAAGCAATGAATTAGAAGGAATGGCAAAATTCAATACTTTACGGAAACAAATTTATCGTAAAATGTATTTAAAAGGAATGCCAGAGAGAGAGAAAACGTATTTCAAGCAATTGTTTAACTTGGCTAACAAAGTACGGATCACAAAAGTTATTCGCCCACAAAAAAGTAGTATTTACGATACAAAAGAATATATTAAAACAATATTGGCATCATAATGAACGCAACTACTATAGACTTGAAAAAAAACATCATGTGGTTGGCTTCTTATCCTAAGTCAGGTAATACGTGGTTTCGCATGTTTTTAGCCAATTATTTAAAAAATGATGAAGAACCAGTATCTTTAGATGAAATAGAATCTACACCTATTGCAAGTAGTCCTGTAGATTTTGAAGAAACAATGGGTTTCAATCCTTTTGAAATGGGCTTGGATGAAGTAGATTTGTACAGACCAGACATGTATAAAATAATCACACAAGATACTGAAGATGAAAATGAAGTTTTTTATAAAAAGATTCACGATGCATATACGCTAAACACTAATAATATTCCAATTTTTCCAGCAGAAGTAAGTATTGGTGCAGTTTATTTTGTTAGAAACCCATTGGATGTTTGTGTATCATATGCCAATCACAGTTCTTCTAATATTAAGCGAAAGGTAAAACTTATATTAAATGAAAAAGGTGATGTTGCAGGAAGGAAAACTGGGCAATTGCGACAGATAATGTTATCTTGGAAAAGTCATTATGATAGTTGGAAGTCTCAAACAGAAATACCTGTTCATATTGTTCGTTATGAAGATATGAAACAAACACCTATGGAAACGTTTGGAGCAATCATAAAATTTTTGAAATTAGATTATGATAAGGAGCGTTTAGGAAGAGCGATTGTTAATAGTGATTTTAAATTATTACAACAAATGGAAGCTGAAACTGGGTTTAAAGAAAAAGCACAGTTTTGTGAAAACTTTTTTTGGAAAGGAACTATAGGCAACTATAAAGAACATTTATCGGAAAAACAAATTGAAAGGATAGTGACTTATAGCAAAGAAACTATGATTGAATTGGGATATATAGATAGTAAAGGGAAATTGACAGTATAATAAATTAAGAAATGGAGAAATATAGTAGAAACGATCAAGTTATTGACGGAGAATTAGATGACAACCAAGTAATGATGCATCTTGAAAAAGGAAAATATTATGGACTAAATCCAATTGGAAAAAGTATTTGGGCATTATTAGAAACACCAAAAAGTTTTGATGAAATCACAACAGCATTATTATCAGAATTTGAAGTTTCAGAAGAACAATGTATTGAAGAAACAAAAACCTTTATTGAAAAGGCAACAGAACTTGATATTTTAAAAAAAATATAAGAAGAAGGTGAAATTATTGCGAAAAGCCATACAAATGCCATTTGATGAGAAAATACTGTTATTAGAAGCGGTGTTTTTTTTATTTTTTTCAAAAATATTTTTGTTTTTGCCGTTTAAGTTTTGCGTAAGTAAAGCAAAAAACAAAGATGAACAAGGTGAAGTTTTAACATTTATTGAATTAAAAAAAATTAGGAATTCAGTATATAGAGCCAATAAATTAGCTTTTTGGAAAAATATATGTTTGGTGAAATCTTTTGCAGCAAGATTCATGTTATTAAGAAGGAACGTGCATTCAAAAATGTATTTAGGGTTGGAGTTTAAAAACAATAAAGAGTTGTTAGCACATGCTTGGCTAGTTTCAAATGATTTTCAAATTACTCCAAAAGGGAAAAAGAAATATAAAGAAATATTTAATTTTTAGAGAGCTTTTATTAGGTTTCTAAACACCATAAAATATTATTAATGAGTTTTATATACGGAATTGTTAATTTAGATAATAAACCTGTAAAAAAAGAAGAAGTTCACCAATTAGCATCTGCAGTTACTGACTCTGTTTTTATAGAAAACACTACCATTGAAGGATCATATGCATTAGGATATTGTCATAGGCAAGATAGAGATGCAAAAGCAGGTATTTATAAAAGTAAAGATGTAACTGTTCTTGCTGATATTAGAATATATAATGTAGATAAACTCAAAGAAATTTTTAGTTTTGAAACCTTTGAAGAGGCCTTCGCTAAAGCATATTTAAAATGGGGAAACCAATGTGCTAATCATATCAACGGAGATTTTTCGGTAATTGTTATTGATCATAGAAGTGGAGAAGTGTTTATGTTTAGAGATCATATTGGAGCAAGACCATTGGCATATTCTTTTGAAGGAAGTAAACTTATTTTTGCTTCTCATGAATTTGGAATTGCGAAGTCTAAACTAACAGAGGTGTTGTTATCTGAAGAAAATTTACTTTCTCAGTATTTCAGATTGCCGAGTACGTATTCTCAGACTGTTTTTCAGAATATTTATAAAGTATTTCCAGGTCACTTTATACAATTTGTTACCGATGATAAGAAACATGAAGAAAAATATTGGAAACCAGAGCAAATTGTTGAAAATAAAAAAATAACCTTTAAAGAAGCAGTTGCTCAAGTGCGAAAATTACTATTGAGTGCAACACACAATCGTATTGAAGAAGGTAAAAATGGTGTACATGTTAGTAGTGGATTAGACTCAACTGGTATTGCATGTATTTTGGCAGATAAAATTGAAAATAAAGAAAATTTAATAGGTTATTCCTGGACTCCAGAAGAAATTGATGTTTTTGACGGAATTGATGAAAAAGAATTAATAGAGATTTTTGCGAAAGAAAAAAATGTAAAAATCAACTATTTAAAACTTTCTAAAAATGAGCATATGAAAAGTACGCTTATTCCTGAATTTGAAAAAATGAACATTGAACTTCCTACAATGAAAAATGCAGGAAATGACAATGTAAAAACACTTTTTAGTGGTTGGGGAGGCGATGAATTTTTATCTTTGAGTACGCGTGGTACTTTTAACCATCTATTCTTTAAGTTTAAATGGTGGACATTGGCAAAAATGATTCGTTTTAAGGGTATAAAATGGAGCCTTGTTAAAGCCAAAGTAGATATCCTTCCTTTATTAATTCCTTTTGGTTTGTTATCTCCTTTTAGCGGAGGAAGAAATAAAGTTACAAAATCTAAGTTGTCTGTATTTAAGAAACCATTTGTAGAAAAGCATAAAAAGCAAATTTTTGAAAAGAACAACAAAAATATTTTTGGATATGGTGACCGAAGACAGTTTGCATTAAACTTGCTATATAATATGCATGTGACTGAGCGTATAGATAGTTGGGCTATAAATGCAGAACGATATGGAATAGAATATAAATATCCTCTATTGGATAAAGATGTATTAGAATACTGGTTTAGTTTACCAATTAAACACACCTATCACAAATTTCATTCAAGGTTATTGTATAGAGCTTCTTTAAAAGGCATTTTGACTGAAAAAATACGCATGCGAAGAGATAAAGGAGAAGGGATGCGTATAGCATATACACAGCAACAAGGACAAAATAGTCAAGAATTTATTAAAAACGAATATTTATCAATTGCTAAAGATGAACATTTGCCGTATTTTAATATCGAAAAATTAAATGAACTGGCAGAATCAATGTCTAATAAGAGAGTATTAGAAAGAAAACGAGGTAAAATTAATGGTGTACCAGCATTATATTTGCGCTATGTTAAATTGGTTAAGAAATATTTATAATGAATTTTTCAAGAAAAACTTTACATAAGCGCCATCGGCTCAGTCATCAACAAATAGATACTTGGCTTGGAGAAAATAAAAGCAAAGAATTTATTCAAGAAAAAATGAGACGCCTTAAAATGGTTAAAAATTTTTTGTCAGTTACAGATCTTCTGAAAGAAAATAAGGTCTCATTTATTAACTTTAAAGGACCTTTATTATCACATAGAATATATAATGATGCTTCGGTACGTTATATGAGAGATGTTGATGTCTTAGTTGATAAAGTAGTTATTGAGGAAGTACTAGAATTACTTTTAAAAAATGGATATCATTTAATGGATGGTGTTTTTTGGCCAAAAACAAAAGTAAAACAACAAGTATTGGTGAATACATTACATCATTTGGCATTTTATAACAAAGAATTAGGATTTTGTGTTGAAGTACATTGGATGCTTACACAAATGCTACCGATCTCTAAAGATAAAATGCAAGGTATAATAAAGAACAACTTGACTGAAGCAACAATCTTTAATAGAACTTTTACAGTGTTTACAAAAGAGTTTGAATTGTTATATCTTTTAATTCATGGCTCTAGTCATGGTTGGCAAAGATTAAAATGGTTGGTGGATATAAATGATTATCCAATCGAAGATATAGATATGGTTGTTTTTGAAAAATTGGTAAAACAGTTTAAAGCAGGTAGAATTATTAATCAAACTAATTTTTTATTAAATAAATATTTCCAAAGCAGTTTACCTATATCTTCAATTGATCGCTTACCAAATCATTTTATTAAGTTTGCAGTAGATTCTATTGAATCTGATATTCAGAGAACAAAAAAGCGTAGTTTACAATCATTTAGAAATAAGGCAACATTATTTCCAGGTATATATTATAAATTGAAAATGATTCGTTATTTTGATTTTATGTTATTTTGGAGGATTGCCCATAATTAAAATAATACTATGTATAACAATCTTTTTATATTAAAAAGTTTTAACCTGTATTTTAAACACAAACCATTTAGGTTAATACTGTTATTTACAATGACCTTATTTTTAGGTTTTACTCAGGGTATTGGTATCGTTTTGTTAATTCCATTGTTACAATTGCTTGCTCCTGAAGGATCGGAAGTGGTTTCAAATAAGTTAACACGTATTTTTGAATCTATATTAGAACATACAGGTTTAGAAATAAGTTTTGAACTTGTCTTGATTGTATTTTCAGTAACCTTAGTTACTATGGCGTTCTTAAATTATTTCAAGTCCATTATACAAGCTTCATACCAACAAGAATTTTCATACATTACTCGTAAGCGAATTTTTAAAAAAATACTAACAAGTGATTGGCAGTTTTTAAACGGAAAAAGCAAGCACAGCCATATTCAGATTTTAACTTCTGAAATACCCAAAATGACAAGCTACTACTATAATTATGTGGGATTGGCAACAAAAATTATTTTCATAATAGCATATGGTGTTTTAGCATTACTGGTTTCTGTAAAGTTTACATTGCTCATAGTTGTGATTGGTTTTGTAGTTATGTTGGTATTGAGAAAATATATACATAGAGCTGAAACACTCGGAGGTGAAAATATTCGTGCTTTTAGAAAAACGCTAAAGCATATTGATGATTTTTGGTTGACAGTAAAAATGGCAAAAGTGCACAATTCTGAAGTGTTTTATTATGATAAGTTTGATAAGTCTAGTACTTTGATGTTACAATACCAATTCAATCAAATAAAAAACAGGGCTTTCCCTCAATTTTTATTTACCATTGCAGGTGTTTTTGCATTGGTATTGATAGTGTATTTGGCGTATAATGTGGCGCAATTACCTTTGGTATCCATCTTTGTATTGATTTTGTTGTTTGGTAGGATTTTCCCACAATTTAAAGGGATTAATAATGATGTAAATATGTTATATTCTAATGTGCCTTCTGTAAAAATGGTGCTAAAATTAGACAATGAAATAAAAGAAAGTGCTTTTAAGGTAACTGATGTAAAAACTACAATTCCTTTCGAAAAACAATTAGAAATAAAAAACTTAAATTTTTCGTATGATGTAGATACACCAATTTTCACCAATTTTTCTACTTTAATTCCAGCGCATAAAATCACAGGAATTATTGGCGAGTCTGGTAGTGGAAAAACGACGTTGATTGATATAATTACAGGCTTACAAGATGTGCCTAAAGGAACTATTACTGTTGATGGATTACCACTTACAAAAGATCAATTACCTACTTGGAAGAGCGAGATAGGATACTTACCACAAGATTCCTTTTTTATTGATGGAACAATAAGAGAGAACTTGGTATGGGATAGTAAACAAAATCCAACGGATAGTGAAATAATGGAAGTGTTAAAACAAGTAAATGCCTATGCTGTTGTTGAAAATCAAAAAAAGGGCTTAGATACTTCTATAGCAAATTACCAATATCATTTTTCTGGAGGAGAACGCCAACGACTGGCATTGGCAAGAGTGTTGCTACGCAAACCAAAATTGTTGTTGCTAGATGAGGCAACTTCTGCGCTTGACCCGCAAAACGAAGAACAAATTATGAAGTGTTTGTTTCAATTAAAAGAAAAACACACTATTGTGTTTATAACACATCGTGAAAGTTTAAAACCTTCGTTTGATGTCATTATTGATTTGAATAAATAATATTTTATTTATGATGTAGGTGCTTGATCAAATGTTTGAGAAGTTGATTCAAAGAAACCATTAGGGATAGACGACTTCGTATTTCTCAAATCTAAATCAATAATTTCAGGCGTTTGCCATTATTTTTTTCTTTTCATAATAATAGTTAGTATAATATAAGTACAATGATAGTAAACAAACAAACAAACAAACATGCTACTGTGTTATTACATCTAAATCAATATTTTGAAAAGGCTTGCCTTGGCATTATTTTTTAAATTTTTTAGTTCTTTTTTGTAACAAACATTAAAAAACATTTTTTTGATTCCCATAACAGTAACTTTTATTAAATTGCATTGCTAACCTACTTAACCTAAAATAAAACCTAAAAAAAAACGTTTATCTTCTCTGTTGTCAATGTTATTATTTTGTTTCACAACAGTATTTACATATGCACAAAATTTTGACGAAATTACAACAAACGTAGGTTTAGTGTCTCTAGAGAATAACATGGGAGTGTCTGTTGCAGATATTGATGGAGACAATGACTTAGATGTATTTGTAGTTGCAAGAGCAATGGATGTAGATAGTGACCCAACAACACATAGTCGGTTGTTTTTAAACAATAACGATGGTACTTTTGATGATATTACTACTGCTGCAGGATTCACAAATTTACTTCCTTATTCTGCTGATATTACAGCACATGTGCTTAACGGATTTAAAAGAGGTGCTTCTTGGGGAGATTATGATAATGATGGCTATCCAGATTTATTTTTAACACACAAGTATAAAGTACAACTTTTTCATAATAATGGCGATTTAACTTTTACTGATGTAACTGATACTGCAGGTTTTGATATGATCAATACCTGTAATAGTATGTCTTCAACATGGTTTGATTATGACAATGATAGTTTTTTAGACATTATTATTGGCGATTGGGATGGTGTTAATATAGCATTCCGTGGATGTGAAGGAAATAAATTTTATAAAAACAATGGAGATGGTACTTTTGAAAAAATATCAAATAACATTGGTGCCGAGCCTGATGATACTCATTTTACATATTCTGCAATTCCATTTGATTTTAATCAAGATGGTTGGATGGATTTATATTTAGCCAATGATTTTTCGGTTCCAAATCAAGTATTGTTAAATGACACAAGTGGTGATTTTACTGAAAATGCTGCTGATTATAGGGTTGATGTTGTTTTTACAGGTATGGGATTAGATTTAGGAGATTATAATAATGATGGCTTTTTTGATTTTGCAGGAACAGCTATAAATAGAAATGTTTTATATACCAATAATGGAGATAATACGTTTACAGATTTAGCAGCAGAAAAAGGTGTTTTCAATTCAGATTGGGCTTGGTCTATACATTTTTCAGATTTTGATCTAGATGGTGATGAAGATTTGTATATTACAAATGGTGCTAATGCGAATAGATTGGAGAAAAATTATTATTATAAAAACCAACTTATTGAAACGGGTGATGCAACATTTTTAAATATTTCTGTTGAAGTAGGTATAAACAATGAAAACACTTTAACCAATTGCTCTGAAGTATTTGATTATGACAATGATGGAGATTTAGATCTTTTTCAATCAAATGGATTGAGTGCTTCAAATTTTTATGAAAACAAAACATTAAACTCAACATCCACAACTATTGATTCACCAAATTTTTTAAAAGTTTCACTTCAAGGCACTATCTCAAATAGAGATGCTATTGGAACCAAGTTAAGTATCACAACTTCAGAGGGTAGTTTCCATAGATTTTTTACGGGTACAAATTTACAAGGTCAAAGTTTACAACCTGTTCATTTTGGAGTTGGTAATAGTCAGAGTATTTCAGAACTGGTCATTACTTGGCCTTCAGGTATCATTGAAACACATAATAATATTGCTGTAAATAAAACAATGTTAGCAATAGAAAATACAAGTTTTACGGATTTGAATATTTCACCTAGTGATAAATTAAAAGGGTGTATGGATCCTACTTCGTGTAATTATAATCCTCTAGCTTTAGAAGATGATGGTTCTTGTACATATTTAGAATCAAATGCAATTACAGGAAATACCAATGTAGATCCATTGACTTTTGAAACGTATACGTATGCAATTATGGCAGGTTCAACAATTGTATGGCAAGTTGAAAATGGAGAAATAACCGATGGTCAAGGTACAAGCACCATTACTGTAGAATGGGAAAACAAAACTACAGGAAAAGTAACAGTTACTGAAACAAATGGTTGTTCAAGTCCTCCAATTACGCTGGACATTGTAATAAACTATGTGTCAAATATATTGAATCATTCTCACGCTCGTTTATGGAACGATGCTTTGCTATATGCTATACGAGGGGATTATGCAAGACCAACAGTGCATGCTAGAAATTTATTTCATACAAGTGTTGCTATGTATGATGCATGGGCAATTTACAGCTTAGAGGCAAGTCCATATTTAATTGAAAATCGAGATGAACTATTAGGTTACATTGATGTCGATTTATTAACTTCAGATAATCTTGAAGCAACAAGAAACAAAACATTGAGTTATGCAATGTATAAACTGTTATGTCATCGTTTTGAAAACTCTCCTAGTGCAATCACAACCAAAGCCGTATTTGATGCTTTGATGGTTGAGTTAGGCTATGATATTAGTTATGCATCTATAGATTATACAACAGGAGAGCCTGAAGCAATAGGTAACTATATAGCTGCAACAATTATAGATTTTGGACTTACAGATGGTTCTAGAGAAATAAGTGGCTATGACAATAGTTTTTATGAGCCTATAAATGAACCTTTAGATCCTTTTTTAAGTGGCAACACAACGATTACTGATCCTAATAGATGGCAACCTTTGGCTTTAGATAATTTTATTGATCAGAGTGGAAATACTATTCCAGGAGATACTCCAGAATTTTTAAGTCCAGAATGGGGAGATGTAACTCCTTTTGCCATGCAAGATGATGTGAAGCAAACTTTTCAAAGAGATGGTGATAATTATACGGTATATCATGATCCACAAGCACCACCATATATTAGTGCTACAGGAAATTATAAAACAGGATTTAATTTTGTTCCAGCTTGGGGAGCTCACCTCGACCCTAATGATGGTGTCTTGTGGGATATTTCACCAAAAAGTATAGGAAATGTGTCTACAGACACATTCTCAAATGGAATTACAAATTACTTTAGTTTTTATAAGTTTAATGGAGGAGATAAAGGAGTTGGAAGAGATATAAACCCATCTACTGGCGCTTCATATCAAGAACAAGTAGTTCCTAGAGGAGATTATACACGGGTTTTGGCTGAGTTTTGGGCTGATGGACCAGATTCAGAGACACCTCCAGGACATTGGTTTACGTTGTTAAATTATGTAAGTGATCATGATTTAGTTGTAAAAAGATTTGGAGGAGCAGGAGAAATACTAAATAACTTAGAATGGGATGTAAAATCATATTTTATTTTAGGAGGTGCTATGCATGATTCTGCAATTGCAGCTTGGGGAATTAAAGGTTGGTATGACTATACACGTCCAATTTCTGCAATTCGATATATGGCAGAAATGGGACAAAGTTCTGATGCGTCATTAGCTAATTACCATGTAGATGGAATTCAATTGCAACCCAATTATATCGAAGTTGTTGAAGAAGGTGATGCATTGGTAGGAGATACAAATCAACATGTTGGAAAAATAAAACTGTATACTTGGAGAGGTCACGACTATATAGATGATGTACAAACTGACCAAGCAGGAGTTGGATGGATTTTAGCAGAAAATTGGTGGCCATATCAGCGCCCTACTTTTGTAACACCTCCATTTGCAGGGTATGTTTCAGGGCACTCCACATTTTCTAGAGCGGCAGCAGAAGTACTTACTTTAATAACAGATGATGAGTATTTTCCTGGAGGTATGGGAGAGTTTTTAGCAGAAAAGAATGAGTTTTTAGTGTTCGAAGAAGGACCTTCAGTAGATATTACATTGCAATGGGCAACATACAGAGATGCTTCTGACCAATGTAGTTTATCTAGAATTTGGGGAGGTATTCATCCTCCAGCAGATGATATTCCTGGACGAATTATAGGAGAGCAAATAGGAATTGATGCTTATAATTATGGTATACCATATTTTTCAGGAAATGTTTTAAATACTGTTGATGTTGACCTTCAAAAAGAAATACATAGTGTGTATCCAAACCCTTTGGTAAGTAGAGATTTATACATCTCAAATACAACAGCATTAACAAGTTTTGAATTGTTTGACTTTACAGGAAAGAAATTAGGGATTTTAGATAAGAGTTTTGATTTTTCTTCTAAAATTACGCACTTAAAGATGATGCAAGAACTGGCTTCTGGAACTTATTTGATTAAAATAGACAATAGTTCTAAAGTGATACTTGTTAAATAATCAATTATTATTATTATTATTAACTAGTAGGATAGTATGTATAACGACCATTATAGGAGACTCCCTCATAAGAACCAGAGCTAAACCCAGACTTAGTATTTTTAACATCTAAATCAATAATTTGAGGCGTTTGCCATTGTTTTTTAGTGTGTGGTTTATTTTTTATAATACGATGTAGTTTTTGGGTATAGTGTAAAAATAATAAAAATAAATTTAAAGTCATATTTTGATAAGGGAATTCTTAATAATTAATGAACAGGAAGATTGGTTGTAGATTTCACTTCAGTCATTACAAATGCGCTTTGTACTTGCCCAATATTGTCAATTGATGCCAATTTTTTCGCAACAAATGCTTGGTAATCGTCCATATCTTTTACCATTACCTTGATTAAATAATCATAAACTCCTGCAGTATGATAGCATTCTATAACTTCATCAAACTGTAAAATGTCTTTTTCAAACTTAGATATAAATAACGCTTCATGACTTTTTAGAGTAACATTTGAAAAAACAAGGATGGACAACCCAATTTTTTTGCGGTTCAATATGGCTTTGTAAGAATCAATAAAACCATTGTTTTCCAGTCGTTTTATCCGTTCAAAAATAGGCGTAGAAGTCAAATTTAATTTTGTTGCGAGCTCTTTAATCGTATACTTGCCATTATGCTGTAATAATTTTAAAATGGCTTTGTCTGTGGCGTCAATGTTCATAGATTTTTATTCTAAAAGTGATATAATTCTGTTTTGATAAAAGATATATTTTCTACAAATATAAATTATATAGAATATATAACCAAATTAATACGTTATTTGGGAATATTAAACGTTTAAAAGTAACTTTGACATCAATAAAGAACCTGTAAAATACTAAAAATGGAAAACCATAAATTCAGTCCAGAAAGTTTAATGATGTCTCATGGCTACAAGCCAGAATTATCAGAAGGAGCAATAAAATGTCCGATATTTCAAACATCAACATTTGTTTTTAAAACAGCAGAAGAAGGAAAAGCGTTTTTTGAAATTGCTTATGGTATAAGAGATAAAGATCCTAAAGAAGAGTTAGGGCTTATTTACAGTCGAATAAACAATCCAAACTTAGAGATTTTAGAAAACAGGTTATGTCTTTGGGATAAGGCAGATGATTGTGCAGTTTTTGAAAGCGGAATGTCTGCAATTAGTACTGTTTTATTAGAGTTTTTGAAACCTGGAGATTTGTTGGTATATTCAAATCCAGTGTATGGAGGAACTGATCATTTTATCAATCATTTCTTACCAAGTATAGGAGTTGAAGTTTTAGGATTCCATCCTGATGAATCTGTTGAGGATGTTAAGGAAATGATTGAGGGAACAGGTAAAGCAGCAAATTTGGCTATGATTTATATGGAGACTCCAGCAAATCCAACCAATAATTTGATTGATATTGAAGCGTTTGTTGATTTAGCAAAACAATTTAGCACATCAGAAAGAAAAGTATTGACAGCAGTTGACAATACATATATGGGACCTTTATGGCAACATCCTTTGGAGCATGGTGCAGACTTGGTTTTATATTCAGCAACTAAATATATTGGAGGTCATAGTGATTTGATTGCAGGAGCAGTTCTTGGAAATCAAGAAGTAATGGGAAGAGTGAAAGTTTTGAGAACATTTTTAGGAAACATGATAAGCCCAAATACTGCTTGGTTGTTATTGAGAAGTTTAGAAACATTGAAAATAAGAATGGATAAACAAACTCAAGGAGCACAAGTTGTTGCTGCATATTTGCAAAATCATCCAAAGATAGAAAGTGTAAATTATTTGGGATTACTAAAAGAAGGAACTGAGCAATACAGAATTTATAAAAAGCAGTGTACTTCTCCTGGAGCCATGATTACGTTGAATGTGAAAGGTGGAGAAAAACAGGCATTTCAATTATTGAATAGTTTGAAATTGATAAAATTGGCAGTAAGTCTTGGAGGAACAGAGAGTTTGGCGCAACATCCAAATAGAATGACACATGTTGGTGTTGATATTGAGGAAAGAAAGCGCATGAATATTACTGACAAAATGGTGAGATTATCAATAGGAGTAGAGGATGCGAAGGATATAATTTGGGATTTAAGTCAAGCCTTAGATAAAATAACTATTGAAGAAAAAGAACTCATATCATTTTAATTTTATAATGAAGTATTCTTAATTTGAATTATTGATGCCAATGTTGGTGTTTTTCACCAACAGTTTTTTAAAGGTTGGAGGGTGTCATTGTTTGTTGGTGGAAAACACCAACAAAGGCGAAAATAAAATAACTATTGAAGAAAAAGAACTCATATCATTTTAATTTGATGCCAATGTTGGTGTTTTTCACCAACAGGTTTTTAAAGGTTGGAGGGCGTCATTGTTTGTTGGTGGAAAACACCAACAAAGGCGAAAAGAAAGCGCATGAATATTACTGACAAAATGGTGAGATTATCAATAGGAGTAGAGGATGCGAAGGATATAATTTTGATGCCAATGTTGGTGTTTTTCACCAACAGTTTTTTAAAGGTTGGAGGGTGTCATTGTTTGTTGGTGGAAAACACCAAAAAAGGCGAAAAGAACTTTCTTATTCGTGATGATAAGGCTCATTTTTGAGAATTGTAAATCCGCGATACAA
>NVWM01000036.1 GCA_002733665.1 Lutibacter sp.
AAACATTACTGGCAACAGATTTCGTGATTATCTTCTCTGCTTCGCCTTGCAACTTAATGTCTAACCCTTTTTTGATTCGGATGTCTTTTGACATATTTTTAATTTGAATTTAGTATTCTTTTTAAAAGCAGTGCAAATTTAATGCTTTTTCAATTATTATTCTAAATTTATTACTATTTATAATAGAAATTAATTTTGTTCTAAATAACGTTTGCTGTTTCAATATTTTGTTTAGTTATAAATAAAATTGTAACTTTCTGAAATAGTTTGAATAAATCTAACTTTTTTAGACATGAAACTTATAAAAAAATTAAACAAATGGGCAAATTCTCATGCTTATTATCCAATTGACATAGTACGCATCTTTCTTGGCTTATTCTTGATATACAAAGGGATATACTTCATACGAAACACTAGTTACCTTGCTGAATTATTATCAGATTTTGACGGATATCTAGTTATGATGTTATCAACACATTATTTAGGATTTTTTCATTTTGTAGGTGGAATAATGATTGTTTTTGGATTGCTAACACGTTTGGCAGTTATAGTTCAAATACCAATACTTATTGGAGCCGTTGTAATAAATTTTATAAGCGTAATGAATTCTCAAAATTTACTTGAATCGTCTATTGTCCTTTTAGTATCTCTATTTTTTCTTTTCTTCGGATCTGGAAAACACTCGATGGACTATGATCTTAAAATGCAATCGTAATAAAATTCAGTTACTTTTTATTAGAAATAAAATTATGCCCTACTTTTGGCATAGCATTTGAGTAAAAACTAAAAACATTCGCTATCGCACAAATGAAATACCTTAATTATTTAATACTATTACTTTTTACAACTTCTTTATTCTCGCAAGAAAATGATGATATAATTGAGCCTAACTTTATAAAAACAATCGTTTTAAAATCAACGAATGTGAATAGTTACGCGTCAATTATTGCATTAGGAAGTTCATTTATCTTCTCTTTTGATGATTTAGAAGCAGAACAATTAGATTATTTTTACAAGATTGAACATTATACCTATGATTGGAAACCTTCGAGTTTGTCGAGCAGAGAGTTTATCAATGGCTACGAAGAAGATCGCATACGAGATGTAGAAAACTCATTCAACACATTGCAATTTTTTACCCATTATTCTGTCGTATTTCCAAATAAAAATACACGAATTACAAAAAGTGGAAACTACAAAATATCAGTGATGAACGATGACGACGAAGTGCTATTTACACGTCGTTTTGTACTCTATGAATCAAAGGTTGATGTTGGTGTTTCAGTTCACAGGAGTAGAGATATTTCGAGTATTAGCGAAAAACAAAGTGTCCAGTTTATCATCAATCATCCAAACTTATTAATCAACAATCCAAAGGAAGAAATTAAAACAGTATTACTTCAAAATAATGATTGGAATACTGCAATTGGCAACTTACAACCACAATTTTATCGCGGTTCTCAAATGCTTTATAAATATACTGACAAAATGAATTTTTGGGCAGGAAATGAGTTCCATTATTTTGACAGTAAATCTGTACGAAATTCTACAGTAACTATTGCTCGTGTAGATTCTGGTCCAGATTTGTACCATACAATGTTATACACAAACGAAGAGCGAATTGATAGACCATACACCAATTATCCAGATATTAATGGGAATTTTGTCATCAGAAATGTAAATAGTGACAATGATGCCTTGGATTCTGATTATACTTGGGTTTTCTTTACACTAGAATCGCTTGAAGATATTGGCAATAAAAAAATCTATGTAAATGGTAGTTTCAACAATTGGAGAAATGATGAGTCAAACGAACTTATTTACAATCCAGAAACGCGTTTATATGAAGCGCAAATTCTTTTAAAGCAAGGATTTTACAACTATCAATATGTTACTGTTGATGAAAATCAAAAAAACAGTAATCACGATATTGATGGCTCCTTTTATCAAACAGAAAATGATTATTCGGTATTGGTTTACTATAAAAAGTTTGGAAGTCGATATGATAGTGTTATCGGTTATGGGCAAGGAAACTCAGAGAAAATACAGAATTAACAGTCTTCTTTAATAAATTTCATATCTTAGCAGCCTAATTTTTTGTCTAAAACAGTATGGTACAGCAAGTAACAAACGGCATAAAAATATCAGTAGAGACAAAATTCGTTGGCACAAACCATTACGAAAACAGGCTTCATTATGCTTTTACATATCGTATAACTATTGAAAATAACAGCAACGATTCTGTACAATTGTTAAATCGTCATTGGGAAATTTTCGATTTACTTAACAATATAGAAATAGTTGATGGTGCTGGTGTTGTAGGTGAAAAACCTATTTTAAAACCTTCAGAAAAACATAGTTACCAATCTAATTGCTTACTCACTTCGCCTATCGGTTCAATGAAAGGCTTTTATGAAATGATAAACTTTACTAGTACCAAAACATTTAAAGTTCATATTCCTACTTTTCAATTGATAGTTACAACAGCATTAAATTAATTTACTCTTTCTGTTTCATAAAAAAACAGTACTTTTCGTCTATCTAACTGTTTAAATCAATGAAATCTACTACTCGATTTACTAAAAACATGAGAGGTATAGAATGCTTAAATTGTAAGCAACCTATTTCTGACAACGATAATTTTTGTTCCAATTGTGGTCAAGTAAACGACGAACTTCCATTGAGTATTAAACAGTTTATTTCAGAATTTTTCTCTGGGTTTTTCTCTTTTGACACTCGTTTTTTCAAAACCTTTATACCATTACTCTTTAAACCTGGAAAAGTATCAAAAGATTATATTGTAGGAAAACGTAGACGCTATGTAAATCCGTTTCAACTATACTTACACGTAACGATTCTATTCTTTTTAATTATAGGGCTTTTTTCAGCGTTGGATGAATATAAAATCTCAGACACTACAATTGATAAGAACCCTGAAAATGCCATATTGACCACTATCGATTCGCTAAAAAATAATACAGAATTAAATGAAGTTATTGCTAATATACCCATAAGTCAAGCAACAGATTCTATTCTTTCAGAAATTGGAAGTCATGAGGTCATACAAATTATCAATAAAGAACTAAAACCAAAAAATATAGAAGAGATAAGAATTAAAATAGATTCTATTTTTAATGCGACCAATTTTATATCATTAATGAAAAATTCTGAGTTTTCTGATGATGAAAGAGACTCTATATACATGGAATACTTTAGTTTTAATCATAAATTTAACACTCAAGAAGGAGTGATTTTCGAGAAAAAAGGCTCAAATGAATTACAGAACGCTCCTGATTTACAGGGTGAGATAAAAAATTATACCATTAAAAAGTTAGCGTCGAATAATATCACATACACAATTCCTAATAATACCATATCTATTTCTGAAAACGACATTATGTCTGCCTTTTTTGGAAAAACGCTGTTCAAAAAAATAAGTGACTTTATTGAATACGATAAAGAACATAAAAATGCGACTGCATTGGAAGCACTTGATAGTCTTGGGTATAAAAATACGCGTTGGAATGTTTTTTACTTTAAAAAAGCACAAGACATTAATAAATTTGGTGAAGATGAAAATTTCAGAGATAGTTATTTGGATGAAATGTTGTCAAAAATTTCGATAGCACTATTCTTCTTACTTCCTGTATTTACTTTGTTTTTATCCTTGTTATATATAAGACACAAAAGAAATTATACTGAACATTTGGTTTTTGTATTCAATGTTCAAACAGTTTTCTTTCTACTATTAATACTATTTACAGTAATTGGTAGAATAGTTGGCACACCAGGAATCCCCTTTTTTATAATTATATTTCTATTTTATTTATATAAATCCCTTAGAAATTTTTACAATCAAGGGAGAATAAAAACACTGATTAAGTTTATGCTATTAAACTTTGCTTATTTTTTTCTATCAGTTATTGGAATGATTATAATTGGTTTTATAACATTTGCACTTTAAAACTATCGATTAATATTTTCATAGTCCATAGAAACGGTCGTATTCTTTTTCTTGACAGATGTAATACTAACTGTTCCACCTGCCTTTCTATCCATCATCACATCAATAGCAGAATCACCTATTCCTGCAGTATGATGAAACTTTAAAATATTTTCCTGGGTAAATTTATTATCGTTTTGCCAATCTGTAAACCAATTTCGCCTCATTTTCTTCACACTACTGTCATATAATGTAGATGAAGACCAAATCTGTGGTTCTTGTTTCATTTTTTTTAGATGCTTTTTCGCTCCATCCCACACAAACTCCAACAATTCCAATCCTTCATTCCAATCTACAATCGTCAATGTAAATTGCTCTACTCCTGTTAAATCAATCTCTTTTATTCCTATTCGGATTTCATCTACCTTCAATAATTCTTTAACAATCAAGCCGCGACTCTTTTTATAATGCGATAGAGAAGTATGGTAATAAAATCCGCCATTTAATAGACATATCAATCTATTTTTAGAACTTGTTCCTATCCAAGTCCCTCCAGCTTCACCATCTTTTGGGTAATTCAACTCAATTGCATCTTCTGTGAATACCTGAGGTATTGAAGCTTTTTTTCGTGCATAAGGCACATCTCTACTTGAGGTTAATATAAAATTATTATTGGGTAAAGGTAGGTAGGTAACTGTACACATGTTATAATATCAATTATGGATAATTATGGATTAAAATTCTATCAAAAAAATCGTAACTTTGCACTTCAAATTTAATCTAAATTAACAAACAACATACTAAAATGGGAAGAGGTTTTTTTAACGTTCCAACTGCTGTTAACGAGCCAGTAAAAGGATACGCTCCTGGATCTCCAGAGAGAGAAGAATTATTAGCAATGTACAAGTCTATGTATAATAGCAATATAGATGTACCTATGCATATCAACGGTGAAGAAGTTCGCACTGGAAACACCAAAAACATCACACCTCCACATGACCACAAACATGTTGTTGGTCAATACCATACTGCAGATAAATCTCATGTAGATGCAGCGATTTCGACTGCATTAGCAGCAAGAGAAGCATGGTCTAGTGTAAGTTGGATGGAAAGAGCATCAATTTTCTTAAAGGCTGCTGAATTATTGGCAGGACCATATAGAGCAAAAATGAATGCCTCAACAATGATTGCACAATCTAAAAATGTACATCAAGCTGAAATTGACGCTTCCTGTGAAATGATTGATTTCTTCCGTTTCAATGTGCAGTATATGACTGATATTTTCAAAGATCAGCCTGACTCTGCTCCTGGAATTTGGAATAGAGTAGAATACAGACCTTTGGAAGGATTTGTTTATGCAATCTCTCCATTTAACTTTACATCTATTGCTGCCAATTTACCTGCAGCAGCAGCATTAATGGGAAATGTTGTAGTATGGAAACCATCTGATCACCAAGCATACTCTGCACAAGTGATTGTTGACTTATTTAAAGAAGCTGGATTGCCTGACGGAGTAATCAATGTAGTATATGGAGATCCAGTAATGATTTCTGATACCGTATTGGCTTCTCCAGATTTTTCTGGATTACATTTTACAGGTTCAACCCATGTATTTAAAAACTTGTGGAAACAAATTGGAAATAACATTCATAACTATAAAACATACCCAAGAATAGTTGGAGAAACTGGTGGTAAAGATTTTATCTGGGTGCATAACTCATCAAATCCTTTACAAGTTGCTACCGCAATAACGAGAGGTGCTTTTGAATATCAAGGACAAAAATGTTCTGCAGCTTCAAGATCTTATATTCCTGCTTCTCTTTGGGCAGATGTTAAGAAACATTTAATTGCTCAAGCAAACGAATTGAAAATGGGTTCTCCAGAAGATCCTTCTAATTTTGTAAATGCAGTAATTCACGAAGGTTCATTTGACAAAATTGCAAAATATATTGATGCTGCTAAGTCTGATGCTGACGCAGAAGTAATTATTGGTGGAGGTCACGATAAATCTGTAGGATACTTTATTGAGCCGACAATTATTGTGAGTAACTCTCCGAAATATGCTACAATGTGTACTGAGTTATTCGGCCCTGTAATGACTATTTATGTATATGAAGATGCTGAATGGGAAAACTCATTAAAATTGGTTGATGAATCGACAGAATATGCATTAACTGGTGCTATTTTCTCTACGGATAGATATATTGTTGAAAAAGCTTCTAAAGCATTGGAAAATGCTGCTGGAAACTTTTATATCAATGATAAGCCAACAGGTGCTGTTGTAGGACAACAACCATTTGGTGGAGCAAGAGCTTCTGGAACAAATGACAAAGCAGGTTCTGCACAGAATTTATTACGTTGGACTTCAGTTAGATTGATTAAAGAAACATTTGTAACACCTACAGACTATAAATATCCATTTTTAGGGTAAATAATATCTTTTTATAATAACTATAAAGCGCGCCAATTGGCGCGTTTTATGGTTTAAAAAAAGAAGTATTATATTTGAAAAATATCAAGGTAAAATTATGCAAAAAAAAATACTCTTTTTTTTATTTATTCTATCAACCTTTTATTCTTTTTCGCAAAATGATAAAAAAGATATTTTAAAGGATTTTGACAAAACTGGAATGGAAACGTCTATTCTATATCAAAAATCTCCTCTTGTTAATATTCAAAAGTATTCTGAAAACCCAATAAGCATGTATGGATTTTATCAGGTATATAAAGACTTGTTTCAATATGATTTTGAAAAGCGATATGCTTCATTAAATACTCTAAAAGAAAAAACCAAACAAAGTTATTTTGACAATATAATTCCTTTGGCAATTATACATTGTGAGTATGAAACAATAACAGATGAAGCTTTTAAAAACGGACGTGTAACTAACGATTCTCATGGATTATTAAAACGAACGGACACTTCTTTAGAAATATTTGAGCAGAACAACTTAACATTAGCATCTCCATTAAGAATCAAGAAAAAAGGCTTAGAAACAAAATTTATTCTTACGGTTGACAATATCTTCAATTCAACTAACAATGAGATAACGGCTATAAAAATAGATTTTGACGATACTTTAGGCTTTAGAAACATCACAATAGACAAAGAAGTAATTATTCAATATCAAAGTGCGGGAACAAAAGAACTTATTTTTAAAATTATTTTTTCTGATGGTACAATAACAACAAGCAAATCAAAAATCAAAATACTTTATTCTAACACGGATAATAAAACGCTTTTTAACCGCGTAGTTGAACCATTTACTTCAGAAATTCCAACAGATTTATTACTTCCATATGGAGAAACTGTTACCTACGCTGGAGAAGGTGAATTTGAAATTTTTGAGAGTACAGAAAATGGTGCTGTATTTGACAAACCGATTATTATTGTTGATGGTTTTGATCCAGGAGACACAAGACCAATTGTAGGATATACAGATAGTGGAACTGGAGATTATGTGAGTGGAATTTATGATTTATTAGATTTTAATAATAATGGAACTCCTTCAAACTTGGCAGATTTGGTTAGGGCTGAGGGTTTTGATGTGGTAATTTTAAATTTTCCAGAATATACAAGATCTGAAGACAATGCTTTGGTAGATGGCGGTTCAGATTTTGTTGAACGCAATGCAATGCTTTTGGTAAAACTTATTGACTCCGTAAATATTTTAAAAGTTGGTACAGAAAAAAACGTAATCATAGGCCCAAGTATGGGTGGACTTATATCAAGATATGCTCTTAGTCACATGGAAAACCCATCTTTATCTTTAGATCATGATACAAGATTATGGCTGTCATTTGATTCTCCTCATCATGGAGCGAATGTTCCTATTGGTTTTCAACATCAATTCAACTTTTTAGCCTTTGGCTTAGATGATTTTACCTTCATCGGAAATCAAAACATTGTTGAATTACAACCAATTGTAGATGGCATGCTAAAATCTGCAGCTGCAAGACAGATGCTAACTGATCAATTTGAAGCACATCTTAATCCCAATGCTGAGTATCCAGATGTTGACTTTGATCCCAGTAAAAGTTTACCGCAAAAACACCCTTTTAACACAATATTTTATAATAGGTTAAATGATTTAACAACTTCTGGTTTCCCTGAAAACCTAAGGAAAATAGCTATTATAAATGGTAGTGGAGTTAATAATCGTTATCAAAATATTAATGGTGTTGACCTTGTTCCTGGAAGTCAAATTTTAAATACAAGTTTTAATGTAACAACAGGAACTGATATTACTTTGAGTGTCAACTTTTCGCCTCCTACCAATACAGAAATAAATGTAAGTCATGTCTATTTAGATTTTGCTTGGTATATTCCTGCATTTGATGTTGAAAGTAATGCTGATTCAAAAGCACATCCATATTCAAATGGTATAGATGCTGCGTCTGGAGGTTTATTTAATATTGGTGCACTAACTGCTACTTTTGGTACAACTGGTACTGTTGGAAACTATTTGACTGCTTTACAAACAGATTATTTTAACTTTATACCGTCAGTAAGTGCTATGGCATTAGAAATTACAAATGATGAAATCAATTGGTTTCATACACCATCTAATCTTGTTACTGCAAAAAGCGGCGTAAATAATACAACACCATTTGATGCTTGGCACATGCCAATCGATAATGAGCCTCATGTAACTGTAACTCAAGACAACTTTGTTTTTGCTTGGGATGAAATTGTACTCTCTGTTTTAAACACCAATGAATTTGATTTAGAAAACACATATACGTTGATTAAAAATCCTGTTTCTGATATCATTCAAGTACAAATAAATAAACAAAACATAAAAAATGTAACCGCAAAAGTATATGCAATAACTGGTCAAGAAATTGTGTCAAAAACATTTAACAATCCTGCTAATCAGATAGAGATACCGGTAAACTTAAGTTCTGGTGTTTATATCTTAAAGTTAAATGATAACGAAACAATTTTTAAAACTAAGATTATTGTTCAATAATCAAGGTTTATATTTTATAGGAAGATGCACGACTTTTTTGGTTTCAAAAAATTCTTCCTTAAAACAATCTTGTAAGTCAAAAATAGTAGCTTTCGGAAAATTACTCAATTCGGCTGTTAAATCTCCTCCTTTAAGGTATAAAATTCCGTTTTTAAGTTTGTGATTTGATTTCTTTCTGATTTTCTTTTTTGTCCATCTCACAAAAGTTTCCATTTGTGTAACGGCACGGCTTACAATAAAATCATATGTGTCATCAACTTCTTCTGCTCTACCATGTGTTGTTTTTACATTGGTCAATCCTAGACCTTCAACCACACCATCTACAACTTTGATTTTTTTACCGATGCTATCTACCAAGTGAAACTCTACTTCAGGGAATAAAATAGCAAGCGGAATTCCTGGGAAACCTCCACCTGTACCAACATCCAATACTTTTGACTTAGGTTTAAACGCTTGTACTTTAGCAATACCCAAAGAATGTAATACATGACGTAAGTATAACTCATCAATATCTTTACGAGAAACTACATTTATCTGTGCATTCCATTCTTTATATAATTTTTCTAATTTTTGGAATTGAGAAGTCTGATTATCAGATAAATCAGCAAAGTAACTTTGTATTATTTTCATCGAGTTGAATATATAGTGCAAAAATACTATCTTGCATTGAAATAATTAACAAATTTCTAACGTTTATATCTCAACAAACAAAAAAAGTCCCTTAATTTTGTACAAAATTTCAAACAATGCAAACAATACGTTTTTCAACAATAGATAAAGCAAAATTTTTTAGAACGCTTAATAAAAAAGTAAATGGTTATTTTAAAGAAAATAATCTTAAAAAAACTGGAAATTGGAGACTCTATGTTAAAGCAATAATAATGTTCACATTATTAATTGCACCTTTAGTTCTTGTTCTTTCACTCAGCTTACCAGTTTGGGCTCAAATACTATGTATGATGATAGTTGGAGTTGGAATGGCTGGAGTTGGAATGAATGTGATGCACGATGCTAATCATGAATCATTTTCGAGCAAAAAATGGGTAAATAAATTAATGGGAAGTAGTATTTATATTCTTGCCGGAAATGACTATAACTGGAAAGTACAACACAATGTTTTACATCATACCTACACCAATATTCAAGGTCATGATGAAGATATTGATGCTGGAAGAATCATTCGTTTTTCAAAACATACAAAATGGATGAGAATTCATAAATATCAAAAATATTATGCCTTTTTATTGTACGGATTATTAACTGTAAATTGGGCAATTACGACTGATTTTAAGCAATCTTACAACTATTTAAAGCGTAAATTATCTTATGGTAAATTTCCAAATCCAGCAACACAATGGACAAAATTGATCATCGGAAAAATTTTGTATTATGCTCTTTGGGTTGCTTTACCGCTACTTGTAGGTTTCGCTTGGTGGCAAGTTTTAATAGGGTTTTTTATTATGCATTATACTGCAGGAATTATCTTAAGTGTTGTTTTTCAATTGGCACATGTAATGCCAAATACCGAAATGCCTTCTCCTGACGAAAATGGAAATATGAAAAATACTTGGGCTATTCACCAATTATATACAACTTCTAATTTTGCACCAAAGAGTTGGTTGGTTGGGTTTTTTACTGGTGGATTAAACTACCAAGTTGAGCATCATTTATTCTCTCATATCAGTCATGTTCATTATAAAAAATTAGCCAAAATTGTAAAAGAAACAGCGCAAGAATTTCAATTGCCTTACAATGAATATAAAACAATGCGCAAAGCAATTATTGAGCACTACAAACAATTAAACCTTCTTGGGAAAAAACCTGTACTAGTCTCATAAAAATATCAAAAAAAAATGATTGGCAAAAGTTCTACTTTTGCCTTTTTTTATATCTTTACCGCACTAAATATATTCATATGAATTTTCTTTCTGATAGAATTAATAGTTTACCGATTTCTGCAACATTAGCAATGGCTGCAAAAGCACGAGAATTAAAAAAACAAGGCAAGGATATTATCAGTTTAAGTTTAGGAGAGCCTGACTTTAACACACCAGAATTTATCAAAGAAGCGGCAATTAAAGCCATACAAGACAACTACAATTCTTATACTCCTGTTGATGGGTATTTAGAACTAAAAGAAGCCGTTTGTTTAAAGTTTAAGCGCGACAACAACTTAGATTATGCTCCAAATCAAATTGTAGTTTCTACAGGAGCAAAACAATCTATTGCCAATGTTGCGCAAGTATTACTAAATCCTGGAGATGAAGTGTTACTTCCTGCTCCTTATTGGGTGAGTTATTCTGCAATTGCAACTTTGTGTGAGGCAAAATTTATAGAAATTAGATCTACAATAGATGCTGACTTTAAAATCACACCAGAACAATTAGAAGCGGCAATTACACCAAAGACAAAGATGATTTTCTTTAATTCGCCAAACAATCCAAGCGGAACAATATATACTGAAAAAGAGTATAGAGCATTGGCTAAAGTTTTAGAAAAGCATCCGAATATTTTTATTCTTTCTGATGAAATTTACGAGCATATAAACTACGGTACAAAACATTTTAGTTTTGCAAAAATTCCAAGTATGACAGACAGAACAATTACTGTAAATGGTGTTGCAAAAGCCTTTGCAATGACAGGGTGGAGAATTGGATATATTGGCGCTCCAGAATGGATTGCCAAAGCTTGTACTAAAATGCAAGGTCAAATTACTTCTGGCGCCAACTGTATTGCTCAACGCGCTACTATTGCTGCTCTTGAAGCTCCTGTATCTAATATTCATTATATGGTAAAAGAATTTCGCAGTCGTAGAGATATGGTGTTGAAATTATTAAAAGAAATTGATGGTTTTAAATTAAACGTTCCAAAAGGTGCATTTTATGTATTCCCAAATATTTCTGCCTTCTTTGGTAAAACTATTGCAGGAATTAAAATTGAAAATGCTTCTGATTTTTCGATGTTATTATTAGAAAAAGCAAATGTTGCTACAGTTACAGGAGATGCTTTTGGAGCACCAAACTGTATTCGTATTTCCTATGCTGCATCTGAAGAAAACCTTAGAGAAGCAGTTAAAAGGATTAAAAGCGTATTGAGTTAGTATATAGTTTTTCGTATATTTGAGTACTTTACATAAGTAAACTTAACCTTTTAAAACATATGTTATGGCAGTAATGAAAGTAATCGAAGTAATGGCAAATTCTGACAAGAGTTGGGAAGATGCTACTAGAAAAGCAGTTACACACGCATCAAAAAGTGTGAAACATATAAAATCGGTATTTGTACAATCTCAAAGTGCTGTGGTAAATGACGATAAAGTAACAGAGTTTAGAGTAAATGTAAAACTTACTTTTGAGGTGAAATAAAATACCCAGTTTTAAAATAATTATAAGCGTTCAGATTTCTGAGCGCTTTTTTAGTTTTTTAAACTATTGATAAATTCATTTCTTTTATTTCTAGAAACTGGAATTTTAAAATTGTTGGATAAAATAACATATCCTTCATTTAAGTATTTCTCGATAAAATCTAAATTTATCAAATGAGATTTATGTACTAAATAGAAATTTTTGTTTTCTAACAATTTGTTAAAATAACCAATACTATTGGAACTTAATATTGATTTTCTTGATTGAAAATGAATTTTAGTGTATCCATTCTGGCCTTCACAATTGATAATATCGGCAATTTTCACAAACTCTAATCCATCTTGATATGGAATCACTATTTTTTTATCTTGAAACTTTTGTACACCCAAATTATCAATGAGTAACTTGTTTTTTTCTAATGCTGTTTTATCATCAATATTTTGAATTGCTTTATTTACAGCATCAATCAAATCTTCATTATCTACAGGCTTAACTAGATAACCAATTGCACAGTAATTAATTGCTTCAATCGCATAATTATCAAATGCTGTCGCGAAAATAATTTCAAAAGTTGGATTTTTAAATGTAGCCAACACATCGAAACCACTCATTTCTGGCATTGCAACATCAAGAAATACCAATTGAGGTTTTAATCTATTTATTAATTCAATTCCTTCTTCAGGAACTTGAGTTTCTCCAACTATAGAAATGTTGGGACATAAACGTTCTATCTTGTTTTTTAAAATTGCCAACGCTTTGCGTTCATCATCAATAAGTATCGCTGTAATTATTGTCATCTTCCTATAATTGTTTAAAGATTAATGTAACAATTGTCCCTGTATTATTGGTTTCAATTTCTGAAATATCTTTTATACCGTAAGAAATTTTCCATTCTTTACTTTGCTTCAATAAATCCAATCTTTCATGTAAAACTGCTGAAGAGTTCGATTGATAATTTTTTGAAGATGTAGCATGTAATTTTTTAGCTTCCAATATTCCTATTCCATCATCTTTAACAACAACTTGAAATGATGTGTCACTTATATATATAAAATTGACATGAATAATACCATTTGTTTTTTTGTGAAATAAACCATGGTTTACAGCATTCTCGACAATTGGTTGTAAAATCATTGAAGGGATGATTTGGTCTTCATCATCAATTTTTTCATCTACTGAAATAGTATAGTTCAACTTTTCTTCAAATCTCAATTTTTCAATGTCAAGATATTTAACAAGCAATTCCAACTCTTCTTTTATTGTAATGTTCTGTCGTCTTGAATACTCGAAAAACAAACGTATCAATTGTGAGAATTTGGACAAATAATTTTCAGATAATTCAACTTCATTTCGCTGTATAAAATATTGAATTGCATTTAAAGAGTTGTGGACAAAGTGTGGATTCATTTGACTACGTAATGCTTGTAGTTCTAATCCAGCAATACGCATGTCTTGTTGTACTTTGGCTTCTTCATTTTTCCTAACTTGCTTTTTTATTATACGTATTAATAACCAAAACCCAAAGAGCGATAAAAACCCAAACCCAATTTTGGCAAGTGTTGTTTCCCACCAAGCCGGAATCACATTTAAGTACTGCTTTACAGTTGTTTGATTGAAATGTTGATCAGTTGTTTTTACTTCAAGTTCATATAAATTAGGTGCTAGATTAGAAAAACTTAATATTTTAGTCTTAGTTGTATAAACTCCAGGATACGTTGGCTCTTCCCATTTTGTTGTCCCATCACTGTAAAAATCCACATCTGCTGGATAGTTAGAGTTTGAAGGGTCATAATTTAATAAAAATGCCCATTGAGTGTTCCCTAATTTCCATGTAGTAAACATCTCTTCATTTCCATAAGAAACTCCATCACTATTTACTGCAAAAGCTCTTATGTAATATGTTGTGTTTTCGCTCAACCCAGTTACTGTAGTGGTGAAATTATCTATTGTTGCTACTTTCGTATTATCTGTTACTGTTGGATTGGGAGTTGTACTCCAACAAAGCCCTCTTGTTGTCACTGCTGTTCCTCCATTAGAAGTTACGTTTCCACCAGAGTCTATAGTTGTAAAGGTTGCGTTTGTAGCCGTCGATGTAGTTATAGTAGCTTTTGTTGTTAAGGGGTCGTTATCACAGCTAACTGTCAAAAACAGACCACAAAGCAGTATAATAAATAATTTAATTTCTTTCATAATGTTAATTTTAGGTTGATAAATAATTTTATATTAACTTCGATCAATGTCAATATCTCCGCTTATAGGATGGCTATTTCCTAAAGAATCAAAATACGTTCCTGAAAAAGTTATTTTTATATCATCTCCAGGATTTGCTCCAAAAAGTTGATAGTTAAAAGTGATTGAATTTCCTGCATTAGAATAATCAATATCTACTCCCTGAATACTTAAAGCTCCAACTTGAGGTCCAGTTAAGGTTGCAGTTGTTGGTGTAACCAGTTGAAATGGACAAGCAATTACTGTTTGCCCCAAGTTTAATGTAAATATATTATTACTTGCGTCGGCTGACGTTATTTTAAATAAACAGCTAAATCCTGATGTTGGTGCTACAGGATAATCTTTCGCTAATATATTTGTAGAATAACTTATAAGCGCACCATTATCTATACTAACCTCTATTTTATTTGCGCTTCTAGTTGATGTATTGTTATCATCATCACAGTTTGTGAATGTAACTACTACTATACATAATATCATTATTTTGTAAATTGATTTTTTCATATTGTTTGAGTTTAATTTTATATATTAAAACATAACCTTGATTGGATGTTTCCACTCATTAGTAGTCTGGTTTTTTATAAAATCTATTGTTTTTATATAGGTGTCTTCTGGATATTCTTTTCCGCTTTTTGAAATGTCTCTTCCCTTTGAGTTATGAAATGATGTTTTTGTTTTTTTGTACACGACATCAACTTCGGCTTTAAAATCTGAAAGGATTCTAATTTCTTTTATATCAACTGCATTAAACTCTATTGTTCTAACGTAAACAACACCTCTTTCTTTTTTTTCTAATATAAATGGAGCTGCTTTTTCTGTGAGCACCACCTTATAAGGGCGAAACGACGTTTCTGGATTTGGTATATCTGTCCTTAAGACTGCTTTTACATAGCCTTCTTTATAAAGTTTTAAATAATATTCCTTTGCATTATTTAGTTCTTCTTTTGATGTAATAAAAAAAGGATTCATTCTATTTTTAAAGACTAAAGGCCGTTCTACTTCACGTTGTTTTAGATATTCTAAAACATACACTTTAGTCAATGAGTTTTTGTCACTAGAACAAGAACCCATTAACATAACTAAAACAAAAAATGAAATCAATTTAAATGTGTTTTTCATGATTTTACATATTTAATTTACTTTAAAACCTAGACCAATAACTGGTTGTGCAATATCAGGAACAGGTCCTCCAGCACCATAAAAATCAGAACTAATAAATTTCACATTGCCTTGTGTAATTCCAGCACCATAAGGCACATTTCCTCCACCTGTTTTTCTTATAACTTTCCCTAGCACATCATTAAAATTAGCATATCCAGGAGAGATTGTTCTACTTACCAAAATAATATCACCACTAGTTACAGGAACAGGTGTTATTGGTTGATAATCTAAATTGGCTTGCTGAAATGTATGTACACCAGAATAATCTACGCTTGGGTTATTATGATTTCTAACTTCCATTGTATAACTACCAGAATAACCAGTTGCATTTTGATAGCCAATTGTACATATTTCACCATCTGCATTTATTTGAATAACATACTCATGTGTTTCTAAATCCATTGTAGAAATTACATCATAACCATTTGCAGTCGAAAATGCATTTACAATAGCATCTGTTACATACGTGTTTTCACATACATTATTTGTTGGGTCGTTGTCGTTGTCGCAACTAGTAAAAGTAATAGTTAGCATTAATAGAATTGATAATTTGTAAATTGATGTTTTCATAATTATTTTTTTAGTGATTTATATATTAGTTTTTATCGAGTGAATGGCTCTCTTAAAACAGGAGTGAATTGACCTCCTCCAAGATTATTTCCAGTGTGAATATCAGGTAAAAGCCAATTATAATATGTTCTAAAATCAATAGCATCTGAAGCATAACAACTAGTACAGTCTTCAAAATACACAATGGCAGTTATTGAAAAAGCATAATTCCCTGAACAATTACCAATATTTGGAAGTATGAAATCCTTATTAACAGTGTTAATCATTGTCGGACTTCCTTCATAGTAAGCGGTATTCCATTCTTTGTAAGCTGCATTTATGCTACTAAAATTGTTTGTTGGATTTGTAATATAATTTAATCCTGAAATTCCATTCATGTTTGTTGGCCTAAACTCTCCAGCTAAATTTCCGTCACATTGCCTACATGGAACTGTTCTTGGTCTTCGTCCTAAATAATATACTTCGTTATTACAAAATTCTGAAAATTCAACATCAGTTAAAATATATTCTATCCTACTTACATTATTAGGAGAAGTCGTTAATTGCGTGTTTACTTCACCTGTTGTTGTATTAATTCCAGTAATTTTAAAAGAAACGTTATCATTACCATTTAAACATCCACTTTCTTTAACAAGACAATCTGTTAAATCTATACAAACATCAGCATAAGTATCTTTACCAAAATAAGTGCCTGTAAACCATGGGAAGAGTCTTCTTCTATCAATCTGATTTAAGTTTTGAAATAATGCCGAACTAAATTCATTTGGTTTTTTAATTAATTCAGGGTTCGCTTTTTTCAATTTCATAAGCAATATTGCATCTAACTTTTCTTGTTCTGTTTGTGCATTTGTGTATAATGCATTGAGTGCAGGATCTAAACTAACTACAATATTGTTATTATATTTTTTTGGATTTTTTCTAAATATTCTAGGAGTTATTCTTCTATTTCCAGTATAAGCCCAAATATTTACATCGTTACAAACTCGTGCAATTTCATCACTATTTAATAACTCGGTATCAAACACTATGTCATACTCTATCACTAATGCTGTACAAGGTGCTAAAGTTTCTCGTATTATGGAAAAACCAGTATTTGTACTAGAGAAATTTGAAAATCTGTTATTCGGAATTATCGATGTTGAATTTGGAAGTGGTGGTGGTGGTAATGAATTATTTGCATTTAAGATAATACTCTTAAAATTAGATGGTCCAGTTACAATCCCAACATTGGTTGGTAAACTTTGTAAAGCATCTACAATATCTACGTTAACAGGCATTGTACCCATATTAGCAACTAATACTCTATAAGTTGCTGTTAAAGTATGATTTTCACAGTCTGGTATTTGTATAGGACTTTGTTTATAGCCTAAAATTAGATTATCAATATTAATTGAATAAGACTCGTTTTGAGAAATCGCTGTTTCTCGATTAGTTGATGGAGGCTCATTATATTCTACTACGAATTGGTTGTCATAGATTCCACTTTGTGCAGTTTGTTGTATTTTTCCTTTCACCACAACTTTATAGAATGATACACCTTTGCAGGTAAATGCATCTAGTATATGATTATCCAATTTAATGTCTAATTGATTT
>NVWM01000016.1 GCA_002733665.1 Lutibacter sp.
TTTATCAACCGCGAGCTGGACGACCTGGCCGAGGGGCTCAAGGCGGCACTCGAGGTGCTGGCTCCGGGCGGTCGCCTGGTGGTGATCAGTTTCCATTCCCTGGAAGATCGCCTGGTCAAACAGTTCATGCGTCGCGAGGCCAAGGGTGCGCCGTTGCCGCGGGATCTGCCGATTCGTGCAGCGGATATTGATGTGAGCATCAATCTGATCGGCAAGGCCATCATGCCCTCGGCGGCCGAAACCGCCGTCAATCCCCGTGCCCGCAGCGCCGTGCTGCGGATTGCCGAGAAGCGCCCATGAGCACCCAGGCCGAGCTGCCATTGGTTGCGCCCGAGCGCACCGGGCTGCCGCGCAGCAGCGGATGGTTGTTCATCGTCTGGGTTCTGGTGGTCATCAGTGCCCTGGCGGTTGCCTACAGCTCGCACTGGAGCCGCGTGCTGCTCAACGAGCTGGCGGCCGAGATGGACCAGCGCGAGAACGCCCAGGCCGAATGGGGCCGGTTGATTCTCGAGCAGAGCACCTGGACGGCGCACAGCCGCGTGGAAACACTGGCGACCAACGAGCTGAAAATGCGCGTTCCGGAAGCCAGTGAAGTCATTCTGGTGAAGCCATGATCGCGCTCAAGCCCAATGGCAGTCTGCATCCGTGGCGCTTTCGCGTCGTTATCGGCGTGCTGGCCGTCTGCAGCGCTCTGATCGCCTGGCGGATCGTTGAGCTGCAGGTCATGGATGGCGGCTTTCTGAAAAACCAGGGTGACAAGCGCAGCATGCGTCACACGGTAATCCCGGCCCATCGCGGCCTGGTAACCGATCGACATGGCGAACCTCTGGCGGTCAGCACGCCGGTGTTGACCCTGTGGGCCAACCCGAGCGTGTTGATCAATCACAAGCCGCGCTGGGAGGAGCTCGCCAAATCCCTGGGTACCGATCCCAAGACCTTTGCCGAGCGTCTGCAAGCCAACGCCGACAAGGAGTTCATCTACCTGCGCCGGCATATGACGCCCCAGGATGGCGAGGCGGTCACCTCGCTAAAGGTCCCTGGTGTGCACAGCATCGAGGAATATCGCCGTTTTTACCCGACAGGCGAAGTGGCGGCTCATCTGGTCGGCTTTACCAATGTGGATGAGGCCGGGCAGGAAGGGCTGGAGTTGACCTACAACGACTGGCTAGAGGGTGTGCCCGGCAAGCGTCAGGTGCTGCAGGACCGGCGTGGTCGACTGATCAAGGATGTCCAGGTGGTCAGCAATGCGCGGCCGGGCAACGATCTGGTCATGTCGATCGACCTGCGCCTGCAATACATTGCTCACCGCGAGCTGCGCGAAGCATTGAAGAATTTCGGCGCCAAGGCTGGTTCGGCCGTGCTGGTGGATATCCGCACTGGCGAGATCCTGGCGATGGCCAATCACCCCAGCTACAACCCCAACAACCGCTCCAACCTCAAGCCCGACATGATGCGCAACCGGGCCCTGATTGATGTGTTCGAGCCGGGCTCGCCGATCAAGACCTTTACCGTGGCGGCTGGTCTGATGAGTGGGCGCTATCAACCTACGACAGTCATGGATACCCGTCCGGGCACCATGCGCGTATCGACCCTGACCGTCCGGGATTTCCGTAATTACGGGATGCTTGATCTGTCGGGCGTGATCATGAAGTCGAGCAACGTCGGTGTGGTCAAGATTGCCCTGGATATCGGCGCAGAGAATATCTACGGCCTGCTCCAGCAGTTGGGGCTGGGCGAGTACACCGGCCTTGGCTTTCCGGGTGAAAGTACCGGGCGGCTGCCCAACCACCGCAAATGGCCGCAGATCGAGACGGCTACGTTGTCCTACGGCTACGGGCTTTCCGTGACCGCCACCCAGCTGGCGCAGGCTTATGCCACGCTGGCCAACGGTGGCCGGCGTCTGCCGTTGTCGCTGCTCAAGGTGGATCAGCCGCCGCAGGGCACCCAGATCATCCCCGAGGACATCAGCAAGCAGCTGCTGACCATGCTGCGCGGTACTGTAGACGGCGAGGGCGGTACCGGCTCGCGGGCACGGGTGCCCGGCTATCAGGTTGGTGGAAAGACCGGAACCGTCCACAAGGCGGTCGGCGGTGGTTACGCCAAGGATCGCTACCGTTCGGTTTTCGCCGGCATCGCTCCCATCAGCAACCCGCGTTTTGCCGCAGTAGTGGTCATCGACGAGCCCAGCAAGGGCGAATATTACGGCGGCTTGGTCGCCGCCCCCGTCTTTGGCGAGATCATGTCCGGCGCCTTGCGCCTGCTGAACGTGACCCCCGATGATCTTCCGGCACTGCAGCAGGTTGAACTGCCGCCGCCGGTGAACACGGAGGGCTCGCGCGGATGAGCAGCCTTGATCAGCTTTTCCCCGACTGGGCAGGTGTGCCGGTGCAATGCGATCACCTGACGCTCGACAGTCGTCAGGTCCGTCCGGGCAGTCTGTTCCTGGCTGTGCCCGGTCTGCGCCATGACGGTCGCGCGCACATTGCCGACGCCATCGAGGCCGGTGCAGTGGCGGTGGCCTATGAAAGCGCCGATGGCTTCCGTCCGCAGAACCTGGAGCAGGGCAAGGGCGCCGCCATCATGTTGCCGGTCAAGGATCTGGCTGGGCAGATTTCCGCCATTGCCGGGCGCTTTTTTCAGCAGCCCAGTCATGATATCGGGCTGGTCGGCGTTACCGGTACCAACGGCAAGACCAGCGTCACCCAGATGCTGGCGCAGGCACTTGCCACGCTGGGGCGGCCCTGCGGCGTGATCGGTACCCTGGGTAGCGGACTGCTGGGTCAGTTGCAGGACCACGGCATGACCACGCCCGATGCCATCACCGTGCAGCAGCAACTGGCGCAGTTGCGTGACCAGGGTGCCGGCTGGGTGTGCATGGAGGTGTCGTCCCATGCCCTGGACCAGGGCCGGGTGGCGGACCTGCAATTCGATCTGGCCATATTTACCAACCTTAGCCGCGATCACCTTGACTACCACGGTGACATGGCGCAGTACGGTGCTGCCAAGGCCAGGCTGTTTGACCGGCCATTGCAGGCGGCCATCATCAATGTGGACGATCCCTTCGGCCAGCAACTGGTTGAGCAGAGCCCTTCGCGTTGCTTTGTGTACAGCCTGCACAGCCCCGAGGCCGACCTTTATTGCAGCGACATCGAATACACCAGCTCGGGTATCAGCGCTGCCTTGCATACCGGCAGGCGCCATGCGGTTTTGCATAGCCCGCTGCTCGGGGAATTCAATCTGGCCAATCTGCTGGCGGTTATCGCCACGCTTCTGGTGCTTGAGGTAAGGCTCGACCGCGCCGTAGAACTGGCTGCCGGGCTGACGCCGCCGGCGGGCCGGATGCAGCGGCTGGGCGGCGGAGCGCTGCCATTGGTAGTAGTCGACTATGCCCACACACCCGATGCACTGGAAAAGGCGCTGACGGCGCTGCGCCTGCATGCCCAGGGTCGACTCACCTGCGTCTTCGGCTGCGGTGGCGATCGTGATACGGGCAAGCGTCCGCTGATGGCCCGGGTGGCGGAGCAGCATGCCGACCAGATCGTCGTCACCGATGACAACCCGCGCACCGAGCCATCGCCGCAGATCATAGAACAGATTCTGGCAGGGACGCAGCGCACCGATTCGGTCAGGGTCATCGCCAATCGGGCAGACGCCATCCGTGACAGCATCATGGGGGCGCAGGCCGGAGATCTGATTCTGCTGGCCGGCAAGGGACACGAAACCTATCAGGAGATTGACGGCGTGCGTCATCCTTTCAGTGACATCGAGCAGGCTACCAGAGCCCTGCGGGAATGGGAGGCAGCACATGCTTGAAGCCATGCGTCTGTCCCAACTACTCAAGCCCCTCGGCGGTAGCCTGGTCAGCCAGGATGCCACGTTTGACAGCGTCAGCATCGACGCCCGCACGGTGAAGCCCGGCGGACTCTTTGTTGCGTTGGCGGGGGATCATATGGACGGGCACGACTTCGTCAGCCAGGCCCGTGCGAACGGCGCGGCAGCGGCGATGGTGGCCTATTCCGTGGATGATCCCTTGCCGCAGTTGCTGGTCCACGAATGCCGTTATGCGCTCGGCCAATTGGGCGCGCTCGCGCGGGCGCCCTTTGCCGGGCCGGTCATTGCGATAACCGGATCCAGCGGCAAGACCAGCGTCAAGGAAATGCTGGCGGCGATCCTGCGTGAACGGGGCTCGGTGCTGGCGACGCAGGGCAATCTCAATAATGAGCTGGGCGTCCCGCTGACGCTGTTGGCCCTGGAAGCACAGCACGAGTTTGCGGTCATCGAGATGGGCGCCGCGGTGCAGGGCGACATCAGCTACAGCATGAACCTGGCCAAGCCGCAGATCAGCATTCTGACCAACGCCGGCATGGCCCACGTCGGTCGCTTTGGTAGCCCGGAGAAGATCGCGCTGGCCAAGGGCGAGATTCTTACCGGCCTGCCGCCCGAGGGCAAGGCCGTCATCAATCTGGACAGCCCCTGGTTCGAGCAGTGGTACCAGTCCCTGGGCCGGCGCAAGTCGCTGGCGTTCAGTCTGACCAACCCGACGGCCCAGTTGCGCGCCGAGGCGGTCGAACTGGATGCGCGCGGGTGCCCCGGGTTCCTGTTGGTCACACCCAAGGGCTCKATCACCGTGCAGTTGAACCTGCTCGGTTATCACAACATAGCCAATGCGCTTGCCGCCGCAGGYGCAGCGCTGCATCTGGATACCGAGCTGGARCTGATTCGCCGCGGYCTGGGCAAGCTGAWGCCGGTCCCCGGGCGGGCRTGCCCCATGACGGGCCGCARTGGTGCGCTGATCATCGATGACAGCTACAACGCCAAYCCCGGGTCGGTCAAGGCAGCCATCGACATCCTCGCTGATCTGCAGGGCCGTCGCATTCTGGTGCTGGGYGACATGGGCGAGCTGGGTGARTGGGAACAGCAGAGYCACCGCGAGGTCGGGCAGTACGCMAGGGAAAAGGGTCTGGATGCSCTGTTTGCCGTGGGMACGYTGTCGGCCCTGGCAACTGARGCCTTCGGTGASGGCGCTCAYCTTTTTGGCAGTCGTGAAGAGCTGGTGGCAGCACTGGACGCCCAGCTGGATGCTCATACCTGCGTGCTGGTCAAGGGATCACGCAGYGCTGCAATGGACACGGTGGTAGCGGCGCTGGCCAATCCGGCCGCCCTGGGCACCACTGATAACAATAACGACAAGGCCCAATAACATGTTGCTGTTACTGACCCAATATCTGCAGCAGTTCTACACCGGTTTCGCGGTGTTCCAGTACCTGACCCTGCGCGGGATTCTCGGTGTGCTCACCGCCCTCGGTCTGGCCCTGTTTCTCGGGCCCTGGATGATCCGGACCCTGAGTTTTCGGCAGATCGGTCAGTCCGTGAGAAACGACGGTCCCCAGTCGCACCTGTCCAAGGCCGGTACCCCGACCATGGGCGGTGCGCTGATTCTGGTCGCGATCAGCATCAGCACGCTGCTCTGGGCGGACCTTAGCAATCTGTATGTCTGGGTGGTGCTGGGCGTGATGCTGTCCTTTGGGGCCATCGGCTGGGTGGACGATTATCGCAAGGTGGTCGAAAAGAACTCCCGTGGTCTGCCTTCGCGCTGGAAGTACTTCTGGCAGTCGGTATTCGGTCTGACCGCGGCGATCGTACTGTTCATGACAGCTACCGACCCGGTTGAGACCACGTTGATCCTGCCGTTCTTCAAGCAGATCGAATTCCAGCTGGGTGTGTTCTTTGTGGTGCTGACGTACTTCGTCATCGTCGGCTCGAGCAACGCGGTCAATCTGACCGACGGGCTCGACGGTCTGGCCATCATGCCCACCGTCATGGTCGGTGGCGCCCTGGGCCTGTTCGCCTACCTGTCGGGTAACGTGCGTTTTGCCGAGTACCTGCTGATTCCCTACGTACCGGGAGCGGGCGAGCTGATCGTATTCTGCGGCGCGCTGCTCGGCGCCGGCCTGGGCTTTCTCTGGTTCAACACCTATCCGGCCCAGGTGTTCATGGGCGATGTCGGTGCGCTCGCCCTCGGCGCGGCTCTGGGCGTGATTGCGGTCATCGTCAGACAGGAAATCGTCCTGTTCATCATGGGCGGCATCTTTGTGGTGGAAACGCTCTCGGTGATCGTGCAGGTCGCGTCTTTCAAGCTGACCGGCCGCCGGGTGTTCCGCATGGCGCCGATCCACCACCATTTCGAGCTCAAGGGCTGGCCGGAGCCGCGCGTGATCGTGCGGTTCTGGATCATCACCGTGGTACTGGTGCTGGTTGGCCTGTCCACATTGAAACTGCGTTGAGGAAGGACTTGTGTCACTGATTACCACGGACAAGCAGCGGATCATCGTCGGGCTCGGGAAGACCGGGCTTTCGGTTGCCCGCTATCTGGCTGGCCGTGGGTTGTCCTTCGCCGTGGCCGACACGCGGGAAAACCCGCCGGGCCTTGACCAGCTCAAGCGGTTCGCCCCCATGGCTGATCTGCACCTGGGAGAACTGGACTCGGCGGTCTTGAGCCGGGCCTCGGAGCTGATCGTCAGCCCGGGTATTGCCCTGGCCGAACCGGCCCTGCAGACAGCGCGTGCGGCTGGCGTCAGTCTGATCGGTGATATCGAGCTGTTCGCCCGGGAAGCGCGTTCTCCGATCATTGCCATCACCGGGTCCAACGCCAAGAGCACGGTGACCACTCTGGTCGGCGAGATGGCGGCCAGGGCGGGCATCCGCGTAGCGGTGGGCGGCAATATCGGCACACCGGCACTTGATCTGCTGGACGAAAACGCCGAGCTTTTTGTGCTCGAGCTGTCCAGCTTTCAACTGGAAACCACCGACATGCTCAATGCCGAGGTGGCGACCGTGCTGAACATGAGCGCGGATCACATGGACCGCTACCCGGGTATGGTCGCTTACCATCAGGCCAAGCACCGGATTTTCCGCGGCGCGCGCCAGATCGTGGTCAATCGTGATGACAGCCTCTCGCGGCCACTGATCAACGAACAACTGCCTTGCTGGACCTTCGGCCTTTCGCGTCCCGACTTCAAGGGCTTCGGTCTGGTGAAGGAAGAGGGCGAGCAGTACCTGGCCTTCGAGTTCAAACCGCTGATGCCGGTGTCCGAACTGAAGATGCGCGGCGCGCACAACCACTCCAATGCGCTCGCGGCGCTGGCGCTCGGCCATGCGGCGGGGCTGCCGCTGGAAGCGATGCTGGAGACCCTGCGCGAGTTCGCCGGTCTGCCCCATCGCTGCCAGTGGGTGGCCAGTGTCTCCGGGGTCGACTATTACGACGACTCCAAGGCGACCAATGTGGGCGCTGCCCTGGCGGCAATCGACGGGTTCGCCGCCGATTGCTCGGGCAGGATCGTGCTGATCGCCGGTGGCGACGGCAAGGGCGCCGATTTCGCACCCCTGCGCAAGAGCGTCGGCCAGCACTGCCGCGCTGTGGTACTGCTGGGCCGCGATGCGCCCTTGCTGGCCGGTGTGCTCGAGGGCTGCACGGAACTGGTCCGGGTCGAGACGCTGGATCAGGCCGTGGCAGCCGCCGCGGCTGTGGCCAAGGCCGGCGACGTAGTGTTGCTGTCCCCGGCCTGTGCCAGCCTGGACATGTTCAGCAATTTCGAGGAGCGGGGCCGCTTGTTCGCTGCCGCTGCCAGGGGGCTGACGCCATGATCGGTGTAGCCATGCTCAAGCAGTCGGCAGGGCCGCTGATCGGACCCCATCGCTTCGACATGGATATGCCGCTGCTGGTGGCAGCCCTGTGCCTGCTTGGCCTGGGCCTGGTGATGGTGTCGTCCGCCTCGATGGAAGTCGCCGCCGGCCAGCTGGGCAATCCGCTGTTCTACATGATTCGCCAACTGGTGTACGTCCTGATCGGCTTTGCCGCACTGGTATTCGTCATTTCGGTACCGATTCGCCTGTGGGAGCAGTTCCGCTTCCCCTTGCTGTTCCTTGGAATCGCGCTGTTGATCGCGGTGCTGATCCCGGGCGTGGGCCGCGAGGTCAACGGCAGCTGGCGCTGGATTGCGGTTGGTCCGATCAATATCCAGCCCTCGGAGCTGGCCAAGCTGTTTGCCGTGGTCTTCCTGGCCGGCTACCTGGTACATCGGCAGGAGGAGGTCAAGGAGGGCTGGTTCGGCTTTATCAAGCCCTTCATGGTGTTGTTCCCCATGGCGCTGCTGCTCATCGCCGAGCCGGACTTCGGCGCCACCGTGGTGCTGATGGGCGCTGCAGTGGGCATGCTGTTTCTGGGCGGAGTGGGCCTGTTCCGCTTCATTCTGCTGTTCGGTTCGATCGCCATTCTGGGCGGGTTGCTGATCGTGATAGAGCCCTATCGCCTGCAGCGTCTTACCGGCTTTCTCAATCCCTGGGACGATCCCTTCGGCAGTGGCTACCAGCTTACCCAGGCCCTGATTGCCTTTGGTCGCGGCGAGTGGCTCGGGCTGGGGCTGGGCAACAGTATCCAGAAGCAGTTCTATCTGCCCGAGGCCCATACCGATTTCGTGTTTTCCGTGTTGGCTGAAGAGCTGGGGCTGGTCGGTGCGCTCTCGGCTTTCGCCCTGTTGATCTTCCTCGCGGCGCGCAGTCTGTATATCGGTCTCTGGGCCGAACGCGCCGGGCGCCTGTTTGCGGCCTATCTGGCCTACGGGCTGGCGATCATGTGGATCGGTCAGATCCTGATCAACGTCGGGGTGAATGTCGGCTTGCTGCCGACCAAGGGACTGACGCTGCCGTTTCTCAGCTATGGCGGCAGTTCTCTGGTGGTGTGCTGCATCAGTCTGGGCATTCTGCTGCGTATCGACTGGGAACGCCGGCAGGCATTGCGGGAGGCCACCGATGAGTGATCGCGTGCTGATCATGGCTGGCGGTACCGGCGGGCACGTCTTCCCGGCACTGGCCTGTGCCCGGCTGCTTGCCGAGCAGGGTTACGAAGTGCACTGGCTGGGCACTCGCCGTGGCATCGAGGCGGAGCTGATTCCGGCGGCGGATATCCCGATCCACTATATAGATGTGCAGGGGCTACGCGGCAAGGGCCGGCTCGGCCTGCTCAAGGCGCCGGTACAACTGCTGAAGGCATTGTTCCAGTCGTTGCGGCTGCTGAATGTGATCGATCCGGTTTGTGTGCTGGGGGCCGGCGGCTACGTGACGGGCCCCGGTGGTCTGGCCGCCTGGTGCAAGCGCATTCCCCTGGTGATCCATGAACAGAATGCGGTGGTGGGGACGTCCAATCGGCTACTGAGCCGGCTGGCGCTGCGTCATTGCGAGGGCTTCCCCGGCAGCTTCGCCGACACACCCAAGCGGCTGACCACCGGCAACCCGGTGCGCAGCGAGATCTTCCAGGTGCCGGCGGTGGATTGGAACGGCGATCGTCAGCCGCGCCTGCTGGTGCTGGGCGGCAGTCTCGGCGCGTTGCCGCTGAACACCCTGCTGCCGGCCGCTGTGGCCGCGCTGGAAGAAAACGCGCGGCCGGAGATCTGGCACCAGTGCGGACGCCAGCATGTCGACATGACTGCTCAGGGCTACGCCCAGGCGGGCCTGACGGCCCGCGTTGAACCTTTTATCACGGACATGGCCGCCGCATATGCCTGGGCCGATCTGGTGGTATGCCGTGCCGGCGCGTTGACCATCAGCGAGCTGGCGGCGGCGGGACGTCCCGCGGTACTGATTCCGCTGCCCCACGCCATTGACGATCACCAGAGCGCAAACGCTGGCTTTCTGGTGCGCCAGAAGGCTGCTCTGATGCTGCCCCAGCGCAGTCTGAGCGCTGCTTCGCTGGCCGAGCAGCTCACTATTCTTCTTACCCAGCCGGAGACTCTGCAAGCGATGGCCGATAACGCCCGCCGCCAGGCGACACCTAACGCGACTGCGGATGTGGTCCGCGCCTGCCAGGAGGTGGCCCATGGCTGAACCCCGCCAGAAAGCCACTTTCTTCCTGCCGGAGATGCGCCGCATCCGCCGCATCCATTTCGTCGGTATCGGCGGCGCGGGTATGTGCGGTATCGCCGAGGTGCTGCTCAATCTGGGTTACGAGGTATCCGGCTCCGACCTCAAGCGTTCGGCAGTGACCGACCGCCTCGAGAGCTTCGGTGCCCGGGTGGATATTGGTCACCGTCCGGAAAACGTGCAGAAAGCCGATGTGTTGGTGGTGTCCAGCGCAATCAACATGAGCAACCCTGAGGTCGCCACTGCCACTGAGCGGCGTATACCAGTGGTGCCGCGGGCCGAGATGCTGGCCGAGCTGATGCGCTATCGCCACGGCATCGCGGTAGCGGGTACCCATGGCAAGACCACGACCACCAGTCTGATCGCATCGGTGCTGGCGGCGGCGGGTCTGAGTCCGACCTTCGTGATCGGCGGTCGGCTGACCAGTGCCGGTACCAACGCACAGCTGGGTGAAAGTCGCTATCTGGTGGCCGAGGCCGACGAAAGCGATGCGTCCTTCCTGCATCTGCAGCCGATGACCGCGATCGTCACCAACATAGACTCCGACCACATGGACACCTATGGCGGCGACTTCAACAAGTTGAAGAAAACCTTTGTCGAGTTCCTGCACAACCTGCCGTTCTATGGCCTGGCGGGCGGTGGTGGTGACGGTGACAGGGATGCGGTGGCGACGCGTGGAGCCGCCGCCTCGGTATCGAGCGCGAGGCCATCGCTGCCTGACCAAGGTGCAGAAGCATCTGATGGTGCCGACGGGGGTGGCAAACCGAGCAATAACAATCGCATCGGCGTGGCGGTGGCGGCGGATGGTGCGGATGACGATGACGACGGTTGTGGGTTTGTGTCAGAGGACGAGCTGACAGATGCCGAACTGCAGTTCCTGGAGGATGCCATTCAACCGACGGGCCGTCTAGGCGACGATGCGTACGTTGAGCAACGTATGCTCGACATGATGCTTGAAAAACGGGCGGCCCGGCTGCACCGGGAGGGGCTTGTGTTTGGAGTGGGCGGTGAGGGAGAAGCGTCGCCGTCCGTCGTTGGCGATGCGGAGGCGGCGGGGGCGGTGTCACAGACTGGAATGAACGCGCTGACGGCAACCACTCCCAGTGCCCCCGCCACTGAAGGAGGCCGTGGTGGCGGTGCCGCCGCGAAGCCAAAGTTTTCTTCTCCGGCAGACATTGGAGCGCTGCGCGACAGCAGCGGTGGCGACGGTGGTGGACCCCATCCCCCTACCACGTGCTACGACAACCCCACCACCGCAAACCAACTTAACACCGAAGCCGGGGCTACCGAACCGACGACAACTGGAAAACGGTCTGTGTCCTTTGCGCCGCTACCGTCTCCTTCCGCAACTGCTGATAATAACAGGATGAAGGGTGGTGGTGGGAGCATGTGTGGCCTCCTGCGATACGCCACCACCACGCTGCCTGCTACGGTGCGTGGAGAAGACGCTGCTGATCTCAACATCGATGGGGTTCACTGCCCACGGGGCGGTGCCGACGATGGTGGCTGGGGCGACGGAGATGGCGACGACGAATTCGTCGACACGCGTGTGAGTGGTGGTGGTGCTGCTGCCCCACCGCTGCCACCGTCAGCAGTTGGTGCAGTAGCTGCCTTTGATGCATCTTCTTTGCAGCATCCGAAACACGATGGTGCGTCGGCAGCATCGGTGCTTCCCTCCCGGGCAACGCGGTATGACCCACTTGGTGAAGTCAAGGAACGGAGCCGTGTCCAGTCGGCCCCTGGGCCAAACCGCGGGGGGCCTGGGAGCATTGCTGCAGCATCGATGGATGCAGCAACTGTGTCCAACCACAACGGCACCGATGCGTCTGCCAACAATGCCAGGACAGCAGCGGGCCGATCGCTGTTTATGCAGCGCATGCTAGGGGAAGGCCATCGTTGAGTTGAGGGGGACGGCGGGGGATGATGGGGCAGTCAATCAATTACACAACGATGAACACGGTGTAACGGCACTGTGCCACAGGTAGGAAGGGGTTGTGCGCGTGTCCTCAAAAAGTGAGATAGGAAACAAGAACCCAACCAACCAATGCAACGTAACGTTCGCTCTTTTTGTTTGTTTGTTGAGAGAGAGAGAGAACGAGAAAAGGAAAGGGGGTCCATCACCAACGGCGATCGAACGGCTTAAACTAGAGCAACAGTGTGGTCCAGGAAAGCAAAAAAAATGTCGACAACGCAGAAGGAAGGCGATGAGAACGTGTCATCGCCCATGCCCGAAAACCCAGCTGCCGGTGGAGGCGATGATGGGGCTGTTGCTGCTGCCAGCCATCGTCGTCCTGCTCCTGTGGATGATGGCGCCGTCATGCGAGACGTTCGCCGACTGATCTACGAACAGTGCGCCGACAGTTCTGTCTGGGACCACTTGGGCAGTCTCGAGGGCATCCACAGAGCGTCCCCCAAACGTGTGCATATTCGGGAGAATGAGAACTTTGTGCACGAAGACATGGAGCTGCTCGATATTCCAGCGGGCCTGGGGCTGCTGTTCTTTGCTGCTCAGGCGGACAGTCATAGATTCCACTTTGTGCAGTCTGTTGTATTTTTCCTTTCACCACAACTTTATAGAATGATACACCTTTGCAGGTAAATGCATCTAGTATATGATTATCCAATTTAATGTCTAATTGATTTAAACCAGATGGTGAATAGTTTATATGTACACTATTTGTTATATCAGTATAGCCAGACTGACCAATACAATTCCCCATTAATGCTGGATCTCCACTCTCAGCTTTATATACTTTAATATCTGACGGACTTAGTACTTTTAAATAATTAGGCAATCTATCAACTATGACCACATTTTCACCATCTTTATTTCCATAGTTATAGAAGAATAATTCATATTCTACATCATCATTGGGTAAATAATTAATATTATTAAAGTTACTATTTATTTCAAGTGTACCACAATCTTTTTCTGCAGTAGAACAAATAGATTTTTTAGTTACAACTGTTACTTCATTAGGTACCGTTTTAAAATCAGTACAACTTGTTTCGCTAAATTGAATTGGAGCATTTGTATACATGTGATTTCCCCAAATATCAATATTTGCACAATTTTCAATTATTTTGTTTGGTATGTTTGTATTAACCTTAAACTTTATTTTTACTTGAAGGCTATCTCCAGGAGACAAATGAGCATTTAGTGTCATTTGATTCCCTGTCAAGTTGTGTGACCAAGCACCAGAATCAATTCCTAAAATATCTAGTTCTGTAGGCACTAAATCTGACAATAATATTTTACCAAATTTTAAATTAGTACTGCAGTTTTTTAAATCAATTGTGTACTCACCTTCACAACCCTTCATAGTCAAACCTAAATCATTTCCTTTAAGTTTATATGTCTTGTTAAACTCAAAAGTACAATCAGAAGGAAGCGAATTTTCAATGTCACAAGTTAACCCCTCTAAATCAAAACTATCGGTCATGTTGAAGGGTGTTCCACATACATTCTGAAATTTAAAAGAAGCCGTATTTCTTAAGTCAAATAAATTGTTACATTGACAATCAGCAACCTTTATTTTAACGGCAAAAAGAATACTACTAGCATCAACAGATACACTTGAAGGAATAGACCAATCTATACTTAATTGATTCCCTGAAATATTAGGAGGACTATTGGGAGTTATTGGAACTTCAACAGCCCTAACACCATTAGGATGGTATACCGTTTCAATATCACTGGCAGATACATTTTGGAAACAACTTGGCAAAGTAAATTCATCTAAAAAAGATTGTGTACTAAAATCGATATATCTAAAATTACCAGTTTTTGAAGATAATCTAACATCATAATACAAATATCCATTGTCATATTTAAAGAAACTCTTTTGTAAAACCAATGGATTGGTATAGTCTATTGGCATAGAATGTTGGGCGCTTATTGTTCTTGCTGGATTTTTTAAGACTAAGTCTACTATATTATCTTTAGTTGTTAAACTACATGCTCTTTCATTAAGCCTTACATCAACTTCAATATATAATCTGTTTATCATTGAGGTTGAACCTGAACAATTGTTAAAGGTTACTACAAGTTCGTTGGATGTAGAAGTGGTATTTGTTATGTCGCTAATGCCACTACAAAACTGCCAAGTTGATAACAATTGTATAGATGGGCCATATCTAACAGCCAAAATATCAGTGTCAAGTCCAAAATCATCAACAATTTGGTCAAGATCACTAAAATTATTGATGTTTTCAATAGCAATGGTATAAGTAAATTTCTCTCCAATATAAACACTGGATTTACTCGCAGTCTTAGTAATAGTTTGCCCATTTATATTAGTAAATTGTAATAGGCCTAATAAGATTATTATATATATATAAATTGTTTTCATAACTTTTAATATTGGATGATTAATTATTAAAATATAAATACTGAACACAGCGTGTGCCATCGGTTTTATACAGTGTTGCTCTAATTCTATAATTCTTTAATATTTTTCGGTCATATCTTTCAATTATAGTTACTAAATCTCCACCAGTAAATGGATTTGGAGAGAAATCTATAATCCAAAAATTACTCCTTCTTCCATTTAGACTACCTATAGGATTAGCATTATGAGTTATGGTTGGTGTTATAATACCAGCACCTTGAATCTCAAAATTAGGCTGTGGAATTACTTGCGCTGTTGTAGAGTTATTGGCACCAAAACTTTCTAACACCAAACTAATTTTAGTTACAGGAGCAGATGTAATATTTGATATTGTCCAAAGGCTTCTAAAAAACCCTTCTCCTTTTTGATTTGGATCTGTATTATCAATTATGCTAATACTATCGCAATTTTCACAACATTCTGGAATTGCAATTTTAATTACGTTTGTACAACAATGCTTGACTCCATTACTGGCTGTTTCACATATTTTTGACGTAATTGTTATAGTTTGACCAGCATATAGTTGCATTAAATTCATATTAAAAGGTTGCGAACCAGAAGGTGCTGTTAATACAGAAGGAGGAAATGCAGCATTAAACCCTGTAACAGGGCTTCCGTTCTGATCTACAGCATCTAAATAAATACTATAGTTAGTGAAGTTTGTATAATTAGCCCAATCTACTGAAAACTCCATATAAAGTTGTCCGTTTCTACAACTACCTTCTATTTCTACTAAGTCACACGTTTCGGTTGTACAAGGAGGTACTGTTAAATCTAAACCTCCACAACTTGTAACTTGCCCTGTTGAAGGGTCAGTCATCCTCATTACTATGGTAATGGGCTGTCCAACATATGAATTGCTAATAGTTATATTATGGTTTGCCGTACCTGTACCGCTAACAGTAAAGGGTGAGTTGTTAGGTGAGATATTTAATGGAATGTTTGTGTTTCCTTGATACGCAGAAATATTAATTATAGTTCCTGCGAGTACATTTGTCCATGAACTCGTAGCATTAAATGTTACAAAATTCATGTCACAGGTGAAATTTGTTGGATCTATTTGAAAATTACATGGATCTATTGGGCAAATAGGTGACTCATAATCATTTGATGGTGAAGAACATGCTAAAACTCCATTTATACCATTAATTGTAATTTCAGCACGTAAAATACTTCCAGCATAACCGCTTATACTTAATGCATGTGGGAATAAACCTGACGCAGCGCCTAAGGGTCTATTATTATTAGAGATTAAATTACCTGAAGACACTAATGTAGAGCCATTAAAAATTTTAACATCTATAATATCAGTAGCATTTTGCCCAAACCACGTACTAGTTAACCTAATAATTTGATTTGGACCGCGGCATTCAATTGAATCAAAGTTTATAATACAAATTGGTAAATTTCTATTTACATTTTCTTCAACATCTTTATCAGGATTCCCTCCAAAACTAAACTTAATTCCTGCAGTAATATTAAACGTAGGGAAATCTATTTCTTTTCCTGTATATGGTTCTTCACCATATAATTCATCACTAAATTCAGGCACATCAGCGCCAACATCTATATAAGAAGATGTAGGGTCTTTATAACTATAACCAACTTTTGCTCCGCTATAAGAATACTGAGGGTTTATATAAAAACCAACTTTATCAGATAGGTTGAATCCTACTTTCATTCCTGCGTTAAGTCCAAATCCTGAAGAACTTTGCTCAGATACTCTAAAGTTTTCGAGCATATTTAAAGAACCTCCAGTAATGTTTCCTTTTACCTCAGGAGTTTTAACTGAAGAAATTCCTCCTAAAGCATATAAACTTATATTAGTTTTCTTTAAAGGAAATTTAAAAACCGGTCCAATTGAAAAGGTGGTTTTTCTCCATTTATCGTTTACTATATTATTTTGAAGATAACTACTAGGCAATCCACCAATATTAAAAGTTTCATCAAACTTTAAAGAAGTAAAATTAATATCCGCCGCTAAACCAAAAGTTTTTGAAAATTGATATGTTGCATCAACTCCAAAAGCACTTCCGTTTTGAGAGAAATTTTTAATGTCGCCTTGTGGTAAACTTATTCCCGCGTAAGGACTAATTTGTAATGGCTCTTTATCAGTTGATTGCGCAAAAAAATTTGCGAAAAACAATAAAAAAGACATCACACTAAATAGTTGTTTTTTATTCATAACCTATCTTATTTTATAAATTAATTACACTGTAAAAAAAGATATGGCAGAAGTTAACCTCTTACAACTTTTCTAAAAAAATTATATCTAGAGTTAACTTTTTCATAGCAATTTCCCCTAAACAAATATTCAATTTATAAATCTTCTTAAAAAGAGTAGATCTATCAACAGTTGTTTTGAGTTGATTAACGGTAAAAGTCAATTTTTTATCAAATATTTTATTTATTTAAACAATTGATACTTCTTTCACTACCTTTGAAAAAACAATTTTATGTCTCGGCTTCTATCAATAGTTATCTTATCCTTTTTATTTTTATCGAGTTGTACGAGTCAAACCAATAAAGAAATGACAACACACAAATACACCAACGATTTAATCAACGAAACAAGTCCATATTTACTACAACACGCTCACAATCCTGTTGATTGGAAACCATGGAATCAAGAAACGCTTGATCTTGCAAAAAAAGAAAATAAACTGATTATTATTTCTGTTGGTTATTCTGCTTGTCATTGGTGTCATGTAATGGAACATGAAAGTTTTGAAGATGAAGAGGTAGCCAAAGTGATGAACGAAAATTTTATCAGTATAAAAGTAGATAGAGAAGAACGTCCAGATGTTGACCAAGTATATATGAATGCTGTTCAGATAATGACAGGCCGTGGAGGATGGCCTTTGAATTGCATTACACTTCCTGATGGAAGACCTATTTACGGCGGTACTTATTTTCCAAAAGACAATTGGATAAAACTATTAAATCAACTATCAGATTTATATAAAAATGACCCTGAAAAAGCCGAAGAATATGCTACAAGTTTAACTGAAGGCGTTAAAAATTCTGAACTTATTCCTTTTAATTCTGAAAAAGCCATTTTCTCAAAAAATGATATTGATGATGCTATTAACGTATGGAAAATTCAGATGGATTTCAACCTTGGAGGAAATAATCACGCTCCAAAATTTCCGATGCCAAACAATTACCATTTCTTATTAAGATATGGAGTTCAAGCAGAGAATCAAGAAATTTTAGACTATACAAATACCACTTTAACGCAAATGGCCTTTGGCGGAATGTATGATCAGATTGGTGGAGGATTTTCACGTTATTCAGTAGATAAAAAATGGCACGTTCCTCATTTTGAGAAAATGCTGTACGACAATGGTCAATTGGTAAGTTTATATGCTGATGCTTATTTGGTAACCAAAAATGAACTCTACAAAGAAATCGTTGAAGAAACTTTAGTATTTACTGAGCGAGAATTGATGAACGAGAATGGTGCTTTTTATTCTTCTCTAGATGCCGATAGTTTGGATGCGAATGGTCATCTTGAAGAAGGTGCTTTCTATGTATGGACAAAAGAGGAATTACAACAAATTTTAGATGATGACTATAAATTATTTAAAGATTATTACAATGTCAATTCGTATGGTCATTGGGAAAAAGAAAATTATGTTTTAATCAGAAATAAAACAGATGAAGTATTTGCTGAAAAGCACAATCTTTCTCTTTCTGAAGTTAAAAGCAAGGTTCGTAACTGGAAAAAAAATCTTCTCATAGAACGCTCTAAAAAAGAACGTCCAAGATTGGATGATAAAACACTAACTTCTTGGAATGCATTGATGTTAAAAGGATATATTGATGCATACCGCGTTTTTGAAAACGAACATTACTTAGATGTTGCTTTAAAAAACGCTCGTTTTTTAATGGCAAATCAACTTCGAAATGATGGTGGATTAAATCATAATTACAAAGACAACAGGAGTACAATAAACGGTTATCTTGAAGATTATTCAACGGTGATTGATGCGTTTATTGCGCTATATGAAGTAACGCTAGATGAGAAATGGTTGCAGACTTCGAAGCGATTGGCAGATTATTCTTTTGACCACTTTTATGATGATAAGAGCCACTTATTTTTCTTCACTTCGGATGAAGACACAGGATTAATTGCTCGGAAAATGGAAATTCACGACAATGTAATTCCTGCTTCAAACTCTATTATGGCAAGAAATCTATTAAAATTAGGTCATTATTATTCAAATATGCATTATGCCAAAACAAGTAAAGAAATGTTAAACAATATCAAGGCTGATATTGCCAAATATCCAACAAGTTATTCTAATTGGCTACAATTGATGAGTGACAATGTTGGCGAATATTACGAAGTCGCTATTTCAGGAAAAAATGCTCACAAAAAATTAACCGAATTTAATCAACACTATATCCCTAATAAATTGATTGCAGGAGCAACAAAAGAAAGCAAATTACCACTGATGGAAGGCAGATACAATGATGATGAAACTTTTATTTATATTTGTGTAGATGGCGCGTGTCAATTACCTCAAACTGAAGTAGTCAAGTCATTGGAGCAACTGAAAAGAGAATTTTAACCTCTCGACTTCGCTCGAGGAGACAATAGTAATCATTTGTCTGGTCGAGCGCAGTCGAGACCTTAACAACTATAAATTATGAACACCTTACAAATTTCCATTATTGCTATTGTAGCATTACTACATATCTATTTTTTAGTTTTAGAAATGTTTTTATGGACCAAACCTAAAGGTATAAAAACATTTGGATTGAAAAGCAAAGAGTTTGCAGAAGAAACTAAAGTTCTGGCAGCCAATCAAGGATTATACAACGGTTTTCTTGCTGCAGGATTAATTTGGTCTATACTATCTAAAGATATGTATGTTGCCATTTTCTTTTTATCGTGTGTGATTATAGCTGGAATTTATGGCGCGTATTCTACCAAAAAAATAAAACTGTTTTATATTCAATCTATTCCTGCAATTATTGGATTAGTTCTGTTACATTTATAGATTTAGAGAATGAATTTTGACAGAACCGGAATAATTTTATACGTTTTGAAATATGATGAATGTATTGATTTTTATAAAAACACGCTTGAACTAAAAGTTCATTTTTTTACTGATATGTTAACTTGTTTTGAATTTGGAAACTCTTATTTGATGGTTGAAGTAGATGATGAAATGCAACATGAGCCAAACGGTAAGCGAATCAGAACTTGTTTGAGAATGAATGTGCCAAACGTAAAAATGCTTGCAGATAAACTTACCGCAAAAAACATTGACGTAAATTATCAAGAGCATTCTTGGGGAATTATAGCCAAGTTTTTTGATCCAGACGGAAATCTTTGTGCATTTAAAGATAATAAAACCTTTGAAAAACAGTTAATAAAGTTTATATTTGTTTCATAGAAATTCATTAAACAACCTCAAAACCCCTTTAAAAATGAAAAAATCAAGCATTCTTTTATCTTTCACTCTCTTATTTTTTATTAGTTGCGATAATGATAATGATCCAACAAATAATATATGTGATGAAAATTATGTAACAAGTGCTCTAACAACCGCTTTTTCTACTGCCAATGGTTATAATGATTTGGCTGAGTGGATGGACTTAGAAACACATGAATATGAGATACAAATCAATGCTGACGGAGAAATATGTAGTGTTGGTTATCAAAACCCAAGTACCTATACCGGAGGTTATACGATTGAAATTATCAATAACACTAATAACTCTGCCACAAATTATTCAGGAACTCATACATTTTCTCAAACAGCCTTAGACTATCAAACAATTACTCCAGTAATTGTAACATCAGGAGATTACATTACTGTCAAAAGAACTATTCTTCCAGGTTATACAAATCTAAATCAAACTGTTGGTCGTGTACTGAGAAAAGCTGATTTCACAAACCCTCCATACCCTATTACTCAAAGTAATGTTGTCTTTTCTGGATCGGTTTTTTATGGCGCTGGAGGTCCTGTTCCAAATATTGCTCAACCTTATATTGCTTTAGGGTTTAAGGTAAATTAATATTATAGGGAAATAAAAAATGTATAAATTTCTATATTTTTCTATCTTTATATTGATATTTTCAAGTTGTAGTAAAAAAGAAACTATACCAACATCGTTTTCTGTAGGTATCATTGCAGATTGTCAATACTGCGATTGTGATATCAAATGGAATCGCTATTACAGAAAAGCACCTCATCGGTTGAAAGAAGCAGTTGCCGAACTCAACAAACACGATTTAGCATATACAATTCATTTAGGTGATTTCATCGACAAAAACTTTAAAAGTTTCGACTCTATTATTCCAACTTGGAATAGTTTAAAATCAACATCATATCACGTTTTAGGAAATCACGATTTTGAAGTTGCAGATAGTTTAAAGCCTTTGATTTTTGATAAACTCAATTTAAAAAAACGGTATTACAGTTTTGAAAAAGACAACTGGAAATTTATTGTATTAGATGGTAATGACTTGAGTGTTTATGGTGCTTTAGACTCTTTAAAAATTAAAGAAACTCAAGTAATGTTTAACAAAATAGAACGAGATTCTCTAACCTATGCAAAACCTTATAATGGCGGAATTGGGAAAACACAATTTGAATGGATTGAGCAAGAAATCATAAATGCTAAAGGGAAAAATGTTGCCTTGTATTGCCATTTTCCGTTGTTACCAATTGCCAATGACAACCTTTGGAATACTGTAGAATTGCAAAAATTATTAGAAAAATACAGTAATGTAAAGGTATATTTAAACGGTCATAATCATGATGGTGATTATGTATATAAAAACAATATTCATTACTTAACTTTTAAAGCAATGGTAAATTCAGCAGATTCATCAGCATATGCAATTGGTAAATTCTATCAAGATAGCCTTGTTATAAAAGGATACGGAAAAGAAAAAAACAGCACATTAAATTTTCTGAAATAAAATGTAAGGATTAATTAAAAGTAAGACTATACCATTCTAAAACAATATCATGAAAAAAATCGTATTATCAATCTCAATAATTTTAATTGCTTTCACAACTAGTTTTGCGCAAGTTGCAGAAAACCCAGAAGATGTAACTCCTTTAAAAGTTGGAGATAAAGTTCCAACAGTTGAACTAACTTCACTTGACAACACGCAAGTTACACTTCAAGAAATAGTAAAAAGTAAGCCGACAATTCTATTATTTTATAGAGGTGGATGGTGTCCTTATTGTAACAAACATCTAGCAGCAGTAGGAGAATCAAAAGATGAAATTTTAGCGCTTGGTTACCAAATTGTTGGTATAAGTCCAGACGCTCCTGCAGGATTGAACAATTCTGTCTCTAAAAATAATTTGAACTATGAGTTATTTTCTGATGCTGATGGAACATTAATTAAAGAAATGGGAATTGCATTTAAAGCTCCAAAAAAATATAGCAATATGCTTTTAAAACATTCAGGAGATAAAAACGCTGACATATTACCAGTTCCTTCTTTATTTGTAGTTGGTGTAGATGGCAAAATAATCTATGAGTATGTAAATGCTGATTACAAAACTCGAATGAGTCCTGAGGAATTGATTAAAAAATTAAAGTCTTTTAGATAAGATATTTCTTTTTAGAAGAGAAAAAACGCCTTAAAAAGTTGAACTTTTTAAGGCGTTTTTTTGGATTGTTGTATGTTGTAACTTGACTTTCTCAATTTTTTTAACTAACTTTATCTATCGTATGATAAAGTTCATTAAAACGGAACATTATCTTAACCATTGTAACCAATTAGAGAAAATTATGAATACCTATTTTAATTTTGATGAACTGAAAAGCAAAATTGAAGATGCTACTAAAAAGAGTTTTAAAGAAAATATTCAAAAATATGGCTCTGATATTTGTTCTTTTTCGTTGATTAGTGATGATGGAGCAATGACTGTAGTCCCTTTTACGAATACTAAAAGTCATTTAGAGAAAATGCAATTGGAAGACCCTAAATACAAGGATGTGTATGAATTTGAACCCGCTGAATGGTTTACTTCTGATGGAGCAAATACAGAATTCAATGACATATGTAAAACTCTTTCAGTTGAAATCTATAAAGAGAACTTAGATTTTGAGAATTTTAAAAAAACTTTGTTTGAAACTTGTACTCAAGTTTTAGAGAAACTGCGGACTGAAAATTTCTTTCGACAAGAATTAGGTAGAGATTTACTAATTATGTTTAGTATTTCCGATACAGATGAAACAGAAGAAAATCAAATAAAATGGACAAAACGCCTTAATAATGAAGAAGAAGGAAAACGTTTTGAGGATTATATGAATTTTGAATACGAATAAAAACTGGTTACAACAATGGCTATAATTAATACGGGTTTTCGTGCTTAACCTAAAGTTAAATGCTTTTAACCAAGTCCGCCAAATCTTTTGATTTGGCTCTATAAAGAAAAAGATAAAACAAAATAAAAAAGTTTTGGCTAAGTGCTTAATCGAAAGTTTATTTACTTTTAATTCCCGTACTAACCATAGCCGAGACGATACATAAAATTACACAATACGTGTTAACTATAGGTTTTTTTGAATTTCAATATTAACAGAAAAACAAAACGCAAGAAATTATATCCTACTTTGGTATGTATATAATTCGTAATATCTGCCTTTTTTAGCAATCAATTCATCGTGTTTTCCACGTTCTACTATATTGCCTTCTTCAATTACTAATATTTGGTCGGCTTGCTGAATGGTACTCAATCTATGCGCAATAACAAATGTAGTGCGATCTTTCATCAATATTCCTAAACTTTTTTGAATATAAGATTCACTTTGTGTGTCAAGGTTTGAAGTAGCTTCGTCTAAAATAATTATTTTAGGGTTTGCCAACAAGGCTCTTGCAATAGAGATTCTTTGACGTTGTCCTCCTGATAACTTCACTCCTCTTTCACCAATTACAGTTTCTAAACCTTCATCAAATCTGTCAGTAAATTCGTTTACATAAGCGCCTTTAACTGCTTCTAAGAGTTCTTCTTCAGTTGCATTAGGTCTTGGAAATAGTATATTTTCACGAATAGTTCCTTCATATAAGAAATCATCTTGCAAAACAACACCAAGATGCTTTCTAAAACTGCTTAAGTTTACCTTTTCTAGATCAATTCCATCTAGCGACACTTTCCCTTCACTTGGATTTAAAAAGGTTGCTGCAAGTCCAGCAATCGTAGATTTACCTGAACCTGAAGAACCAACCAATGCAGTAACACTTCCAGAAGGTGCTTCAAACGAAATATTATGCAATACCTCTTTACTTTCTTCATAAGAAAAAGACACATTATCAAATACAATATCACCTTTTATTTTATCCAATTGTATCGTTCTCGTTTCAGGATTATCTTCTTCGGTCATGACCATTAATTCCTGAGTTCTATCCAATCCAGCCATGGCTTCTGTTAACTGGCTTCCAATATTGCTCATCTGTACTATTGGAGCAACCAAAAAACCTAATAGCACTGTAAATTCAATAAATTCACCATTAGTCATTGTTTCTCCCATCATATAATAACCACCTAATCCCATGATTCCTGCAGTTGCAAGTCCTATAAGAAATTTTGATGAACTCGTAATTAAAGCCGTTGCTGTCAAACTCTTTTTTACATTTAAAAATAACTGTTCAACTCCTTTCTCAAATGTTTTATTTTCTTGCTCTTCAGCATTAAATCCTTTGATAACTCTAACGCCATTTAATGTTTCTGTCAATCTACCAGTAACCTCAGCATTAATTTTACCTCTTGCTTTAAAAATAGGTCGGATATAACCAAATGCTTTCATCATCACAATTCCAAAAATAATTACAGGAAGAATCACTACTAATGTCATTGTTGCATTAATTCTAATTAGTAATACTAATGATATAATAGCAGTAATAGAACCTCCAATCAATTGTACCAAGCCTGTTCCTACAAGATTACGAACACCTTCAACATCTGTCATAACTCTTGAAACTAAGGCTCCAGATTTATTATTGTCGAAAAAATTGATAGGTAATTTTAGTAATTTTCTTTGGACTTTTGCGCGCAATAAAGAAATAAGATGTTGTGCTTCCACACTTAACAAGCGCGTTAATAAAAATGATACAATAGCCTGTAAAAATAAGGCTGATACAACCAAAATTAACAGCGTATACAATCCCTTCATATCGCCATTTGGCACAATAGTATCTATCAATACTCTAATCTGTAATGGCAAGACGAATCCAGCCAAACTATTTATGATTATTAATACTAATCCTATTAAAACGATTTTTCTTCTTGGCCAAATAAACTCTTTAAATGCCCACTTAAATGAAACTTTTTCTCTATCCATAATGTTGTATTGGCGATAATCAAGCCAAAGTTTAATGTTTGACAATTAGGCAGTAAAACGAAAATTTTTATTTCTTCTTAGCGTTGGTTACAAAGTCTTTGAGATAAAAAGGCTCAAAATAAGCAACATCTTCAAAGTCTTTTTGCTGAAATTTATCAAAAGATAATTGTGCCATTTCATTTGCTGATGGCAATTTATCATCAATAAAAAAAGCGTTTTTATGTGTGATGATTTCTTTGGTTTTTGAAACTCCATCACCGATGAAATATACATCGTTATTTTCAAGATAAGTAGCAAAAGAATTTTCGTCTAATACTTGCGCTTGTATTTCTCTAACAAGTGAATTATCCGTATTAAAAACAGCGCTGTACACTTCCATTCTACGTGCATCAAGCATCGGAATTACAAGTCCTTTTTCTTTAGTTACTTGAAGTGCTAAGGCTTGTAAAGTGCTCGTAGAAATCAACGGAATATCCAAAGCATAACACAATCCTTTAACTGTAGATACGCCAATTCTAAGCCCTGTAAAAGATCCAGGACCTTTGCTCACAGCAACGGCATCAACATTTTTTAGAGTCATATTTACCTCTTTTAAAACGTCTTGAACAAATACATGTAAATTCTCTGCATGTGAATAGCCGCCATCATTCACTTCTTTTAAAGCGATGATTTTTCCATTTTCAGCAAGTGAAACGGAACAGTTCTTAGTAGCTGTTTCTATGTTAAGTATTAATGACATTGAATCGCAAAGATATTGATTTGTATAAAAACAAACATCCCAATATGTTGAAATATTGAGATGTCTGAAAATTAACTATTAACTAAATAATTATTTAACATTCCCTATAGGTTTCCCTAAATAGAAGTCTAATACTTTTGTTTTAAATACAAAGTCATATTTTGCATTGATTAATGAAGCCTCAGCGTTAATCAATCTAATTCTTCCTTGTTCTAAATCAAATGAATTCATTGAACCTATATTATAACGTTCTTCAGAATTGTTAAATGATAATTGTTGTGCTTCTAAAGATGTTTTCGCAGCTTCATAAGTACGATAAGCAGCCTTTGCTTGTGTAAAGGCAGTTTGTATATTAGATTCCAAATTCAATTTAGACTGTTCTAAATCAAACTTTGAAGTTTCTTCTAAAAGCTTCGATTTGGCTACTGCTGTTTTATTCTGAAATCTTGAAAAGATTGGAATACTCGCTCTTATAGAAAAATTGTGTCCTTTATTATCATTTAATTGATTAAAAAATGAAGTATTACTACTTAAATTTGAGAAAAATACATTTGTTCCAAAACCATAACTACCAGAAACAGTTGGCATAAATCCACTTTTTGAAATTTCAGTACTCAATTCAGCGTTCTCAATATTTTTTTCTGCAATTTTAATCTCATTTCTATTTTTATATGCATAATCCAAAATAGGAGTTACATCATCGTATAACAATGCTTCTGTTGGTAGATTAACATCAATTATTTCAACATCAAATCCTGTGTAAGGAACTTGTAATAGTTGAGATAAAGATAATCTAGCTAAATCTAAATTATTTTCTGCAATAGTTATTTTTTGCATATCATTACTCAATGTAGCTTCAACATCATTTATATTCGCTTTTGGTTGAACTCCTGCCTCTACTAACTCTTTTACTTGATTTAATTGCTTGGTTGTAAAATCATATTGCTTTTGTGCTCTTGCTAAATTTTCTTTGTTAAAAAGAACATTTAAATAAGAGTTTACAACATTCAAGGAAATATCATCTTTAATCCTTTCCAGTTCTAAATTACCTCTCTCTAAATTAAGTAACGATTGCTTGTGAAGGTTTTTATTTCTAAATCCGTTAAAAATTGATTGTGACACACCAACACTAACACTTGTAGTATTACTTTCCCTATTCGTAAATGATCCTGGAAATAATTCAACATTACCAAGGCTTAATCCTTGAGAGACACTCCCAATAACTGAAGGTAAAAATGCTCCTTTAGCAGCTTTGTTATCTTCGTCAAGTATCAATAATGAATTTTGACCTCTTTTAATTGAAATATTATTTTCAATTGCATGATTTACACATTCTTGAAGTGTCCATTTTTTAGTTTGAGCCGTTACAGAAATACTAATAACAAGTGCCAAAACCATAAGAATTTTTGTTCTCATAAATATTTTTTAAAATTTTTTAGTCGATTGTATTGATAAGACGAGTAAAATTACAATTTGTTACAAAATGGAAGTCTTATAAAAATGTTAATTCTTCTTTTTAGTCTTATAACGGTAGATAAAGTAGAAAAGTCCGCCTATTAAAAGGTATGGAAAAGCCATTAAATAAACGATCCCATTATTCAATCCTTGAGCCAATTCAGCATCACCACTTTCAACAACAGCTTTACACATTGCGCATTGTGCGTAGGTGTTTGGGAAAAATGCAAAGGTTAAAAGGAAAAAGGCTATTATTTTTTTCATGATATTTTTATTGTTATTGCGAAGCAAATTTAATTTGCTGTGGCAATCTTTTTTTTTATGAGATTCCTTCGTCGAAAACTTCTCGTAATGACGATAAAGTTTAATAATAAGGTGCTATCATTATATAAACTACAACTCCAGTAATTGCAACATACAGCCATAGCGGAAATGTAATTTTTGCGATTTTTTTATGCGCAGTAAATTTTCCTAATTTTGCTCTCATATAAGTGATCAAAACAAATGGTATCACTGCTATTGACAATATAATATGACTTATCAAAATAAAGAAATAGATACCTTTTGATGTCCCTTCATATGACGTTGAATCTGATGTCATGTGATACGCAACATATAGTATCAGAAACAATATTGACAATAACATTGCTGTTTTAATCAGTTTTTCGTGCAATACTCTATTTCCTTTTTTAATAGCTATCACTGCAAAAATTAAAACTATTGCTGTGATTGCATTGGTAGCAGCGTAAATTGGCGGTAAAAAAACGGGTAATTCTACATCTATTTTTACACCAAACAATCCTGCAATTGCCAAAGGCAATACAATTGATAAAATAATTATAATTCTATTGTATTTTTTTTCTTCTGCTGTTTTCATTATCAACTTAAATATATTATCAAGGTCTCGACTGTGCTCGACCAGACAAAACTATTTTATTGTCCCCTCGAGCGCAGTCGAGAGGTTATATTACTCTTTTAAAAGTAGTTCAATATCTTGCATCAATTCATTAATTTGATCTCCAAATTCATTTTCTTTCAATGCTCTATAATACATTATTGGGTTACCATATTTGTCATATCTCGAACGGATATTTCCTTCTTTGTCCACCAACGCAAAGAGTCCTGAATGTTCAAATCCTCCTACTTCTTTTCCTCCAATTCCTGCATAAAGCATAAAACCTTTATTTGCCAATGCAAACACTTCTTCTTCAGATTTACCAGAGAGCAAGTGCCAATTTGGACTTGATATTTTGTATTCTTCAGCATATTCTTTTAAAATCGCCGTAGTATCATATGTTGGGTTTATAGAAATAGATGCTATTCCGAAATTTGGATTTCCAAAAAATTCGTTTTGGATTTTTACCATCTTTTCATTCATCATCGGACAAATAGTTGGGCATGTGGTAAAGAAAAATTCAACTACATACACTTTACCTTTATAAGCTTCGTTGGTAATTATTTTTCCTTTTTGATTTGTAAATTCAAATGCTGGAACTTTACCAAATGTTTCTAAATTTGGTTTTGAAAAACGTGCTACCACTTTCGGGACAGTATAAATTCCGAAGAGTAAAATAATAAATGATATTCCTATATATGATTTGTCCTTCATGTGCTTCTATTTATTGTTCTTCAACTGTCACATGCTGTTCGCCATTAATCATTCGCTTAAATGATGAAAATTTTAACATGCTCGTTTCATCAATCTATCTTTCTTTTAATCGTTCTACTTTTCCTTTATTACGTTCTCTCTCTTCTTTTTTTCTTTTTTCTTTCAGGTGATAATAGATTACTTCTATATCTTTTCGCATTTTGTTACGTAAAACGGCAACAGAAGTCATATCATAACCGTATAGCTTTCCATCTTTCGTATCCTCATCATCTGTTCTTCCTCTTAGGTTCAATTCTTTATCAACAATAAAAGTATAGTTAGACGCATATTGATCATTCAGTATATAAGGTGTGTCAAAACTATTAAAAATTGTTACCAACTCTTCTTTTGATACAAATACAAAATTCCACTGACTTGCGTCAGTATAGGTTCCTAATCGCTTTTTCAAGGCTTCTATCTCCAGTTCCATTCCGTTAGGTAATATGACAACAGTTTGGAAATATAAGGCTTGATGGAATCTCTTATAGATTACTTCGTTTAGGTTTGAAATAGCCGTCTTTGATGCTGATAAGTCATCACCTAAAAAACAGACAATTGAATAGTGATTTTCAAAACTTTCTTCTGCTTCGATATTTTCAACTTGTGTTGTTAAAACAGGTAAAGTAGTTGAATTCCATGTACCCATAGTAAGGAATATATAGAAAAGCAACGGCCCTATAAAAAGGCTGAAAAGCACTAAAAATTTCTTCTTTTGCATGTGTATCAATCAAAAAAAAGGTGGAAAAATCCACCTTAAATTTTATTTTATGTTATATTAATAATCCCATTTCACATAAGGTGCTAGCACTTCGTGTAAATAACTTCCTTCTATTAATAAAAGTATCATCAAATAAGAAATAAGGAATATTGAAGTCCAAACTACAGATCTTCTCAACCATTTTTTTTCTTCTTTCATGTGCATAAAGTACCATGTAATTCCGTATGCTTTTACCAAAGTTAAGATAAGGAAAATCCAATTTAAAGGGCTTGTTCCTAAAAAACTTGTTAAGTGTAATGATGCTGGTTTTACAATTCCAAAAGCAACTTCAACTATAGTTACCAAAGAAAGAAATGCAAATACTTTTAATATTAATGCTGTATGTGATGCGTTTGTATCGTGTGCCATCTTATTTTTTTTATTTTGATTATACTAAGTAGAAGAATGTGAATACAAATACCCAGACTAAATCGACAAAATGCCAATACAGCCCAACTTTTTCTACCATTTCATAACTTTTTCTCTTTTCGTATGTTCCAATAATTACGTTAAAGAAAATGATCATATTGAATATAATTCCAGAGAATACGTGAAAACCGTGAAAACCAGTAATAAAGAAAAAGAAATCAGCAAATAGCGTACTTCCATATTCATTTACCTTTAGGTTAGCGCCTTTTACAACTTGTTTCCCTTCAGCTAAATAATTTAAAGATGCTTCTCTTGATAGTATTTCTTTACTTTTAGTTGCAGCAATAATCTTTTCTGTTCTTATACTTAATTCTGAATGTTTTTTGTATGCTTCCGTAACTTCAGCAACAGTAAATTCTGGTAATGCTGATTCTGAAGTAAACCATAATCCTTTACTTCTAACATCTTGTTCTCTTTCACCTCCATGTGATGTTACAAAACTCTCTAAAGTTACTTGATGTCCAGTTTCGTCAACAAATTGAATAATTTTACCATCATTCATTTGAATTGCTCCGTAAGAACCTTGAATGAATGTCTTCCATTCCCAAGCTTGAGAACCAACAAAGACTGCACCTCCAAGAATTGTCCAGAACATATACCATGCTACTTTGTTTTTCTTCATTTGATGTCCTGCATCTACTGCCAACACCATTGTTACTGATGATGCAATAAGGACAAAAGTCATAAATGCTACATAGAGCATCGGAAAGTTTCCATGAACAAATGGAATATGAGTAAACACTTCATCAGCAATTGGCCAAGTTTCAATAAATTTAAAACGCATTAAACCATATGCAATAATAAATCCTGAAAAAGTCAATGCATCAGATACGATGAAAAACCACATCATCATCTTTCCATAACTCGACTTTAATGGTTTACCTTCTGATTTATCATCATCCCAAGAGTGATGTTCTTTAGTAGCAATAGTTGCTTCCATAAAAAAAATATTAAGTTTTAGTTTTTTAACTCGTCAAATTTACAAAATATTATCATGTAATAAAATAGAAAAATAAAAAGAGTAAAATCCACAATATATCTACAAAATGCCAAAAGATTGCACCTAACTCTAAGCCTAGTGTTTCCGTAGCATTGTAACGTTTTTTAAAATGATTATAAATAACAACAAGTAGCACAATAAACCCAGCAGCAACATGTAATAAATGCGCAAAGGATATTACAATCATCAATGAAGAGGATACAACACTGCCTTTTCCAACAAAATAAAGTCCTGCAGCTTTCAATTGATAGAATCCTTGAATTTGATAAAAAACAAATCCAATCCCAAGAGCCAACGTAAGCAATAAAAATATTGTTGTTAGTTTTCTATTGTCTTTAGTGATATACGATTTTGCTAAATAAAATGTAATACTACTCAAAAATAGTAAAATTGTACTTACATACAATGCCGATGGTAATTCAAACGAAACCCAATCTTCTCTATTACTACTTATTATGTATGCACTTGTTAAACCAATAAACATCATAGTCATGCTCACCATAGAGATCCACAACATCGGTTTTGCAGATTTTTGTTTTGCGATTTTATATTCCTGTTCTAAAGTCTGTTTATTCATGTGTTCCTATTTATTTTTTTAATTGTCACATGTGTTCGCTATCAATCATTTATTAGATGAAAATGATTTTAACATGCTCGGTTAATTAGTGTAAAAATTTATCTACTACGTAAATTATTTGTATAAGTGTTATGTAAAGAACACTCGAGAGCATTAATTGTCTTGCTATTTTATCTGTTTGATGTTTATAGAGTTTTACTGCATAATACATCATAAATGTACCTAACAAAAAGATAAGTACAGCTGTAAATGGGTAAATCCAAAAATCTCCTGTTTGTTTTAAAACCGGAATTAGAGAAACAACTATCATTACAATAGTGTATAAAATTATCTGTTTTATTGCTCCTCTATCTTTCTTTCCCATTGGCAACATATTAAATCCTGCCTTTTTATATTCATCAAACTGTAACCATCCAATAGACCAAAAATGCGGAAACTGCCAAAAAAATTGAATCATAAATAAAATTCCCGCTTCTATTCCAAACTGATTTGTTGCTGCAACCCAACCTAACATAAAAGGTATTGCTCCTGGAATAGCACCTACAAAAACCGTCAAAGGTGTTACCGCCTTTAAAGGTGTATAAGCACTTGTATATAAAAATATAGAAATTGCGCCAAACAATGCAGTCTTTGGATTGATATAATACAACATCCCTATACCGAGTATTGCGAAAGCAACTGCAATAAATAGTGCCATATTCACAGACATTCTTCCTGTAGGAAGTGGTCTATTCATGGTCCGTTTCATCAATGCATCTGTATCTTTTTCTATAATTTGATTAAATGCATTTGATGCGCCAACCATAAAATAACCTCCAAATGTAAGTATTGCTACTATGGTATAATCAATAGTATCTGCTGCTAATAAATATCCTGCTACAGAAGAAAACACAACACTTAATGACAACCCAACTTTTGTAAGTTGTTTAAAATCATCTATTATGGTATATTCTTTTGCTTTATCTACTGACGCTTCCAAATTGAAAAAAATTTTGCTTTTTAAAACGGTGCAAAGATATTTTATTCTTGTGTAATAACCATCTTAATTAGTCGGTTTATCAGATAAAAAATAATTTTGCAAAAAAAGCTTTGGAATTTATATAATTGTTTTAAATTTGCCGTCCATTAAAACATCAAATGGATCGTTCTTTTACAATGACTGCGAAAGTAGCTCAGGGGTAGAGCATCACCTTGCCAAGGTGGAGGTCGCGGGTTCAAATCCCGTCTTTCGCTCTAACTCTCAACAATATACCAATGCAACGTAATTTTTACTTGCAAAATGCTCAAGTGGTGGAATTGGTAGACACGCCGGACTTAAAATCCTGTGCTCTTTGGGGCGTGCGGGTTCAAGTCCCGCCTTGAGTACTAAAAACTCTCTTAATCTTTTGATTTTGAGAGTTTTTTTGGTTTATAATGACACTTTTTTAAAGAGTTTTTGAAAAAAAAATTAGTAAAGTGAAAAAAAATTGATATTCGTATAACTATTCACCAGAATTATTCCTCAACTAAAAAGCAGTTGCAACAATTTTTGATTTTTTCGTCCCCACAACGATAAGTAAATCTTAGAATGTTACAACTGCAATTAATAGGAAACGATTACAGAAAACTAATAAATTTACACACAATAATGAAAATATTAGTTTTCTGTAATCGTTTCTTTTTATTTCATCTTAATAATAATAAATTCTGTTCTTCTATTTAACTGGTGTTCTTTTTCCGAACACTTCACATTATTACTACATTTATTTCTCAATTGTGTCTCTCCAAAACCTTCATGACTTGTAATTCTTGATGCATCTACGCCATTAGAAATTATATAATCATATGTCGATTTTGCTCTTCTCTTTGATAAAGCGCTATTATAAGCATTTGAAGCCCTACTATCTGTATGAGATTCTAGTCTTATAACCATCCCTGGATATTCTTTGACCATTAAATCAACTACTTTATTAAGTTCTATTGCTGCGTCTGGTCGAATAAATGACTTGTTTAAATCAAAATAAATTTTATCTAAGTTTGCAAGTAAAACAACATCTTCAATAGGTTTTAACCCAATATTTAAATCAACAACAAGTTCTTCTTCTTTTTCAAGTCCAAAGGAGTTAAAATCTTTTTCAGCGTCTTGATATTTCTCTTTAGATACATTTAAAACAAAATCTTCATCTCTATCAATTAAATGTTCAAAAGACCCATCCTCTCTAGTAGTAAAATAAGCAATTTCTTCACCATTCTTACGTGTCAGAACTACTTTTGCTCCAGCAACAGGTTCATTATTCACATCGTTAAAGACCTGACCTTTGAGTGTTAGTGGTGGAATTGGTGGAATTGGCTTAGCTCTAGCAAATGCATAAATATCATCTCCTCCTAATCCACCTTTTCTGTTTGAAGAAACATATCCTTTAAGGCTGTCTTCTGATAAATAATAGGCAATATCATCTTTTTTACTGTTAATTGGTTCCCCTAAATTTATAACATTTACAATCTCATTGTTTTCATCTCTTACCGAAGCAAATACATCCATTAAGCCTAAACCAACATGTCCATCAGAAGAAAAATACAATGTTTCGTCTTTATCATGTATAAATGGAAACGTTTCATTTCCTTCTGTATTTACTATGTCACCTAAATTTTTAGGCGCTCCTAAAGTTCCATTAGAACTTACTGTACTTACATAAATATCTGTTCCTCCATATCCTTTAGGCATATCGGAAGCGAAATACAACTTCTTTCCATCTTTACTTAAGGATGGATTATATACTAAATATTTTGCATTGTTTAAGTTTGTTGATTTTATATTTGTCCAGTTACCATCAATTAATTCTGCAGTATAAATACCTACTTGCATCGTCCCTTTTGAATCCTTAATTTTTTTGTTCTGAAAATAATTACTCCTTGAAAAATACATCTTATTCCCTTTTGGATTAAAGGTTACAGAACCATCATGATATATTGTATTCACATCTCCTTCTATCCTTGTAGTTGTCGCTACACTTCCATTCTCTTTTGAAGTTACATACACATCTAAAAGTGGCTGCTCATCCCATGAGTAAAGACGTTTAACAGACACACCTTCATCTCTTGATGAAGCAAAGTATAATTTGTCATCAAACTCTACAGCCCCAAATTCATTAAACTCGGTGTTGATATTTAATTCGGATAATGTATGTGTTTGAAAACTGTTAAAAATCCCACTTGCTAAATCTCCATCTTTAAAAAATTCTTTTATTCTTAAATCATCATCGTTCCCTTGTTCTTTATATTTTTTCATCCAAACCTTAGATTCATTATAGTCACCTGTTGCTCTTAATACTTGAGCATAATAATAGTAATATTTAGAAGGCACGTTTGGTTGCTGAACAACTTGCTTATATATTGACAATGCTTTTTCGGGCATACGTAACATAATATATGTATCTCCTAATTTTCGTAGTGCATAACCTTTATTATCGTCCTTGTCTATCAATTTTTGATAGTGTTTAATTGCTTTTACAAACGAAAAGTTATTGTATAAGCCTTCAGCCCTTTTCTGTCTTACTGTTTGTCCAATTGCTGATGAGCAAATTAAAACAAAAGCTATAAATAATGGTTTTATATTCTTCATAATCATCATAATTGGTTAAAAGTATCTTTGTGATTTTAATCTATTCTTCAAAAATTTAAATTCATAAATCAATAAAATTTCGTGCGATCCAGATGTATAGTCTCTTATTTCTCCTGTTGCAATCTCATATGCATATCCAACTCTAAATTGTTTTGATACTTGAAAATCTGCAATTGCTCCTAACGATCTTTGTTGGTCATTAATTCTATATGACGCTCCTAACCAAAACTTATCATTGAACAAGAAATTTGCTGTTAAATCTGTAGAAATTGCTGCTCCTTTTACATGTTTAAGCAAAAAAGATGGTTTAAATTTTGTCGACTCACTTAAATCAAACACATAACCTCCTATTAAATAATAATGTACTCTGTCTAAACTCTCATATAATTCATTTAAGTTCTTATCATGATTAATTATTCGAGGCATAGAAAGACCAGCGTACCACTTATTAGAGTGTAACAATGCTCCAGCTCCAACATTCATATTCCAACGATTAAACTTATTTTGTTCATCAAAATATTGATCTGGATTTTCTAAATCATATAACTCATTATCAATCTTATAGTATGTTGCACCTCCTTTTAATCCAAATGACAATTTGGTTTTTTCAGATGTTTTAATTGTATAAGAAAAGTCGGCATAAGCAGAAGTAAAATCTTCATATCCTAATTTATCTTTTATCAACGATAGTCCTACACCTATCTTTTCATTTCTTAGAGGAGAGTGAATAGATAATGTTTGTGTTTGTGGCCCTCCATCAAATCCTACCCATTGATTTCTATTTAAAGCTACGATACTTAATGCATCTCTGCTTCCTGCATAAGCAGGATTTACAGCAATTGTATTATACATATACTGTGTGAACTGAGATAATTGCTGTGCTTTACAATCAATATTTGTTAATAACATCAACAATACAACGATTAGTGTCTTTTTCATAATATATATTTATTAATTTTTTATTGTCAATTAGTGTCCTAAATAAATGTATCCTGTTATTGGCTTGAATCCACTGCCTACAATATTTACTACATAATAATATGTTCCTGCAGGCAATTTATCACTGGCTCCTATTGTCATTCCTCCTTCAGCATTATAGCCTGTCCAGTTATTTTGATAATTTCCTGATTCGAAAACCATGTGTCCCCATCTATTTAAAATCTTTACATCATATGTAAATCCACATAATTCTAATCCTTTAATTTCAAAGGCATCATTATTTAAATCACCATTAGGTGTGACAACTTTTGAAATTTCAATATCATCAGTAGAACATGGCAACACAACACAATCGTCATTTACATTAATTGTAATAGTTGTTATACTAGTACAGCCATTAACATCAACAGTATATTCAAATACATAAGTTCCTAACTCTACAGTTGATGGATCAAAAATACCATTGGTGATTATTACGTTTCCTGAAACTACATTCCAAACACCATCTACAGGTAGATCACTCGGAACAAAATCTAATAAATCTATTGAAATATCTTCAATACAAACATCAAACTCTACTTCTGTAATTAAATCTACTGTTGGTGACTCTATCGTTACTTCAACCGTTGCTGTACATTCTAAAGCATCTATCACTTCAAACAAGTACGTTCCTGCTGTTAATCCTTCAAATAATGGGCTGTCTTGCAATGTTCCGCCATCAATATTATATTGATATGGTGCTTGACCGTCTGTTGCTGTCAATTCTACTGATCCGGAGCCATCTATAGTACAATCATTAGTAATACCTGTTGGATTGGCGATTAAATTCAATACTGCATTTGGTGCCAAAATCGTTACTTCAACCGTTGCTGTACATTCTAAAGCATCTATCACTTCAAATAAGTACGTCCCTGCTGTTAATCCTTCAAATAACGGACTGTCTTGCAATGTTCCGCCATCAATATTATATTGATATGGTGCTTGACCATCTGTTGCTGTCAATTCTACTGATCCAGATCCATCTATAGTACAATCATTAGTTATGTTTGACACATCGGCTACTAAGGCTAATAGTGCACTTGGTTGAGTTATAGTTACACTCTGTTCATAAGTACATCCATTTGCATCTAAAACTTCAACTGTATAACTACCTGCAGCTAAGTCTTCAAAAATTCCTGTTGAATTATAAGTTACTCCTCCATCTATTGAATATGAATATGGTGGAATACCTCCAGAGCCTACAACTGTTACAGTACCTGTAGCACCATCAAAACAAGAAGAGGTTTGAGCAGTTATTGAACCGGAAACTACTGTTGCTGGCTCTAGTATTGTAGAACTGTTAGTTGTTGTACAATCATTTGCATCGGTAATTGTAACACTATAAGTTCCAGCAACTAAATCTATTAAATCTTCTGTAGTTTCACCATTATCCCATAAATATTCATAAGGTGGTGTCCCGCCATTTACTGTTAAATCTAATGACCCTGTTGCTTCATATCTACATAAAACATTTATTCCCGCTATTCCTGAACTTAAAACTGCTGGCTCATTTACAGTAATTGATGTACTAGTTGTACATAGGGTCGCTGTATCTGTAACTGTAATAGTATAATCTCCTGCTTCTAATCCACTTACACTCGCTGTAGTGTCTTGTAAAACATCCCATGCATATGTGAAGTTTCCTGATCCACCTGTTGCTACTGCTGTAACACTTCCGTTACTCTCACCATTACAAACTACTGAACTTGAACTTCCAGTTACTGATAAATTTAAACATTTTCCTGAATTTACTGTTACTGTTGTTTCATCTGTACATCCATTGGCATCTGTTACTGTTACTGTATAACTACCCTGTGATAAACCTGTAAGGTCTGCTGTTGTTTCTCCATTTGGTGTCCAAACATAAGTATATGGTTCAACTCCTCCTGTTGTTGTTGATGTTGCTGTTCCATCACCTGTTGCTGGACCGCTCTCATCTGTTGTTGTTGCAGTAATCCCTAATGAATTACTTGGCTCCGTAATAGAAATTGATTCTTCAACTGCTTGACAAACTGTACCATCTATTGTTACACTTACGTCATAAACGCCTGAAGTTAAATTCGATAAAGTACTACTAGTTACTCCAGAATCCGTTTGTCCATTTGACCAAACAAAGGTAAAAGTTGCTGTTGGATTTGTAGCAGAACTTGCTGTTACAATTCCCGAACCTGTTGCATCTCCTGTACATAAAACATCTGTTATATCACCTATTGTAATTACAGTATCACAAGCGTTTACACATTCGATAACAATACTTTGTGTTAATTCACATCCGTTTGCATCTGTTACTGTTACACTATGTATACCATCTGATAAATTTATAGCTGTAGCCGTTGTTTGACTTGCTGCTGAAACACTCCATAAATATGTGTAACCTGAACCTTCTGTTCCTCCTGAAACTGCAACTGTTGCTTCACCATTTGAACATCCTTGCGCTGTATTAGCATCAACCTTACTAATATTTAAACTCAATGCTATTGATGGCTCGCCTATTGTAGCACTCGCTGTAATTGTACACCCTTTGGCATCAGTAATTAAAACAGTGTAAGTTCCAGCTATTACATCACTAAGATCTTCTGTCATTGTATTATCTGTGTCATTCCACTGGTATTGATAAGGTAATGTTCCTCCTGTAACTGTTAAGTCTATGCTTCCTGTTGAGTCACTAGTACATAAAACATCTGTTACAATAGTTGAGGTTGTTAAAACTGGGTGCAAGACTGTAATTGATTGCTCATGAACCACTTCTAAACCACAACTATCAGTTCCTGTCCATGTTCTTACTATTGTATGTGATGCGTCACAATAACTACCATTTTCTACTTCTTCAAAAGCAACTGTTGCATCACCACAAATATCACTTGCTGTTAACGTATCTGCAAGTGGTATTGAATCTGCATTTACAGTTATATTTACTGGAAGCATCTCATTAAATGTTGGTGGTGTTGTATCTGTTATTACAAAATTTTGAGGTTGACTCGTTTGTAAACCACATTCATCTGTTGCTGTAAAAGTTACAGTAATTGTATCTGTACAACCTGATGACACCCAATTTCCTTCAGAATAACTCATCGTTGGACTACCACATATATCTGTTGATGTTACTCCACCAAATCCATCTCTCCAAGCAATATAGTCTGCATTTAAGGAAGGATCTGTGCCTGTACATTCCGATGCACCATCATCTCCTCCTGCTAAAACAGGAACTGTTGTGTCCGATATTACAAAATTTTGAGGTTGACTCGTTTGTAAACCACATTCATCTGTTGCTGTAAAAGTTACAGTAATTGTATCTGTACAACCTGATGATACCCAATTTCCTTCAGAATAACTCATCGTTGGATTACCACATATATCTGTTGATGTAACTCCACCAAATCCATCTCTCCAAGTAATATAGTCTGCATTTAAGGAAGGAACTGTGCCTGTACATTCCGATGCACCATCTACTCCTCCTGCTAAAACAGGAACTGTTGTGTCAGATATTACAAAATTTTGAGGTTGACTATTTATTAAACCACAATCATCCGTAGATTTAAATGTTACGGTAATTGTATCGTTACATCCTACTGTTACCCAAACACCTTCTGTATAACTCATCGTCGTATTTCCAGAGGTATCTGTAGAAGTAATTCCTGCAAAGTTATCTCTCCAAGTTATATAGTCTGCGTTTAATGAAGGGTTTGTGCCTGTACATTCCGATGCACCATCATCTCCTCCTACTAAAACAGGAACCGTAGTGTCTGATATTACAAAGTTGTAAGGTTGACTAGTTTGTAAATCACAAGCGTCTGTTGAGGTAAATGTTACTGTAATTTCATCACCACAAATACTTGTACTCCAAGGACCTTCCATATAACTCATCGTTGGTGTTCCACAATTATCTGTTGAGGTGATACCTGCAAAATTATCTCTCCATAAAATATATGCAGCATTTAATGAAGGATCTGTACCAGTACTTTCCGCAGATCCATCTGAACCTCCTGTTAAACTTGGGGCTGTTGAATCGCCTCCTGAATGTGAGTAAGATTGACTTACCAATTCATTTGTACATGCATCTAAAACTGTATAGGTATATGT
>NVWM01000005.1 GCA_002733665.1 Lutibacter sp.
TTACGAAATAAATTTATTGGGACATCCTAACAGGTTTAATGGTCTTTATGGTGCCGCTGTTGCCGCTAAGAAGTCTGGAAATAAAGAAAAAGCAGCACACTATTTTCAGCAATTAATTGATTTAACCAACGGTATTGAGAGTAATAGACCTGAATTAGTAGAAGCAAAAAAGTATATAAGTTAAAATATATTCTTTATTGTTAAAACCATGTGCATAAGTATCTAAACTTTACTTTGTCATACTCAGTAATTGACTTATTTTTGTGAAAACAAAACAACTATTTTAAATGGCTTCAACACAAGAATTAAAAGATTTCACACAACAAGTACGAAGAGATATCGTGCGTATGGTACACGCAGTACAATCAGGACATCCTGGAGGTTCATTAGGATGTGCCGAGTTTTTTACAGTACTCTATCAAGAAGTAATGGATTACTCTACTAATTTTACTATGGATGGAAAAGGAGAAGATTTATTCTTCTTATCAAATGGTCATATTTCTCCTGTATATTATAGTGTTTTAGCACATAGCGGATTTTTTTCTGTGTCGGAATTAGCAACTTTTAGATTGTTAAATACTCGTTTGCAAGGACATCCAACAACGCATGAAGACTTACCTGGAATTCGTATTGCTTCTGGTTCTTTAGGTCAAGGAATGAGTGTTGCAATTGGAGCAGCACAAACCAAAAAATTAAATAATGACGATAAAATCATTTATTCTTTACATGGTGATGGCGAATTGCAAGAAGGACAATGTTGGGAAGCAATTATGTATGCTGCAGGAAAAAATGTAGACAACCTTATTTCTACGGTTGATTTAAACGGTCAGCAAATAGATGGCTCAACTAACACTGTACTTCCAATGGGAAGTATTAAAGCAAAATTTGAAGCTTTTGGATGGGATGTCTTAGAAGTGAAAAAAGGGAATGATATCGATAGTGTTATTGAAGGTTTAAAAGAAGCAAAATCACGTACTGGAAAAGGAAAACCGGTTTGTATTTTGTTATATACTGATATGGGACATGGAGTAGATTTTATGGAAGGAACTCATGCTTGGCACGGAAAACCACCTAACGATGCTCAACTAGAAAGTGCATTGGCACAAAATCCTGAGACTTTAGGAGACTACTAAAAATCAACTTAACCAAGTTATTAAATCCTGCAATTGCAGGATTTTTTTATGAAAGATTTATGAGTTTGATGTTAGTTATCTTGTACTTTTACGTCTGATAATAAATTGAATCTAGACAAACTTTATATATGAACCGAACATGTTAAAAACATCATCATTAAAGGGAATGATGAATACCGACACATGTGATCGTTAAAAAATATAATAAAAATAAACACATGAAAATAGGAATTGTATGTTATCCAACATTTGGAGGAAGTGGAGTAGTAGCAACAGAACTAGGAATGGCACTTGCCGATAAAGGACATGAAGTTCACTTCATTACATATAAGCAACCAGTTCGTTTAGATTTATTAGCAAAAAATATTCACTTTCATGAAGTCTTTGTAGAAGAATATCCTCTATTTCATTTTCAGCCTTATGAACTTGCTTTAACAACAAAGTTGGTGGAAGTCGTATCGACATATAATTTAGAAATTTTACATGTACATTATGCTATTCCGCATGCTTATGCTGCATATATGGCAAAACAAATGTTACATCAAAAAGGGATTGATATTAAGGTAGTTACAACCTTACATGGAACCGACATAACACTTGTTGGGAGTCATCCAACATACAAAACAGCAGTAGAATTTAGTATTAATAACTCTGATGTAGTTACTACAGTTTCTAACAGTTTAAAGAATGATACTTTGCGTTTGTTTAATGTTTCTATTGATGTTAATGTTATCTATAACTTTATTGACACAACGAAATATCCTTCAATTGATGATGCGGAATGTAATCGTACTGCTTTAGCAACAGAAAATGAGAAAATAATAACGCATGTGAGTAATATGCGTCCTGTAAAAAGACCAATGGATGTTATTGAAATTTTCTATAAAATTCAACAAGAAATACCTTCTAAATTGTTATTAGTTGGAGAAGGGCCTGAAATTGAAACGCTTGAATATCGTGTAAAAGAATTGGGGATTTATGAGAAAGTTATTTTTCTTGGTAATAGTAATGATGTAAACAAAGTATTATGTTATTCCGATTTGTTTTTACTACCTTCAAAAACCGAAAGTTTTGGTTTAGCAGCACTTGAAGCAATGGCAGCTAAAACGCCTGTAATCTCTACAAATACTGGAGGATTACCAGAAGTAAATATCGATGGAGTTACTGGTTTTTTGAGTGACCTAGGGAATGTTGATGAAATGTCACAGAACGCAATAAAACTTTTAAAAGATGAAGAACTTTTAAACCAGTTTAAATTGAATGCATATAATCAAGCCAAATCCTTTACAATAGATCAAATATTACCTCAATATGAAGATATATATCGTGCGGTAAAAGTAAATTGTTGCTAATATTTTATATCTTTGGATTTCATAAATGAATATGAATCCTACTTATGACAAAAAAACTACTTTTAGTATTTTTATTTATTTCTGCTCTTATAACCGACTCTAATGCCCAAATTTCTTTCACTGAGAATGCAATTGCTTTAGGAGTTACTTCAAATTACGGGATAGAACAATCAACCAGTGGAGCATTTTTATTAGGTGGAGGAATATCATTTTGTGATTTTGATGGAGATGGTTGGGATGATTTAACTTTTTCTACAGCATCAGGTTTACCTATAAAGTTGTTTAAAAATAATTCAGGAACATTTACCGAAACTTCTTTAACAGGAATAACATTAGACACCAATGAGACACGTCAAATAATTTGGGTTGATTATGATAATGACGCTGACAAAGACCTATTTATAGCCACTTTTGATGGTTCAAACAAGTTATATCAAAATAATGGAAGTTTTTCTTTTACAGATGTTACGAATTCTGCTGGGTTCCCTTCTGCTGCATATTCAACTGTAGGATCTTCTTGGGGAGATTATAATAATGATGGCTTTTTAGATGTTTTCTTATCATCTTGGGACAATGATGCAAGTAGTACTGATGCTAATAAATTATATAAGAACAATGGAGATGGAACATTTACAGATGTTAGTTCAATTGCAGGAATAGATAATGATAGTCATTTATCCTTTTGCGCTGCTTTTTTCGATTATGATAACGATGGTTGGCAAGACATTTATATTGCCAACGATAGACCATATAATAAAAATATTATGTATCATAATAATGGTGATGGCACTTTTACAGATACGAGTGTTTCTACTGGTACAGATGTTGAATTAGATGCTATGTCAACAACTATTTCTGATTATGATAATGATGGAGATTTAGATATTTATATTACAAACACAAATGCCGGAAATGCATTTTTGCAGAATAATGGAAACGGAACTTTTACTGATATTGCATCAACTAATGGAACTTTAATGGAAACCATTGCTTGGGGAGCAGTCTTTTTAGATGCTGATAATGATATGGATTCTGATTTATATGTTAGTGGAATGTTGACAACAACTTCTCCATTGCCTTCTGCCTTTTATGAAAATAATGGAAGCGGTTCATTCGCTATTCCATCTTCTGCAGGTTTTCAAAATGACGATGCTGTTAGTTTTTCCAATGCAATAGGTGACATTGATAATGATGGTTATCCTGACATTTCGGTTTTGAATTTTGCGCCAAGAAACAATTTTTTATTTAAAAACAACAATTCGACAAATAACTATTTAAAAGTGAAATTACAAGGTACAACAAGTAATAGAGATGGCGTTGGCTCTTGGATTCAAGTATATAATAATGGTGTTCCTCAAAATAGATACACACTAGCAGGAGAAGGCTACACTTCTCAAAACTCAAATTATGAGTTTTTTGGCTTAGGATCAGAAACTGTAGTTGATATGTTAAAAGTAACATGGTTAAGTGGTACTGTTGATGTTTTGTATAATGTAGCGGTGAATCAATCTATGACTATTGAGGAAGGCTCTTCATTAGAAATAGATGAATTTGATTTTTCAAATTTGATTAGGGTTTATCCAAACCCAAGTAGTAATGGTTTTTTCCAATTGAATTCCAGTCAATTAGATAGAAGTAAAGACTATGAAATAACAGTTTTTGACCCTTTAGGTAAGATGGTAATCAAAAAAAAGATAAATTTTGTTAATGATTTTCTAGATTTAGAAGATTACACTAAAGGCATTTATTTTTTGCAGATGGAGTCTAACAATCAATCTATTGTTAAAAAACTTATTTACTTGTAATTTTATATAATAATCTATACAATTATAAAAAGATGATTAAAAAAATACTTCTTGCATTTATATTTACTTTCACTTTGAATTATAATTCACATGCGCAAATTTCATTTACAGAAAGTGCTGTTTCTCTTGGTGTTGAAACAAACTATGGTTTTATTCTTGGAGGGTTTGGAGGTGGAATTTCTTTTTGTGATTTTGATGGTGATGGTTGGGATGATTTGACATTTTCAACAGCTAATGGTACAGAAGCCAAGTTTTTTAAAAATAATTCTGGAACATTTACAGAGATTTTTTTATCTGGAATTACTTTAGAAACTAATGAGACTCGTCAAATTACTTGGGTTGATTATGATAACGATGCTGATAAAGACCTATTTATAGCCACTTTTGATGGTTCAAATAAACTATATCAAAACAATGGAAGCTTTTCTTTTGCTGATGTTACAGCTGCCTCAGGATTTGATACCGCATTAAGAACTACATATGGTTGTTCTTGGGGAGATTATAACAATGATGGGTATTTAGATGCTTTTCTTACTTTTAGAGATCCAACATTTTCCTATCCAAATAAATTATATAAAAATAATGGAAACGGAACTTTTTCTGATGTAAGTACTTCAGTAGGTATTGATAGCGAAAGTCACGTTTCGGTTTTGTTCAGCTTTTTTTGATTATGATAATGATGGCTGGCAAGATATTTATATTGTGAATGATAAAGCAGTAGGAGAAAATAGAAACATTATGTACCATAATAATGGTGATGGAACCTTTACTGATACTAGTTTTATAACAAATACAGATTTAGATATAGATGCTATGTCAACAACAATTTGCGACTATGATAATGATGGGGATTTAGATATTTATATTTCAAATACTTTTGATGGAAATGCATTTATGCAGAATAATGGAAATGGAACTTTTACAAATATAGCTTTAACTAATAATACTTTAATGGAATCTTTTGCTTGGGGCTCTGTTTTTTTAGATGCTGATAATGATATGGATACTGATTTATATGTAAGCGGATTTTTAACTTCTGCTTCTCCATTACCCTCAGCATTTTATGAAAATGACGGAACTGGTTCTTTTACGATACCATCTTCTGCAGGTTTTGAAAATGATGATGCTATGAGTTTTTCAAATGCAATTGGTGACATTGACAATGATGGCTATCCTGATATTTCGGTTTTAAATTTTGCTCCAAGAAATAATTTTTTGTTTAAAAATAATAATTCTACAAATAACTATTTAAAAGTAAAATTAGAAGGTACAACAAGTAATAGAGACGGAATTGGCTCTTGGATTCAAGCATATAATAATGGCGTTCCACAAAACAGATACACTCTTGCTGGCGAAGGCTATACTGCTCAAAATTCAAACTATGAATTTTTTGGTTTAGGTTCAGAAACTAAGGTCGATATGTTAAAAATCACGTGGTTAAGTGGTATTGTTGATGTTTTATTTGATGTTGCAGTTAACCAGTCATTAACAATTGTTGAAGGGTCTTCATTGTCTGTTGATGAATTTGATGTATCAAATTTGATTAATGTGTACCCAAACCCAAGTAAAAATGGTCTTTTTCTATTTAATACAAGTAAATTAGATAGAAATAATGAATACAAAATCACTGTTTATGATTCTTTAGGAAAGTTGATACTAGAAAAAGACCTTAACCTTGTTGATGCTTCTATAAATTTAGAGAAATACAATAAGGGAATCTATTTTTTACAAGTCAAATCTGATAAGCAAACAATTGTTAAAAAACTTATTTATATCTAATTCTATTATTTAGAATAATATATACAAACATTAAAAAATATCATGATTAAAAAACAGCTACATACATTCTTATTTCTTTTCGCTTTGATTACTAATCTTCAAGCGCAAATTTCATTTACAGAAAGTGCAATATCTCTTGGTGTTGTTGTAAACTACGGCACTATTCCTGGAGGATTTGGAGGCGGAATTTCTTTTTGTGATTTTAATGGAGATGGTTGGGATGATTTGACATTTTCAACAGCAACAAGTGCTCCAGTTAAGTTTTATAAAAATAATTCTGGAACATTTACTGAGGTAACTTTAGGAGGAGTAACAGTTCCATCCAGAGAAACACGTCAGATTATTTGGGTAGATTATGATAATGATGGCGATAAAGATTTGTTTGTTTCGACTTTAGATGATTCTAATAAACTATACCAAAACAATGGGAATTTTTCTTTTACCGATGTTACAGCTGCTGCAGGATTTGATACAGCAGTAAGGTTTACGCTCGGCTGTTCTTGGGGAGATTATAACAATGATGGTTATTTAGATGCTTTCCTTACTTTTAGAGATCCTGCAGAGTCAAATCCAAATAAATTATACAAAAATAATGGAGACGGAACTTTTTCTGATGTAAGTACTTCAGTAGGAATTGGTAGTGGAAGTCATTTATCTTTCTGTTCTGCTTTTTTTGATTATGATAATGATGGATGGCAAGATATTTATATTGCCAATGATAAATCTGACAATAAAAACATTATGTATCATAATAATGGTGATGGTACTTTCACTGATACAAGCGTTTCTACAAATACAGATTTAGGAATTGATGCTATGTCAACAACCATTTGTGATTATGATAACGATGGCTATTTGGATATATATGTCACCAATACTATTGATGGTAATGTGTTCTTAAAAAATAATGGAAACGGTACTTTTTCAGATATTGCAAGTGCAAACGGCACTTTAATGGAAACTTTTGCATGGGGAGCAGTCTTTTTAGATGCTGATAATGATATGGACTCTGATTTATATGTTAGTGGAATGTTAACAACAACAGCACCATTGCCTTCTGCATTTTATGAAAATGATGGAAGTGGAACATTTTCAATTCCAACATCTGCAGGGTTTCAAAATGATGACGCTGTGAGTTTTTCGAATGCAATTGGTGATATAGATAATGATGGCTATCCAGATATTTCGGTTTTGAATTTTGCGCCAAGAAATAATTTTTTATTTAAAAATAATAATTCTACAAATAACTATTTAAAAGTAAAGTTACAAGGTACAACAAGCAATAGAGACGGTGTTGGCTCTTGGATTCAAGCATATAATAATGGAGTTCCTCAAAACAGGTATACACTTGCAGGAGAAGGATATACTGCTCAAAATTCTAATTATGAATTTTTTGGCTTAGGTTCTGAAACTGTAGTTGATATGTTGAAAGTAACATGGTTAAGTGGTACTGTTGATGTTTTGTATAATGTAGCAGTGAATCAATCTTTGACTATCGTTGAGGGCTCATCATTAGCAGTTGATCAATTTGATTTTTCAAATTTGATTAGGGCTTACCCAAACCCAAGTAAAAATGGTGTTTTTAAGTTAAATTCAAGTCAATTAGACATAAATAAAGATTATCAAATATCAGTTTATGATGTTTTGGGAAAGGTCTTAATAGAAAAAAAGATGGATATTACTGATAATGAAATAGATTTAAATAAATACTCTAAAGGAATCTATTTTTTGCAGATTAAATCTAATAGTCAATCTGCTATTAAAAAATTGATATATAATTAAGATTGGCAGTAATTTAAACTTTCTATAATCAATTCTTCAGAAACCACACAGTCATAGTTAACTTTTTCTAAATCAGACAATAAGATAAAATTTACATTACCATTAGTATTCTTTTTATCATGTTTTAATAAGTTCATAATAGGAGTGTAGTCAGCTCTGGTAATTGCTACTTTTCCATAAATTGTAGTAATTTTTTCCTTTACCTCTTCTAATTTCTCTTGTGGAAAACCAAATAACTTATTAGAAAGATACGTTTCGGTTATCATTCCAATTGCAATAGCCTCTCCATGAGTCAAATTTTCTTTGCTTTCAGATTCTAAAAAATAAGATTCTATCGCATGACCAAGTGTGTGTCCGTAATTTAACATTTTACGCAAACCATTTTCTTTAGGATCCTCTAAAATAATTGTGTTTTTAATTTCAATAGAGCGATAAATAAAATGTTCTAAATTATTCTTTTCTAAAGACTTAAACTCTTTCAGTTCAACCCATAGTTTAGAGTCGTATGTTAAGCCATATTTAATAATTTCTGCAACTCCAGAACGTATTTCACGATCTGAAACCGTTTCTAAAAACTGCGTATCAATCAATACCATTTCAGGATTAGAGAATAATCCAACTTGGTTTTTCAATACTCCTAAATCAACACCAGTTTTCCCGCCAACAGAAGCATCTACCATACTTAATAGCGTAGTTGGAACATTAATAAATTTGATTCCACGCTTGAAAGTTGAAGCAACAAATCCTCCCATATCAGTAATTACGCCTCCACCAAGATTTATCATCAAACTTTTTCTATCTGCACCAAGTTCAGTTAAAACATTCCAAAGACCAACACAAGTTTCAATGTTTTTATGTATTTCACCTGCTTCAATCTCTACAACCTCAATTATAGCAGTAGTTTCAATGTTTTGTATGAATTTAGAGTAACAATGTTCATTTGTATTCTCATCAACCAAAATAAATATAGTGCTAGGTTTATTATCAGACAAAAAACTATTTATCTTTTTATAAGAGATTTCATTAAAATGAACAGAATAACCTTCTGACTGTATAGATTGCATATTTAAAAAATTACACTGCAAAATACGTGTTAATAATGAAAAAATACTAACTATATTTGCTAAAACATTTACAATGAAAAAACTTTTTGGAAATACAGAAGTAGCATTTGCGACAAAAACAGATTCAGAACTCGAAAGAGCCTATTTTTTGTTTAAGATGATTCAAAACGAACCTTTAGTCCGTATTGGAACTGCTGTTACTAACTTTGCCTTAAATGCCCGTCTTCCTGTAGAAAGACTTATTCGTTCAACTGTTTTTGACCATTTCTGTGGAGGTGTTACAGAAGAAAATTGTATTCCTACAATTGAAAAAATGTATTCTAAAAATGTACATTCTGTTTTAGACTATTCGGTAGAAGGGAAGGAAAGTGAAGATCAGTTTGATAGTGCTTTAACCAAAATTCTTAAGATTATTGATTTTGCAAAAGAAAAAAATAGTGTTCCTTTTGCTGTATTTAAACCAACTGGATTTGGTAGGATAGCATTGTATGAAAAAATAGGTAAGGATGAGCCATTAACTGCTGAGGAGCATAAGGAGTGGAAAAATGTTTTAGAACGATTTCATAAAGTTTGTAAATTGGCCCATAAAAGAGATGTACCATTGTTAATTGACGCTGAAGAGAGTTGGATGCAAGACGCTGCAGATGATTTGATTGAAGAAATGATGTTTATTTACAATAAAGATAAAGCGATAGTATATAACACTTTACAAATGTATCGTCATGACAGAATGAAGTATTTGAAAGAATTATATAATCGAGCGACAAAAGAGGGCTTTCATATAGGTATGAAAATTGTTCGTGGTGCATATATGGAAAAAGAACGTGAAAGAGCTGAAGATAAAGGATATATATCACCTATTTGTATTGATAAAAATGCTACTGATGAAAATTATAATGCTGCATTAACATTTATGTCAAAATGTAAAAACGTGGCAATTTTTGCAGGAACACATAATGAGGAGAGTAGTTATTATATGATGGAGTTGGCAAAAAAAGAAAAACTAAAAGTTGATGACCCAAAATTATGGTTTGGACAATTGTATGGAATGAGTGACCATATTAGTTTTAATTTAGCCAAAGATGGATATAATATTGCAAAATACTTGCCATTTGGACCAGTTAGAGATGTGATGCCTTATTTAATAAGACGTGCAGAAGAGAATACATCTGTTGCAGGACAAACGAGTAGAGAATTAAATCTTTTAAAGACTGAACGAAAAAGAAGAAAAGTATAATTGAAAACAAAAGAAGAATTAACATTATTAATCAATAAAAACAAGCAATTATTGATTCAAGAACTTAATGAAAGTAAAGAACTCATAAAGTTGTTAAGTAAATCTACGCATCATAAATTAAATGATGATGAAAAACTAAAAGTAAAAAGTCAGTTGATTGATATACTGAAAGGAATACCTGCATTTACAATTTTCATGTTACCTGGAGGTGCACTTCTATTACCTCTTATGATTAAATTAATTCCAAGTCTTTTACCAAGCGCATTTAGAGAGGATGACAGATAAAATATATGAGTAAGTACATTGCACTTTTAAGAGGAATTAATGTAAGTGGTCAAAAGAAAATTTTGATGGCTGATTTACGTGAATTACTATCTAGTTTTCGAAATGTAAAAACCTACATTCAAAGTGGCAATGTAATTTTTGAATCTGACACTAAAAATGTCAAAAAATTAGCACAATATATAAAAGACAAAATTCATAAAAAATATGGTTTTGAAGTTCCTGTAATAGTCAAAACTACTGAAGAACTGCTGCAAACTTTCAATAACAATCCGTTTTTAAAAGAAAGCGCTATTGATATAAAGCAATTATATGTTACTTTTTTATCGGAAACCCCTTCAAAAGAAAATGTTAAAATAATGAATCAAATTGATTATTCTCCAGACATATTTGTTATCCAAAATAATCTGATTTATTCATGCTATCCAAATGGTGCTGGACGCTCAAAGATGACAATTAACGTCTTTGAAAAGAAATTGGAAGTATCAGCAACATCTAGAAATTGGAATACTGTAACTAAATTGTTGACGCTGTCAAGTCTTATAACTTAATTAGAACTTTAAGGATTAAATCAAAATAAAACAACTACTTTTGCACTTTCAAAAAATGAAGTATGCAATCTATTAGAAACATCGCTATTATAGCACACGTCGATCACGGAAAAACTACGTTGGTTGATAAAATTATTGACCAAGCCCAAATATTAGACGAGCGTAAAGTTCGTACTGATTTATTATTAGACAACAATGATTTAGAAAGAGAACGTGGTATTACCATTTTATCAAAGAACGTATCAATAAATTATAAAGGTGTAAAAATCAATGTAATTGATACTCCTGGTCACGCGGATTTCGGTGGAGAAGTAGAGCGTGTATTGAAAATGGCTGATGGTGTACTATTATTAGTTGATGCTTTTGAAGGACCAATGCCTCAGACACGATTTGTTTTAGGAAAAGCACTAGAATTAGGATTGACTCCAATTGTAGTTGTAAATAAAGTAGATAAAGAAAATTGTACTCCTGATATAGTTCACGAAAAAGTATTTGATTTGATGTTTGCACTAGAAGCAACAGAAGATCAATTAGATTTTGCCACTATATATGGTTCTGCAAAAAATGGTTGGATGAGTACAGATTGGCAAAAACCAACAGATAATATCATTCCATTATTAGATGCTGTAATTGAACATATTCCTGAAGCACCTTATAGAGAAGGAACACCACAAATGCAAATAACGTCATTAGACTTCTCTTCTTTTACAGGAAGAATTGCTATCGGACGTATATTTAGAGGTGACTTAGAAGAAAACAAAGATTACATGCTTTGTAAAGCAGATGGAACAACTAAGAAAGTAAGAATAAAAGAATTACATGTTTTTGAAGGAATGGGTAAAGCCAAAGTTTCTAAAGTGAGAAGTGGAGATATTTGTGCTATTACTGGAATTGAAGGGTTTGAGATTGGAGATACTATTGCAGATGTTGAAAATCCAGAAGCATTACCAAGAATTGAAGTAGATCAACCTACAATGAGTATGTTGTTTACTATTAATAATTCTCCTTTCTTTGGAAAGGAAGGTAAATTTGTTACTTCTCGTCATTTACGTGACCGTTTGTTCAAAGAATTAGAAAAAAACTTAGCATTAAAAGTTGAAACGACTGATAGTGAAGATAAATTCACCGTTTTTGGACGTGGAGTATTACACTTATCTGTATTGATTGAGACAATGCGTAGAGAAGGATATGAGTTACAAGTTGGGCGACCACAAGTAATAATTAAAGAAATTGATGGTAAAAAACATGAGCCAATGGAGACATTATCAATTGATGTACCAGAAGATCTAGCCTCTAAAGCCATTAATTTAGTATCACTTAGAAAAGGGGACATGCTGATTATGGAACCAAAAGGAGATTTACAGCATTTAGAGTTTTCAATTCCATCTAGAGGATTGATAGGGTTACGAAATAAAATTTTAACAGCAACATCTGGAACTGCAATTATCAATCACAGGTTTAGTGAATACGGACTTTATAAAGGTGATTTTAATGAAGAGATAAAAGGAGCATTAGTATCTGCAGAAACAGGAAAAGCAACAGCATATGCAATTGACAAACTTGGAGATAGAGGTATATTCTTTATTGATATAAACCAAGATATATATAAAGGACAAGTTGTTGGGGAAAATAACAGACAAGATGATATGGCTATAAACCTTACTAAAGGTAAGAAATTAACCAATGTTCGTAAATCAGGAACAGATACTGCAGTAAATATTGCTCCAAAGAAAGAATTCTCATTAGAAGAATGTATGGAGTATATTAAAACTGATGAGTATTTAGAAGTTACTCCAGCAAGTTTACGCATGCGTAAAATTGTTTTTAAATAGAATATAAGTACATAATAATATATTAAACTCCTTGATTAATCAAGGAGTTTTTTTTGTTTAATACACTTACAGACTGATGAAACGGCTCTTTTTAAGACTAAATTCCAATCAATTTTACAGAATATTGGCACAATTTCGTGCATATTATCACTTATAAATAGATAATTAAACACAAATTTTAATCATTTCGTGCACGAAATAGTGTGTTTTTGAGCATTTTTACACAACAACTACCCTTCAATTTGATTCAAATAGCATATATATTTTAGATATTTTCAAGTATTTATAAAATATTTAAAATTAAATTATTAGTGAATTTACTCTGAAAGTAGGGTTATACTTCTATTTATTAATTTGATTTAACTATTTTACCCTATGAATTAAATTGCTTGAAATCAAATAGTTAAATCTATCTTATTCAAAAAAAATTATTTTACTACCTATATTTTATTACTCTCTAACTCTAACTATATAGTTAGAGTTTGAAATAAAAAAAATAAAAAAATTCATTTTTTGTTTGGTGGAACCATTTAATTTTTTACATTTGTCATAACAATAGTTGTATATACAATTATTGTCCCCACAACAATGAATGATGAAAAAGAAACAGAAAATGGAGTACGATCCAATTTACCATCTCAGACAATTAATAATTTATTGTCTACCGGAAATTGGGTTTATGAAAAATCTGCTGAGCATTTAAAACAATTTGCTTTATCAGTTGAGCAGTACAACGTTCTTTTAATATTGGAAAAATTAGGTGAAACAACCGCAAACATGAGTACTATTCAAAATAGTATGATCAGTAAAATGAGTAATACTACAAGATTGGTCGAAAAATTAAGACTTAAAGGTCTTTTAACAAGAGAACAATCACAAGAGAATAGGAGGAAGGTCGAAATTAATATTACCGAAAAGGGAATATTGCTATTAAATGAAATTGAGAAATCTCAAATTCTAAAAGAAAAAGAAATTGTTAAAAATTTGACAAAGCGCGACTTGTTAACCTTAAATAAATTATTAAATAAAATGAAGCCTCAGATTTAGAATTGGCTTATTTATTACAAATAATTAATAGAATTATAGTTTCCCCACAACTGTATAATGATATAATGGGGAAGATGCCAAAAAGAAAATTAGAAGCAATCCGAAAATTAATTTTGATTTTTTTTAAACATTTTAGTAAGATAAAATATAGGCAGACTCCTCAATATCATTGTAATAATATTAAAGTAAGTAGTAAGTAGAGTAAGTAAGTTTAAGTAAGTTTTGGCATGTGTTGAAAGTTGTCGTTCATCATTGAAAATGAGAAGCAATCCGAAAATTAATTTGATTTTTCTTTAGTAGGAAGATTTAATTCTTTTAATGCATGCCTTTTTTAAATTATCACCTACTACTAAAAATAATAACCCCAATTACAACTGTAATTGCAACATCTAACCCCAAATTAACTGCAGTTGCAGTTGTTTTTTAACACTAAAACCCACACACAATGAAAAATTTTACCCACAAAATTCTAATTTTAACTTTAGTAAGTACTTTTCTTTTCTCATCATGTTCAAGTGATAATGAAATAGAAGAATTTAATTCATACGGAAGACACGATATCTCCCTATCTTATACCAATATGGAGCAAGAAATTTTCAACTTAATCAATAATCATAGAACAAGTAAAGGTTTACCAGAATTAGGTATTTATAATATTGTTTCAAGTGAGGCAATAACACATACAGATTATATGATAGAAACGGGTGATGTAAGTCACGCAAATTTTGGAACTCGTCATCAAAATTTAGTTGCGTATGCTTCTGCCAAAAGTGTATCTGAAAATGTTGCATATGGTTTTAGTAGTGCTGAAGCTGTAGTAAATGCATGGTTAAATAGCGAAGGCCACAGACTTAATATTGAAAATGCATCTTTTACAGACTTTGGAATTTCTACTAAAGGAAATGATGAGGGAAGGTATTACTTCACAAACATCTTTATCAAGAGATAATAATTACAATAAAAAAAGGAACAGTCGTATCGCTTAAATAGTTTTAATGTCGTCCCCACAACGGTAGTATCTATCTAAGTTAATAATACGACTGTTTTTTTATTCTTTGAAAATAGTAGTATATACTATAGTAATGAAATAATTTTTCAGTAAAATTGTGGGGAAATTTTCTATTACAACAATATTAATAAATATACTTCAGAAATGCAATAGCAACTCAAAAATTATTTTGAAGTTAATAACACGTTGTAAACAATGAGTTTATGAGATTTTTTATAACTATTTTTGATAATTATCTTATATGTAGATATTCAAAACTCCATGAAAAATACTTTTTAACTAGTTTTCAAACAATGGAATTCCATTTTCATCAGTTGTAAGAACAGCACTCATATAATCAAAAAATGGACGCATTGCTTTGAATGTTTCAACCACTTTTAAGTGAAAATTTGGACTTAATATTTCTTTATCACTAAACTTTCTACTAATTACATACTGTTTAAACTGTAATAAATCTAAATCTAGATGATTCTTATCAAACCCTCTTGGTGCAGTTTTTACTTTGTCTCCTTCTAATTCACCAAAGATTTTAATAAAGTTCTTGTCATTAATAATTGCTCTCAATTCTGATGCATCGGTGCTAATTTCTTTTCGAATACGCAGTAAATCCTTAGGGTTCGGACCCCAAAAACCTCCTCCAATAAATGAATTGTTAGGCTCTACATGAAAGTAATAGCCTCCTCTAAGTAGTTTAGTTGCCCTTTTTAAAGATCCACTAAAATGAGTTTTATAGGGTGTTTTGTTTTTTGAAAAACGCACATCTCTATAAATTCTAAACACACTTTTTTTTCCACTTATAGTTTCAATATTATCATATTTATTCATTTCACTCAGTACATCATCTGCAAATGAAATAAAGAGCTCGTTTTCTACCTGAAAATCAGGCTTATTATCTGTAAACCATTCTCTATTATTATTCTTTTTGAGTGATTTTAAAAAGGAAAGTGTAGATTTTGAAATAGAACTCATCTTATTATTTAGTTTAGTTTGATAAAAGTACAAAAAAAAAGATGTGAAAACTCACATCTTTTCTTAATTTATAGATTAAAGTTGTTAACTCAATAACCCTTTGTAATTATCTTTATATGCATAAAGCATAACGATGTTTAAGATAAGCATTACCGCAGCCATCATAGTATTTCCAGCATCTAAGCTAAGATGAAACAATACTGCATTGATTGACACACTCATCAAAATAAGCATCATTAAAGAGGCGTATTTGTTGAGTAATAAAGACAAACCAGCAGCAATTTCAACAATTGCAACTAAGGTCATAGTTTTGGTAGCAGTTAATGCTCCAAAATAATTCCCCATAGCTTCTGTCATTTCTCCTGGAGGTGTCATCCATTGTCCAAACTTGTTTGCACCAAAAAAGACTAAAAACACTCCGAAAAGGATTCTTAAAATTAATAAAACTTTTGAATTCATAATAGTTTAAGATTTAAGTTAGATTTTTCATAAAGTTACAAAAAAATAATTAAGTAACTTATATTGTGGTTTTTATCGATTCGAAGAACAATAAAAATATAAATGAAGTAGGAGATAGGTTAGTTGATATTGCAATATGTCTTAAGGTAAACTCCAGCCAAATTTGGTGCTTATTGTGTGCCAATCTTCTGGGAAAGGCGCCTTTATTTCTATGTTTTGATCTAAAAAAGGGTGTTTGAACGCTAATTTTTGAGCGTGTAGAAACATTTTATTGCAGTTAAATTCTGTTTCAAACATACGATTGTGAAAGCGATCTCCGTATTTAGGGTCTCCAATTAAGGGATGGCTGATTTTGTTTAAATGAATGCGTAGTTGATGTAAACGACCTGTTTTTGGAAGTAATTCTACCAAACTATAACGACTTGATTCATAAGGAGTAACAGCGGTGTTTATCAACTTCTTGTTTAATATACTATAATCTGTTACAGCAGCCTTATAAACGTCAGAATCTCGACCTTTGACATCTGAATCTATAGTGCCTGAAGGATTTATAAAACCACGTACAACACCAATATAAGTTTTCTTGATTTGATTGCTTACAAAGAGTTTTTGGAATGTTGCGACATGCTGTTTTTCTTTAGCAAATAAGAGTATGCCTGAAGTTTTACGATCTAAGCGATGTATGGGATAGTATTTCTTGCCATAGGTATCAAATACTAACTGTACCAAAGATTTTTCTTCAGTTTTGTTATTAGCCATCTTAGAATGATGCACCAACACATTGTTTGGTTTGTTTACAGCAATTGTGAATTCGTCTTCGTAAAGTATCATTGCAACTAATTGGGATGTTTTAATTATAATACGAAATTACTATTTATTTGTAAGACTTACATGAACTAGCTATGGAGTACTTATAGTTGACTTATTCTGTAAATTTCTGATATATTGTACGAATATGCGCTGTATTTGATAGTTGTTATTTTCTATTGGATAGAGGGGTTCTGAAAAACTCTATTTAACATAATATAAATTATAGTACAAATACATTGTTTAGTTTATGATAGTACATTACCTCCTTTATTTCGTTTACAGTTAGTATATTTGCCACAGTTATAATAATACTACTATAAACAGTTATCTCTTTAATTCTTATGCCTTTTAAAAAATTACATTCCGATTTACAAGAAAAACTTGAAGCTGGAGAAATAACAACACCAACTCCTTTTCAAAGCAAAAGCATTCCTGTAATAAAAAGTGGTGCTAATGTCTATTGCACGGCTTCAAAAGATAGTGGAAAAACGACCACACTTATACTTACAACCTTACAGAAATTAAAATGTGAGGCAGTTGGTAATTCTCCAAGGGCTGTAGTTCTTGTAGAAAACAAAGAAAGAGCATTGGAATTGTATGATGCTTTTTTAAAATATACTAGATATAATTCACTACGAATTTTTGTAGGGCATGAACAACTTCATATTGATGTGCAAAAATCAGAAATACTTGAAGGTACAGACATACTTATTTCCACACCCATAACAATGAACAAACTTTTCTTATTTAATGGAATTAGCACTTCACAATTAAAGATATTTAGTGTAGACGACGCAGAGTTTCTAGTTCAAAAGAAAGCATATACTGCTCTTATATCAATTACTCAAAGTATTAAAAAATGTCAGTATGTGATCTACTCAGAAAAAATGCATCCTATACTAAAACGCTTTGAATCTAGTTTTATGGAATACTCTAAGAAGATCAATATTTAGATGCGTAAATGATTTGTATACTTTTTATAGATATAATATCTTAACAATACACTAAAACAAGATGATACCTAAACTACATTATATTTCTCAGGGAAGTTCTCCAAAAGAGCATCTAGATAACATCCAAAAAGCTTGTTCTTCTGGCGCAGAGTTAGTGCAATTACGCTTAAAAGATGTTTCAGAAAATAAAATTTTAAAAGCAGCTAAAGAAGCTCGAGAAATCACAGCTCATTTTCAATCCCGATTAATTATTAATGATCATTATAAAATAGCAAAAGAAGTTAAAGCTGATGGTGTCCATTTTGAAGAAACTGACATCTGCCCTACTATAGCTAGGAAGCATTTATACAGTTGGCAAATTATTGGCGGAACAGCAAATACCTTACAAGATTGTAAAACATTGATTGTTAAAGATATTGATTATATTAGTTTAGCGCCTTTTAGATTAAAAACAACTAAAGACAACTTGAGTTCTGTATTAGGTTTAAACGGTTATACTGCTATTACAGAAGCATTGCAAACTGAAACACCAATTATTGGTTTTGGAGGCATAACTATAAATGATGTAACTGACATATTAGAAACGGGTATTTCTGGAATTGCCGTATCTAGTGAAATTACTCAAGATTTTAATTCCATAAGAGCATTTAATCAATTGCTAAAAGCATCTTCTACTGAAGAGAAACGTCATACAATTTAACTATAAATTGAAACAACTTAGTCAACTATATAGCCAAAAAAAAAGCCCATCAATTTTGATGGGCTTTTAAATAACTTAAAGTATATTTCTTAGATTACTTTTACGTTTACCGCATTTAATCCTTTGTTTCCTTCTTGTAATTCAAATTCTACTTTGTCACCTTCATTAATCTCATCGATTAATCCTGAAATGTGTACGAAGTGGTCTTTTTCAACTCCTTCTTCTGTGATAAAACCGAATCCTTTAGATTGGTTGAAAAATTTTACTGTTCCTGTATTCATCTTAATGTAATTTAATTTAAAATATTTATTTATTTTGCAAAAATAGGATTATTTTTTGACATATAACAATTTAATCAACTTCTTTTTAATATATTATAAATTATAGTCATTAGAGATTACTTTTTAGATTACGCACACATCACACTTCCTACTAAGTTCCTTAGACATAGAGCATTGCGTTTAAATTAATTTCAACTAATTTTTACCATATAGCCTATGTAATGCACGTTGGTTAATTTAATTGATGTGCTTTATATTTTTTTTTACACTAATTATACATAGATAAGCATGAGTTACATCTTAATTATTACAATTTTTATTTTTGAATTTTAATATCTTCCTGCAAATGAATATTAACTGAAATAACTATTTAATATTCTCATTTCATATTAATCAATATCAGCTGATATAAAATATCAAACTAGTACTTATTAGTTGATTTTTGTTTTATATATTCGCATGTACATAGTAATATCAGCAAGGAAATATTTAAACTGGTTATGAGTAAATCTTCACCATAACTATTAATTGATTTTTTTATAATATGGATAGTATAGTCACAATTAATTCTAAATTTATAGAAAATCATACTGATTTTAATCAGTTAGTTTTAGAATTAAAAAATGCATTTATGACCAATGAAATATTAGTCCCAATGCGTCATCATCACGATTTCCCTAATCCGAAAGTAGCAACAGATTCGACATTATTATTAATGCCTGCATGGAACCCAAGTAAAAATGCTGGTGTAAAGATTGTCACTGTAAGTCCAGAAAACGGGCAATTCGACTTACCATCTATTAACGGAACATATATATACTTAGATGCCGTTAAAGGAACTGTTAAAGCGCTGTTAGAAGCAAAAAACCTAACTACCAAACGAACTGCAGCAACTTCTGCATTGGCATCTTCATTTTTGTCAAACAAAAATGCTTCTTCTCTTTTAATGATTGGTACTGGAGCACTTTCAACTAATCTAATAAAAGCACACGCTTCAGTTAGGCCTATAAAAGAAGTGTATCTTTGGGGAAGAAATTTTGATAAAGCACAAAAAATATGCGAGCAACTTGAAAATGAAAATTTCAGCTGTACTCCTATCAAAACAATTGAAGAAAAAATTAATACAGTTGATATAATTTCTTGCGCTACATTATCAAAAGAACCTTTAGTTTTAGGCAGATTATTAAAGTCTGGGCAACATATTGATTTAGTAGGCGCTTACAAAAAAGATATGCGTGAAGCAGATGATGAAACTATTTTGAAATCATCTATATTTCTTGACACTTTTCAAGGTGGATTAAAAGAAAGTGGTGATATCGCTATTCCAATACAAAATGGAATTCTAAAAGAAAAAGACATTAAAGCTGATTTATTTGAATTGTGTTCAAATAAGAAAAAAGGAAGAACTTCTATTGATGAAATTACTGTTTTTAAATCAGTTGGACATGCATTAGAAGACCTAACAGCAGCAAATTATTATTACAAAAAATATACTGAAAATGTCTAAAAACACCTATCAAAATATTTTAAAAAAAACTTCCTTTACGCCACCAAAAAGTTGGTTGAAAATACAAACTATTGATATGCATACAGGTGGAGAACCATTGCGTGTGATAGTAGATGGTTTTCCAGAATTGAAAGGTAATTCCGTATTGGATTACAGAAGATATTGCAAAGAAAATTATGATGAATTACGAACAGCATTGATGTTTGAGCCTCGTGGTCATGCAGATATGTATGGTTGTATTTTAACTCCACCAAACGATGATGGTGGTGACTTTGGAATTTTGTTTTTGCATAATGAAGGCTATTCTACTATGTGTGGACACGCAATAATTGCTATTTCTACACTTGCTATTGAAATGAACTGGATTGAAGTTAAAGATGGCGATAATATTTTAAAAATTGATGCTCCTTGCGGAAGAATCACCTCTTTTGCAAATGTCTTAAACGGAAAAGTTACTGGAGTACGTTTTCATTGTGTTCCAAGTTTTGTAGTTGGATTGGATAGAAAAGTTGAAGTAAAAGGATTAGGTACTGTAACATATGATTTAGCCTACGGCGGAGCATTTTATGCGTATGTTGATATGGCAAAAAATAATTTTAATTTTGACTTAACTTCAAATTCTTATCGTCAACTCATAAATAAAGGCATGGATATAAAACATGCTGTTATGAAAATTGATAAAGAAATTTTACACCCTTTTGAAGGTGATTTGAGTTTTTTATACGGAACTATTTTTATTGATAATAACAGACAAGCATCTGGAGTTGACAGTCGTAATGTTTGCGTTTTTGCGGAAGGGGAAGTTGACCGTTGCCCAACTGGTTCAGGTGTTTCTGGCAGAATGGCTATCCATAAAGCAAGAAAAGAAATTGACTACGGAGAAACCATGACTATTGAAAGTATTACAGATTCTGTTTTTAAAGGTTCTGTTGTTTCTGAGGAAGATTATGGTTCTTTTAAGGCAGTAATTCCTCAAGTTGAAGGAACAGCATACATTACAGGAATGCAGACTTTTGTGATTGATCCAAATGACCCTATGAAAAGGGGGTTTATACTACGATAAGAAACTCTAGATACAATTTTATAAAATAAATTTCAAGAGAGTTATAGTATAAAAAGAGGCTGCCAAACTATCATAACAACCTCTTAAAAAATCAAATACTAAATACTACTAACTCAAATATGTGATGATAATTTTCAACTAACTTATTTCAGTATTTGATTGAATTTCAGATAATTCTAATTGTTAATTAATATTAGAATTATTAACTTATTCTTGAATAGAAATTAACTTTAGATAATCGTTATTTCTACCTATTAATATTGACGATTTATTTTTAATTAAAATAGATGCCATTTTTTTTACATCTCCTTTTATATAAACACCACTTTCTTCAAATTCTATAGGCGTAAAACCACCAACTCCATCACCTTTCAAAACCAACCCATAGCCTGCATCATTTCTAGGCGTCTCTACTTCTGACTGATACATGTTTCCCGCTACTAAAACATCTAGATTTTTATCATTATCAAAATCGTTTATAACAATACTATTAATACTTGAAAATTGTGCTTTTAATGGAAGTTGGTGTAAAACAAAACTTCCATTTCCTTTGTTTTCAATATAGACACTTGCAAAATTCGTTGCACTATAGTTTAACGCATCAGACAATGCTTCTTCTCCATATACTTCTGTTAGATTGGCTTTACCAAAACTATCATAATCTGGAAATTTTTCTTTTATAAAAGGCATTTGGTTTGATGTACACTCTCTTCCTCTTAGCGGATAAAGTTCTCCTTGATTATGATACCCTAAAACAATGTCAAAACTTCCGTTTTCATCAAAGTCATTAGCATAAATATTAAAAGACTCATCAGAACTTGCCTTGTACTTATAATTTAACCCTAAATTACCTGCAATAAAATCTTCATCTCCGTCATTATCGAAATCTGCTGCAGCTATACTATTCCACCATCCAACACTACTACTTATAGATGTGTTTTTCAATTTTTCAAAAGTGCCATCTCCGTTATTACTAAATATCTCAATACCCATCCATTCTCCAGTAATTACTAAATCTTTAGTGCCATCTTGATTGTAATCGCTCCAAACAGCATCAGTAACCATTCCTATTTCCTCTAGTTCTGGGATTAAATTATTTGCAACTTTTACAAAACGCCCTCTTTTATTTTCTAATAAATAACTTTTGGAAGTAGATGGATAATGACCTGGCATTTGTCTGCCTCCTACAAAAATATCTATATAACCATCATTATTATAATCTGAAGCTTCTATGACTCCTCCAGAAATTGAAATTTCTGGCAGTATATTTTTGGAAAGCGAAAAATTTCCTTTTCCATTATTTATATATAATCTATCTTGTAATAACTCATTCCCATTTAAATATTCGTTACCTCCACTTACCACGTATAAATCCAAATCTCCATCATTATCAATATCTAAAAATTCTGCATCAACATCTTCATGAGCTTTATCCTTTTCCCAGATTAAATTTGAAATACTAGTTAAAAATGTCCCTTGATTAGATTGTATATATAATTTTCCTGAATATCCATTAGCACCACCAACATAGAAATCTTCTAAACCATCATTATTTACATCTGCAACGGCAAGTGCTGGACCAAATTCAGACATTTTATGAGGCAATAAACTTTCTCTTTTATAGTCGTCGAATTCATTTTCAATATGCATATAACTAATACCAGAATCAGTTGTATTATTCTCAAATATTGGCTGTAAATTTGCAGGCGTTGCCAATAATTCACTTGCATTAGAATAGTTTAATACTAACTCTTGATTTGCTTGAATATTTTTTTTGATTTCCTTCTTACCGTCAGACCATTGGATTAGTAAACTATCAATTTGTTTACTTTTTCCTAATCCAAAATGAATAGCTTCTGATACGGAAGATTGATAACCTCGTGTTAATTGCTGCTCTCTTGTCATTTCTTTTTCATCTACCCAAAGTGTAATATTTGAACCAATTCCAAGTTTATTATCTTGAGAACCATTAAGCGATATCTTTAAAAAATTATTATCAGTCGTTTGCATTGCATTATTCCTATAGATAAAAGCAGGCTCATCAATGTTATTTACTACTATGTCCATATCACCATCATTGTCCAAATCGGCATAAGCGGCTCCATTTGAAAAAGAAGGTTTGCTGAGTTCCCACTCTTTACCAATATTAGAGAATGTTAAATCTCCATTATTTTTGTAGAAATAATTGATAGATGCTCGGCTAGGAGTTTTGTCTATTAACTCTAAAACCAATGATGGATAATCTTCTTTATTATCATGTGCTGTTTTTACACGTTCTTTTTTAAAGCGATTATAATCATTATTCATAAAATCTCTTTTTAAACCATTGGCTATAAAAACATCTAAAAAACCATCATTATCAAAATCTACAAATAAAGGTGCCCAACTCCAATCAGTATTAGAAATATTAGCTAGATGAGATATTTCGCTAAAAAAGGGCTCATTAGAAACAGAACCGTTATTTAGTTGCAGCGAGTTAAACATGTATTGCCTATGAAAACCATTTTTAACTGAATTTTCAAACTTTTCTACGTTCATCCCACTCATACTGGTTTTCATACCATAATTATCTTCTGAAACCATATCAACAGTTAATATATCATTCTTCCCGTCATTATTAAAATCGGCTATATCTAATCCCATTGAAAAATATGAAATATGCTGAGTACTCGTTTTTATTTTATCTTTAAAACCTTGATGTACACCATCTTTCACCCCTTGATTTATATACATGTAATCATGTTCTAGAAAATCGTTTGAGACATAAATATCTTGCCAACCATCTCCATTCAAATCACTTGTAACTACTCCTAATCCACAACTTATAGGGTTAGAAGCGATGCCCATATTTTTAATTTCCTTAAAGAATCCATTATCGTTTTGAAATAATTTATCGCCAACCAATGCGTCATATTTCATTTTTAAAACTGGATCTCCATCAGCTTCTTCCAATCTAATACTATGATTTAGTTGATACATATCTAGATCGCCATCATTATCATAATCAAAAAATGCAGATTGGGTTGTATACGAACCTGTATTTAAGCCATATTTCTCAGCTTCTTCAGTAAAAGTTAAATCACCATTATTTATATATAGTTCGTTTTCTCTCTTTTTTGCTCCAAATTTCCCGGATTTTGAAATATAAATGTCAAGTAAGCCATCATTATTAATATCTACCATAGTAACTCCAGTTGTCCAACCAGATTTCCCAAACAGACCTGCAGTTTCTGTAATTTCCTCAAATTCAAAATCTCCTTTATTGAGATATAACTTATTTTTATAAATATTAGCTGTAAAATAAATATCTGGAAGTCCATCATTATTTATATCTCCAACAGCCACACCACCTCCATTATAGAAGTATTCATATTCCATACTGTTCATTTCAACACCTTCAGTAATTACATTACTAAAATTAATGTTTGTTTTTTCGGGAGAAAGTAACGTAAAAAGATTTGCGGGTATTTCTGAGTCTTTAGAACTACATCCTATCAAAAGGACTATTGCTATAAAAAATAATAATTTATTACTATTCATTTCTATAAAATTTAAAAAACATCCCAACTTTTATAACTACTGTTGGGATGCTCTTAAATTAATCAAAATAATCTAATTTAAACTAATCAATATGAGGATTATTTAATCTTTCACTAGCTGGTATAGGTAGAAAAGCGTCATCTTCAAATACAAAATTACTAGCTCCAATTTTACCAGAATTTAAAATTGCATCTGTCATAATCGTTTTACCCCAACGTCTCAAATCATAAAATCGTTGACCTTCTAACGCAAATTCAACTGCTCTTTCGTGCATTATTTGTTCTCGTATTTCTTGTTGATTACCAGCAGTTGTTGAAGGAAGAAATGCTCTAGCTCGAACTTCGTTTATATATGGTATAGGATCTCCAGATCCAGATTCGTTTAGAGCCTCAGCATACATTAACAACACATCAGCGTAGCGAATAAGTGGAGTGTTTATATCAGATCTCCAACTATTTGGGTACAACTCATCTCTATGTAAGTACTTTTTCCAGCCTGGTTTTGTATTACCAACGCCAAACCAATCTTCGTAACTGCTTCCGTAAATATCTACGTCATCATCATTAAAAAATATTGATCCATAACTACGATCGTCAAATTTATTTAATCCTGTAACGGTTCCAATCTCAGAAGATGTTCGTCCTTCATTTTTCATTTCAGAGAGTAGTTTTTGAGTTGGCAACATTGCTTCCCAACCCCACATTTCACTTGCTGCAAAATTTGGAATACCGGCAAATATTACATTACCTCCGTTTACTTCATTAAAAGTATAAGCTATATCAAAAATAGTTTCCTTGTTAAGAACATTAGTAGCCTCATTACTACCATCAAATAGAGAACTAAAATCTACTGCTAACTCATATTCAGCAAGACCTATCAAGTCTCCTAATGTTGTTGCTGCACTAGTCCAATCAAGTTGATTTAAATGAGATTTACCAAGAAAAGCCAAAGCAGCTCCTTTTGTTGCTCTTCCTCTATCCGAATCTGGATAATTGATTGTTAAATTACTCGCTGCTTCAGAAAAATCTTTCTCAATTGCAATCCATGCCTCTTCTCTTGTAGATAACGGTTGAGCCAATTCATCTCCTGACTGTGGTAAGAAGTCGAATATCACTATTTGTTCCCAATTCATTAAAAGTCTAAAATGGAAATACCCTCTTAAGAATTTCGCTTCAGCTATTATACGAGTTTTTGCGTCAGAATCAATTTGATCTTCAGTCATAAGACTTACGTTATGAATAACTTGATTTGTAGCGGCTATTCCATCATAACTCCTATTCCAATAGGTTTGCATTCTAGTATTATTATCAACTACACTATATGTAGAGAATGCATTCTGGTCTGGATAATTTGCTATAACATCTGCTCCGGCTTTTGTCATATCTGACCTGAAATTCTCAACTACATAGTTAACTTCTGTATGACTCCATGTTCCACCGTTAAGCCTTTGATAGGCTGTAGTTAATGCTAAATTTGCATTTGTTTCACTTTCCCAATAATTGGAAGAGTTTAATTCATCTGGCGATTCTTTAATCAAATCATCCTCGTCACATCCTGTAAAAGTCAATGCTAAAACTGCCATTGAACAAAATATTATGCTTTTATAATTTTTCATTTCTCTTTAAATTTAAAAATTAACTTGTACCCCAAATAAAGAGGTCTTAATATTAGGGTAGCTTACAAAATCGGATCCTGCATTTAACGTACCTCCAATTTCTGGATCAATACCTGAATAATCAGTGATAGTTAAAAGGTTTTGTAAACTTATATAAAATCTCATCTTACCAATGTTTAAATTATCAGTAATACTTGATGGTAATGTATATCCAAATTGAACATTTCTAAGTCTTAAATAAGAAGCATCCTCTAAAAATCTATCTGAATTTTTTGAACTGTTTTGATTTGGATCCCCTAAAACTGCTCTTGGGATATTTGTGTCTGTATTTGTTGGAGTCCAGGTATTAAGTCCAGAAACTAAATAATTTCTATAGTTATCATTCGCTTCATAATTTTGCCTAATAGTATTATAACCTTTTTGTCCAAATGCCCCATAAAACTGAACGTAAGCGTCAAACCCTTTATAAGATCCTGACAAGTTTAAACCGAGTGTTACTTTAGGTATTCCTGAGCCAGAATATACCAAATCATCATCATTTAATTGACCATCACCATTAACATCTTTAAATCTAATATCTCCTGGTGCTGCTAGTGGCTGGATTAAATCACCATTAACATTGTGAGCATCAACTTCTGCTTGGCTTTGAAAAATACCATCTGTTTGGTACAACCAGAAACTTCCGATTGGATGGCCTAATTTAGAGATATTTGCTGGGCTACCATCTAGAGTTGTAGCATCACCTGTATAAGTATCTGTATCCTTGTTAACTTTGGTAAGTTCATTTTTATTATGAGCAAAAACCAGCCCCAAATCGTATTTAAATTCTTTAGAACTATTTTTATAATTAAGTTCAACTTCTATTCCTTTATTTTCAACATCTCCACCATTTGTAAAAATAGGATTAAATCCTGATGAATTAGGCGGTATTGCAGGAATAATCATATCCTCGGTATTCCTTTGATAATAATTAATAGCTCCTGTAAGTTGATTATCTAAAAGACCAAAATCTAAACCAACATTTATATTAACAGTTGTTTCCCATTGCAATGATGGATTTGGAAAATCTCTAAATGTAATTCCTAAAGATTGAAGTTCATTAGTTCCAAATGGATATCTATATCCAGAAACTGTATTAACCGCATAATCATATGCTCCTAAATTAGATTCACTCCCTAATCTACCCCAAGATGTTCTTAATTTTAAGAAATTAATAGCATCAATATCAAAGAAATCTTCACTACTAATTTTCCATCCTGCTGCTACAGAAGGAAATACTCCATAACGATTACTTGCTCCAAATCTTGACGACCCGTCTCTTCTAATAGTACCTTGCAAGAAATAACGATTATCATAACTATAATTAACACGTCCATAAATAGAGTGTCTAGCAGTTTCCCAACCAGATCCGTAATTATTACGAATACCATCAGATCCTGCATTAAGTGTGTTAAAAGCCGAATCCAAAAATCCTGTTGAAACTTCTGTTCCATCATCTAATATCTTCTTCCCTTCTACTGATGCTCCAATCCAATTAAGTGAAATATCCTGCTTTGATATACCTGCTAACAAACCAATAGTATGTTTCCCAAAAGTATTATCGTAGTTAAGAAAACCTTCATAGTTAGTTTGTAAATACTCACTTCTATATTCTTCTACATAATGGTATTCCACTTCTCTTTTATTAGAAACGCGATGAGGTCTAATTCTATCATAAGTACTAACATTTGCATTTTCAATTCCAACTCTTCCTGTTAGTTTAAGTCCTTCTATGATATCAATAGATCCTGAAAAGTTTGTAACTAAATTTCTTTCTTTTCTAGTATTATCATTAAAAGCATCTTCTCCAATTGGATTCGTATGATCTGGTACACCATTAAAATCGTCATCAGATATGTAGCCAAAACCTGAATCCTTAGAAGGATCTCTAACTGGTATAATAGGCATCAACTGATAAGCTCTGTTTAAATTACTTCCAAAAATATTATCATCTGTTTGCACATAATATATATTTGCTCCTAAAGTCACCCTTCCTTTAGTACCATTAACTTTTGCTCTTACTTGTTGCTTTTTTCTACTTTCACCTTTTAAGATACCATCTCTTTTATTAAGTCCTGCAGAAACCAAAAAATTTAAATCTGATGTACCACCACTAACCGTAAGATTATTATTTTGAATAGATCCGTTACCAAATAACTCATCCATCCAATTTGTATTGGTAGAAAATGTGTCATTAATATAAGTTGGTGCAGATCCTGGTGATGAAGCCTCAATCTTTTTAGCCATTTCTAAATACTGAAATGTATTTGCAAAATCAAGCGTATTATTTATTTGATCTACACCATAATAAGAACTATAGTCTATTTTCAACTTACCATCTTTACTTCCAGTTTTTGTTGTAACTAGCACAACACCGTTGGCAGAAAGTGATCCGTATATTGCTGCAGCAGCGCCATCTTTTAAAACTTCAATACTTTCTATATCATCAGGGTTTAACAAGTCAAAATTACCTTGAATTCCATCTATAATAATCAATGGCGTATTTCCACCTATAGATCTGAAACCTCTAATATTAATTGATGCTCCAGCCCTAGGATTCCCTGAACTTCTTCTAACTACTAACCCTGCAACATTACCTTGCAATCCATCTGCAGCCGTACTAGTTGCAAATTTTTTAATATCTTCTCCTTTCACAGAAGAAACAGCTCCAGTTAGATCAGATTTCTTTTGAGTACCATAACCTACCACTATTACTTCATCCAAACTTTCAGGATCTCCCTCTAGAACTATATTAATAACGGTTTGACTTCCCACCTCAATTTCTTTAGATATATGTCCTAAAAACCGAAACACTAAGGTTACTGTTGTATCTATTAGTTCAATAGAATAGTTCCCATCAAAATCTGTTTGAGTTCCTTTCGTTTCATTCCCTTTAACAACAATAGTTGCTCCTGGGAGCGGCTCGCCACTTTTATCAACAATATTTCCACTGACGGTTACATTTTGACCAAAGGCACTGTTTGAAAATACAAACATCAAAAACATGAGTAATGCTAATGATAAGATTCTAATTGAATACTGTTGATTCTCTAATTGTTTTGCTTTCATATTAGTCTTAATATTTTTATGATTAAATCATTTTGTTAGAGTACTGTACCTCATGCGATTACATTTTTACTTCACAAGACACAAACTAAAATTCGAGGCAAACTTATTATTAATATTTTAATTTATCAACCAGTACCTACCAGTTTATCATACCAGCACCTACCAGTTTGTTTTACGAATTATTTTACTATATTTGCTGCATGGGTGTTATAATAATTAAAGAAAATTCTGGAGTTCCAAAATATAGACAAATAATAAGTTCAATTGAGGAAGCTTTAGTAAGTGGTCATTTTAAAAGAGGAGATAAACTGCCGTCGATAAACAGCGTAAGAAACAGGAACAAGCTTTCGAGAGATACTGTTTTGACAGCATATAATGATTTAAAAGTAAGAGGAATTATACAATCCATTCCTGGAAAAGGTTATTATGTAGTTAGTGAGAATACAAATGTCACTCAAAAAATTTTCATGTTATTTGATGAACTCAATGCTTTTAAGGAAGATTTATATAATTCATTTTTAAGCACTTTGGGAAAAACAATAGAGGTTGATATTTATTTTCACCATTTTAACAATGATGTTTTTAGTAAATTGATTTATGACAACATTGGGAAGTACAACTATTACGTTATCATGCCTGCTAACTTAAAAAATACTAGTATAATAATAGAAAAAATACCTCAAGATAAAGTTTATATTCTAGATCAATCTAACCCAAGCTTATCAAAATATCCCGCTATTTATCAAAATTTTGAAAAAGATATTTTCAATTGCTTGGTAAAAGCATTACATCTTTTAAAAAAGTATAAAACTTTAATTTTACTCTTTCAAGAACAGAAGCAGCCTCCAGGAATGCTTAAAGGATTTGAATCTTTCTGCAAAATGAATAATTATAATTATGAAGTGATAGAAACATTAGAGAATAGAACTCCAAAAAAAGGTGAAGTTTATTTAATTCCAGATGATAGAAATTTAATTCTAATTATAAAAAAAATTAAAATAAACTCTTTATTACTTGCTAAAAATATTGGTATTATTTCATACAATGATACACCATTGAAAGAAATTGTTGAAGGTGGTATTACAACAATTTCAACAGATTTTAATAAAATGGGGGAACAATTAGCGCACATGATAATGAATAAAGAACAATTACAAAAAGAAAACGCTAATGCTCTAATAATAAGAAACTCTCTTTAACATTAACTATTAAAAATTCAAAAATTGTTTAAAATCGAACATATAAAAAGTGATACTAAAGAGTTAAATTATGTAAAACTTAGCAACTCTGACAATAGTTCTTATGCGAAAATATCTTTAAATTTAGGAGGGAGTTTACAGGCTCTAAATTTAAATCAAAAATCAATAATTAAAGATAATAATACTTTAAGTTATAATGATTCTTATGCATCTGCAATTTTATTCCCTTTTACAAATAGAATTCAAAACGGAACATATACTTTCCAAAATAAAGAATATGTATTAGACCTTAATTTGAAAGAAGAAAACAACGCTCTTCATGGTCTTGTTTACAACAAAGAGTTTACGATAGTTAAAGAACAAGAAGAAGCGAATTACGCCTCTGTTACTCTCGAATTTAATGAAACACAAAACACAAAAGGGTTTCCATTTAAATATTCTATACTTATAACTTATAAATTAATTTTTGACGCTATTAATATTGAAGTTGTTGTAAAAAATATTGATAGAAAATCATTTCCATTTAATATTGGTTGGCACCCCTATTTTTGGAGTAGGAATTTACATGATAGTTTTTTAACTATAAAAAGTGACAAAAAAATAGTTTTTGATAAAGAAATGATTCCCATAAAAATCGAAAACATTTCAGCCCCAAAAATTATCCAGATTAAGAATAAAACATTCGATGATTGCTATATTCTTAACAACAATTCAGTATCATTTAAAACTCCAGAATACAATATTCTTATTAACTCATCTAGTGATGAAAACTATTTACAGGTTTATACACCAAGTATAAAAAATAACATTGCTATTGAACCAAAAACTGGACCTGCCAATAGTTTTAATAACAAACTTGGCTTACAAGTATTAAATCCCAATGAAATTTACAATATAAACTGGAAAATAAAATTAATTTAAGATGACTAAATTATTCTCATATTTATGTGTTTTAGTTTTGCTCACGCAAAGTTGTAAACAAAAAGAGCAACAAACTCAAAATTTTGACTACTTAAAATTTAGCGAAAACATTTTAAATTATCAAATAACTCCAACAAAGAAGTTTGATAAATCTGGATTAATGTTTTCTGATCAAGGAGCTTGGTTTGCATATAGTTTCCCAGATACAATTAGTACAATTGGATTTTCAGGTCCTTTTTTAATGACCCAGCAAAATGGTATTTGGAGTAGTAAAAATCTTTCTTATCTCGATGTGAAAAATCAAAATTGGAAATCTCATACTACAACAAGTTATAATAGCCATTTAGAACAAGTTTTTACTTCAAATAACATTCAACTCACTCAAAAATTAGTGTTTGGCTCTGGACATACAGCATATATTCAATCTGAAATAAAAAACACATCTAATTCAACTATTTCAATAGAATATCAATGGAAAAACAATCCTATTTTAGCAGACAGTTTGAAACTTTCAGCTTCTGAAAATCAATTAAAAATTACTTCTTCAAAATCTGATGCTATAGGATATTTACAGTTCCCTAATAGTCTAGAAAGTTGTAAAAACAATCAATACCACACTCAATTAATAAAATTAGATTTAGCAAAACAAGAAGCAGTTCAACTTACGACTTCCCAAACCTTTATTTTTCCAGAATACGATTGGAAAGAAGAGCAGGAACAAATATCGATTTCTAATTTTGATTCTATTTTACTAACTCGAAAACAAGAAAAAAATTCACAAATCAAGTCTCTTATTAAAAATAGAAAGCCACAATTTCAAGATAGTATGTATGCTCAAGTTTTAGCAAAAGCACATTTAACACTACAAAACAATTGGCGTATTCCTGCTGGAGAAATAAAACATGAAGGCTTATTTCCAAGTTATCACTATAGATGGTTCAACGGTTTTTGGTCTTGGGATTCTTGGAAACACGCAGTAGGATTATCTTATTACAATACTGAATTGGCAAAAAAACAGGTGAAATTAATGTTTGAGTTTCAAAACGAAGATGGTTTCGTTGCAGATTGTGTGTATAGAGATACCTTAATTGAGAACCATAACTATCGCGATACAAAACCACCACTTTCGGCTTGGGCAGTAGCTAAAATTTATAAAAAAGACAAAGATCTTGAGTTTGTAAAATACATGTATCCGAAGTTGAAAAAATATCATGAATGGTGGTATGTTAAACGTGATCACGACAAAGATGGACTCTGTGAATATGGCTCTACTGACGGAAGTTTAGTTGCAGCAAAATGGGAAAGCGGTATGGACAACGCCATACGGTTTGACAATTCTAAAATATTAAAAAACGGAGAAGGGGCATATTCATTAGATCAAGAAAGTGTTGATTTAAACGCTTATCTGTATGCCGAAAAATTATACTTAATTCAAATAGCAATGTTACTGCAAAAAAGTACTGATGCAGAGAAATTAACAAATCAAGTAACAAAATTAAAAGAGAAAATTCAATCACAATTTTATGACGAAATTGACGGTTGGTTTTATGACACTACACTTGACGGAAAAAGTTTTATAAAAGGAGAAGGTAGTGAAGCATGGACTGCTCTTTGGGCAAATACTGCAACTCAAAAACAAGCAGAATCCGTTAAAAATAAAATGATGAATTCTCAAAAATTCTTCACTAAAGTACCTTTTCAAACAATGAGTGCTGACCATGAAAAATTTGATCCATTAAAAGGCTATTGGAGAGGTCCAAATTGGCTAGATCAAGCCTATTTTGGAGTAAAAGGATTACGTAATTACGGTTTCAATGTGGAAGCAGACAAAGCAACAATTCAAATATTAAAAGGTGCTGAAGGGATATTAGGTAAAGGAAAGTCCATAAGAGAAAATTACCATCCGTTAACTGGAGAAGGTTTACATGCGCAAAATTTTAGTTGGAGTGCGGCACATATTATCATGTTATTACAAGAAGATTGAAATGAACTATAACTCAATAAAAATATCGATTCAACAAGCAGAAAAAATTCTTTTTGATATATATAATATTAAAGGAACTTTATCTGAATTACCTGGAGAAGTGGATTTTAATTTTAGAGTTAAAATCAAAAATGAAGAAGGCTATATTTTAAAAATATCACGTCCAAATGAAAATGAAAATTATTTAGATTTTCAGCAAAATCTTTTACAGCATGTTGAAAGCAGCGGTAAAAATCTAATTGCTCCAAAAGTAATAAAAGATAAAAATGGAAATACAGTTTCTGAAATTCTAGATAGTGATAGTAAAAAGCGAAAAATTAGGTTATTAACTTGGATTTCAGGAAGGGTTTGGAGTAGTGTCAATCCACAATTAGACAATTTACGCTTTAGTTTAGGAGAACAATGTGGTTTATTAACACAAGCTTTACAGGGATTTGACCATCAAGAAGCACATAGAGAATTTGTTTGGGATGTTGCACAATCACTTTGGACAAAAGAGCATTTACATTTATTTTCTTCAGAAGAAAAAGAAATACTTTCTACTTTTCAACATCAGTTTGAAACCTCTCAAAACACGTATTCAAAACTCCGAAAAGCAGTAGTTCATAATGATGCAAATGATAATAACGTTATTGTTTCTGAAGATTTATTACATCCAACTGTAAAAGCAGCGATTGATTATGGTGATGCCTTGTATACTCAAGTGATAAACGACCTTGCTATTAGTTGTGCGTATTGTATTATGCATCACAACGACCCTTTAGACGCTGCACTACCAATTGTTAAAGGTTATCATACTACTTTTCCTTTACAGGAAGAGGAATTGTCTCATTTGTATATTGCTATTGCCATGCGATTGGTAGTTTCTGTAACCAAGTCTGCCATAAATAAAATTGAAGAACCAGATAATGAATATTTACTGATTAGTGAGAAACCTGCTTGGGAATTACTCAAGAAATGGCATACTATTCACCCAGATTTTGCAGAATATAGTTTTAGAGAAGTATGTGGATTTTCAGCACATCCAAATCAAGACGTGTTTGAAAATTGGACTTCAAAACAACAGTTTCTACTTTCAGATATATTTTCAAGTATTTCTAATAACGAAGCACATTCTTTAGATTTAAGTGTCTCTAGTAAATGGATTGGACATGAAGAAGAGTTTAATGATTTAGACGTATTCCAGTTTAAAATCAATCAACTTCAAAAAACAATTCCAACTAAAATAATTGCAGGAGGATATTTAGAACCACGTGCTTTATATACTTCCACAGCCTATGATAAGATAGGAAACAAAGGAAGAGAAAGCAGAAGTATTCATTTAGGAATTGATTATTGGTTACCAACACACACTCCTATTCATACACTTTTAGACGGTGAAGTAGTTATTGCTGTGAATGATGAAGGAGATAAAGAATATGGTGGATTAGTTGTATTAAAACATAGGGTTGAAGGGTTTGAGTTTTACACTTTATATGGTCATTTAAGTATTACATCTGCCACAAAACATAAGACTGGAGATCTTATCAAAAAAGGAGCCAAAATTGCAGAATTAGGAAGCCCTTCTGAAAACGGAAATTGGGCATCTCATCTTCATTTTCAAGTGCTATTATCCCTTTTTGATTATACTTCAGATTTTCCTGGAGTTACCTATTATAGTCAAATAGATGTTTGGAAAAGCATTTGCCCAAATCCTAATTTATTATTTAAATCAAAATCTCTACAGCATAGTGATACTATTTCTAATGAAGAATTAATTAACTATCGAAAACAACATTTAGGGAAGAGTTTAAGTCTTCAATATAAAACTCCTATTAAAATGGTTCGTGGTGCAGGTCAATATTTAATGGATCAATATGGACGCAAATATTTAGATACTGTAAACAATGTTGCCCATGTAGGACATGAAAATTACAATGTTGTTAAGGCAGGACAAGAACAAATGGCGCTTATCAATACCAATTCACGCTATTTACATGACAATATTAACGCTTTAGCAAAAGAACTTATAGAAACATTACCTCCTGAATTAAACGTTTTACATTTTGTGAATTCTGGAAGTGAAGCCAATGAATTGGCGATACGAATGGTAAAAGCGGTTACTGGAGAAAAAGATATAATTGCTAGTGAAATTGGCTATCATGGAAACGCAAACATGTGTATTGATATCAGTTCATATAAATTTGATAGTAAAGGTGGAAAAGGTGCACCAGAGCACACTCATATTTTTCCACTACCATATGCTTTTAGAGGTAAATATCGAGGTGAAAATACTGCTGATAAATATGCAGAAGAAGTTCAAAAACAAATCGACATTATTCATAAAAAAGGACGTGATGTAGGTGCATTTATTATAGAACCAATAATTAGTTGTGGTGGACAAATAGAATTGCCTGAGGGTTTTCTAGAGAAAGCTTATAAATCAGTCCGAAAAGTTGGTGGTTTATGTATTTCTGATGAAGTTCAAGTAGGATGTGGTCGTTTGGGTAAGACGTTTTGGGGATTTCAGTTACACAATGTTGTACCAGATATTGTGACTATTGGAAAACCTTTAGGAAACGGACATCCGATTGCAGCAGTTGCATGTACTCAAGAAGTTGCTAATAAATTTGCAAACGGAATGGAATATTTTAACACTTTTGGAGGAAATCCTGTTTCCTGTGCAATTGCAACTGAAGTTTTGAGAACAGTTAAACGAGACAAACTACAAGAAAATGCACTCGAAGTTGGTGAGTTTTTAAAATCTGAATTAAAACAACTTTCCAAAGAATTTCCAATTATTGGAGATGTTCGCGGTCAAGGATTATTTTTAGGAATTGAATTGGTAGATTCAGAAATGAATCCGTTAGCAAAACAAACCGATTATTTAGCAAATAGAATGAAAAATCATGGTATTTTAATGAGTACTGACGGTCCAGATCATAATGTGCTAAAAATAAAACCTCCTATTATCTTCACTAAAGAAAATGCTGAGGAGTTAATTTATTATTTGAAAAAAATATTTACTGAAGATTACATAACATACAACTAATGAAAAAAATAACGACCATACTCCTACTCTCTATAGTAAGTTTCTCTTGTAAACAGAAACCATTAACAGAAGTTGCAGAACAGAAAAACCATTTCAATCATCAAATATTTGAAGAGAATAAACTACCTCCAAGAGCAACTTTTTTTGCTTTTGAAAATCCAGATATTTCAGAAAAAGAAAATTCACAACGTTTCTTTAATTTGAATGGAAGTTGGAATTTTCATTGGGTAAAAGACCCTAAAAAACGTCCAACGACTTTTCAAAACATGGTTTATGACGATTCTGATTGGAAAACTATTCCTGTTCCAGCAAATTGGGAAGTAGAAGGATATGATCATCCAATTTATTTAGATGAACGCTATCCCTTTACTACCAAATGGCCTGATGCACCAACAGATTACAATCCTGTTGGAACGTATCGCAAAGAGATTAATTTAACCAAAGACTTCTTATCACAAGACATTGTCTTGCATTTTGCAGGGGCAAAATCAGCAATGTATGTTTACATCAACGGAGAATATGTTGGTTATTCTCAAGGAAGTAAAACTCCTGCTGAATTCAATATTACAGAACATCTAAAAAAAGGTAAAAACTTAATTGCTCTTCAAATGTTCCGTTGGTCTGACGCAAGTTATTTAGAAAGTCAAGATATGTTACGAATGAGTGGTATTGAACGTGATGTATATTTATACTCACGACCTAAAGTTTTCATTTCAGATTATCACGCAAAAACGACATTAGATGATTCGTATAAAAACGGAATTTTTAATGGAACTATTTCTATTACAAATAACACTAATAAAGAGGTTTCCAAAGAAGTTTTTGTTTCATTAAAAGATGAATTTAAAGAAACTAAAACGGTAACAGTTCCTGCGAATTCAACTTTAGAAGTTAATGTAATTAAAACTATCAAAAACGTAAAATCTTGGTCGGCAGAAATTCCGAATTTGTATGCACTTTCTATTTCCCTAGATAACAATCAATTCATTAAAAAACCTATTGGTTTTAAAAGAGTTGAAATTAAAAATTCACAAGTATTAATTAACGGTAAAGCAATTTATATACGCGGAGTTGATAGGCATGAAACTGATCCGTTCACTGGTCATGTAGTTTCAAAAGAATCAATGTTGAAAGACATTACTTTAATGAAACAAAACAACATTAATGCTGTGCGTTCTGCTCATTATCCGAATGACCCTTATTGGTTAGATTTATGTGATAAATACGGTTTGTATGTAGTTGATGAAGCAAATATTGAAAGTCATCCGTTAGCGATTTCAGAGGAAACACAAATTGGTAATGAAATGAGTTGGTTACCTGCACATATGATGCGTACAAAACGCATGTATTATCGCGATAGAAATCATGCTTCTATTTATTCTTGGTCATTAGGAAACGAAGCAGGAGAAGGTGAAATCTTTAGAACTACTTACAAATGGTTAAAAGAGCAAGATGATAATAGAATTGTACAATACGAGCCTGCAGGAAAAGAAGATTACACCGATTTATATTGCCCAATGTATCCAAAACCAGCATATTTAATCAAACACGGAAAGTCAAAATCTGACAAACCTTCAATTATGATTGAATATGCGCATGCGATGGGAAATTCAGTTGGAAATTTGCAAGATTATTGGGATATCATTGAAAAATATGACAATTTACAAGGTGGATTTATTTGGGATTGGGTAGATCAATCGTTAGAATACAAAGATAAAAACGGAAAGCCTTATTTAGCTTACGGACATGATTATCATCCTGATTTACCAACTGATGGAAACTTTTTAAATAATGGTTTAGTAGATCCTTATCGAAATGCTCATCCACACTTATCAGAAGTAAAAAAAGTATATGAACCTATTCAATTTAAGTATTTAGGAAATGGAATTGTTGAGGCCACTAACAAAAATTTCTTTGCTGATTTTTCTGATAAAACTCTTGAATGGCGTTTATTAAAAAACGGTAAAGATTCAATTACCGCAACTGGAATTCGGATAAATATAAAACCTCAAGAAAAAAAATCTTGGAAAATTGAAAAATTACCATTGAATCTTGATTCAGAAAATGAGTACATCTTAGAATATCGTTTAGTTCAAGAAACCGCTACACAGACAATTCCAAAAGGTCATGAAATTGCTTGGGACCAATTCATTTTACAAAAAGGAAGAAAAACTGATCAACCTATCGGTCAAGTAGGTGTTGACTATAAAATACATTCACAATCAAGCATTCATGAAATTTGGGATGAGAAAACAATATTACATGTCGATAAAAGTACAGGAGTCATTTTAAATTGGGGATATAGACATCAAACTATAATAGGCTCTAATCTAACAATCAAACCAAATTTTTGGCGTCCTCCTACAGATAATGACTTAGGAAATGGAATGCCTAAATGGGCAAAAACATGGCAAAATGCATCCTATAATTTAGTTCCTACTTTAGTTAAAAAACCAATACTAAAAAACAAAAATGTTGAGTTTAGTGTTGCTTATGTCCTTCCTGAAGATATAGCAAAAGTTATTGTCAAATATAAACTTTTACAAAACGGTGCATTAAATGTAAACTACACTTACATTCCAATAAGAAAAAATTTACCAAATATACCTAGAATAGGAATGTTTATCCAATTAGATAAAGGTTTTACAAAAACTTCTTGGTACGGTAAAGGACCTAATGAAAGTTATTCAGATAGAAAAACTGGACAGAAAATAGGGGTCTATTCTGGTAAAATCAAAGAACAGTTTCACTCCTACTCTCGTCCGCAGGAAACCGGAAACAAAACTGATGTTCGCTGGATGGAAGTTTCTTCAAATAAAATTAATCTAAAAGTAACTGCTCCACAATTATTAAGCACTTCGGTTTGGCCGTTTGAAATGAAAGAAATTGATTTTAATAGTGAAGAAGGAGGAAAATCTGCAAGTGGATTAGTTCCTGTTACCAAAAAACACGGAGCAGACATTAAACTAGGAGAAACAATTCAATGGAATATTGACTTTTTACAAATGGGAGTTGGAGGCGATACATCTTGGGGACGTTTAGTACATCCTGAATACACAATTCCAGCCAATAAAAAATACAATTACAGTTTTACAATTCATCCAAAAACAAACTAATCATGCAAATTCTAGCGTTTTTATTATTTACCATTACAGTTGCCGTTATATCTTATTTTGCAACTAGAAAAACTGACGAAAATTCTTCCGACGGATACTTTCTTGGCGGACGAAGTCTAACAGGAGTAGTAATTGCAGGTTCTTTATTACTTACCAATCTTTCTACTGAACAAATTGTTGGTTTAAATGGTGCCGCATTTAAAGAAGGAATTTTAGTAATGGCTTGGGAAACATTAGCCGCAATTGCAATGGTTATAACAGCAGTTGTTTTATTACCTCGTTACTTAAAAGGAGGAATTACAACTGTACCTCAATTTCTAGAAACCCGTTTTGACAAAATGACTAAGACCATTACATCTGGATTGTTTTTATCTGGGTATGTAATTGTATTATTACCAATAGTATTGTATTCTGGAGCGTTGGCTTTGAACAGCATGTTTAATGTTCCTGAATTATTAAACGTAAGCAAAACTACAGCACTTTGGATTACCGTTTGGGGAATTGGAATTATTGGGTCTATCTATGCCATTTTTGGAGGTTTAAAAGCTGTTGCTGTTTCTGATACTATCAATGCGGTCGGATTATTAATTGGAGGATTGATGATTCCTGTATTTGGTCTTCTTATAATAGGTGATGGTGATATTTTTAATGGTGTTTCTCTATTGATGGAAAAAGCACCAGAAAAATTCAATGTAATTGGAGGTGAAAAATCTTCAATTCCGTTTGGAACCATTTTTACAGGTATGATGTTAGTGCAGCTATTTTATTGGGGAACCAATCAAGCGATTATCCAAAGAGCTTTAGGTGCTAAAAATTTAAAAGAAGGACAAAAAGGATTAATTTATGCGGCTTTTATTAAAATATTGGGTCCATTAATTGTTGTACTACCTGGAATAATTGCTTTTTATTTTTTCGGTGAAACTTTAGAAAATCCAGATGAAGCATATCCTGAGTTAGTAAAAAAAGTGTTGCCTCCTAGTCTTGTTGGGTTCTTTGCAGCAGTATTATTCGGCGCAATTTTATCTTCTTTTAATTCCGCATTAAACTCTTCTGTAACCTTATTTGGGTTGGATATTTACAAATCGCATTTTAATAAAAATGCTAGTGAAAAAACAGTAGTAAAAGCAGGAAAATCATTTGGTATTCTACTCGCAGTGCTATCAATGTGTATTGCTCCATTAATCGCCAATGCTCCTGACGGATTATTTGGATATTTACAAGAAATTAACGGATGCTACTCTATTCCCATTTTAACAATTATTGTGGTAGGTTATTTTACTAAATACGTACCAGCAATAGCAGCTAAAATTGCTATGTTCTCTGGAGTTATTCTATACAGTATTTCTCAATTTATCTTAAAACCATTTGTATTTGGTGCTGAAGAATATCCTCACTTTTTACACGTAATGGCCATTCTTTTTGTGTTAAACATTATTATTATGTTAATCATAGGTAAACTAAAACCTCGTTCAACAGCTTTCGAATTGCCTTACACAAAACAAGTTGACATAAAGCCTTGGCGTTATTTACGCATCACGGGAATTGTTGTTTGCGTTATTGTTCTATTTAGTTATATCTATTTTAGTTAATCTGTGATTTCAAATATGAATTGTTTTTAGCAAAACAAAAAGAATTAATAATCGAGTTCCAATTTGTAGCCCACACCATGTATGTTGGTTAATTTAATAGAGTCATCCTCTTTTAATTTTTTACGCAGCTTAGATATAAATGTGTCTAAACTACGTCCTACAATCACTCCATTGTCTTCCCAAACTCTTTTAATCAATTCATCGCGTTTTATTATTTCGTTCGGCTTTTCAATAAATATTGTTAGCAATTCACATTCTTTTCTAGACAATCCTATTTCGTGTGCGGCTTTTACCAATTTGTTTTGCTCTGGATAAAATTTAAAACTTCCAATCGCAAGGAACTTCCCTCCTACTTTTTGAGAGGTTTTTGGTTTTGGCTTTTTGGTTTTTATCAATTGTAATAAAAACAGCAATAACACTAACAATAAAGCAAAAAGAAACAATTGGTTATAAAAGGTGTTTGCTTTCACTTCTAAAAATGAAACTTCAATTACATAGTTGTTTTCTGGCAAATGCCTTCCAGAACAAGGAATAATTGTGTTTTCTTCATTGGAGTTCATTTCATAACTATAAGCTACTTCTCCACCACTTTTTTGAAGTACAGAAACACGATACTGCTCAGGCAATTGTGCTTTATCAAAACTTTCTTTAACAATAGCAACCAAATGATTTGGCAAGAATGAGAGTTCGTTTTCAAAAGAAAGTATGTATTTAGATTTCGAAAGTGCTTTAATTGGTAATACTACTGTTGTACTATCATTATTGGAAAGCAACAATTGATGACCAACTTCTCGTAAAGAAACTTTTACATGCTCAGAAAAATCTTCATTCTTTTTATCAGACATAGAAAAAAACCATCCTAAGAATAAAAAGATAATAATGGTTGTGTAAATATAAATCGTTTTTTTGCTCATATTGAATGTAAATAACATACAATTTTATGACTTTTTACAATTGTTGACACTTCTTTTACATTTTTTTGACACTTCAACACTGCATCTATACTAGTTTTACTGAAACTTTTAAAACAACAGATTATGAACAAATTAATTATCTTAGTATTATTGTTATTTACTACTTCAAGTAGTATAGACCCAAACAAGATTGAAAACAACGTAGAAACTTCTGGAATTTATATTGAAGATGCTCAATACAACATACATATTGATGTTGAAACTACAACTGAAAACAAACTCAACTTAGTTGTAAAAATGGAACTGAAAAACGGCTCCCATTTTGCATCTCCACACAATACAAGAAATTTAAAAGAACAATTTTATATGGATTTAGGAAGTTATACTGATATTGACTTTGTAGATGCGCATATAGAAACTCCAAAGCCTAAAAGTGGTTGTGGTTCTAGTGCTTATAGTGACACAAAGGTAAATTGGATAAAAACAAACACAACCTATAGACAGCCATTACATGTAATCTCAAAAGGAGATTTTCAAGTTTTTGGAAGAATTAAATTTGTAATAGAGCCAAGATGTACTCTAGAAGAATTACCTTTTGCAATCATTTCAAAAAACGGGGAATTTAAAGTAACACAACCTAAATGCTAATAAAATTATAACTCTATGAAAAAATTACTCTTTATTATTTTGCTATTTTTTACTGCTTTTGTTGTTGGACAGGAAGTAGAAAAAGAAAATTTGATACAATTAGACAGCACTTGGGGGAAAGAAATGTTTCCTTTTCCAATTCGTTTTGCAAAGAACATAAATTATGAAGGAGTTGCAGAAGTACGATTTCCACCAAAAGGTTGGCGAACAATAGGCCATGATTTTTTTTGGACTTATACTTACGCGTGGAGTATAGATATTGACAGAGAAATTACCGCAACCGAATTAACCTCTAATTTAGAAAAATACTTTGATGGTTTAAATAATGTTACTGAAACTAATAATGTAGATCAAAAAGCAACTGCAACAATTAGTAAAACCAAAAGAAAGAAAAGAACTACTTTTTTTAAAGGCTCGGTAGATACTTACGATCATTTTGCGACCAACAAACGGATTGTATTAAATGTACTCATAGAAAGTCATTATTATAAAAAAGAAAAAAAGACAGTGCTGCTATTCAAGTTCTCACCAAAAGATTATATACATAAAGTATGGGAAACGCTCAAAAACATTCAACTAAACGAACATTATTCCAAGTTTTAATTATACTTTTCACCGTTAAATTTTAATAGTGTTTTTTGTGTTGTGATTATATCTTTTGCTTCACAATCACCATTTTCATCTATATCGGCTTTCGTATCAGTAATTTTGTTTTTTACTAGAATATCAAAGTATCCGTTTGTCATATTGTCTGATATAACCAATAATTTTTCTTCTTTTACAAACTCTCCATAACAGTTTGTATCCCATTCGCCACCAGAAATCATAACATCGTAATTATGCAATACCTTTTTCAAAGAGTCACCAGATTTAACAAACAAAGAAATATGTTCATTACTATACGGATTAGCTTTTGACATGTTTAAACGATATATTCGTATGCCAAAGGCTCTTGTTTCCTTAGACACTATGTAAGGCGCTGTATCAATTTTAATTTCTGATAATACTACTGCATCTGAAGCCCATTCACTTGAATATGAACTTTCATAATAGCGATGCGTTATCTTTCCTGTATTACTATTTATTAATACAATATGACTGTTAAGTTCAAAATCGTATCCATTATCAGTTCCTGCTATTTCAGGGATTACAACTATAGTTTCGTCACTATTATTAGGTTGAACTTTAGCAACTATTAAATTCTTTTTTATTTTAAACTTATCTAAATTTAGTTGTTGTATCACACTTTCAATGTGTATTTCTTCTTGAGAAAGATGTTCTATTTTTCCGTTTTCTTCTATTTTAAAAAATGTAGACTCCTCATGTTTATCATCGTTGGACCAATTAATGTGATTAACAGTTATTATATTACTTTCCATTTTAGATTCAATTTTTGACTTGAACCAATCATCTACAATTTCATCGTAAGAAATGACTTCATAATCAATCATATCACCATTAAGATCGTAATTAATGAGTACAGATTCCATAGTATTATCACCTAAAAGTATCGTTATAACTATTGAATTAAAGTTTTTTGAAAAATTAACTTTGTATGATGCAGTTGCTTTAAAATTACTATCTCCTTCTTCAAAACTAGAATATATTTTTTCGAGTTGAAGGGTTTTGATTTCTTCTTTGTTATAAAAGTTATTATTATTATTATTATTATTGAAATTATTAAAACTAGTTGAATCAATTAATGGAAATGCTTTAGCCCTTAACTCCTCCAATATTTTATTAAAACTGATTGTTAAATTACTAGATAAATCTTGTATAGCATCAACAGCGTCTGCAACTGATAAAATTATGGGTTTTGATTCTTTAGTTTTCTGAGTACAAGAAAACAATGTTAATACAATGAGTATATATTGAAAGGTTGTTAAGTAATTACATTTTTGGTTTAGTTGTCTCATTATCAAAATTAAGTAATTTAACAATCATTTTTATTGAAAATTAAATCATCAAAAAGAATTTCATCTAATTTTTCAATTGCTGACTCATCAAATTCTAAATCTGCTTTTAATTCTACTTTATATTGCTTTTTTGTATCTGGACTTATCCAATATCCGTTTAAAAAATTTTCGTCTTCATCTAAAAATAAAACACCTGAAAAATTATCTTCAACCATACAGTAATTCTTTTTCAGCATATCGGCTGTGACATTCAATAGCAACCATTTATCCTGATTATCATACTTATACATTACATTTAGCACTGTTAAATTTCCTCCACAAGGATGCACTTGCTCATTTATATACAAAGAAATTTTTATTGTTTTATTTAAAGTTCCTTTGTATAAAACTCTTCTAATTAAATCTGAATTATCTTCTGATTCTTCAATATTAGGTTTTGAGTATTCCACTTCTTCCTTTTTGTCGATAATTTCATTGATCTTATTTGCCGCAATCGTTGGACTATCAACAACCGCGTTCTTTTCTTTTGTGCTTAGCGAACAAGAAAATAGTGTTATTAGAATTATAATGTATTGAATTTTCATTTTTTAATTATTTAGGTTGTTTTTTGTTGTTGCCGTAATTCATTTGTATTATCCTTTTATATGACATCAATAACTTTCTCCAATAAATAATGAATTACTCCTACTGCAAGTGTTATGACTATAATCGATATAAATCGAATGATTATTCCTTTTAAATTATTTTTAAGTTTCTTTTTAAGATAAAAAACATCAGTAAGAATATACAGCACTGCTATTATACTTCCAATGATTGGTACTAACTCTACAATGATAGCATTGCGAATTAATAAATATAAGAATGCTAAAAATCCACTTTTTGTACCTGGTTCTGGTCCTAAAATAATCCTTATATATCCAAAAGCAGCTATAAATGAAACTCCTATCCAGAACAAATAGGCTAGAAATTGTTTTAAAATAGTCATTGTTTATATGTTATTTATTGCTGTTTAATTGCATCATAAAAATTGAATCCTTTTTAACAAACCTACCGTTTTGATGTGAGTTTTGAAAAGAGTGTGATTTTTCAAAACTAGCATAATCTTCTTTGTGTTGGTGTTTTGTTATGTATATGTTATCTTGAAAAACATACTGTATATCTAATTTATTCTCATCGCAATTCTTCGCCTTTTTATATTCTAAAAGAAATTCATCATATTCTAATCTAGAGGATTTTAATGTTCTAATTAAAGAAACATTAAACTTACTTTTAGGTTTCTTCTTCTTATACAGCATATAATTTCTAAAATTACCACCATATCTAATTATAGCTAATAAATCCCCTTTCTTTTTAATAATTACTTCATTGTGTAAGTAGATACCGTTTGTGAAATCCTCTTTTGTATAGCCTTCTACCCAATCTTCATCACATATTGCAATATTATAATAGTTCCCAATAAAATTTCTTAAAACTCCAAAATCACCAATAGGTGTAATTTTTTTTCTTTTATAGGCAGCATAAAAACCAAAATCGGTTTCAGATAGTTTTTCAATAATAATTGCTCCTTTATGAATCTTATTGGTGTCAGAATCAATAATATGCGTTTTACCATTTATTAACTCATATTCTCCTGTAATATCTAGGTTTTCTTCTAAAATAGAATCAAACTCTTTATAATAATTAGTTATAATTTCCCTCTTGTCGGAATTTAGTTTTTCAGACGAAATTCGATAGTTTGAACCTTCATATCCAAATCTATTATTAAAGTAAAAGCTGCCGATTTCTTTTTTGTAAGAAAACAAATTATGGATTGTATAATCAGTATCATATTCATGTTTAGTATTTTCATCAATGCCATTGCCGTATTTAAAAAAAGTCAATGACAAACTGCTATTCTTGTTTTTTGTTAAAAACGTACCTTTTTTAATTTGATTCAAAACAAAACTGTCTATTTTAATTTTGTGCTGTTCGTTATTTATATCATAATTTTTCACAACAAAAAAATCATTTCTCCTTTTAGAATAACTTCCATTTATAACTAAAGAATCTACTGTTGTATATACGCTGTTAGGCTTTAAATGATAAATCTTAAAGACTGTATCCTTTTCTTCTTTCTTGCAGGAAAACACTATGAAAATCAATAACATAGTTGCTAGTTTATAGAATTTCATAGTGTTTGTAGTGAAATATATTAATATTTAAAAGGCAATGATTTATAATTGAGTTACCTATGCAGCCGCTTTTTCAACAATCTTCTCTAACTCTTCAAAGACTTTTTTCTGTGGAGCTGCTAAAACAGCTTGTTTTATAACTCCTGCAACAATCTCCATTATATTTCTGCGTGCTTTTACGCTCTTTCCAAAATAGGCATGCATCACTTTATTTGGTATAATATAATTAATTTTTACAGTGCTTTCATTTGCAAAAAATACTTTTATTGCATGCATTCCACTTTTTTTGACAACAATACATTGTGCCATTTGACCATTATTATCTACTCTTTGCTCCCAAATATCATATTCTTTTGAGCATTCAAAAGTTGATGCTGTTTTTAAATAATTGCAAAGTTTATCTAACGAGTTATACTCTTTTCTAATTTCAATTAAGTTTTCCATTTGTTTGATTATTTTTAACTAGAAAGCCACTTGTAGTGTGGCTCTCTAATTTATTATTGTATAAATCTATTAAAATGCTCGTACTGCTCTTACTCCATAGTTGGAATTTTTACCTGCGCTACCCGAAGTTCCGGTAGTTAGGTTGACAACAAAAGCTCCAAGATTACTAGATGATTGCGTAGAACTCCAATGAAATTGATTTGGTATTGCACCTCCATTTGCTAAGACAGTCGCGTTTACTATGTTTTTGTTTGTGTAATATTCATTCAATTCAAATCTACTTGGTAAAAACCAATCATTATAACCATTCAAACTCAGGTTAGCAGCAAAATCAGCTGCAGTTCCTGGTGTAGTGCAAATAGCCTCAATTAAAACTGTATTTGCAGCTCCACTACCAATATCTGAATAAGTAGGTGATACTGTTATACCTTGACAACCCCAAGGTGCCCCAAAACTTTGATTGTTTACTGCAACTACTAAACCATGATTGTTGTCTGTAGGGTCTACCCAAAATACGACTCCTCCATCTCTAAAATCACCTATTGTTGCAGGTTCTGCTAAATCATTCAGGTTAATTGTTGCTGTAGCAGCTTCTGTACTTACTGAGTTATCAACTGAAATATTAGCCGTAATTGTAGGGTTTGACTCAAAATCGAATGAAGTTGCATTTAATACAGTTAATTCTCCAGTACTTGCATCTATGCTTAGAGCTCCTGCTGGTGTTTGAGAAGATATGCTAAAACTTAAAGTTCCATCTCCAGTTGCTTGAACAGTTCCCAGAGAATCTCCATTTGTTGGATTTTCATCTATCGTTGTACTAAAGTCTTGAATACTTAATTCATTTACATTATTAAGATCAATTGTTACTATAGCTGTATTTATTGCATCATCAACATTTACAGTTGCAGTTATTATTGGGTTTGTTTCAAAATCAAACAACGTAGCATCGGCAACGGTTAATTCTCCTGTAATTGCATCTATACTTAAAGCACTTGCTGGTGTTTGTGATGCAATGCTAAAATTTAACGCTGTACCTCCAGTAGTTTGAACTGTACTAATAGATTGTCCATTTATTGGATTTTCATCTATAGCTACTGTTAAATCTTGCATTGTTATCTCATTTACATTTACAAGGTTGATAGTTACAGTTGCTGTATTTGTAGCTTCTTCATCAGAAATTGTTGCTGTTATTGTTGGATTTGTTTCAAAATCAAATAATGTTGCATCAGCGACAGTTATTTCGCCTGTACTTGCATCTATAGCTAAAGCTCCTGCTGGTGTTTGTGATGCAATACTAAAATTTAAAGTTCCGGTTCCATTGGTTTGTACAGTACCAATAGATTGCCCATTTGTAGGGTTTTCATTTATGTCGACTCCAAAATTTTGAATAGTCACTTCCAAATTGGTAAGGTTAATTGTTACTATTACAGTATTTTCAGCCTCATCAGCAGAAACTGTTGCAGTAATTACTGGGTTTGTTTCAAAATCAAATAAAGCAGCATCTAAAACAGTTAATTCTCCTGAACTTGTATTTATACTTAAAGCTCCAATTGGAGTTTGGGATTCAATACTATAAGTTAATGAACTACTACTATCGCTTTGAATTGTACCAATTACTTGTCCAACAGTTGGGTTTTCATCAATTGTTACTTCTAAATCTTGAAGGTTTATAAGTACTACGTCATCGTCGTTATTGCAACTATAAGTTACTAGTAATAAGGACAGTATTATTAAATTGGTAATTTTGAATGCTTTTTTCATATTGTTTAAATTTATAGATTGATTTAATAAGTATTTTTAAATATTTTAATTGTTCATTTTTATAGAATTATCATTTATTCCATGTCTAAAAGTAAATGTAGTTCCTCCGTTTTCTGGTTTCAGCATTACGGTATATTCAGTTTTAGAGATATCTCCATTTTTTGGAAATTTCACAAAAGCCATATACAACGTTGGGTTTTCAATATTCTTTTCGGTTATTAATTGTCCACTTGCCTTTTCTGCTAATTCCCCCAATATTGAGAGGTTAATTTTGTCATCTAACTGAAACATAAAGTCTTCCGCTTTTGTTCCTTGTGGCACTTCTAGAGAGATCTCTTGATTTTGTTTCCAAGTTCCTTGTGTTGAATTCCACTGCCCCATTTTTAAAGAACTAGGATCTTTAGTTACAGTAACGCCTATAATATTTCCTATAGATTTATTGTAAGTAATTGTTAAATCGGTGTAATAAGCATCTTCTCCAAATTTGCTTTTTATTTCCTTTTCTATTGCTGCAAAACCTTCTGCATTTGCTGGCTGTTTACTTGTTCCTCCTCCACAAGAAATTAATGCTGTCATTAATATTGCTACGATTGCTAAACTTTTTAATGTTTTCATTTGATTGTTTTTAGTTTATAGTTTTATTCATCATCATCATAACTTCCAAAGAAGAAATATAAAATTCCTCCTCCTAGTATTAAAGCAATTCTGATCACCCATCCCATAGTGTTACCCCACGCATCTACCCATGCAAGTAATCTAATGTTGTAGTTAAAAATTGAGAGTACTATAGACATAATACCTAAGGCTGCAAGTAGCAGTCCTCCTTGACCTAATTTTGATTGAATATTTTCCATTTAAATTTGTTTTGATGTGTAAATCTAAATGGAAATAGCGAAGTAAAAAATAGAGAAACTATTTCTGAGGGGTAAGAATAAATAAGCGTGATACTTGAAAGAATATCCGTAAAAGCAATAAATTTAGTTTTTATTCCAATTTAAAAATGTTGTTACAAAGTGATCTTTTTTCCGAGAGGATACTGGGATTTTCTTGCCATTCTTCAAATAAATAACGCCAGATTTTTCGTATTTATCAATAAACTTTAAGTTCACCATATACGATTGATGCGGACGAATAAAATTAGCAGAAGTAAGTCGTTCTTCAAACTCCTTTAAAGTTTTGGATACCATATATTTTTTACCATCACTACAATAAAAAGTAGTATATCCTTTATCCGATTCACAATATAGTAGTTCATTTAAATCAACTACTTGAAAGTTATCATGAAGTGATAGTATTAATTTAGAATCTTCATTATTCCATACCTCTTTTACAGTTTTTAGTTGTTTTTGCTGTTCTGCAATAGGTAAGTTTTTAACTTTTTCTAATGCTATTTCAAGTTCTTCTACATCTACAGGTTTTAAAAGGTAATCCACAGCTCCTGCTTTAAGCGCATCAAGAGCAAACTCCTCATAAGCGGTAATAAATATAACTTTAAAATTTAAGTTTGTTGTTTGATCCAAAAAATCAAAAGCAGTACCATCTATAAGATTAATATCCAAAAATATTAATTCAGGTTTACAAGAATTTGCTACAACAACTGCATCTTTTACAGATTCACATTCACCAATTACTTCCACATTGGTGTCTATTAACTGCAATAAATTAAGCAACCCTTTTCTAATATATTCCTTATCTTCTACTACTAGTGCTTTCATTATTTTATACGTATTTTATGTGGAATAACTAAAGTAACTATTGTTCCTTGCTCATTGTCTTTTTGTCGATCTTCAATAGTTACTGAACCTTTTATTTTTAAATCGTTAGATAGCATTTTTAATCGTTCAGAAGTTATGGTCGTTGCTAACGATTTTTTATGTCGATTTTTAGTTATTTTTTCAGAGTCAATACCAATACCGTTATCAGTAATGGTACAAATTATTTTTTTATTTATATATGCTAAATAAACATCTATTTTTTTAACTTCTTTTTGGTCAACAAAAGCATGTTCTATAGCATTTTCTACAAACGGTTGTATAAGCATTGGTGGAATCTCAAACAGCGATTTATCTAATGTATCATCTACTTTAACAGTATATTTATAAGATTCACTTTCTAAATTTTGAAGCGCTAGGTAATTTTCGACTGCAGTCAATTCCTGATTTAGTGAAACCATTTTATCTCTTGAATTCTCTAAAATAATACGCAATAATTTTGAGAATTTAGAAAGATAAACAACTGACTTTTTACTTTCTTTATTTAATATCATCCCTTGTAATACAGAAAGAGAATTAAAGATAAAATGAGGTGTCATTTGCGAACGCAATAACTTTTGCTCAATAATTATATTTTGAGTTTCAGATTTCACATTTCTAAATTTTAAATAGAATATAACACCTCCTAAAAGTATTGAAACAGCCAAAAAACCAATGATTGCCCATAAATAGTTCTGTTTAGATTCTTCTAAATCTTTGTTTGTCGCTGTTACTGTTTTTGTCAATTGTAACTCTCTAATGCTTGCAGAATCTAATTGTTGCTTGTATTTGTATTCATACTCTAATTTCGTAATATTTTCAATATTTTCATTGTTGAAAAGACTGTCATTTAAAATTTTGAATTGTTGATGACTTTCAAATGCTTTTTTATAATTACTTGTTTTCTCATAAACAGTTGCTAGTATTCCTAAAGCCATTTTTTGCTGTGGCAAAAGTTCTAATTTTTTTGCTATTTTTTCCCCTTCTTGAGCATGATATAATGCTTTAGAATAATTTTCAAGTTCTACGTATGCCCTTGCCAAACCAATTTGAGCATGACAAGAAGAAATCTTGCTTTCAATAGATAAACTTAACTCTAAAGAGGTTTTATAATGTTTTAATGCCATTTTAGGCTGATTCATTAAAAGACGTAAATCTCCTAGTTGAAAATTTCCAGCGCTCAATTCTCCTTTATCATTAACTTCTTTGCTTATGCTCAAAGACTCAGTCATGAAATCTAATGCTTTGTCAAATTCTTTCAAATCTGCGTATACTGCTCCTACGTTAATTAAACAACTGGAAATCTGATGCCTAATCCCTAATTCTCTATAGAGTTCTAATGATTCTTCCAAAAGCATAAGCGTCTTATCATACTGCTTCAATTCATAATAAACAGCACTCATATTATAAGTAGCAGTTGCAATACCATCTTTGTTATTATTTTTTCTATGAATATCGAGATTCTTATTAAAATATTTTAAAGCTTCTGTGTATTTGCCTTGGTTAAGGCAAATAATGCCCATATTATTTAAAACACCTAAGCCTTTTTTCTCTTCACCTAATTGTTCTCTAAGCGCATATGATTGTTTATAGAAATCAATCGCATCATCAAAATTTCCTTTAGAATAAGAGACACCTCCTATGTTATTTAACATAGAAGCCTGCTGTTTTAAATCTCCTTGTTTCCTACTATAATTCAAAACTTTTGTATAATACGCTAATGCTTTATCATTATCATTGCTACGATATGCTGTAACACCCAAACTAATGTATGAAGAGTTAATACCCTTCAGATTGTTTATTTCTTCATATAGTTTAAGCGCTTTAAGGGCATTCTCTCCAGCCTTATCATATTCTGATTTTTTTCGATGTTGAATACCCAACCTTAAAAAACTTCTTGCTTCACCTTTTTTATAATTCAGTTTCTTTGCCAAACTATTTGCCTCTTGTGCTTTTTCTTCAGATTTTTTGAAGTCAAAACTAGTGTAACTGGCAGAAAGTGCATTTAATAAATTTACTTTGGTAGTATCATCCTTTTTATGCAGTAGTAATTCGTTTTTTAAACTATCTATAACTTTTTCCTGTGAAAAAGTAAGTGTCTGTAATGACAACGAAAAGACTAAAACTAAAACTGATATTTTGAAGTTTCCCATAAAGAATTCATAGTTTTTATTTATATAGACGGTAATTTTTTATTTCTATTTTAAAACAGTCACATAGTATGCTAATTAACGATTTAATTATGTAAATCAAAATATTATTAACGATCAATAATTTTCTAATTATTAGAATAATTAAGTAAACAAAGCAAAATATAACTATAATTCACAATCATAAATAGGAAATCTCTTTTTGATAGGGTTCAAGCAATATTCGTAGGAGTTGAATCAATATTCGTTTTGTAGCACTTTTGTTATTTTCTTTGACACTCAAGAACACTTCGCATTTCTCGTTGATTGAAATCTTTTTTATGCTACACCTACAGACAGTCTAACTACCGTTTTAGACCTTAACGGCTATACTGCAATTACCGAAGCCTTAAAAACCCAAACACCAATTATGGGTGCTGGTGGCATCACTACAAAAGATGTTAAAAGTATCTTAGAAACTGGTATTGCTGGTCTTGCGGTAGCTGATGAAATTACAAGCGATTTTAATGTGATTAGAATCTTTAACAAATTGCTAAACGCATCTGCTACAGCAGAAAAAAGACATACATTTTAAAACGCTTTGAAGCCGATTTTGTGGAATACGCTCTAAATTCCCATTGTGTAGCATAGTGTTAAGTGAGTACTATTAAAAACAGATAATTTTTAGTTACTACCTTTAGTCTAAAAACTTAAAACTTCTTGCCATTTTCAATCCATCTTTTTTATTTTTATTGTAACAATAAAGGGTTGCTTCGTATGCTTCATTTATAGCTTCATTCTTAATAAATATGATATAAACAGGTGTAATTTCATCAGCAAATCTATCATAAGCCAATACATAATATCCATTTTCAATAAATGGCAATTTCCCTCCATCTTCAACATCTGTAAAACCAAGTTGTTTAGCAATTAGTGTAGTCGCTTCTTTAATATCATTACTATAATCTTGTGTATCTATTTTAAATAACTCTATATCTATAGCATAATTTTCATCATCACTGTTTTTTATTTTATTGTGGTAACCAAGTACATTATCACTTCCTGTATCGTATTTTTTAAAAATTACGGTTGTTTCAAAACTAAGTTCAATAGCATCTACAGTTATTGTATGCTGAGCCATTAAAAATAAAGAGAAAAATAGTGCAAACCCTGTTATATAAGTTGTTTTCATGATTGTTATGATTAGTTAAATTCCAACGCTAAAATAGAAAATATATAACGTTTAGTTACCACAAGTTGATGACTATTTTGTATTCATTATGGACTAAAAGACTTAGAGTTATAGAGTCTTCGATTTTAATGTGATTAGAATCTTTAACAAATTGCTAAACGCTTCTCCTACTGCAGAAAAAAGGCATACGTTTTAAAAATAGTTCCTTTAGGGGATTTAAAATAAATCTTTTATTAATTCATCGCTATCAAAATCAGGAGATCCTTGTCTAGAATAATAACTTGAATATCTTGATATTACATCTTTTAGAAAAGGGTTTGATATTGTTGCTATTCTTAAAATATGTTTTTGTTCTATCCTTTCTTCTAAATCAGTATCAGAAATAGTATATTTATCTTGGAAATCGATTATACCTCCTTCGATAGATCCAGCTTTAGGAATGAAATGATATCTTGGTATTTTATTATCAATAATTTGTTTAAACTTCCCCATTTTAGTTTTACTCATTCCTGAATTGCCATATTCAGAGTCTACTTCTGTTGGACTTAAAATTCGTAAAGTTAAAATTTTATCTGCTTTTCTAGTACCATTTTTTTTATCTATATCACAAGCAGGAGTTAAAATCACACAGCGCTCACTTCTATCAGTAATCAATATATCACCAGTAAAAATATTTTTCTTAACAGGTTCTGTTATATAGAACTCAGCAGGATGATACTTTTCTAAACCTCCTGTACTGCTTAGATCCAAATATTCCTGCATATGAGAAAGAGTATATCGCAAAAGTGATTTCTCTTTCTCTTCGTCACTCCTTTTATCATCTTCCCATAAATCAACTGAGTTTGATAGGTGAAGCCAAAAGATATCATGCAAATATTTTTCTATTTGTCCTCTCTTACCAATAATTTTCGTAATTCCTGTTCTAACTGTTTTTTCAATTTCTTCTAAAACTAGATAAAAATTTGAATCATCTTCACCTTTTACACGAATTTTAAAAAAAGCATTTTGAGTATCAGCTTCTTCTTCAATAATCTCTGGATTACCTGTAATTACATATGATATATAACGCAAGTTAGTTTTAATACTTTCTAAAATAAGCCTACCTTTATATTCTAATGTTTCATCAAGTTTTAAATCTATTATAACAGCGTCGAAATTTTCACCTAAACGAGATTTAGCTTCTTCAAAATTTATTGCTAATTCATATGTAACTTCAAGATTCGAGGCTTCCATATTATATAAGACAATTTGTTTTTCATAGCTATCTCTTATGTCTTTGTCATCTTCAATAATTAGTATATGCATAAAACTATATAGTATTAATTTCTAATTGGAAGTAAACACCTTGATTACTTTCTAAGGCTTTTAACTCTCCATTTAATCTTTCAGCGGCTTCTCCTGCAATTGCTAAACCCAATCCAGTTCCATCAAGTTTCTTTGAGTAACCTGGTTCAAAAATTATTTCACTTTCAATTTCACTTTTATTTAATCCAGGACCATTATCTTCAAAATCTATTATCAATGAATCATCATCTTTTCTAACATTTATTTTTATAAATTTATCTTTTACTTCGGATAAATTTAACCAATAAATACTATTCTCAATAAGATTCGCTAAAGCAATATATAAATCATTACTCCATCCATAAAGAGTTAACGAATCATCACATTCCAATTTAAATTCAATTCCATCTTCTTTCATAGATCTTTTAAAAATTGCAACTGCATCAGAAATACTATCTTTAACTTTAAAGTCTTTCTTTATTCCTCTACTTTGGCTTGCTAGAGGATTAATTCTTCTAAATAACTCGGCTATTAAAGTACTATGCTTTTGAAAACCATCTAAACCGAGTGATATATCTTCTATTAATTCTTCATCTTTACTTGATTTGTAGTGCTTGATATAGCGTTTAAGGGCTGGACCTTCATTCCTAAAAAAATGAATAGATTTTCTTCCTTCATGTAAAATGAAAGAAACTATTTTACCAAGAGTAGCTTGACCTTGATAAACAGCTATAGTTTTTTGAATATCTACCAGAAGTTTAGTTTTTTTATCTTCTTCATTTTTTATTATTTGTGCAATCTCCTTTATACTTTCTTCTTCTATCTTAAATTCACTAAGCCTATCTCTAATAGAACTTTGAAGTGATGAAAAACTAAATAAATCATTTAAATTTTGTTCTACACTAGTTCTGCCATTTCTACTTTTTTGAGTTTTTTCTCTATATATAAGTCTTCTAAGTTCTAATTCCCGAAGTGCTTTTTTACAAATTTCTTTGAGTCCAAAATAATATTCATTTTCCTTTAACCCATCTCTAGCACTCTTTTCTTCAAGATTTGATTGTTCCTCTGATTCAATTGTTATAAATCCAACCACTTGATTATTACTTACTTTTAAAGTAAACTGCTGAACTCTATCTTTATCTAAATCTAACCAATCAATTCCACCATTCCCATACGGTCTAACTCGAAAGTCATTTCTGTAAACATTTACTCCATAGACTTCATTCAAAAGTCTTTTTGCCATATTTTTTCCAGCAAATTTCTTGGAAATAGGATCAATTAACCCTTTGTTTATAAGATTATCTATTGCTTCTGGCTCTCTATCAAAAACACGAAAATCAACAGTTATTTTTCCGCAAAATTTGCCATCGCCTTCAATTTTAAATCTTGTGTTTATTTTTTCTTCTTGTTTTAATTCATCTACATTATTTTCATAAACAAGTTCTGCATTTCCTTTTATATCAATACTTCCACTAACTCTATAATCATATAGTTTTATTATTGGATATGGTTTTATTTTAAATTCAAAATTGTTTAAATCTTCAAAAGGTGAATCAAGAAATGATAAGTTAATTTTAAAATCTTGCTTTTCTTGTTCCAGAAAAGGAGAAATTAATTTTTTTAGTTCATTCTCTAAAGTTTCTATTTTACTCCTTGTCCAATATGATAATTTAGAATCCTTAATTATATTGATTTTAGTTTCTATTTGACCATCCTCATTTTCTTCTTCTATTTCTTCTTCAATGACCTCATCAATAGCTATTATTTCAATGAAAGTTCCTGGTTTATTTTTTGTTTTTCTTCGTTCTACTAATAATTCAATATTTTCCAAATACTCATCAGTATTAAAAATTCTCCAGTCTATTACTGCTGTTGAAGTTTCTCCACTTGAATCAGTTGTTTGCAATGTCATTTCCTGTCCTAATATTGAGGCAGCAAAACGACCAATTCCTTTTCTTCCTTGAAAAACTCTACCGTCTGGACTTTTTTTCCTTTTAAGTTTATCATTAGTGGCAGGAACTAGCCACTTATTTATAACTGTATCGAAACTCATCCCATGACCTGTATCTTCAATCCTAATCTTTATAGCTGGAATATTTTCGATAGTGGCATATTCAAAAATCACATCTACTTTCTTTGCGTCAGCATCATATGAGTTTTTTACTAACTCAACAAGAGCTGAGTATGAATCCCCTATCAAATCACTACCAATTGTGTGAATTAATCTTGCTGCTGGTCTAATTTTATAAATCCCGTTATTTTCTTCAGTCATTTATATATTAATTAAAATTTTATTTGCTATTTCTTTAGCCATAAGAGGAGGAACGGCATTTCCAATCTGTTTAAAAGCAGCAGTTCTTCCGCCTTCAAAAAAGAAATCATCAGAAAACGATTGAATTCTTGCCGCTTCTCGTACAGATAATGAACGAACTTGTTTAGTGTCAGGATATATATAATGATGTCCATCCTTTGCTATATGTGCTACCATTGTATGTGAATATCCATTTAAGTCAACTACTTTGTATCTGTCTAAAAATGATTTTTGATTTTTATGAGTTTTCAAATCTTCTGGCAAATCAGGATATTTGAGACGCTCTTCATTTTTTAACCATTTTTTAATTGCAATTTTATAAATAGCTAAATCTCTATCATTATGAGGTCTGGCGATGTGTTGTGTAACAAAATCAACACCATTTCTAAGTTCGAATTTCTTTAAGTATTCTGAACAGTCAGTTTTATATTTAGTTAAATTATTTTGCTCTCCTGGTTTTAATTTTTTCAAATCATTAAGTAAATCAATTACCTTCCAATCTTTATTTTCTTTCTCAAATTCTGGATAACTAAAACCACTGTTTTTTTGCCAACCAATTAAAATAATTCTTTTTCTTTTTTGAAGTACTCCAAAATCTGCTGAGTTTTGAATTGTAAAGTCTAATTCATATCCTATTCGTTTAAAATACGTGCGCATATTTTTGAAATATTTGCCATCATCAGCGGTAACCAATCCCATTACATTTTCAAAAACAAAAACTTTTGGATTATAATTCTTCAGAAACTTTGCATATTCTTTATATAAATGATTCCTTGGGTCATTTTTCATTCCATCTTTGTCTCTAGCTCTACCTACAAGAGAATATGCTTGACAAGGTGGACCTCCAACAATTAAATCTATTTCTTTATTCCCTGCTAATTCATCTATCTTTTTAAAAATTAAATCATTGTTTTCACCACCAATACCAATATTTAAAACCGAATCAGATAAAAGTTTATCTCCAAATTTTGATATATAATCTTCCCTAGAAAATTTCCCTAAAAGATAATCATAATAATTACCTAGTTTGTTTTCCTCTTTAAGTTTATGATAAACTAATCGAGTTTCTAAAGTATTACACGCATGAGAATCAATCTCAACATGTGCTATGGGATTAAATCCAGCTTTAATAAAGCCTTCTGAAAGTCCACCTGCACCTGAAAATAAATCTATAAAGTTCATAATTTAAAAATACCCTATTATTTCAAATTGACCAACAATATAATTGTCTGACTGTCAATTATTTGATTTTAATTTTATTTTAGTTACCTATAATATTGTCATTTTTTACACATTTACTCACACCAAATTAATGATGTATCTTTAATGTGTTTAAATTTTACTTATTCATGCTGTGAATTTAAAAAATCATTTTTCCATGTAAAAGAGGGAAAACCCTCTAAATATTTAAGGGTTTTTCCCTTATTTTAATGCATCACAAAAAAAAAGCAATCCCAATAAAGAGATTGCCTTTCCGCTATACAAGGTTTTACCTAAAAACCTTATGTTGTTCACCAATCCTACTTAGCCTACTGCATCTATACGCATTGAATTGTCAGAGGCAAGTTCATAGAACTGGGCATTTATCTCTTGGTAAAAAATAATACCAATAGCACTTATCACTGCAACGGTTGCTGGCAGTGTTGCTGCAAAACCTAAATCCACCGTTAGCGTAGTGTCCGCTCCTACCATTCCTCCCAAAGGAATCTCGGCACTCACAGCAATGCCACTGGTTTCGTTCTCGGCTTCGTTCACAGGTTCAAACGCTTTTAAACTGCTGTTATAGGTATAATCACTCAACACCGTTGTGTTGAGCGCCAGTCTAAAATGTGTCGCACCTTCTGGTGGGTTAATGAAATTGTCGGTACTAAAATCTACAACCGTCCATGTGGCGATGCTCCTATTGGCGTCCAACGTTGGCGAGACATAAGGAGGATAAAATATAGCGTCCAAAGACGCGCTTAGATTAAATTCAAATCCTTCCAACAGCACTTTGTTAGGCAGAAATTCAAAACTCCGTTCTCCTCTTGCTCCTGGTCCTACGGAGTTCACACGTTTCATAATTTTTACAATTCTACCTACGGTATTGCTTCCGCCCATTATTTTGATAAGGCTTGCAAATCCTATTCGCAATGCCTTGCCTATGGTTGCAGATGCACCAAATTCTGACATATTCTCTCGAGTACGCTTAAACGCTGGGTCAGATTCAATGCGATTTTTATCTACACCTCCTGTGGTTTTTACGAATGATTCTCCATCTCGTTTATAAAAAGTCAAGCCTCCTAACGATCCTTCTAACTTAATAAATCCTTTTTGCTTTGCCATAATTTTAAAAGTATTATGAACTCGTTTATTTTAGCAATTTTTATTTTTTGATATTTAAAACAAACAAGCTCTGATTAAATTGTGTCCTCACTTTTTGTGAAAACAGCACATCAACTTTAATGTTATAATGTCGTATTATAATGTCAAATCGATGTCAATCAAATAAATCTTCAGTACGTCTAGAATAAACGAATCAAAATTTGATATACTTTTTGTTTTTAGGTAAGATATTTTTTTGCATAGCCTCTTTATAACGAACTCTTTCTTATAGTTAGTATGTTTAAAATGTTAAATAATTCAAAAAACCAGCACATATTAGCACATACAGTATTTTAAAAACTCAAAAAAATAGAAGTTTTTGTACACACTTACTTCACCTTTACTTCACCTTTACTCCATAGTTAGTTCATGTTTAGTTCACCAGAGTCCGTGTTTAGTTCACCAGAGTCTATGCAGAACTAAAAAAGCATCAATTCTTAGTTGATGCTTTTTTCTTCTTCTTGTTCTTCTTATTTTTCTTCTTTTTTGAAGCCTTCTTTTTCTTAGGCATTTTATCTTTGATACGCTCTTTTGCAGCATTTAAAGTGTACATAAAGTCACTATTATAAGTATTATTTGTTGCTTTTTTGATATTCTTCAAAGCCTTTCCATACTGTTTTAATTGATCATTCAAAATTGCTTTCTTAAAATAAAGCATACCCTTATCACTGCCTTTTACAGTCAATGCAAAATCTATAAAACGTGCTGCTTCTTCATAATGCTCGTTCCATAATAACACGTTGATATAATGTACATATACTTCAAAAGCATTGATATTTATTCCTAACACTTCCTTGTAATACCCAATCGCTTCATCATACTTATACAACTTTTCTGCATACACTCTACCCATCAAAGTCAAAGCCATTGTGTTTTTATCGTCGTATGAGATAGCATAATTCAATGCTTCCATTGTTTGCGCTAAATCATAATCAAAAGAATCCAATGCTTTAAATACATAATTGTTTATTAGTGTTCCCATTTGTTTTTCTTTTTTTGTCATTGCGAGAGAAATGAAGCAATCTCATCCTATTAAAGAGATTACTTCTCCACCAAAGGCAGATCATAATGACGTTTTATTCTAATTGTTTCCGCAAATCATTTCTTAACTGATTGCGCTTTGTTTTAAAAGATTTCGTTTTCTTTTTTTGTTTAAAATCTGAACCTGTAAATACTCGTATCGGATTCCCTCTTTCTAAATTCAAGTGGTTCTCCCATTGATTTTTTACAGCCTCTTTTAACTGATTTGTGTTGTGTTCTGTAATCTTTTCTTTCAATCGTTCTATCGCTATCTTTTTATTTTGATGCTGAGAACGGCTATCCATCACCAACACTTGTATTCCTGTTGGTATATGTTTTGCTCTTATTGCAGAACTCACTTTGTTTACATGCTGTCCGCCAGCACCTGAACTACGGATGGCTTGGAATTGAAGCTGTTTTTCTATTGTCATTCCTGCGTAGGCAGGAATCTCATTCAATAAAGACTTTTGATTCAATTCATAGCATCCAATAAACCAATTCTTACGTTTATTATATTTTCTGAATGTTGATGTTCCAATCCATTGAATTGAGCCCAACCAATCACTTAAAAACACTGGAAGTTGCTTCCCTTCTATTTCCAAACTGACTGATTGTACTGTGCCGTTTTCTATTCCGTTTTCTTTATGAAGAATTTGATACTCAATCTTATTGTTTATCAACGCTTTTAAGAATAGTTTTAACACCTTGGCAACAACCCAAGCACATTCTGCTGGTCCTCTTGCGGCAGTAAACTGTATTACTTTTCTATCCATTTTATGTATCCATTCTTACAATCTTTGGTGTAAATGTTCCTAACACTTCTACCAATTCTTGTTGGTTATTCATTACTTTTTTAATGTTTTTGTATGCCATTGGCGCTTCATCTATTCCGCCACCAATAAGGCTTACATCATTCATTTTTAACTGATGCTTCACATCACTTTTTGTAAACTTCTCTTTACATTTTCTACGAGAATACAAACGACCTGCTCCGTGTGAAGCCGAGTTTAAACTGTCTTCATTTCCTAAACCTCTCACAATATATCCTGGAGCCGTCATAGAACCTGGAATAATACCTAATTGCCCTTTATTGGCTGGTGTTGCTCCTTTTCTATGCACAATTCTTTCTACGCCGTTTACTTGCTCTTTCCAAGCAAAATTGTGATGGTTCTCAATCTTTGCGATTGCTTTTGTACCTAACAACTTGCCTATTCGCTTATGTATATTATCGTGACAAGCCTTGGCATAATCGCCTGCTAAATTCATAGCCATCCAATATTCTTGTCCGTCATGCGTATTCAAATCTAACCAAGCCAAATGCTGAACATTCTTTGGCAACGGACATTGTTTTGTTGCCAAATAGGTGTAGTGCTTCGCAATATTTGCACCTAAGCCTCTACTTCCACTATGAGTTAACAAGCCAACATACTCACCAACTGGCACATCAAACTCGTTGTTTGGTTCCGTAATATTTACAATACCAAACTCTACAAAATGATTTCCGCCTCCAGAAGTCCCTAATTGTTGATATGCTTTTGTCTTTAAGCGTTTCACTAAAGGAATATCATTAAACTCTGTACGCTCAAATATTTCATGATCATGCTTTTTATCATGTGTTTCTCGCATTCCGAACTTTGTATGTTCTGACAGCATATTTTCAAATTGTCCTCGCTTTCCTTTTAAATAAGATGCTTTTATCGGATAGATTGTTAAACACATTCTACAACCAATATCTACACCAACTCCATAAGGTATTACAGCATTATCCGTAGCCAATACGCCACCAATTGGCAATCCATAACCAAAGTGAGCATCAGGCATTAAAGCGCCTTGTATTGCAATTGGCAATTTTAAAGCATCATACAATTGGTATTTTGCTTGCTCATCGATTTCGTTTTCCCCATAGATAGAAAAAGGTACTCTCGTATTTCTCAATTGATGAAACTTTACTTCGACTGGTTTTACCAATCCTTCTGCAACTTTTCCCCAAATAGCATTCCCTTTAAACTTTTCAGGTGCTAACAGCACTTCTTTCGCTTCTTCTAAGATGCGCTCTTTCTTTTCTCTCTTGCGATATCTATTGATTTGACCTAAGGCAATATTTATGCTATTGTTCTTTGGAAAGCCTAATTTTATTAGATCTTTTCCTTTTAATTTATTTCCCATGATTTAATTTTGAGATGTTTAATTCTATGGAACTCAACTTTTGGTTGATTCCATAACTTTTAAATCTTACTTCGGAAAGTCTTTAGGAAATGATAGCCATAAAAAAAGTCCGAAACTTTATAACTTCGGACTTTTCATATATATAGTGTTTGCTATTTATAATAGTGAAAGTCGCGAAGTAAACAATAAAAAGAACCTAGTTCTCCTTGTATGTTTTTGTTTGATTGATAATTTAACATTGTACTTCGTTTTAAATATTATTGTTGCTTTATTGCGATGCAAACTTAGAATGTATTTTTTAATTACACAACAAAATATTAATATTATTTTATTGATAATCAATTAGTTATATTGAGTTTAGATAGTAGAATTCTTGTCCGCTTATGAGCAGATATTTCGAGTTTAGATAACTCTTTGAATTCTTGATATGTAGCTAAAACTTACACGATGTTTAAGCATCCATTGGTTTTAAAAATAATTATAAAAAAAAGCGTCCAAAATTTAATTTTGGACGCTTTTACTATATTTTAAAAGTTTTCACCTAGAACATCGACCTAAAAAGTCGCAGTTTAGCGCCCGTTTTATGTGATTTATATATGTTCATTGTTATTACTTTTTGTTTTTTAATTGTTTATTGTGGTGCAAATATGCGTTAAATTATTTAAAATTCAGAAAATAAGGACATAAAAAAAGCCCATCGTAATTGATGGGCTTTTAAATAACTTAAAGTATATGTCTTAGATTACTTTTACGTTTACCGCATTTAATCCTTTGTTACCTTCTTGTAATTCAAATTCTACTTTGTCACCTTCATTAATCTCATCGATTAATCCTGAAATGTGTACGAAGTGATCTTTTTCAACTCCTTCTTCTGTAATAAAACCGAATCCTTTTGATTGGTTGAAAAACTTTACTGTTCCTGTGTTCATTTTAATGTATTTAATTATAATAATTATTAATGTTTTTAATAATTACTAAGTAGTATTCAAAGATGATGCCAAAGATTATATAATGCCTACCAACCTATTGGTTGTTGATGATGCGATTCTTTGAAAAAATAATAAAGTAATTATCAAAAATCTGCCAATTAAATACTGAATTTTTTTATTTACTGATTTATGTCATATTATTTAGCAATGTTTATTAATAATTTTGCATTAATAAATAATAGTAAAACTTTAGAATATGATATCTCAAAACATTGCATTAGCCAACTGGAATACAGGAGTAATATTTATCGGTGTTTTTGTTGTAGTTTGTTTAGTGCTTATAGGTTTTTCAGTGAAATTTGTGTTATATAATGACAGGGAAAATGACTAACCTACCAATCAATAGGTCTATAGTCTTTTAAGAATTTTCCACACCAATGTTTCCCTGTGTTAATACCATCTAATAATGGGTCCATGACACGTGCTGCTCCATCTACAATGTCTAATGGCGGTTGAAAATCGTGTACTTCTTGTTTCATTTTAGATAATTCTGCAGGATCTTCATCGGTAACCCATCCTGTATCAACAGCATTCATATAAATACCGCTTTTTGCCAATTCACCTGAAGCAGTATGTGTTAACATATTTAAGGCAGCCTTCGCCATATTTGTATGCGGATGACGAGATTCTTTGAAAAAACGATGGAACTTCCCTTCCATTGCACTTACATTGATGATATGTTTTTTTCCTGTATCATCCTTCTTCATCAATTCTGCCAAACGATTACACAATACAAATGGTGCAACTGAATTGACCAACTGCACTTCTATCATTTCCGTAGTTTCTATTGCACCTAATTTTAAACGCCAACTGTTTGTCTTACGCAAATCTACTTGTTGTAAATCGGCATCTAATTCCCCTTCTGGAAATACTTCTTGTGCTACTAATGTAGTATCAAAACTATAAGGAATTTGAGATAATTTTGCCGAGGCTCTTAATCCAATTCCTGGTTCTGGTCCATGCCACGTTACAGGCATATTTTTATTTGGCGATGCTGCTGATGTCAATGACTTTAATTCGTCCAAACAACTTGTATGATCTGATAATAAATTCTGAACTGCTTTTGATTGTGATGCAATTGGCAGTTCCTCATTAGCCATCATATGTGCATAAAAACCTGAAGGTCTTCGTACAGTTTGAGCAGCATTGTTAATCAGAATATCTAAACGCTCGTACTTCTGCTCTATATAATTACAGAAAATCTCAACACTTGGGATATGTCGTAAGTCAAGTCCGTGAATATGTAATCTATCTTTCCATTGACTATAATCATCTTCTTTGGCAAATCGTATTGCAGAATCTACAGGAAAACGTGTTGTTGCAACAACGGTTGCTCCTCCTCTTAAAAGCATTAAAGTAATATGATATCCGATTTTTAAACGCGAACCTGTTATAACGGCAATTTGACCGTTTACATCGGCTGTTTGAAAACGTTTTGCGTAGTTGAAATCACCACATTCTGTACACATGGTATCATAAAAATGATGTAATTTGGTAAATAAGGCTTTACAAACATAGCAATTTCTAGGTGATGCTAATTCTGGTAAGTCTTTACTTTCTAGTGTTGCTGCAGGTAATAATTTTGGTGCAACAAATATATGTGCTTCACGTGCACTACGTATTCCTGTTATTTTACGTGCATGTCTATCTCTAGCTGCTTTCTTACGTTTTTCGTTCTTCTTTGCATCTTTTTTTCTACGAGCAAACTCTTCACGAGAAGGTCTTGAAAATTGTCCTGCAAGTTTGATTAGAGCTGTTCTTTTTTCTTTTGGAATATCAAATATTTGATTGGTATCAGAAACCAAACTTTCTAGCGTATCAATACACGCATCTATTTGCTTTTGACTTACAATCTCAACTTCATTTTCTTTCTTTGATTCCATATAATAATATTAAGTCTGCAAATATACTTTTTATCAATGCACAACCTTATAAAAAACAAATTTAAGATTCTTCAGTCATACTTCCTTCAGAATGACAAACGAAATGTCATTTCGACAGAATGAGGCACGAATGACGAGAAATCTCATAGTATTTAGAGGTTTCTCAATTATTTTCACCAACTTTGAGATATCAAAATAATTGAATTTTTTAAAATATTTAAAGTCTTATGAAAAAATTATTGCTTCTTATTTTTCTTATTTCCAGTTTTACTTATTCACAAACAACTACCAAAGACGGGATTCAAATTTCTGTGAAAAAATCAAAATTAGTTGATAATGTGAGTGTTTTTGGAATAAGGCAACTTAAAATAACTAACGACAAACTGAGAAAAGTAATGATTAAGACCAAAATAAAGTCAAATGCTAATAATAAAACAAAATTAAGTGCCTTTTCACTCCTAGATACTAAAAATAATATTCGTTATAGATTAGCAGATTACAAAGGTTATAGAGGTATTATAGGTTACCCAGAATTAATTCCACGACTAAAAATTGAACTTTTTGATAAGAAAGGTAAGCCGTTAGAATTTGCACCGATTTTTGACAAAACGGAAAAAGATTATTTCAATGTTTTTGACATAAAGGGTTATAGGAATTTAGAGATACCCATTAATTTTGGTACTAAAAAAGTTCCTAATCTGAGTATTGTTTATTTTGGAGAAACAAGATATGAAAAATATACAGCTGAATTATTCTTCCCTCTTTTAGTAGAAAATATTAATTTAGAATATGTATTATTCTACAAAGATGAAAAAATATCAAATATAAAATTTTCGCAAAATAATTAAGTGTTCACTGTAGTGATAAATCAAATGTGAGCGAATGGACACTACATCAAAAAACATACAAGCACAATACCAAGGATATTTGCACACACCAATGTTATGGAAAAACAGCATGTTTGGCTTAAAACAGTTTGAGTTTTCTACTGACAAAGAAACTGTTTTTAATGAATCTATTCCTGAAAATTTACGATTAGGAAAGCGTGTAGAACGGTTTGTAAGTTCAGAACTCCAGCAAAACAAAGATGTTACAGTTCTTTTAGAAAATGCGCAAGTTCAAAACGAAAAGATAACTGTTGGCGAAATTGATTGTATTTTAAAACTCAACAATATTCCTATTCACTTAGAAATTATTTACAAGTTTTATTTGTTTGATGAGCGTATTGGTACTACTGAAATTGAGCATTGGATTGGTCCAAACAGAAATGATAGTTTGCTTAAAAAACTCACCAAATTAAAAGAAAAGCAACTTCCTCTACTCTACAATCCGCTAACAAAACCATTATTAGACAATCTACATTTAAAAGCCGATGAAGTACAACAACTAGTTTGTTTTAAGGCTCAGTTATTTGTTCCGTATCAAAAGGAAGTTGAATTTAAAGAATTAAACAAAGATTGTGTAAACGGATTTTATGTGCAACTCTCTGAAATAAATCAATTTACAGATTGCAAATTTTATATTCCGTCTAAAATAAATTGGTTGTTAGAAGTTCAAACTCAAGTAAATTGGTTGAATTACAAATCTTTTTCAGAAAAGATTACAACTATTATTAATGAAAAAACTTCTCCATTATGCTGGATTAAATTTCCAAAAGGAAACATTCAGAAGTTTTTTGTTGTTTGGTGGAAATAAATATAATCAGATGTCATTCTGAATGAAATGAAGAATCTTGTATATATTAAATGAGATTTCTCGTCGCTCATACTTCACTCTGTCGAAATGACACTTGTATTAAAAAGTTTAAGTTAAAATACTACTATTCAAATAAAGCAGCTAAAAATTCTGCTACACAAGCAGGTTTTTCTTGGCCTTTTATTTCTATAGTACAATTAAAAGTAACTTTAATTCCGTTACCTCTTAAGTCCACTATTTCTTTAATAGAATTAGCATTCTTAATTCACTATTTACAGGTACAGGACTTGGAAAACGAACTTTATTCAGCCCATAATTCAATCCCATTTTAATACTTTCAATAGCAAACGTTTCTTCCAACATTCTTGAAACCATAGAAACAGACATAAACCCATGAGCTACAGTGCTTTTAAATGGAGATTCATTTTTTGCTCTATCTTCATCCACATGAATCCACTGCTTATCCAACGTAGCATTTGCAAAATCATTAATCATTTGTTGGTTAATTGTATACCAATTTCCTTCAGGTAATTGTTTGCCAACCATTGATTTAAATTCGCTGATGTTTTCAAAAATAAGTTTTTCCAAAGTATTTTTTTTTGTAATCTTTAAACAGTATAAATCCTAACTTTCTTCTTTTTTAATCGTGTGTTATTCAGTTTTTCAACCAATTCTTCGGCAATAGAAACAGGCACTGCAACAAATGTACAATCACGTTTTAATTCTATGACACCTAATTGATCTTTATTAATTCCGCCTTGCTTAAAGAATAATCCTGCAATATCTCCTTTTGATATTTTGTCTTTTCTTCCTCCAGAAATAAATAATGTTTCCCAATATCTTGGTTTGCGTTCGGCTTGTACAGAAATATCTATTGCTTTTGCATCCTTTTTGATAAAACTTGGAACTTCTTCATTTTTCCATTTCAACACATATGCAGTTCCCGTTGCATTCACACGTGCCGTTCTACCGTTTCTATGTGTGAATTCTTCTTGATGTAATGGCAATTGGTAATGAATGATAAACTTCATTTCTGGTATATCTATTCCTCTTGCAGCCAAGTCTGTAGCAACAATCACTTGATTTGTTCCATTTCTGAATTTAATCAATGAACGTTCTCTATCTTGCTGTTCCATTCCGCCATAAAAACATCCATGCGCAATATTTTTTCTTTCTAAAAAATCACTCACACCTTGAATTGTATCTTTTAAATTACAGAAGATAATTCCAGGCTGATTTCCAAGATGATTAAGTAAATGAAGTAAGGTGTTCAATTTGTTTTTTGAAGGAGAAATCACCGTTTGAATAGTCAGTTTCGCACTTCTATGATTTAAATAATTTAGCGTTGTTGGATTGTTCATTTTAACAAATCCAGGAATTTCAACACCTTGAGTTGCAGAAGTTAAAATACGTTTTTCAATATTTGGTAAATCATTGATAATACCAGTCATATCATATTCAAAACCAACCTCTAACGACTTATCAAACTCATCTAAAATTAATGTTTTAATACTTTCTTTTGAGAAACGATTGTTACTAAAATGATCTGCTACTCTTCCTGGAGTTCCAATTAAAATTGCTGGCTCATGCTTCAATTCAATTTTATCTTTACTCATCGATCGTCCACCATATACAGCATTTACTTTGTAGCCAGAACCCATATTACGTACTACTTGTTCTATTTGTATCGCCAGTTCACGAGATGGAACTAAAATTAATGCTTGAATCTCTTTACATTCAGCATCTAATAATTTAATTAATGGTAACAAAAAGGCTAATGTTTTTCCTGTTCCTGTTGGAGAAAGTATGATAGTATTTGCTGTTGTTGTAACTACAGAAATAGCCTCTTTTTGCATAGGATTTAATTCTTGAATATTGAATTTATTCAATATATCTTGCTGTTCTTTTATCGGATTTGCCATAACTATTTCTTATTTTTTTTCTTTTTAGAATCTTCCGATTTTGGAGATCCTAAACTCGTTTTCGCCAAATGATTTGCCAATACTTTTTCTATCAATTCTTCTTTCGTTAAATGATGAAATACAGTTCTGATTTGCTTTCTGAATTCTTCAGAAATAGTACTATTTGGCTTGGTTTTAAATATTTTTTTAGCCCATAACAAGCCATTATTTTCTTCTATACTCTGAGCATTTGCTTTTTTGAATTCTTTAAAAACAATACCCAATTCTTTTTCAAATTCAGCTATATCTTTTACTTCTTCTTGTTGTAGAATTGTTAGAGAAAACCCTTTTGCACCTGCTCTAGCTGTACGTCCGCTTCGATGAACATATGTATCATAACGATCTGGTAAATGATAATTTACAACGTATGAAATTTCTTTGATATCAATTCCACGAGCTGCCAAATCTGTAGCGACTAAAATATCAATATAGCCTTCTCTAAATTGTCCCATAATTCGATCACGAATTCCTTGTGACAAACTTCCATGAATAGCACCAGAAGAAAATTTATTGATTGCTAAATTTTTAGCCAGTTTATTAACCGCTGCTTTCGTCTTACAAAAAATAATTCCGCGTTCTCCTTCTTTTGAGTTTAAGAAATGAAGTAAAACTTCTAATTTTTCAATTGGCTCTACAACTACATATTGATGGTCTATTCCTTGATGCCCAAGAGTTGACATATCTGCTTCGATATGCACTACATGTTTTGACATGTAATTTTGAACCATCTGTTTAATAGTTCCAGGCATTGTCGCTGTAAACAATAAAGTTCTCCTAGATTTTGGAATTTCTTTGATAATACTATCCAATCCTTCTTTTAAAGCACTTACCATTTCATCGGCTTCATCTAAAATAAAATAAGAGATGTTTTTAATGTCAACGGCATTACGTTCAATTAAATCAGCCAAACGTCCAGGAGTCGCTACAACTATATGTGTTGTGCTTTTAAGTCTTTCAATTTGTGGTTTAATCGGAATTCCACCACAAATAGTTGCAATAGAGATTGACGGCATGTGCGTAGCATAAGAAGCTATATTTGCAGAAATTTGTTGGCCTAATTCTCTTGTAGGTGCTAAGATTACTGCTTGGATAGCGGTATTCTCCACATCAATTAATTGTAATAAAGGCAATCCAAATGCAGCAGTTTTTCCTGTTCCTGTCTTTGCCAAGGCAACAACATCTTCTTTTTGATGTAACACAACAGGAATTGTTTTTTCTTGTATATCTGTAGGAACAGAAATTTGTAAATCAGTTAAACCTTGTTGTAACTGTTCATTAATTCCTAAATCGGAAAAACTTTTTGACATAAAAAATACTTTTTGCAAAAGTACTACTATAAAGTTTATGGATTTACTTTAAATTAAGTTCATATTAAAATACACTCATGATATACTGTTTCGGAGTTGTTCCATACTTCTTTTTAAAAGCAGTTATAAAATGACTTGCGGTACTATAACCAACTTGTAAGCTTATTTCTGATACGTTGTATTTTTTAGAAAGCAATTGTTTTCTTGCAAATTCTAATTTATAATCAAGCAAGAAATTAAATACCGATTCACCATATATATGTTTAAAACCTTCTTTAAGTTTAGACAATGACAAGCCAATTTCATCAGCCAATTCTTGCATAGAAGGCGGTTCTGCCATTTTATTAATAATGATTTGTTTGGCTTTCTTTATTTTCTCGACATTATCTTCATTTTCTAAAAAAGGGCAACCTTGAGCGTCTTCGTTGCTTTGTTGAAAATACAAACTCAAGACTTCGTATGTTTTCCCTTTTAGATAAAGGTTTTGCATTGTATTCTGTTTGTCAAAAAACTGATTGATAACCAGCACTTCTCTAGGAGATAAATCCTTTTTTAAATAATATTTTTTATCCTTATTATCATCATTCAAAAACGGAATTAAATCTGATACTTGAGAGAAAAATGAGTGAAACATTTTAATACTTACCACAAACACCAAATATTTACCCTTTGCGCCTAAACTTAAGTTGATATGCAAATCCTGAATTGGATTGTATAACAACATCGATTTTTGAGATTTTACATCTTGTGTGTAATGAGGTCCATAATGCAATTCTGCATCAGCATTTAAACAAAAATGTATCTGAATAAAGTTACTACTTACATCTTTTACATACTTCAGAATTTCATTTGAGGTGTTTTCAATTTTCAAAACACTAAACCCATCTTGTATAATTATCTCTTTTACCATTTTTTATCGATACTTTTTAAATTAATCTTGACAGTTTATTCTTATCCGATTCTATTTAACGCGTCAAATATACTGAAAATACTGACTGTTATTTGAAATAATTGTTGTTTTATTTGTCAAAACGTATAATACTTTAAGCGTTATTTTATTTTAAACTTACTCTATATTTGCTCATGATTTTAGTTTAAATCATGGCAATACATGCCGTAATTTTATTTTTTAGTTGCATTTTTAGCAACTTTTTTAGTTATTCACAAGAGGTTCAAGTTGTTGCAAATAACAATAATTGAATAATTAGAAGAAATTATTATTTCAGGTAAAGCATAAAACACTTGTGATTAAAACATTTTATGGAAAATACGCCTCAGTAGAAATTATAATGATTTGATAATTCTAATGTTGCAAATGCACACTACTGCATGTTTAATTATGTTTGTCATAAAAAAATGCAACATTTTAATTCTCTAAAATATTGAATAAAAAAAGCCAAACTACATTAAATAATTTGGCTTTTAATTCTCAGATTGTTGATATCTAATTCCGTTTCCTTATGCGAAAACTTTTGAGAATTTTTTCTTTCCTTGAATAAATTGTTTTTTGAAAGATTCTAATGTATCAAAAACAAGATTTTGTTGATTCTCCATTAATTTGAATCCTTCAACCAATGCTTTAGAAGTAACTTCTTGCCACTGTTTTGCAGCATTAATAGATCCTGTAACAACTTCTTCAGTGTTTGTAAGTGCAAAAGTGTTTGCGTTTTTTACAGCCGATTTTGTTGTTTTAACTGCAACATTAAATTTAGTTGCAATTCCTATGTTTTTAGATTTTTTTGTGCTCATCTTAAATTATTTTTAAAATTGTGTTGTTAATTTATTTTGTTAATTTATTGTCTTTTATCCATTGAGATAAAACATTCATATCACCTTTAACAGCAATTTTTGCTTGCGCTTTCCAATCAGAAGCATTGTAAACTTTCGTGTTTATTCCGGCTAAAGCAAGAACTCCATTGATATCTTTAAGTGTCATCTTTGCAAGTTGCTCATAAGAAGTGATTCCACCTTCATTCAAAACGGTTTCCATTTTTGGCCCAATTCCACGAAGAATTTTTAAATCATTTATTACCTTTGTTGCAAGTACTGTAGGTTTTTTTGCTACTACTTTCTTTTTTGCTACTACTTTCTTTTCTTTTTTTGCAATTTTCCCAACTTTTACTTTTACTTCCTCTGTAGCATCCTCTACTTTATCTTTTACTTCTTCAGTAAAATCTTCAAACTTTTCTTTTGCATCTTCTACAATATTTTCAACTTTACCTTTTACACCATCAAATGCTTCAGTAGCCTCTTTTTTAAGTTTTACAGACATTTTTTCTGCTTTTTTAACCATTGGATTTTCTGAAACTTCTTTTTTGAATTTAGCAGCCATTTTTTCTGCCTTTTCAACTAATGGATTTTCAGTAACCATGTCTTTTGCTTTATCAAACATTGAAGCATCATAACCTACCAAAGATTTTAATCTCGTAGTTCCTAATTCTACTTGTTCTTTAATGTTCTCCGCAGTTTCAAGGAACATTCCAATTTGTTTTTTTGTTAATGGCTCTGATTTCTTAATTAACTTTGAAGTTAATTTTTGCCATTTTTCTCCTGCTTTCACTGAAGTTTCGATTGCGTTAAATGATGCATCGATTAAATCGTTATTGATTTTCTTTACTACAAGTTTCGCTTTCGCTAACCTGTTTTTCTTTTGTGTCTTTTGTTTTGTTGCCATGATATATTGTATTATTATTTTCTTAATTATTTATAATTATGGTACAAATGTAATATCAATGAGTTACAAATGAGTTACAACTATAAAATGTCATTAATTGTTGATATACTTATTTAAGTATGGTACAAATATAAAATGGTGTAGTTACAACTGAGTTGCAGTGAAAAGGTTAAGGGTTAAGGGTTAAGGGTTAAAATAAACGTGATAGGTTAGGAAAAAAAGATTTCCTATTTATAATAGTGAAACAATCCTTTACCATGCACCTTTCACCTAAGACCTTTCACCTTCTATCCTATTTCCTCTATCTCTCTCAACAATTTTTTTGTTTCGGGAAGTGGATCAATACCATACTCTTCATCTAAAACGTCAACACATTTTTGATATGTCTTAATTGCTTGAGGTCTATTACCTTTTGCTATATAAGCTTGCATTTGAATACGATATGCATCTTCCCAAGTAGCGTCTATAAACAAAGCGCTTTGAGCCAAACGGATGCTTTCTATTGGTTTTTCGTCTAATAAAATTTCAGCGAGTGTAATATATGCTCCTAAAATTAAAATTTGTATTTTTTCTCGTTCTTCTGAAGACCAATCTTCATAAACACGATTAGGAAGGTAAATACCTTGATATATTTCTATAGCATTTTTATAGGCTTCTTTTGAAATAGTATTATTAGTTTCAAAAGATTTATTACCAATGATGACATACTTTTCAAAGGCTTCAACATCAACCCATACTTTTTCGGTATTTAACTGATATGTAACACCTTGACGCATTATATATTTAGGCTCTACTCTTGATGCTCTATTTGGCTCTAAAACTTTATTAATTCCATGTAACGCAACTTTAAAGTCCCTATCGTCACCATCTTCCCAAAGATGGTCCATAATTTTTTCTTTATGTAGTGCGTGACGATTTCTATTAGAAATAAAATATTGTAGTAATTGTACAGTTTTGTCTCTTCCCCATTCTTTAGAATCTATCTTAAGATTGTTGCGCCAAAGTCTAAACTGTCCTAAAGTTTGAATACGAATAATGGCATTCTCTTTAAACAATTTTAGTTCATCTAATTTTTCTTGCAAGTCAGACATGTAGAAATTACTTCTTTTTACTAAGATTCGCTACTCTAATGTTTAATATTTTCATTTCTTTAGCCAATTGAGCAATTGAATCCTTAATATCTTTAAAATCTGATTTTGAAGCACTTCTCCACTGATCTATATGTACCTTATCACCTATTTCTTCTCCTAAATAACCTAGTTGTTCCTGTATTTGAGAAATGTGCTTTTTTGGATCCTTTATAGCTTCTTTAATCACTTTTGGGCCCATTTCTTTAAGTGTGTTCCAAACATTCATACTCTTGTCTAAAATACTCTCTTGCTCCTCAGAAGATTGATGTTTCGTTGCTTCTTCAGTAAGGTTCGCAAGTTTCTCTCTCATGAATGTTAGTGCATCATTAAAGTCAGAAAAATTTTGTTCATCTCCTCCTTGAACATGAGAAATTTTACCTCGCCATTGTACTTTTGAATCTCCACCTTCTTCATATATTTTTTGATGAAAACGCACCATAAACGATGCTGTATCTGATTTTTTTGTCATAATTACTATACTTTAAATTAAATAAAAAAATTATCCTGGTTCTTCTTCCGAACCAACATCCGTATTCACAAGACCTCTAAAGGCATCTGCAGCAGTATTACCTTCATAAAGCACTTTATATACTTCTCTTGATATAGGCATGTCAACATTATATTTTTTTGACAATTCCATCACAACTTTTGCAGTCTTTACTCCTTCTGCAACTTCGTTCATTTCTTCAATAATTTTCTCAAGCGTTTTTCCTGTTCCTAATTGAAAACCAACATGATGATTTCTACTTTTAGAACTTGAACAGGTCGCAACTAAATCTCCCATTCCAGCCAATCCAGCAAATGTTCTTCGCTTTCCTCCCATTGCAACTCCTAATCTTGTTAATTCTGACAATCCACGAGTAATTAACGCTGATCGAGTATTGTCACCAGCATCAGCTCCATCACCCATTCCTGTAGCAATTGCCATAATATTTTTTAAAGCACCTCCAAGTTCGCATCCAATCACATCATTATTGGTATAAACTCTAAATAAACCTGAATTAAAAACTGTTTGTAATTTTTTGGCAATCGTCTTATCTACCATAGCAATTACTGCTGCTGCGGCTTTTCCTGAATGAATTTCTTTTGCAAGATTTGGACCTGTTAAAACTCCTGCAGGATGTCCAGGCATTTCTTCTTTAATAATCTCTGTCATTCGCATACCTGTTTCAATTTCCAATCCTTTTGCCAAACTAATAATCGGAACCCAAGGTCTTATGTATTTCTTTGCTTCTTGTAATACTTCTCTAAAGTTTTGAGAAGGAATTCCCATCACAACAACATCAGCATTTTGAACCGTTTCTTCTATTGAATTAGATGCTGATAAATGCCTATGAAGCAATGTGTTAGGTAAATACTTTGAATTAGTATGATGTTCGTTAATTTCATCAACAGTATCGCTATTTCTTGCCCAAATTATTGTTGGACTATTTCTCGCTGTCAATGAGGCCAATGTTGTTCCCCAAGAACCTCCTCCAAGTACTGCTACTTTTAATTTCATAAGATTATTTATTTAAAGTTGTCATTCCTGCGAAGGCAGGAATCTATCTTTTTATTTATTTTGGATTCCCATTTTCATGGGAATGACAGTTAGTTTTATTTAACTTTCTAATTCCTTTAAAAACAAATTACGAACTTCTTCTACGTATACATCTACATTCTTTGTTTTCCATTCTGAAGTATCAACAGGATCTAAAACGACAACCTCTATATGTGTTGGTTTAAACATTGTACTTCCTTTAGGTGTAGCCATATAAGCATTTTTAATCACTATCGGAATTATTGGAACTTGACCCTTTATGGCTAAATGGAATGCTCCTTTTTTAAATTTCCCTAATGCTTTACTTCTACTTCGCGTTCCTTCTGGTGCAATTGCAATTGAAGTTCCACTTTTTAAAGCTTCGGCAGCAATCGCCATTGACTTTAATGCTTTTGCTTTATCAGATCTATCAATAAATATTGCTCCTAATGCCTTAAATAATGGACCTATAGGAGTCATTTCTAATTCTTTTTTTGCTATTCCTGTTACATCCTTGCGCAACAATTTCAATATAATAATTACATCTGCAGAACTTTGATGATTAAAACAAAAAACTGCAGGCCTAAAATCTTCTAAATTATGTTTTCCTTTTATTGCAATATCTAAACCAGCAAACTTTGCACCTAAATCACCCATACTTGCCAACGTTGTATTGATGGCCTCTTGTTTTGACATTGTCATAGCTCCTTTTGCAAGTCCCTTTAAAATAGATGGATAGATACTTGAAGCAGCCATTAGAGTTCTAAAACCATTGACAATAGGTTTTTCCCTCAATTCTTTAAAACGGAGTATCGGCCAATCATTTTCAAATGCGATTTGTGACAGTGCACTATCAGGGTTTGTAGCAAAAGGTTTTCCAACAATTTCTAATAATGGATAATCATCAATACTATCAGTATAAAAGAAACTTTTCGATAAATCTATGTCATTGGCTTTTGCAAACTTTCTCCCAGCATTTGCCTTACCTTCTCCCCAACACATCTCTTCTACATTTCCAGTAAATTTTCCTTTTTTGACTTCCATTTCAGTGCAGAAAATGTCTGTAATTCCCAATTCGTTTGCGATTGGATTGATTTGGTATGAAGTAGCGGCTGAAATAATCACAACTTTATGCCCTTTCTCTAGATGTGAAGCAATCAATATTCTCGACTCAGGATAAATGGTGTTTTCAAGATGGTTTTCATAAACATCTTGTCCTAATTTTATAAAATCTGATTCTTTTAATCCTTTTATCCCTAATGCTGATAATCTTGTGAGAACTTCAAAATCTCTATTTCCTGAAGCGTATAGCGAAACTGCTGCGAATTGAGACAACAATTCTTTTGCTGTCCACTTTCCACTTAACAATCTGGATTGCACAAACTTTTTAGCAGAAAAATCATTAATTAATGTCCTGTCTAAATCAAAAAATGCAGCAATATGAGGACCTTCTTCTTGTTCTTCTACTTGATTAGAAATCGTCTCTAAGTCTGCTCCAGGAACCGTTTCAACTTCTGAAATCTTCTCATCAAACGCCTCTCTATTTGTTTTAATTTCAATCTGTTGCAGAAAATTTAATCGACTTGTTAAATCATTTAATAAGTCCATCCATTCTTCAATTCCTTTGTAATCGATTTTCTTATTTATAGGTGTTAACTTACTGTTTTTTGCAAATCGCAACGCACTAGTAAGAAAAGGTTTTGAAACACTTTCTAAACGACTGATACGAGATTGCCAATGCAACTCTTTTCCTTTAAATACACATAGTTGCACAAATTCATCATCAGAAAATTCGTCTTCAAGATCCCAAGAGTTTAGTGTGTGACAAACTACTTTATTGGCTTCTAAATAAATTAGCAATATTGCTTTAGAAACAACCAATTCTTGTTTTGAAAGTAATGCAGATATGTCTCCTTTTGGATCTATAATAATGTTTCTCCAATTCTGATCAAAAAGTATTAATTCTGCTTCTATTTCACTACTGAATTGGGCTTTATTAGTGTAGAAAAATTCAAACTTAAAAATATTACGTAATGACATTATTTCTTCCCAAAAACGCAATATTCTATTTGGTGATGTGTCATCTTTTATTTTTGCCAATGCCATTTCAATAAATGCGCGATGGTACAAGTGTCCAGAAGCCATATTTGCGTAATATGTTGCTGACAAATACTCTGTAGAATTTAAATTATATTGAACTTTATTTCCAACTTTGCTTTTTTGTATGATTCCTGCTCCTAATAATAAATTTATTGCTTTTTGAACGGTTACACTTATACTATTTCCTCTATCAATTAGAACATCTTCTTTTCGCTGTCCTATATAGTTCATCAATTTTAAAACATTGAATTCTAACTCTTTCTTAGTCAGTGCAAAATTATTTAGTAAGACATTACAAACCAATGAAACAGTAGTAACAGGCGTAATCATATTTGCCTTATGTATCAATTCGAATGCAAAACGAGGTAATGTATTGTTATCAGAATAACTATCATCCTCCAACTCAGGAATTATTGCATTTTGATGCTCTCCTGCTTCTACAGGATCGCCAAATCTAATTGCTGCTCTTCCAAACTCATTCCCTAATTTCTTGACATAATTTACAAATACATTTACATTTTCACCTTTCTTATCTTTACCCTTTCCTTCTTCCGTCATTTCTTTTACATCAGGAATAAGGTCATAAACAATAGAAACTGGAACATATTTTATAGGTTTTGAACTCACACGTTCGCCTTCCATAATATATTTTAATATTCCCATTTGTGGATATACAATCTTACCAGTTCTTGAACGAGTTCCTTCTATATTCCATGTAAGATGACTCCCTCTTTCAATTAAGCAAGATATATAATGACGTAATGCTGCTTTGTATATTTGATCATCTTTAAAACTTCTACGGATAAATATTAACCCTGAACTTTTACCTAATTGTTTAAATCCTGGAAATGCTAAATTTATCCCTCCAAAAGTATATGGAATAGGCATTCCGTATCGTGAAAGTGTTGACACCAATACTGCTGTATCAAGATAAGTTTTATGAGTAAGAATAAATGCAACTGAATTTTGTCGCATTAATTTCATTAGTTTTTTAATCTCCTGAGGGTCAATATCAATCTTATTATTATATGCTTTGGAAATCAAATATTGAAACCCTCTTACAGACACCATACTTCCTATAGGATGCTGATCGGCAAACAACTCTTCGATACATAAAGCGCCTTTTTTCTGCACTGCTGCAAGGTCTTCTTTCTGCGCTGTCGCTATTTGCTTAAGTTGCTCTTGAAACTTAGGATGATTAATAATTTTTTCCATGTATGCTGTTTATGCCTTTACAAAAAGGTCGGTGAATTTAGACATCCCTTTTTGCTTCCAAAATCTTGGGAAAAACAAACTTTCAATTTTTGTTAGTACACCTTTTGGTTCTTTTCCTTCTATGTTAGAATTTAATGCATTTGCAACTGTTAATAGTACTGTTGCATTGGCTCCCATACCACAATGACTTCCAAAAACTTCAATATTTTTTATATCTTTTCTCAATGTTGATGCTTCTCTACAATGTTTCCATGGTACCAATCCATCCGTTTTTGTATAAATACAAGTAATCGGAACGTTTGGAATCTCTTCTAATTCTTTTAAAAACTTTTTGTTACGTTCTTTTAATGTTTTTCCTCTCAGAAATTCTAAAACTCTTAACAGAGGAGTTTCCATATTGCTTACACCCCAAACTGGCGAACCAATTGTAATTAATTGTTCTACTTTATCTGGATATCTATTTGCTATTATTTTAGCAAATATTCCTCCGCCACTCCAGCCAACAAGGCTTACTTTTTCTTGATGTTTTTCAAATATCTGATCAAGTCTTTCTACCAATTTTGGCAAATATTTTGAGTTAATCATATTTACACCCAATTCCCATTTATAGGTTTTAAATCCTACTGATTTTAAATATTTTCTAACAAAAGTTGTAGATAAATCATTTCCTAAATATGGAGGCATCAATAAAACAGGTTTGTTCTTACTCGCTTTATGTTTTGGTATAAATGGATAAATCCCAATCATAGTAGTCCATTCTATCAAAGACCTTCCTTCTAAAAGCATATTGAATGAAGGCGGAGCAGCAATTAAATCATTTATACGTGTTACTTCTGTTCTGAAATAACGCAATTCTTTTAGTACTTCATCATTCATTTTATCATCAGCAATATCCTTTTCAAAAACTTCTTCAAGAATTAAAACCAATGTGATATAATCTCTATCTGGACCAAAATCTTCACACAACGAAATACATTCGTGAGATAAAGTATTTATAGATTTTTTACTCAGTTTTGTTTTTTCTATAATTTTATCTACATGTTTCTTAAAAGGATGCTTTTCAATCTTATCAGAAACAGTTTCTTTTGCCTTCTTTTGAGTCATTCCATTGGTTACAGCCATTGAAATTGCAAATTTGACAAATGAGTTATATACTAATTTATTACTTTCCATACTCTAATTTAGGGTTTCTATTCGTCTGTTAAGCCAAGATATTACATCGCGCTCTACTTCCTCTCTATTTGTTTCGTTTAGCATCTCGTGTCTTCCTCCTTTATACAACTTTAGCGTAAGATCATTAATTCCTGCTTTATTATATTGTTTTACAACTCTCTTAATGCCCTTTCCCATTTCTCCAACAGGATCTTTATCTCCTGAAAAAATATAAATTGGTAAATTTTTAGGTGTCGCATTAAAAGAAACTTGCTTGTTCACTTCTTTACTTCCTTTGATAATATCAATAAAAACACTCAAAGAAAAATCTGCAGTTCTATAAGGGTCAGCTTCAAAAAGATCAACTTGGTGTTCATCAGTACTTATCCAGTCTAATTCTGTTCTGTTTGGCTTGAAGGTCTTATTAAATTCAGAAAAAGAAATAGATTTCAAAAAGTTATTTTTTTTGTTTCTACCTCTAAAAGCACTAATCACATTTGCACTAGCCAATCCAACAGTACCTAAACCTTTCATAAAACTTGCAGTTCCTGATAAAATGAGTGCGTTTAAATCATCGCCATATTTGATCACATATTTTCTACTTAATAACGAACCCATACTATGTCCAAACAATATTATTTTTTTATTTGGATGTATTTCTTTGATAAGTAATGTCAATTCTCGCATATCTTCAACTGCATCATCAAAATAATTTTGACCTTCATAAACGCCCATCAATTCCTTTGATTTCACACTTTGACCATGTATTCTATGATCGTTAGCATACACTTCATAACCTTGTTCTTGCAATAATTTTGCTATTGGTTGATAGCGTCCTGCATGCTCACCAATTCCGTGAGAAATTTGTACAACTCCTTTAAAAGTTACTTTAGGGCTTGCAGACCATTTGTAATAAAAAATGGTTTCGTTATCTCGAGTTATAAATGTATTGGTTGTATAATTCATTATCTACTTAAAAATTCAGAAATTAATTCCATCAATTTTGATGATGCTGTTTTTGTTCCTTTAAGTTTAATTCTTTCTTGTATTTTCAACTCATCAAGAAGGACATTTCCTTTGTATAATTTAAATAAACTTTCATCTTCAATACTCAAAGAGACTTTCGAAGTCTTTGCTTTTTGTTTTCTGATGACTCCTTCTTTTTTGGTGAAATCTATTTCCCAACATGCAGTAGTTTCACCTGAAACTACTTGTATTTCATACAACCCTTTATGTTTTTTTACAAATTTTGGGTTACTATTACTATATTTTCTTAATGCAGTAAAGAAAGGTTTACTCTTAATTTTCACAACAGTTGGTGTAGTTTTCTTTTTCCCTTTTTTCTTAATGAGTTCTTCTAATTCATTAGCAGATTCTCTTATATAACGAGAGAATTTTCCAACATCAGGCATCGTTTTAGAATCGGTAGTTGTAGTAATTGTTACTTGTCCATTATAACTAAAAGCGGCAATAATCAAACCAAAACCATCAACTACGGGAGTTAGTCCAAATAAAGAAACAATCTTATGACCTTTTATATACAATAAGCCTCGAGGTCCTGGAACATTAGTGATTGTCACATTAAATGGAGGTCTATGCAATTCTTTAATATTGTATTTACTATAAATTCCTGCAGCAAGATTTGCCAAACCAAAAGGTACAGAATCTGCCATTTGAGCAAGTGACTTTGCTCCTACTGTTTTATGTTTTGTTTTTCCTATTTGTGTCTGATCATGAATATATTCTAAACGTTCAATAGGATTTTCGATATGTGTTGCAATTTGAACAAGCATGTTTGATATTTGATTGTTCATCTTTTCACTATCAGTGCTATCTTGAGTTCTAACTGAAATTGGAACATTGGCTACTAAAGGTTGCGTTGGTAATTTTTCTCGATCTATCAAATATCTTCTAATTGCTCCAGCACATATTGCTAAAATCACATCATTGATGCTTACATCCATTAATTTTCGGAGAACATTTATCCTGTCGAAAGATAAAATTGCAGTTCCCCAAATTCTCTTTGGAGATATAGAACCGTTAAATATTGTTTTAGGAACAGAAATTGAAGGCTTACTATATCCTTTTCCGTTAATTTTCTTTTTGGCTTTGCTTTTAGCAAGTGATAGCAATGTTTCTCCTATTAATTTTGGAACTTTTAATGGATTTTTAAAAAAGCCAACTGAACTTTTCAACAAAAGTGATAATTCGTCTGGTAATGGATCAGGTTCATATTCTTTAGGAAGTGGTGGTTCAACATCTTTACTTTTATCATCAGTATCAAAAAGAATTCCCATAATTCCAACTCCAGAACTACCATCTATCATAACATGATGTACTTTTGTGACAATAGCAACTGAACCCTTTGGTATTTGAGGTATTTCATCTAAACCTTCTATAAAATTAATAGACCAAAGTGGTCTTCTTAAATCTAATGGAGCACTAAAAATAGAGGCTGTTGATTCTCTCAACATTTTCCAATTTGATGGGTCTGGAAGTTTTAATCTATTTAAATGTAAATCTAGATCAAAATTTGGATCATCAACCCAATATGGAAAGTCTAAATTCATAGGAACATTTAAAAGACGTTTTCTAAATTTAGGGATTTGATGTAATTTAGATGCAATAGTTTTCTTAAAATCATCAAACTTTAAAGAACCTTCTACAATGATTACACTTCCTACATGCATTGGACTCTTTGGAGTTTCTGCATATAAAAAAGTAGCGTCAGAAGCTGAGATTTGTTGAATATTTATATCCAAAGAATCTTGAATGATGTCTTTTATATCTATATTTTTTGCCATTAATTACAGCATTAATTTTTTAAATTCACAATCTGCAATATAATTATTTTTAATTAGAAATTAAAATCTGCTTTTGAGATATTCTTGTGTTTTTATTTTTGCATTACACATAAATTTTCAATTTGATTTTCTTAAAGAAAATATAAAGTTTTGACATTCTATTTTCTAATTGTTTTTTTTTGTACATTTGTCAACCATTTGGTTAAACTAAATAGTTAATTTAAAACAGAAAAAAGTTGAAGAATATTGTATTTTTAATTATAAGTCTATCTCTAATTGTAACAATAAGTTGTTCATCAGATGGAGATAGTAACACCCAGCAAATAACATTATCTCAAGATGAGGTAAATGATTTAAAATTTTTACGAGAAGAAGAAAAGCTAGCACGTGATGTTTACATATATGCTTATGATAAGTATAGTGATGTTGTTTTTAATAATATTTCACAAAGCGAACAACAGCATATGGATAAAATACTTGTACTTCTAAACACTTATAATGTTGAAGATCCTGCGTTACCAAATACTGGTGAATTCTCAAATCAGATCTTACAAGGTATATACAATGACTTAACAGCACAAGTTGATATTTCTTTAATAGAAGCATTAAAAGTTGGCGCAACCATCGAAGATTTAGACATAAAAGATATTGAAAATTTTGAAAATAGAACTGATAAATCAAATATTCTAAATACTTATGAAAAGTTAAAATGTGGCTCAAGAAACCATATGAGAAATTATTATAACCAATTGAGTAACAACGGTGTTACATATGTAGTTCAATTTATTTCTGCTTCTGAATTAACAACAATTATTAATAGTTCAAACGAGCAATGTGGTAATTAATTTAATACAATAATAATGGCAAAAACTAAAGATATAAATACAGAAAATCAGATACTTGAAGCTGCTAAAAAAGTGTTTCAAATCAAAGGCATGGATGGTGCTCGTATGCAAGAAATAGCAGATAAAGCAAAGATTAACAAGGCAATGCTTCATTATTATTATAGAAGTAAACAGTTACTTTTTGAAGCTGTATTTAAAAATGCATTTGCCTTATTAGCACCTCAATTAAATACTATTTTAAATGATGATTCTTCCATTGAAGAAAAAGTTAGAAACTTTACTTCTAACTATATTTCATTTATTATAAAGCATCCATATTTACCATCTTTTATAATTCAAGAACTGAATAGAAACCCTGAATTTATCTTAAAACTTAAAGAGCAAAAAGGGTTTCCAAATATTGCCAAATTCAAAAAACAAGTAATCCTTGAAATAGAAAAAGGGATTTTAAAACCTATTAAGGGCGAACAATTATTTATAAACATATTATCCTTAAATATTTTTCCTTTTGTAGCATCTCCACTAATTAAGGCCTTTGCAAATATTGATAATAAAGAATTTAAGCAACTAATGAACGACCGAAAAACCGAAGTTGCAAACTTCATCGTCAATTCAATTAAGACCTAATCATGAGCAGATTAAATACATATATTTTATTGTTAATATCTATAAGTATGTTCTCACAAGAACAAATTACTTTAGACGAATGCTACCACTTTCTAAACACTAACTTTCCTTTAACAAAAAAAATCACATTATTAGAAGCACAAAACACGATAGACTTAGAGGTCATAAAAACTAAAAAATTACCTGAAATAAACTTTTCTGCACAAGCAACATACCAGTCAGATGTGATTGAAATCCCTATTCCTAATGCTGGAATTGAACCTTTAAATAGCGATCAATATCGTGCTACTGTTTCTATGAACCAACTTATTTATGATGGCGGAATTATTGAGGCTTCATTAAATGCAAAATCTGCTGCTTTAAAAACACAACAAAAACAAGTAGAAGTGAATTTGTATCAATTAAAAAAACAAGTTAATCAGCTATACTTTTCTGTTTTATTGACACAAGATAAAAGAGATTTATTGACTGAAAAAGAAAAACAGTTAGATGCAAAAATAAAAGAAGTAAAATCTGGAATTGAAAATGGAATGTTACTGCCAACTTCAGATAAAATATTGGTTGCGGAATTACTTAAAGTAAACCAACAGTCTTATAGCACTGATTTAAATAGAAAGTTGCTTATAAACACGCTTTCAGCACTTATAGGAAATAAAATTGACGCAACTTTAAGATTCAAAAACCAAATAGTTCCTACACAATTTAATAATGACATTTCTCGACCAGAATTAGAATTATTTCAACTTAAAAAAGAACAAATTAAAGCTACTGAAGTAATAATTTTAAAAGAGAATTCTCCTAAATTAATTGGGTTTGCAAATGGTGGCTATGGAAATCCTGGACTTAATATGCTCGACAATTCGTTTCAACCTTTTTACACAATTGGTGTAAAACTTAATTGGAATGTATTTGATTGGAATACAAACAAAAAGAAACGCGAATCACTATCTATACATAAAGATATTATTGATAATGAGGCAGAAATATTTGCATTAAACACCAATATTGAATTAGATAAATACCTAACTGAAATTAAAAAACTAGAAGCGTTTATTACATCCGATTATGAGATTATCCAACTACGAAAAAAAGTATTGAAATCGGCAGAATCTCAATTAAAAAATGGTGTTATCACCTCATCTTCCTACATAACAGAATTAACTAATTTATTTGAAGATGAAACGGCGTTGCGAACACACAAAATTCAATTACAACTTACAAAAGCAAATTATAACATCACAAAAGGAATCTAAAATGAAGTGTTTAAATAGATTTATTATAACAATAATTATAAGTACTACTCTATTTTCTTGTAACAATGGAAATAACAGAGCAGATGGTTATGGAAATTTTGAAGCTACAGAAATCACAATTTCTGCAGAAACTAACGGAAAATTATTAGTTTTTAATTTAAGCGAAGGAGAAATTTTAAAAAAAGGCGATTTTGTTGGACTTATTGATACCATTCCATTGAATTTAAAACGAGAACAATTGATCAATTCTAAAGCTATAATTGCATCAAAATCAAGAGGTGTATTATCACAAATTAGCGTGCTAAGCGCACAATTAAAAACGATAAAAATCAATAAATCGAGAGTCGGAAATTTGTTTAAGGACAATGCTGGAACACAGAAGCAAATAGATGATGTTAATGGACAAATAGATGTGATTAGGCAGCAAATTAAAAGCGTTGAAACACAAAACGCTCCTGTTAACGAGTTAAAAAGTATAGACATCCAAATTCTTCAAATAGAAGATCAGATACAAAAGAGCAAGGTTATAAACCCTATAAAAGGTACTGTTTTAGTACAATATACTGAAGAGAATGAAATTGCTTCCTTTGGAAAACCGCTTTACAAAATTGCTGATTTAAGCACAATGCTATTGCGTGTTTATGTGAGTGAAACACAATTGTCAGAAATTAAAATCGGACAAGAAGTCAATGTAAAAATTGATGCACAAAAAGGCATGAAAAATTATAAAGGAATAATTACATGGATTGCTGCTGAAGCCGAATTTACACCAAAAATAATTCAAACAAAAGAAGAACGTGTTGCCTTGGTGTATGCTGTAAAAGTTAATGTTATAAATGATGGCAGTTTAAAAATAGGAATGCCAGCAGAAATGTGGATTAAAAATGAAAAATAAAATATTGCCATTTTGAGTATTCCAATAATTAGTTGAGTTGAAAGATATTATCATAATTAATAACGATTAAAAATAGAAAAATGAACAAAAAAGTAATTTTATTAGTAAGTGTTGTTGCACTTTTTACGAGTTGTAATCAAACAAAAAAAGAAGGATTTGTTAACATAGCAGAAGCGAATAATAATCTTGCTTTACTTACAAATAAAAAATTAAATGATGGTTACACCATTATGAAAAACAACTGTTATGTGTGTCATAATCCAAACACAACATCTCACGACGATATTATTGCACCTCCTTTTAAGGCAGTAAAAATGCATTATACTCGCGCATATGATAATAAAGAAGATTTTGTTGATGCAATAGTTAATTGGGTTCAAAATCCAGACGAAGAAAAGGCACTAATGCATGGAGCAGTGAGACGCTTTAAAGTGATGCCTCAACTGCCTTTACCTAAAAAAGATTTAGAAAAAATTGCAACTTACATTTATGAAAATGATGTTGATGAACCAGAATGGATGGATGATCATATGAAAGAAAAACAGATGGGAAATGGAGAAGGAAAAGGCAATGGAATGATGAAAAATGGAAAAAAAGGGTGTAATCATAAAGATGGGAAATCTTGTTCTAATGGATGCTAAAATATAAAGGATGAATAAAAAAGTAATATTATTAGGAAGTCTTATGCTGCTTTTTTTTATGAGTTGTAATTCTGATAAAAAGGCAAAAATAAATAAAAGTTCTATAAAAATAGAAGGTGTCAGTTTGGACAATACAAAATTGTGGCAAGCCAATTCGGAAACTACAGAAGGTATCAAAAAAATGCAAAATTTGATGCAATCTTTTTCTGAAGAAGAAAATGTAAGTGCGTATGCTTCTTTAAAAAGCAATTTAGAAGTTGAATTTACAAACATTTTTCAGAAATGTACAATGAACGGTGAAGCTCACAACCAATTGCATAACTATCTAAAGCCTATGATTGGAATTTTTAAAGGCTTAGAATCATCGGATTTAAAAATCTGTCAATCTAATTTTAAAACATTGGAAAACCGTTTAGCAGGTTACACTAATTATTTTGAATAAAGTGAGTGTATTGATAACAAATAAAAGTGCTATAAGTCAGAAATCGGCAGCAATCCTTGCATTATTATTAGGATTAATGTCAGTTTTTACAGGTTCAAAAGTACTACTTGAAATAGACACCAAAAATTACAATATATTGTTTTGGTTAGTTGCTTACAATGTAATATTTGGTGCTATTTCTATCATTGTTGCCTATTTTATTTGGAAAAATTATTCAAAATCAAAAAGTCTTACATTCTTTGTTTTATCAATGCATTTTATAGTTTTTATATATTTAAAATTTATAAGTGAAACTGCTGCTTCAGAGAGTATAAAGGCAATGTTATTTAGAACAAGTGTTTGGATATTAATTACAATTTTATCATTGATAATTCCAAAATATTTAAGCAAACAAGTTAAATAAATCTGTGAGTATTTTAATCAAACATATCAGTAAATCCTTTAAAGATATTATTGCTTTAAAAGATGTTTCTTTTGAAGTAAATAAAGGCGAATTGTTTGGCCTTATTGGTCCGGATGGAGCCGGAAAAACTACACTTTTCAGAATTTTAACTACACTTTTAATTGCTGATAAAGGAAAAGCTACTATTGCCAATTTTGATGCTATAGCAGATTATAAAAAAATTAGAAATAGTGTTGGTTATATGCCTGGAAAGTTTTCACTATATCCAGATTTAACAGTCGAAGAAAATTTAGAATTTTTTGCTACCATTTTCGGAACAACCATCGAAGAAAATTACAACTTAATTGAAGATATTTATATTCAAATAGAACCTTTTAAAAAACGTAGAGCAGGAAAATTATCTGGCGGAATGAAACAAAAACTCGCCCTATGTTGTGCTTTAATCCACAAACCAAAAGTATTGTTTTTAGATGAGCCGACCACAGGAGTTGATCCTGTTTCTCGTAAAGAATTTTGGGAAATGCTCAAACGTTTACAAAAAAAAGATATTACCATTTTAGTATCAACTCCATATATGGATGAAGCCGCTTTATGCGATAGGATTGCACTCATTCAATATGGTGAAATTTTAGAAATAGATTCACCTCAAAATATTGTAAAACATTTTCCTAAAAAACTATACAATGTAAGTGCTAATAAAATGTATGAACTTATTGAGAGTTTAAAAAATTATGAGCATCAGTATAGTGTTTATCCTTTTGGAGAATTCGTGCATTATACAGACCAAAGAGACCATTTTAATCCGAAAGAATTACAACAGTATTTAGAAACAAATAACCTAAAGAATATCACAATAGAAACCACAAACCCAACCATAGAAGACACCTTTATGGAATTGGCTAAATAATGAATAATGTCTCCTCGAGCGCAGTCGAGAGGTCTTAAATTACAAGTAAAAAGTTCTCGACTGCGTTCGAACAGACAAATCAAAAGATGAGTACAGAAAACGTCATAGAAGCAAAAAACTTAACCAAGAAATTTGGTGATTTCACTGCTGTAAATAAAATTACTTTCAATGTAAAGCAAGGGGAAATCTTTGGTTTTCTAGGAGCCAATGGAGCCGGAAAAACAACAGCAATTAAAATGTTAATTGGTATCTCCTCTCCTACTTCTGGCGATGCAAATGTGGCTGGATTTGATATATATAAAAATGCTGAATACATTAAAAAAAACATTGGCTATATGAGCCAGAAGTTTGCTTTGTATGACGATTTAACTGTTAAAGAAAATATTACGTTTTATGGTGGAATTTATGGTTTATCAAGAAAACGCATCAAAGAAAAAAGATGTCAATTGGTTGAAGAATTGGGCTTACAAGAAGTCACTAACGAATTGGTAAGTTCTTTGCCATTAGGTTGGAAACAAAAATTAGCATTTTCAGTTACATTATTACATGATCCAAAAATTATCTTTTTAGACGAACCAACAGGAGGTGTTGACCCGATTACAAGGCGACAATTTTGGGAAATGATTTATAAAACTGCCAACAAAGGAACAACTGTTTTTGTTACCACACATTATATGGACGAAGCAGAATATTGTGATCGAGTATCTATAATGGTAAATGGAAAAATTGAAGCGTTAAACACACCTAAAGAATTAAAGGAGCAGTATAAAGTAGATAGTATGAATGATGTTTTTTTAAAATTAGCAAGAGGATGAAACGGTTTATCGGGTTTGTGAAAAAAGAATTTTACCACATCTTTAGAGATAGACGCTCCTTGTTTATTCTCTTCGGAATGCCTATCGCGCAAATTATGCTCTTTGGTTTTGCCATTACTAATGAAATTAACAATGTTGATATTGCAGTTTTAGATCATTCAAAAGATGCCACAACACAAGAAATTATTAATAAAATTTCTGCATCAAAATATTTTAGCATTCAACAATTTATAGAACGTGAAACAGACATTGAATCGGTTTTTAAAAAAGGAAAAGTAAAAGCAGTATTAAATTTTGAAAAAGAGTTTAGCAAAAAACTCATCAAAGAAAATACTGCAACAATTCAGATTATTACAGACGCCACAGACCCAAATACGGCAAATACAATTAGCAATTTTGTGAATTCTATTTTACGCAATTACCAACAAGAACTCAATAAAGATATTAAGATTACCTATCAAATTGTCCCACAAACACGCATGATTTACAATCCCGAATTAAAAAGTGTGTTTATGTTTGTTCCTGGTGTTATGACTATTATTTTAATGCTCGTATCGGCAATGATGACCTCTATTTCAATTACTAGAGAAAAAGAAATGGGCACTATGGAAATTCTGTTAGTATCTCCATTGAAACCGTTTCAAGTGATTATTGGCAAGGTAGTACCTTATATATTTCTGTCAGTAATTAATGCAATCGTTATTATTGTATTAAGTGTTTTTGTTTTAAAAATGCCTGTTCAAGGTAGTCTGATTTTATTAGGATTAGAAAGTGTTTTGTTTATCATAAATGCGCTCTCATTAGGGATTTTAATTTCAACCATTTCAAAAACACAACAAACTGCAATGATGATTTCATTAATGGGATTAATGCTTCCAGTAATTATTTTATCAGGTTTTATTTTTCCAATTTCAAGCATGCCTTTGCCATTACAAGTAATTAGTAATATAATTCCAGCAAAATGGTTTATTATCATTTTAAAAGGCATAATGTTAAAAGGCGTTGGCATATCATTTATCTGGAAAGAAACTTTGATTTTAGTGGCTATGACACTATTTTTTATGGGATTAAGTGTGAAGAAATATAAAATTAGATTGGAGTAAATTGAAAACAATAGGATATATCATACAAAAGGAATTCAAACAAATCTTTAGAAATAAAGGTATGCTTCCTATTATATTTATTTTGCCTTTATTGCAACTCGTAATTCTATCAAATGCAGCAACTTTTGAGATTAAAAATATTAAATTTTCATACATTGATAATGATTCTTCTTCTACCTCAAGAGCCTTGATTAATAAATTTGATGCGTCTACCTATTTCAATATTGTTTCAGATTTCCCTTCAAAAACTATAGCAACTTTAGCAATGCTAAAAGGCGAAGTAGATGTGATTTTAGATGTTCCGCTACATTTTGAAAAAGACTTGCTAAAAGACAAGAAAGCCTATTTAGGAATAACAATAAATGCTATTGATGGTGCTGCTGCAGGTGTTGAAAATGTATATATCAATCAAATCATTCAGCAGTTTAATAAAAATGTGAGAATTGATTTTATGCAACCTCAAGATGTGAAAAACAAGCCTCAAAATATTTTAAGTATACCTTCCTTTTGGTATAACAAAACCTTGAATTACAAGACCTATATGGTTCCAGGAATTTTGGTATTGTTAGTTACTATGATTACACTTTTCTTATCAGGAATGAATATTGTTCGTGAAAAAGAAATTGGAACATTAGAACAAATGAATGTGACTCCTATTAAAAAACACCAATTTATTATTGGCAAACTTTTTCCGTTTTGGGTTATTGGAATGGCAATTTTAACCATTGGTTTAATCATAGCAAAACTAATTTTTAATGTACCAATGTTAGGTAGTATTGCTTTACTTTATGGATATACTTCAATCTATATTTTAGTGATTTTAGGAATGGGTTTCTTTATCTCAAATTTTACAGACACCCAACAACAGGCAATGTTCATTGCGTGGTTTTTTGTCGTTATTTTTATTTTAATGAGTGGATTATTCACACCTATAGAAAGTATGCCAAAATGGGCACAAAATCTTACCGATTTTAATCCAATAAAATACTTTGTTGAAGTCATGCGAATGGTAATGCTCAAAGGTTCAACTGTTACAGATATTTTACCACAACTTCAAAAAACATTATTATATGCAATTGCAATGAATGGCTTGGCTGTTTGGAGTTATAAGAAGACTAGTTAAAATCATTTGACAGAAAATACTTAAATTTAGTATCAATTTTTCTTATTTTGCATATTCAAAATAATGTGTTTTAAATGAAAGTATGTATTGCCGAAAAACCTAGTGTTGCCAAAGAAATAGCCTCTGTTTTAGGAGCAAATACGCGTCGCGATGGCTATTTTGAAGGTAATGGATATGCAGTAACTTATACATTTGGGCATCTTTGCACTCTTTTTGAACCTGCGGATTATAAACCTCATTGGAAAAGTTGGGATTTAAATAACCTACCAATGCTTCCTGAAAAATTTAAAACAAAAGTTACTGATAATAATGGAATTAAAAAGCAATTTAACATAGTAAAAAGCTTATTTGACAAAGCAGATATTGTCATAAACTGTGGAGATGCTGGGCAAGAAGGAGAATTGATTCAACGTTGGGTAATTGACCAAGCGGAATATAAAGGAGAAGTCCAACGTTTATGGATTTCATCCTTAACTACAGAAGCAATTAAAGAAGGTTTTCAGAATTTAAAACCTGCAGCGGATTACGATAATTTGTATTATGCAGGCTTTTCAAGATCAATTGGTGATTGGCTCTTGGGTTTAAATGCAACTCGATTATACACCGTAAAACATGGTGGATATAAGCAAATGTTATCTGTTGGTCGTGTACAAACTCCAACACTTGCAATGGTTGTAAACCGTTTTAAAGAAATCGAAAATTTTAAACCAAAACCTTTTTGGGAACTACAAACCTTATACCGAGAAACACTTTTTAACTGTGAAGAAGGGCGCTTTCTAAAAAAAGAAGACGGAGAAATTCTAGCTAGTAAAGTAAAAGAAAGTGATTTTGAAATTGTTTCCGTCACCAAGAAAAAAGGAAAAGAATACGCTCCTAAGTTGTTTGATCTAACAGGATTACAAGTTTACTGCAATAACAAATTCGGATTTTCAGCAGATGAAACGCTAAAAATCACTCAAAAACTATATGAACAAAAAGTTGTTACCTACCCAAGAGTTGATACTACTTTTTTACCAAATGATGTATACCCAAAAATAGAGAATATTTTAAAAAACCTGACTAAATATCAGCGATTGACTCAAGTTATTTTAGGCAAAAAAATAAAAAAATCTTCTAAAGTTTTTAACGACAAAAAAGTTACCGATCACCACGCAATTATTCCGACAGGAATCCAAATAAACCTACAATACAATCAACAACAAGTCTATGATATTATTACAAAACGCTTTATTGCTGTGTTTTATGATGATTGTAGTGTTGCTAATACTGCTGTAATAGGAAAAGCCAATTCTGTAACCTTTAGAACAACTGGAAAAGAAATTTTAGAAAAAGGTTGGCGTGTTGTTTTTGAAAATCCTGATACACCTGAAAAAAAAGAACTTGGAATCTTGCCAACATTTATCAAAGGTGAAAAAGGTATACACGAACCTTCATTTTTAGAAAAAGAAACCAAACCTCCAAAAATATTTACAGAAGCCACGCTTTTAAGAGCAATGGAAACTGCTGGAAAACATGTAGATAATGATGATTTACGTGAGTTAATGAAAGAAAACGGTATTGGACGCCCATCTACTCGTGCAAATATTATTGAGACTTTATTCCGTAGAAAATACATCCGTAGAAATAAGAAACAACTAGTCCCAACAATTACAGGAATTCAATTGATTGATACCATTCAAAATAAATTATTGAAATCTGCAGAACTAACTGGTCGTTGGGAAAAACAATTGAAAGAAATTGAAAAAGGAACATATAATGCTGGAACATTCATCAAGAACATGAAAAAAATGGTGGATGATTTGGTATATGAAGTTCGAAGTGAAAAAGTTCGTGCAAATATTTCAGCGACTAATAATAAACCTCTTTCTACTTTCAAAAAGACTACGGTTTCTTCAAGAAAAGCGAAAAAAGGTATTACAAGTCAAACTTGTCCGAAATGCAAAAAGGGAACATTGCTAAAAGGTTCATCTGCTTATGGCTGTAATCAGTTTAAAAGTGGCTGTAATTTCAGGCTACCTTTTGAATTTTTAAGTAAAAAAATATCAGATAATCAATTCATTCGATTATTGACTAAAGGTTGTACTGTAAGTTTAAAAGGTTTTAAAACTGAAACTGGAAAAACTGATGGCTTGATACGTTTTGATGAAGAATTTCAATTGATTCTTGAAGAGAAAAAATTTAAAACTACTGCTGATAAAAATAATGATTCCGAAAAACTATTATGCCCAAAATGCTATAAAGGAACTATCCTAAAAGGAAAAACTGCTTACGGTTGTAGTGATTATAAGGATGGATGTAATTTTAAAGTTTCTTTCGAAAAAATTAGAAGAGAATCCGAAGGTAAAAAAAAGACAAGAGAACTTGTATATACAATTCTAAAAAATAATATATAAATGAATCGGCCAAGAAAAATTACCTTAATTGGAGCAGGAATAATGAGTAAAACACTCGGAATTATCCTTAAAAAAATAATGCCAAATGTTGTTACTGACATCCATTAACGTCTTGATAAAATTGGAAGAATAAAACTATCGTTTCAACGTAAAATGTCCTCGAAATACACGACCATCAGCAAGTATTGCAACAAACCAATAATCACTTGAAGGTAATTTTTCTCCGTTATATCTTCCATCCCAACCATCACTTAAATGGTTGAATTGCGTGATGATTTTTCCAAAACGATTAAAAATTTTAATATCAATTCCTTGATTGAATTGAGCATTTACACCTAATGCTTGCCAAGTGTCATGTATTCCATCATTATTTGGTGTAAAATACCTTGGAAATCCTAATACAGAGACCAGTTGTTGAGCAATTCCACAGCCATTCCTATCTCGTACATAAACTGTATGAAATCCTGGAAGAACATTAGTAATAATATTACTTTCTTGATAATCACCATTTATATTATCTAAAGCATATTCATAGACTCCTTCTCCAGTCACTTCAATAGTTATAGTATTATTATAAGCTACTCCTTCAATAGTAATATTCTGTATTGTTGCAATATTAGAATCTGTTACTGTTATTATTCTGCTTGTTGCACAACCATTTGGAGCAGTTACAATTACAGTATAAACTCCTGATTCATTAATATCGTTAAATGAAGTATTTACTGATGTAATAGTAGTGTTAAAAATCCAATTATAGGTGTAACCTTGCGTTGAACTATTTTGTACTTCAGCATCAAGTCTTAATCTATTTGGAAACCTATTAATGCAATAATATTCAAAAGAATCATCTGAAAGAATAGGCGTTTCAAGCACATTCAACAGAACTGTTCCTATTGCGAAACATCCGTTATTAGTAGTGATTTTTACATAAACCAATTGTGAGTCAATTATTTTATTTTCAAACGGTGAAGGCAAACTTAATACTTCATCAATTGCATGTTGTTCTGTTTCATAATAAGCAACTGTTGCGTTGGCCGGAATTTGATTTTGAAATGTTACAGTGACATCATCTAAATTAAAAAACGTGAAACCATCTACAATTCCTTCATCACACTCATCAAAAGGCAAAATGTTTAGGGTATTATTAGAAATGTTTAATTGAACTTCAGCAATACTAAAACATCCCGTAACTGCTTCTACTCTTGCGTAAACTGTTTGTGAAGGTACAGTGTTTTCATAATTTGTTGGGTTTGGGATAGACAAATTATTGTTTAAAATTGCATCGTTTTCTGTTAAGAAAAAATTAGTAATTGATAATGCTGTATCGCTATTCGTGATAGTATCTTCAGCATCAAATAAGTCGTAAAATGTAATTCCGTCTTGATTAAAATCGCATTCAATAATTTCAGTATTAAAAACGACTGGATTTGCACTAAACTCAATAACAACTTCTCCATAAGAAATACAATTATTTCCTAAAACTATTTCAACGTTATAAGTTGCAGCATCTACAACGGTATAAATTGGATTTGCACTTACTTGAATACCATTTCTAAACCATCTATATGTTGCGGTTCCTGTTTGTGTAACATCAAAGTCTAAAGTCTCATTTTCACATAGAGGATTATTGGTTGAAAACAATCTATTTGCTCCTAAGTCAGTTGCCAATTGGAAACTTCCTGCTTCTAGAAATACTGCTGAGTCGTACCTGAAATTTTGTTCATCAGCAATTACCAATTTTACATGATACGTTTCATTAGCAGTAACATTAGATGTTGCAGTTAAAATTGTTGTTTGTCCATTAAAATTAATTGGCGATACAGGACCATTAAAACTCTCAAAATAAGTTTCGTTTTCTGCTTGACATCCTCCAGGTATTTCAGGATGTACTGTTGTTACTTTAACAGGTGTATTGGTATTTGGCACCAATGCAATATTAGTATATTGCTGTGAAGTAACTGGACGGATTAAAAAACCGAATAAATCTGAGTATTGACATGTGTTCGGATCGTTTTCTTGGTATTCTTCTGAAGCAAAGATGTAATTAAAACTTATTTGTGATGTAACAGTTGCAGTAAAATCAAACTCTAAAATTGTAGCATTTATAGTATTTGATTCATTTAAAATATCTTCCAAATCGTTATCTCCTATCCAATTTGGCGCATCATCATCGCTTAATGATGTGTTTGGACCTTCTGTATTTTGAAGTCTTCCAGTGCTAAGTACAATTCCGCTTTGAAAAGGAAATGTAGTTCCTGTAGCATCAAAGAAGCCATAACTTTGATCTGTATTGTTAAAGTCTCCTCCAACAACATTCGTAACTGTTACGTTTCCTATACAGTCACTATCTATTAAAACATCTTCAACAAGTTGCTGTGGTGTATAAGTTTGACTATCTACTTGAATATTCTGAGAAATACACAAGAAAGGAATCAATAAAATAATGTAGGTTAATATATGCTTCATTCTATCTACGAAGATATAAAGAGTGTTCTTTTAACTCAAACAAATAGTGTTAAAGATTAATTTAAAACAAAAAAGAAGCCCATAATTGGACTTCTCTTTTATAGTTCATCTCTAAATTGAGATTATATCTTCTTAACTTTTACAGCATTCATTCCTCTCAAACCTTTTTCTAATTCAAAAGAAACTTTATCGTTTTCTTTAATTTCATCAATCAATCCACTAACATGAACAAAATGTTTTTCTTGAGTAAGCGTATTGAGAATAAACCCGAATCCTTTAGAATCATCAAAAAAGGAAACTTTTCCTTCTTTTGTAGGATCCTCAGCTTCATAATCTTCTCTTTTTGGAACTCCAAGAACAATATCTTCTGCGTCAACTATTATTTTATCTTCAGGATCTGGAGGCGTATCTGTAATTCTTCCATATTGGTCAACATAAGCCAACATATCTTCTAACTTCCCTCCTTTTACAGCGTTTGCCTTACGTTCTTCTTTTTTCTTTGCTTTTAATTCACGCTTCTTTATACGCTTTTTCTCCTTTTCACTTTTACTAAAAGTCTGCTGTGATTTTGCCATTGCTTATTCTACTATTTTCTTATTAATTCGTTTTTTTCTTGATTTGCAAGATATAAAATTCTTTTGAAACTATAAAATTTTACTCTTCTGGTGGTCTTCCGTGAATTTCTTCAAAATCTTTGTCAAAATTTTCGTTAAGATAAACACGTAATTTCTTTCGATAATCGTCATTCAACCAATCAATAAAATTATGTGTACTTCTACAGATACATTTACTATATCTATCAATTCTATGATTAATATCGTCTCCAAGCATTTTTGCTAATGCTAGCGCATCATATACGTCTTCACTATTCTCTATACATATTTTAGCATGTTGTTTTAATGATTTTTCTAAAACAACTTTTGATGACTCTCCTTTTGCAATAGAACTAATATATGTAGTTTTAATATCAAAATACACTTCTTCAGAATTAGAAAACTCTTCTCTCAATTCTGATGGCATTTCATACCTAAAATTACTTTCTAACTCTTCATCATTCAATAATCGGTCCACATAGTAATCTGGTGACCTAAATATTTTCTGCCAATCAAGATTTGCTCCCCAAGCACCAAAACGATGATGGTTATTCCCTAAATCTATAATTGAGAATTTTGATTTGTTATTTAATATCCTTGAACCACGACCAACCATTTGATAATATAAACCCAATGATTTTGTTGCTCTATTTAGAATAATTGTCTCAATTGTTGGCTCATCAAATCCTGTTGTTAAAATACTTACTGATGTTATAATAGCATGCGGAGTTTCTTTAAACCATTTAAGTAATGCAGCTCTATCTTTTTTAGAAACCGTATTATCTAAATGCACAATTGGATATCCTGCTGCTTTAAATGTTTCATATACGTGAATAGAAGTATTGATTCCATTATTAAAAATCAATGTTTTCTTTCCTTTGGAATGCGTTTCATATGCATACAACAACTTAGAAAGCATATCATTATTGGTATATAAATCTTCTGACGATTTTACCGTATAATCTCCATTTGAACCAATTTCAAGTGACGTTAAACCAACATTATAAGAAAAAGTTTCTGCTCTTGCCAAAAACTCATTTTCTATCAATGACTCTATCGATTCTCCTGCAATTAACTCATTATAATTGTCTTTCATTGGTAACTTTACATTCGAACTCAATGGTGTTGCTGTAACGCCAAGGATAAAAGATTTTTCAAAAAATTTGAATAACTTCGTAAACGAATTGTAATGTGCCTCATCAATAATCACCAAACCAATACCTGAAATATCAAGTTTATCGTCATTTAAACGATTGTTTAGCGTTTCTACCATCGCAACAAAACATTGATAGTTATCTTGATCGTCAAGATTGGCCTTACTATCTACCACTTTATTAACTACACCAAACTCCGTAAGCATATTAGATGTTTGCTTGCATAACTCCACACGATGTGTCATTACCAAGACTCTTTTCTTATGATGTTTAAGATATTGCCTTACAATCTCAGAAAAAATAACCGTCTTTCCACCTCCTGTTGGGAGTTGATACAACAAATGATAATCATCTGGCGCATCTTCAAAAGCCTTAAAAATTCTATTTATAGCACCTTTTTGATATGCATATAAATCTTTTCCTGTTTTTCTATCTTGTAATTCAGCAGTAGTAACTTCCAACTATTTTTAGTTTTTGATGATATACAAAAATACACCCTTTATTAAGTATTTATGGCTAATTTTATAAAATATTATCAACCATTATTTATAATAACTTTTAATCAATTTTAAATTTCAACATTTTTTGACTGAAAATCAACAACATCAGCACTTTATAATTTATAAACCTTATGGTTATTTAAGTCAGTTTATAAACAATCAAACCAAAAGAAATAATAAAAAATTATTAGGAGAATTACACTCTTTTCCTGAAAACACAATGGCTATTGGAAGATTAGACGAAACTTCTGAAGGTCTACTTCTATTAACTACTGATGGAAAAACGAGCGAATTTATACGAAGCAGTAAAGTCGAAAAAGAATATTATGCACAAGTTGATGGAATTATAACTATTGAGGCCTTAGAAAGATTAAAAAATGGTATTGAAATTGGTTTTGATGGCGCTAAATATCAAACAAAACCTTGCAAAGCATCAATAATCAAAGATATTCCAAACTTTCCTGTGAGAAGTAAAAAAATACGAGACGAACGTCATGGTCCAACAAGTTGGGTTTCCATCACTTTAAGAGAAGGCAAATTTCGTCAAGTTCGTAAAATGACTGCTATAATTGGGTTTCCAACATTAAGATTGGTACGTGTTAGAATTGGGAAAATTCAATTAAAAACTATGGATTCTGGCGAAGTTATTGAAGTTAATGAGTTTGATGTTTAAACATCATTTACTTTCTTTCTTCGGCATTGGTCCACGTAAATGAATAATCAATCCGTTTAAAAAATTACGAAGAATTTGATCGCCACATTCCATATATTTTGGATGGTCTTCATTTCTAAAAAGTGCATTTAATTCACTTTTAGAAATTTTAAAATCTACCAAAGCCAAAATTTTCACCATATCATCGTCACGTAACTTATGTGCTACACGTATTTTCTTAAAAACATCGTTGTTTGTCAGTCCCATAATTAAATTTAGATTTTTGTTTCTGTCATTTTAATTCCCAATTGCTCTTGAACATCATGCATTTTATGCATATCACTAGGAATAATCAATGCAATAGAATATCCTGCTTTTCCTGCTCTTGCCGTTCTACCACTTCTATGCGTATAATATTCCATTTGTTCTGGCAATTGATGGTGTATGATAAATCCGAGGTTATTTACATCTATTCCACGTGCCGAAACATCAGTAGAAACAAGAATATCGAGTGTTTTTTTTCTAAACATTCGCATTACTTTATCTCTTTCTTTTTGCTGCATATCGCCTTCTAAACCATCAACAGAAAAGCCTTCTTCTTTCAGCACTTCTACCAAACTTCGTGTTCCTGCTTTTGTTCTGCAAAAAATGATTCCTCTATCGTCTCCTCTACTTTCTAGCAATCGAATTAATGTGTCTGTCTTTTCTTTTAGTGTTGTTTTTACAAACAAATGTGTAATATTTTGATTGACACGTGAATTTTTATCAACTTCAACTCTAACAGCATTTGTAGACATATAAGTTTTAACTATTTTCTGAATTTCTTGAGGAAAAGTTGCAGAAAACAGCCAAGTATTTCGAGTTCCATTCGTGTATTTTAAGATTCTATTTAAATCTAATTTGAAACCCATACTTAACATTTCGTCAGCCTCATCAAGCACAACTGTCTTAATTTGTTGCAAATTGATAGTTCCACGTTCGATCAAATCAATCAATCTTCCAGGAGTTGCAACAACAACATGAGTAGTTCGCTCTAAGGCTTTTATTTGCTTGTCAATTTTTTCTCCTCCATAAACGGCTTCAACAAAAATTCTATCATCAACATACTTTGTAAACTTAAATAACTGCTTTTTTATTTGTTGCACTAATTCTCTTGTTGGAGATAAAATCAATGCTTGAATTACTGGCTTTGACGCATCAACTTGATGCAATATTGGCAGACCATAAGCTGCAGTTTTCCCTGTTCCAGTTTGAGCCAAACCAATAAAATCGGTTTTAGAATCTAACAATGTAGGAATTGCTCTTTCTTGTATTTCGGTTGGGTTATTAATTCCCAACTCTTTTAATCCTTTTATATAATCTTGGTGAATACCAAGTTCTTTAAATGTCGACATAGTTTACTTTTCTGAAAGTGCAAAGATACGCCTTATTTATAACAATATGTCTCACTATTTTTGAACTATTTTAAACAGATTTTAACTCTTAAAGAGTCTATAAAAATATTTTTTATTATATTTATAACCAATTAACTAAATTAAAATCAAACTATTATGTCAAATTCAATTAACAAACCCAATACAGGATTTTGGGTTATCAGTATTGTTGCACTGATATGGAATGCTATGGGAGTAATGGCTTATTTCGGTCAAGTCTATATGACTGATGATGTCAAAAATGCTTTACCTGAAGCACAAAGAGCACTTTATGAGAATGTCCCTTCTTGGGTAACTGCTGCATTTGCAATTGCCGTTTTTGCTGGTCTTTTAGGCTGCTTATTATTGGTGTTAAGAAAGAAATTAGCAACAACAGTTCTTACAATTTCACTTCTTGGAGTAATTGCACAAATGATTTATAACTTTTTTATGAGTAATGCTGCTGAGGCTTATGGTCCTGGAGGAATGATAATGCCAATTATGGTATTAGTTATTGCATTTTTCTTAGTTTGGTTCTCAAAGAACGCTACTGCCAAAGGGTGGTTGTCATAAAAAATTAACAAGATAATAAAGTCCTAAATTAGTTTTTAGGACTTTTTTTAGTGATTAAAATTAATTTTCTTACAAATAAAGTTTCATCAAAATAATTAATAATGGAATAGAAAGCAAAATTGGTAACAAAATAAATAGAATAATTGCTATCCTTTGCTGTTGTTGTGAGGTTGTATTTTTCATTTCTTTTTCGTGCAAGTGTTAATAAATCTCTTCGATTTAACTATGTATTAACTAAAACTCAAAAAATATATTAAGACACTTTATTTGGGGTTAAAACAATTTATTTAGGAAATTTACAAAAAAAAAATTAATAATTCAACAATTCTTTCAAATTTGATGCAAATTTATTTTTAGATAAGTAATTGAATTCTAGGTTTTTAGCAAAAGGTATAGGTGTTTCTATACTTGTACAACGCATTACAGGAGCGTCTAATGATTCAAAACAATTCTCCGTTATCAATGCTGACAAATCAGATGCAATTCCTCCAAATTGACTATCTTCTTGTAAAATAATTACTTTTCCAGTCTTTTTTACCGATTTATATATTGCCTCAGTATCTAAAGGTTGTAAAGTTCTTAAATCAATTAAATCAGCAGAAATAGTTTCATTTTCTAATGTTGCCAAAGCCCAATGCACTCCTGCTCCATAAGTTACAATCGTTACCTCATTTCCTTCTTTCAATAGATTTGCTTTTCCAAACGGAATTGTAAAGTAATCATCAGAAACATCTTGATATACTGAACGATACAATGCTTTGTGTTCAAAAAATAACACTGGATTTGGATCTTCTATCGAAGTTGCCAACAATCCTTTTGCATCTTGTGGAAATGCTGGATATACAACCTTTAATCCAGGAGTATGTGTAAACCAAGCTTCATTGGTTTGACTATGGAATGGTCCTGCTTGAACATCTGCTCCACAAGGCATACGCAATACAACATCTGCGTTTTGTTGCCAACGATAATGCGATTTTGCCAATAGATTTATAACAGGATTAAAACCTGAAGTCACAAAATCTGAAAACTGTAACTCTACAACACTTTTATATCCATTGATTGATAAACCATATGCTGTTTCTATAATTCCTGACTCACAAATAGGTGTATTGCGTATTCTATCTTCACCAAATTGTTCTAAAAAGTTCTCTGTAATCTTAAAAACACCTCCATATTCTGCAATATCCTGTCCCATGATAATTAAATTATCATGCTTCTCCATAGACTGTTTCAAACCAACTGAAATAGCATCAACTAAACGTATATTACTTTTCTTTTCTGATGGCTTTACATCTTGATAATCAAACTCTTGAAATACATCTTTCAGCTCATTCTCAACTGTTGACTCTACTAGTTCTTCTGCAAATGCAATTTTTAAATTCGTATCAATCTCATTGCTATATCCTTTCTTGATTTCCAAAATTTTATCAAGGGTAATTAATTTTTTATCTAATAAATATTTTTGAAAGTTCTTTAAAGGATCTTTTTTAGCCCATTCCTCTGTCAATTCCTTCGGAACATACTTGATACCACTCGCCTCTTCATGTCCTCGCATTCTAAAAGTTTTGAACTCTAGCAATAGTGGTCTAGGATTTTTACGAACATCTTCTACCAATTCTAAAACTTTTGTATAAACTTCAATAATATTATTTCCGTCAATAATGTGACTTTCCATACCATAACCAATGCCTTTATCTGCAATATCTTGATTTACAAACTGTTGAGAACTTGGCGTAGATAAACCGTATCCATTATTTTCGATACAAAATAGCACTGGTAAATCCCAAACTGAAGCAATATTTAAGGCTTCATGAAAATCACCTTCACTTGTTCCTCCATCTCCAGAAAAAACTGCAGTAACTTTGCCATTTTTCTTAAGTTTATTAGCCAAAGCAATACCATCTGCTACTCCTAATTGTGGTCCAAGATGAGAAATCATTCCGATAATATTAAATTCTTGTGTGCCAAAATGAAACGAACGATCTCTACCTTTGGTAAAACCATTCATCTTTCCTTGCCATTGACTAAACAATCTGTTCAATGGAATTTCACGTGTTGTAAACACACCTAAATTTCGGTGCATTGGCAAAATATATTCATCTTTTGTCAATGCTGTAGTTACTCCTACTGAAATTGCTTCTTGACCAATTCCTGAAAACCATTTTGAAATCTTTCCTTGACGCAATAATACCAACATTTTTTCTTCAATCATCCTTGGTCTAAGCAATGATTCATACAGACTAATCAACTGATTATCAGTTAAATTATGTTTTTTATATGTAATGATAACTTCTGATTTTAAAATTTGTTAAATATACTGTAAAAAACAGGAGAACATAAAAAAATCTTCACCAAAAAATGATGAAGATTATATGTTTAATAAAAAAATATTTTTTTTCTAAAATTCTCTAAAGACAGAATGCATCAATCGCTTCTTATCATTGATACTTTCTTCAAGTGATATCATCGTTTCTGTACGCGCAACACCGTCAATTTCATCAATCCTAAAGATGATTCCCTTCGCGTGACTTGTATCTTTTGCTCTAATTTTACAGAATATGTTATACTTTCCTGCTGTGATATATGCAACTGTAATATTAGCAATTTTGCGCAACTCTTCAATAACTTCCTTTGTTCGAGATGTTTTTTCTAAAAAAATTCCTATATGAGCAATAAAAGAATAATTCATTTTCTCATAATCAATAGTTAAAGTAGATCCTTTTATAATGCCTTCTTCTTCCATCTTTTTTACACGAACGTGTATTGTGCCTGCAGAAACAACTAGTTTCTTCGCAATATCAGTAAATGGAGTTCTGGCATTATCAATAAGTATATCTAAAATTTGATGGTCAATTTCGTCTAAGATAAATTTTTTCATAGTGTATTATACAATTTTGTAGTTAATAACAAATTTACTGATAATTTTTTAAAGAATAGCAGTTTTTATTATTAAATATTCAATGAATTATAGGATAAACACTTTTTTATTGAAATCAACCTCTTTATGAGCGAAATAACCGTTCAAATCTCCAGTTTTTTCAACAGATTCATACTCTTCAAGCACACTATTTGATGTAACTTTATATTTGATAAGCACACCAACATCAACTATTTCATCTACTGAATTTACTGTTATTTTTGCATTTCTATAAATAATATCAAAGAACTTTTTATCATTATTTGGAATGTTAAAATAATCTTCAAAATCGTCATAAACATCAGAAATAACCATATAATACAAGCCTTTCAGCAATGCGTAAAAGTTATATTTTCTTGTAATTTCACGTTCATAATCATTAGGGAAATGTCCTGCTTCTATCAAAATAGTGTTATGCCCTAACTTCTGAAAATTATCACCTGTTGCTGTGGGATAAAACTCGTCTGTATATCTTCCAATATGCTTGGGAATAGCCTTTTGTAACAAATTATTCATAGCCACAATAACAGCCATCGTTTCTTTTCTTCCTTTAGTAATTGTTCGTTTTTCATCTTCTGATGGTGCTAAAAAAGAAATTGTAGCAGGATTTTCAGTTCCTTCTACATTAAAAATAGTGCGCTGATCATGTAAATTGAAACAAAAATGTGGTTTAAATTCATCTAAAACTCCACGCAATAATTGACTTTCTTTTGCCCTCCTATCAACCGCATCTCTATTCAAATCAATGCCTTCAGCGTTTTCTCGCGTATATGTTATCGCTCCATCTGGATTGAGTATCGGAATAAAAACAAGTGTGCAGTTAGTTAGTATTTCTGTTGCTATTGTTGATAGTTCGCCAGAATCATTGAAAAAATTGAACAAATCAAAGAGTGCTTTTGTTCCTGTGCTCTCGTTTCCGTGCATTTGCGACCAAATTAACACTCGTTTTTTACCATTTCCAATAGAAATCTTGTAAATCGGTAATTCGTTCTCAGAAGTTCCTTCTATATTAACAATAAATTTAGAATTCAAACTTTTAATCAACGGCTCAATATCATCCAATACTATTTGTAATCCTGATAACTTTGATTCAAAATTATCAGCATACCATTGTTTAAGTTTATTCAAATTGATTGATTGCATAATACAAAAATAAACATTTGTTTTTGTTTTGTGCGTCATTACGAGGAAAGAATGACCGAAGTAATCTGCTACTTATATTAAGATTGCCGCGCTCGTAAAACTCCCTCGCAAAGACGAAAAATAATGAATTACATTTTTAATAAGTTTACAGTTGTAATAAAAATAAACTAGTTTTAATATGTTTTTTTATGGTGTATGTTAAATAAATGGAACTCCTCTCAATTTTAAAATTATTCGTATCGATTTTATCTATATCAATAGTTTAATTCATTTACTTTTAATAATTTAAACTACATTACTTAAATAATTAGTTTTATGTGAGTAATTACTATTAAATAGTATTTGCATATGATTTAGCGATAGTTTACTTTTGTAACACATTACAATCTGTTACAATGGTAAACAATTTAAAATTCGCTGAACGACTAAAAATAATGATGTCTTTTTATGGATTAACGGCGACTGCTTTGGCAGAATCTATAGAGATACAACGCTCAAGCATTTCACATTTATTGTCTGGAAGAAATAGACCAAGTTTAGATTTTGTCTTAAAAGTTTTAGAGAAATATCCTGAAGTAGAATTGTATTGGTTACTCAACGGGAAAGGTACTTTTCCAAAGGAAGAAAAAGTAGAAATGGCTACTCCTACTCTATTTCAAGAAAATGATATTGAAAACCTCAACGAGATTTCAAAAGATGAAACCATTGATAAAATTATCATCTTTTATAAAAATGGGACTTTTAAGAGTTATAAGTCGTGAGTTTTTAGGTTGTTTCGTTGGTGAAAAACACCAACAATGGCGAAAATTGTATTCTTGTAGAAAAGAGGATTAATACGATAAATAATAATTCGAATAAATTTAAATATAATTTATTTTTAAATATACTTTTTAATATATGGTCAATAATCAATCCAAAGATTCCAATTATTAATAACCCAACATACAGTAGTAAACCCCAACCTTCTCCCCTAGCTAGTTCACTCCAATTAATAACCATAATTATTAGTGATATAATAATGAGGAAAAAGGATGCTACATTTAAAATTGTCAATTTATTCATATAGATGAATGGTAAATAAAAATGTATTAAAAAACTACTCCAACAACTTCGCCATTCCTGTACGTATAATAAGTTCTAATTCTTTTTTGTTAGCATTAGTTGTTTTTCGCTGTAAGTCAACCATTTGACGTAAAAAATTTGATGCAGCAACATCTCCTCCATACTTTTTATATTGTACTCCGCCTTTTACAAGACTCTTTACTAAATTGCTAATTGCCTCTTTATTATCACTTTCAGCAATCCATTGAAAAGCACTTTTATAAGTATTGGCTTTTTTAGCATCTCGAGAGAAAAACAGATTTCTTATCAAATATTTTGAAATATAAGTCATATACTTCGCATCTCTATTCTCTAAATAATAGCCTGTCAAAACTTCCGACATATTATCTTTAACGTTATCTGGAAGCGCATCTACCTTTTGCAGTGTATTTTGTCTGTCCAATTGATACAACGCTATTATTGCACTCTCAATTACCTTATACGACTCACTATCCATTGCTTTTACAAAATGATTTACATATTTTGGATCTACCAATTTTGCCAACGTCACATTTGCTGCTGCTTGAACGAGTGTTTTTTTATCATTTTTCGCAAGGTTTTCTACTTGCTGAATAGCATTACCTTTTGAATATTTATTCTTTAAATCTAAGTTTTCTAATGCAAAAATTCGCAACTTAAATGAGTTGTCATTCAATGCTTTTGTCATTGCCTTAAAGGCTTTTGCATCATCTTGATGGGTTGCAATATACTCAAGTGCACTTCTTCTACTTGTATAGTTTTTTGCGCTCTTATATTGATAAATCCATTCTTCCAACGTTTTTTCATGTGTGATTTCTGCTAATAATGTTCCTGTTGGCTCAACAACAACCGCTTTTAATTTCGAACTCAAAGGGAATTCAAACGAACGATGCTGACCATCTACCCAAACTTTGTGTGATGCTTTTCCGTTTTCTTCATAAACATCAATAATTAAAGGAAATTCAAATACATTCTCGTCTTGTACAATATCAATCGTAACTTTTTGCTCAAATGCTCCTAGTTGCTGTATTACTTTTATTTTTGGATGACCTTTTCCAAAAAACCATTGGTTAAAAAACCAATTTAAGTCTTTTCCACTTACAGATTCTAGTGCCAACCTTAACTGATGCGCTTCTCCTGTTCCAAATTTATTATCTACCAAATATTTCTTTAATCCAGCAAAAAAGGCGCCATCACCTAAATAATTACGCAACATGTGTAAAACTGCTCCTCCTTTTTCATAACTCACAGCATCAAACATCTCGTCTGGAGAATCGTATTTAAAACGAATTAAATGTTTTTTCTCGTTTTTATCTCCTCTAAAATATTTTTTATTTGAATCTAACAAATAATCATCTGCAAAGTCTTTTCCGTATTCGTGTTCATACCATAAATACTCACCATAATTAGCAAACGCCTCATTCATTGTTAGGTTCGACCAACTTTCTGCAGTAACCAAATCTCCAAACCAATGATGAAAAACTTCGTGTGCTACGACATATTCCCATGAATTTTCATCAATCAATTCACCTTTATCTTGATATGCACTTGCAGAATGAGAAACTGCAGTTGTGTTCTCCATTGCGCCACTTATATAATCTCTAACAACTATTTGGCTGTACTTATCCCAAGGGTATTCAACACCCAATAAATCTTCAAAAAACTGAAGCATTTTTGGTGTTTTTCCAAAGATGTCTCTTGCAACATCTTCGTATTCCTTTTCTACAAAGTACTCAACTGGTTTTCCTTTCCAAATATCTTTTACTATACTAAACTCTCCAGCAGCCATAAAAAACAAATATGGAGCATGTTTTTGCTCTTGTATCCATGTGTCTGTTCGTGTTCCGTCTGTATTTTCTTTTTGATTAATAAGTGTTCCATTAGCAAGCGTTACAAACTCCTTCGGAACGGTCATACTAATTTCTTCTGTTGTCTTTTGATTCGGAGCGTCTATTGTTGGAAACCAAGTACTATTACTCTCCGTTTCACCTTCTGTCCAAATTTGTGTTGGCTTTTCACTATCTTCATCTCTTGGATCAATAAAATAAAGCCCTTTTTGATTGGTTACACCCATTTTTACAACCTTTTCTGGTTGAGATGTGTATTTTATATAGATTGTATATTCTTCTTCTTTTTTATAAGTCTTATCTAAATCAATAATTAATTCTTTGTTTTCAAAGTAATTATATGGAACCTTCATTCCGTTTATTGTTACTTCATGAATTAGCATCCCTTTAGCATCAAGTGTAACTTTAGAAGTTGGACTAAAATGTGGTGTTAAAGTTAACCACGCTTCTCCAAATAGCAAACTATTAGGTATGTCAAACTTAACATCTAATTTAGTGTGTACTAAATCATTTATTTTATCTTTTTCGCTTTTATATTGGCTTGATTGAGCATTTGCAAATAATGAGAAGGAGAAAATAAAGGCAACTATTAATTTATTAATATTCATAAAGGGCTATAATTTTGTTGATTGCAAAAATAAGTTTTCAATCATTAGTACTCGTTAACATAACGTTAAAAGGCGCTTTGATTAACTCAAAGCGCCTTTAAAATTACTAAATTTTCTATTAATTAAAACTCTTCATGAATGATTCTAATTGTTTCATAGAACCTTCTTCACCATCAAACTTTAACTCTTGTGCTAGTGCCATCATTTTAGAAGGATCCATATTGTTCCCTAAAACTCGCACCAAAGCAAAACCCTTTTCTTTATCAGAACCAAAAACGATTACTTCATCGATGGCGTCTTCCTCTCCCAAGAATTTTACTTGTACAGATTGTTTACCTCCCATAGAAAACAAATCTTGATACTTCGGGTTTTTCAAAATTTCTTTGATTTTTTGCTTTTCTATTTTATATTCGACTATGTTATCCTCCTTTAATTGATATCCTAAAAAATTGACTTTTTTAATCGATTTTAATGTTTCCTTTATTTCTGCAGATGCATCTTCTGTTTTTAAACTCAATACATTTACAGGAATATCCAAAGAAATGAAATCAGTATTTTCATTGCTGTCTACATAATATTTTTGTAATGAGGGGTTCTGGTCACACGAAACTGTTAACATTGCTATTACCGCTAATAATCCAAAGTTTTTTATATATTTTCTCATCTTAATATGATTTTAGATAGTTAAAAAAACTCTCAGAATTTTGAGAGTTTTTAATTGATTTATTGCTTTGCTTTTTTCAAATGCTCTGCTCCATTAATGTTTAATGCTCCTGCAATTTCTGAAATCTTATCTAAGTCGATATCTCCTATTAAAGTAAATATTAACGCTTCTACATTCTGACCCTTAACTTCAATTTTACTGTCAAAACCATTCACAACCATCACCAATTCTTTGATATGACCATCATTTCTTTTACCTTCTTTTACATATACTCTTACATTCCCATCTTTATCTTGAACTCTAAAAAGTTCTGATAAACTTGCAGATTTAGAATACGAGATAACCGTTTTTACCATGTCTGACGCTATCCTATTATCCTCTGTCATGTACACTTTTACTCCTTTTATTCCTTTTACAAGGTCTAAAAATTCTTTTGCTTCATCAACGGTTCTTCCAATCCTTGATCCGATTCTAAATGAAGATTCAAAAACTTGAATTTTTCGTACATCTGTATTATCATCATACTTTTCAAAGGCTGGTATCTGTGCATTAGTTAAAAATGGAGTTAATGCTATTGCTATTATTAAAATTATTTTTTTCATGATTCTCTTATTTTACTGGTTGTTTAAAAATTTTGTTTGTTGTTGTTTCATATTCACCCAAATAGCCTATTGCTGCTGTCCCTTTATCTAGGTTTTTAGACAGAATTTGAAAGGCGCCTTTGAGTTCTTCAAAAGCAATTTGTGCTTCTGCAATTTCAGCATCTGAAAATTCAGGTTCTGAAGGTTGGATATTATTATATCCTGTGTAAACGCTAAAGAGTAATACTACTGACGCTGCTACTGATAACCATTTCCAATTCTTCTTTTGAGTTTTTAACTGGATGGTTTTTGTATAACGTTCGTTTTTACTTTCAGCAAAATACCCAAATAATGCTCGGTATTCTTCTAAGTGTGGAGCAACTTTACTGTTTACAAAATAATCTTGTAAAACTGCTTCTTCTTTCAAAGTAGTCTCTGCATCGAGATATTTTTCTATTAATTGTTCAATTTTAATTGATCCCATAATTGTGTTGTTTAATCAATTTTTCTCTTATTGTTTTTCTGGCTCTTGATAATGCAACTCTAACCGCTGTTTGCTTTATATCAAGCATCTTGCCAATTTCTTCGTACTCATACTGTTCTACATCTCTTAATTGAATAATCATTCGTTGTTGCTCTGGCAACTTTGCTATCAATTGATGTACTATTGATACGCTATCATTCAAGTTTGTCTTTTTATCTAAAGACGTTCCGTTTTCTTTATAATTGCTATGAACTAATGATAAATTACTTGCTTGTTTGGACTTTAATCTATCAAAACAATAATTTTTTGTCATTGTCATTGCAAATGCTTCCACATTTTTATAAGAACTTATTTTTTCTCTATTTTTCCAAAGTTTTAAAAACAACTCTTGAGTTGCATCTTCAGCTTCTTCAGTAGAGACTAACAATCTTTTTGAGAATCGAAAGACCTTATCTTTAAATGGCATTACCATGTTTAGAAACTCTGATTGATTCATTAGTTAGTTTAGTTGATTCTTAATTTTTATTAGTTCGTTACAATTATGACGAGCAAGTTACGTTTTTGTAACACAGACTATTAAATTTTGTAATATTTTTTAATACCTTGCGACTATAAATTCACAATTATACCATTATATATGAAACGTTTTCTTCCTGTTTTTACCTTATTAGTACTACTCTTTGTTGGAATCAGTTGTAATAAAGATGAAAATAATTTTCCAGATGAAATTGAAATACAAAATTTTATTTGGAAAGGTTTAAATGCGTATTATTTTTGGCAACAAGATGTGGAAAACCTTGCAGATAATAGATTTTCTTCACAAACTGAGTTAAACACTTTCTTAGAAGATTATTCAGAGCCTCAAGATTTATTCTATAATACTTTATTAAATAATTATCCAACTACAGATAAATATTCTTGGATTGTTGATGATTACGTAGCATTAGAACTACAATTACAACAAGGTATCTCAGGAACTACAGGAGCAGAATTTGGGTTGGTTCCCGAAACAGGGAGCCTAACAGATGTATATGGATATATAAAATATGTTATTCCAGGTTCAGACGCAGCAAGTAAAAACATTCAAAGAGGAGACATTTTTCATGCTGTTAATGGTACTGAATTAACAAGAGATAATTATCGTCAACTATTATTTTCAAGTACTATAAGTAGTTATACGCTTAATCTTGCAGATTATAATGGAGGAAACCCAACAGATAATGGACAATCGGTAAGTCTTACAAAAACGGAAATTCAAGAAAATCCTATTTTTATTACGTCAACATTTGACGTTATGGGCAAAAAGATTGGTTACTTGATGTATAACGGTTTTACAAGCGTATTTGACAACGAATTAAATGATGCTTTTGCGACACTAAAAAATGAAGGAATAACTGATTTAGTTCTTGATTTACGCTACAATCCTGGAGGATCTGTACGTACAGCAACTTATCTTTCTAGCATGGTTACTGGACAGTTTACAGGAGAATTATTTACTCAAGAAAAATGGAATGATAAATGGCAAAATTATTTTGAACAAAACAATCCAAGTAGATTGAATAATAATTTTGTTGATCAAATTGTTGGTGGAAGCGCTATAAACAGTTTAAATCTAAGTGATGTTGTCATTTTAACTACAGGAGGCTCAGCATCAGCAAGTGAATTGGTTATTAATGGATTAAACCCTTACATAAACGTCACAACTATCGGTACTAAAACTGAAGGAAAATATGTTGCTTCTATAACTTTATACGATTCTGACAATTATGGACGAGATGGCGCAAACCCAAACCATACATGGGCGATGCAACCAATTGTATTGGAAGAGCAAAACAAATTAGGAGAAAATGATCAAGATGGTTTTGACCCAACAATTGAATTTCCTGAAGATAGAAATAATTTAGGTGTACTTGGTGAAGTTACTGAACCGTTATTAGAGCGTGCAATTGTATTTATAACTACAGGTTCAAAAATGAGTCCTACAAATACAACTATAGGTTTTGATACTGTTGAGCTTACAAATTCTAAGAAACATACATTAGTTGGTTCTAATATGTATGTTGATAAAGAATTATTTGTGATTGATTAAGTTTATTTTAAGTCAAACTTTAACTCATTCATTACGTCATTATGCTGACTTTTAGCATAAGCAAAGCCATCTTTCCACCATTGAGCCATTAACTTTTTGTTAAACACTAGCGAATTGGTTGTTAAAACTGTAGGTGTATAATATAAGTTTAACTTAACATCATGTTGTTTGGCAGTAAGTTTTCCTATTGTGATATTATGTTTTTCTACATGATCCATCATAAAAGCATATGAATTCATTAATACAGAAAAAGGATTTTTAGCAGGAATCCTATTAACCTGTGTTGTTTCTGTTTCAAGGATTATAACATCAACTTCCTTTGCTCCTCTTAAAATTGCTTCTCTAATTGGCACCAAACAACCCAAACCACCATCTGCATAATGGCAACCATTTTTGTATAATAAACTCATAAAAGGCACATAATTACACGAAGCCCAAATCCAATCACAAAAATCATTATAATTGTAATCATTGATAGATTTGTACTCAACTTCATTACTTGTAACATTTGAAACTGTAACTATTGCCTCTATATTACTTTCTTTAAGTTTGTTAAAATCTGCTTCTGTAATTTTCTTACGGATTAACTTGCGAAGATTTTTACTTTCTCCAAAAGTTTTTCTTCCCATGATAAAATTCCATAAGATATTGAGATGTCGAATATTTACTACTTTATTTCCATCAATCGTTTTTACAGTAAATGGGTTGTTACTAAATATACTTCTTTGATTTACAGATGTATATAAATCTCTCAATCCCTCAATATTCCCTAAACCCAAATGCGTTACCATCAAACTTCCTGTAGAAGTTCCTAAAAATAAATCGTATTTTTTCTTACGCTCTTGTATCAAATACTGCGCAACACCTCCTGCAAACGCTCCTTTACTTCCTCCTCCAGAAATTACTAGTGCTGTTTTCATGTGTATAAATATTGTTTTTTATCAGTCACATGTGTTCGCTATTAATCATTCTCATAGGAGAAAATGTTTTTTAACATGCTCTGTTCAATTATATCTTTTATTTGATTATTTTTGAACCTTCTTTTAACTATAAAGATACAATATGCAATTCAAATTCGGAATAGTTTTATTAATTTTAATTACAACAACAAGTTGTGTTAAAAAAACAGTCTTAGAAACAACTTTTGACTGCTCAAATAGTGTTTCATTTTCTGATACTAAAAAAGTAAAAGACATAAAGAAAAACTTTACAATTGCTGTACCTGAAAATTGGAAAACACAATTATACTATGACGAATTTCAATCTGATATTTTTACTGCTGACACAACAAAAGAATTATCAGACACCTATATTTTGGATGCTTCGTGGAAATTTGGAGAATTGATATTAGATACAGGATTTGAAACTAAAATGCGATCAAATAGTGATATGAATGTCGTTATTTCTAAGTTTGAAAATATTCAAGAAAAACCTGCCTTTTGGTATGTTGAAAAAGGAGAAAATAAAGGTTTTGATTATCAAGTGCTACATATCTATTTGAAAACATCAGTAGATACTTATTTAGAAATTAAAACCGAAGTCTATGGAAGCAAAAATGTTGAAAAGCGATTTTGTGAATCCATGCAGATAATTAAATCAATTGAATTTATTTAAAATTTTAAAAACGGTACTTAAATGAAAAGAGAATTACTATTATCTTTAGTTGAAAAATTCGATAGTCCCTTATATGTTTACGATGCATCAAAAATTGAAGCGCAATATAAACGCATAACAAGTGCATTTTCTTCAGTAAAAAGTTTAAAAATAAACTATGCTGTAAAAGCACTTTCAAATGTTACCGTTTTAAAATTATTTAAAAAGTTGAATTCTGGTATAGATACAGTTTCTATTCAAGAAGTGCATTTGGGTTTAAATGCAGGATTTGATCCAAAAGATATTATTTTTACGCCAAATGGTGTATCTCTTGAAGAAATTGAAACAGTTGCGAAATTAGGTGTACATATTAATATAGACAACCTATCTATTTTAGAACAGTTTGGACAGAAATACCCTAAAACTCCTGTTTGTATCCGCATCAATCCTCATGTAATGGCTGGTGGACATCATAAAATATCTGTTGGTCATATAGACTCTAAGTTTGGAATTTCAATATATCAAGTTCCGCATATTAAGCGTGTTGTTGAAAATACTGGAATGCATATCAATGGAATTCATATGCACACAGGATCAGACATTTTAGATATTGATACTTTTTTGCGTGCTACAGAAATTTTATTGGATACAGTAAAAGAATTTGATACAATTGATTTTGTTGACTTTGGAAGCGGATTTAAAGTGCCATATAAAGAAAATGATATTCAAACGAATATTGAAGAGTTAGGTGAAAGATTAGGAAATCGATTCAATGATTTCTGTGAAGAATATGGTCGAGAACTGACTTTAATGTTTGAGCCTGGAAAATTCTTGGTTAGTGAGTCTGGGAAATTTTTGACGAAAGTAAATGTAATCAAACAAACTACATCTACTGTTTTTGCAGGAATCGATAGTGGATTTAATCACTTGATAAGACCTATGATGTATGAATCATATCATCATATTACAAATATTTCTAATCCTGATGGAAGAGAACGTTATTATACCATTGTCGGATATATTTGTGAGACTGATACATTTGGAAGTAACCGAAGAATTAGTGAAATAACAGAAGATGATATTTTATGTTTTGATAATGCTGGTGCATATTGCTACTCTATGGCTTCTAACTACAATTCAAGATATAGACCAGCAGAAGTGCTTGTATATAAAGGTAAAGATTATTTAATCCGAGAAAGAGAAACATTTGATGATATTTTAAGAAATCAAGTTAATGTTGATTTATAACGAAATAACTTTCTAAAAAACTTTGCCATTTAAAATTTACGCTTACATTTGTCATATGTTAAGTAGAAATAACTTTTTTAATGGCACTACTCTTACCACTTCTATGGTGTCTATTTCTATGGTGACAATCATGACCCTTTAGGGGTTTTCATTTACACATATTATCCTAGGTTAACTCTTTTTCAATAAAAATGAAAAGGCAAAAATCAGTTACTACTGATATTTATTAAGCACCACAATTTATTAAAAATGAACATATTAAAATTCGGAGGAACTTCGGTAGCAAATGCAAACAACATCAATAAAGTAATTAATATTGTTGCGAATAGTTCAAAAAATAATTCAGTAATCGTTGTTGTTTCTGCACTTGGAGGAACTACAGATATCTTATTAAATTCGGCTAGAAAAGCAGAAAAAAAAGACACATCATATATTGAAGATATTAAATCTCTTGAAAAAAGACATCTTAATACAGCAAGCGAATTAATTACGAATAGCACTCAAGGTCAAGTACTTAATCAAATTACGATTTACTTTAATGAATTAAGAAGTATTTTAGAAGGTATCTATTTAATCAATGAATTCTCAGACAAAACAAACGATAAGATTGTGAGTTTTGGAGAAATCCTTTCTTCATATATTATTTTTGAAGCAATGAAAAGCATGAAATTAAATGCTTCATTGAAAAATTCTCAAGAGTTAATTATTACTGATGAAAATTACACAAATGCAAATGTTGACTTCGCTAGAACAGAGAAAAATATTCAAAATTTTTATGCTAATAACACTTCACAAATTATAATCGTTCCAGGATTTGTTGCATCAACTATACATGGAGAAAATTCAACTTTAGGTCGTGGAGGTTCAGATTACACTGCATCAATTTTTGCAAAAGCATTAAATGCTGAAGAATTACAAATCTGGACAGATGTAAGTGGAATGTTTACAGCAAATCCAAGACTTGTAAAACAAGCGAAGCCAATTCAGCACATTTCTTATCATGAAGCAATGGAATTGTCTCATTTTGGAGCAAAAGTGCTCTTCCCTCCTACAATTCAACCTGTTTTAGACAAGAAAATTCCTATACGAATTAAAAATACATTTGCTCCAAATGAAATTGGCACCTTAATCACTAGCCAAACAAATGGGAGTTCATCACCTGCAAAAGGGATTAGTCATATAGAAAATATTGCATTAATCACAATCGAAGGAAGTGGAATGATTGGAATTCCAGGATTTACAAAACGGATTTTAGAAGTACTTTCTAATGCTGAAATAAACGTTTCTTTAGTTACTCAAGCATCATCAGAACATTTTTTATGTATGGGAATTAATAGTTGTGATGTAAATGAAGCCGAAAAACTATTTAACACTGCTTTTGCTTACGAAAAGGCACAAAAAATAATTGACCCTCTAATTATTGAAGACAATCTTGTTATTATTGCTTTGGTTGGAGATAACATGAAAAATCATCAAGGTATAAGTGGTAGAATGTTTAGTACACTTGGTAGAAACAATGTAAATATTAGAGCTATTGCTCAAGGTGCATCAGAAAAAAATATTACTGCAGTTATTGACCAAAAAGATGTAAAGAAAGCATTAAACACACTGCATAATACATTTTTTGAAGGCAACACAAAACAAATGAATCTATTCGTTGTTGGCGTAGGGAACGTTGGAGGAAAACTACTAGAACAAATTCATCAGCAACAACAATTTTTAATTGACGAGCAGCATTTGGATGTAAGAATTATTGGAATTACAAATTCTAAAAAAATGTATTTTAACTCTGATGGAGTTGATTTAAATAATTGGAAATCAAACCTTATAGAAAATGGTGAAACACTTGATTTAGAATTATTTTCTAAAAAAGTAAAAGAACTAAATTATCGAAATAGTATTTTTGTTGATAATACTGCGAATGAAAAAATATCAACTTTATATGCCGATTATTTGAAAAACAGTATTGCAGTAGTGACTTGTAATAAAATTGCGTGTTCTTCGGAATATAAAAACTATCAGGAATTAAAATATTTATCAAAAAAATACAATGCGCCATTCTTATTTGAGACCAATGTTGGTGCTGGATTACCAATTATTGACACTTTGAAAAACCTTATTTTATCTGGTGATAAAGTCAATAAAATTCAGGCTGTTTTATCTGGTAGTTTGAACTTTATTTTTAATAATTTTAATGCTGATAATTCTTTTTATGATGTAGTTAAAGAAGCAGGAGTTCAAGGTTTTACTGAACCAGATCCTAGAATAGATTTAAGTGGTGTGGATGTGATGCGTAAAATCCTTATTTTGGCTAGAGAAAGCGGAAATATCTTGGAGTTAAATGATATTGAAAATGAATCATTTCTTCCAAAAGAAGCTATTGATGCAGATTCTGTTGATGATTTCTTAGCGACTTTAGAACCAAACGCTTCACATTTCAACGAAATTAGATTAAAAGCAGAAAAAGAAAATTGTAGATTGAAATATGTAGCAGAATTTGATAATGGAAAAGGGAAAGTTGGATTGCAACATATTCCTTCTGATCACCCTTTTTATAATTTAGATGGTTCAGATAATATTGTATTATTTTTTACAGATAGATATAGTGAACAGCCATTAATAATCAAGGGTGCTGGTGCTGGTGCTGACGTAACAGCTTCTGGATTATTCGCAGATATTATTAGAATTGGAAATAAATAGTTGATTATGAACGAAATAAAAATATTTTCTCCAGCTACAGTAGCAAATGTCTCATGCGGATTTGACGTTCTTGGTTTTTGCTTAGATAGTATTGGAGATGAAATGGTTATTCGTAAAACATTAGAAAAAGGTGTTAAAATTTCTAAAATTGAAGGTGCAGATTTGCCATATGAAACCAATAAGAATGTTGCTGGAGTTGCTGCATTAGCAATTTTAGAAGCTTCAAATGCAAACTTTGGAGTAGAAATTGAAATTTATAAAAAGATAAAACCTGGAAGTGGCATTGGCAGCTCATCTGCAAGTGCTTCAGGTGTTGTATTTGCAATTAATGAATTGTTAGGAAAACCATTTAATAAAGAACAATTGACATTGTTTGGAATGAAGGGTGAGGCAGTCGCAAGTGGTGTTGAACATGCTGATAATGTAGCTCCTGGAATTTTTGGTGGCTTTACTTTGGTGAAAAGTGTTAACCCCTTAAGAATAATTGGGTTGCCTACTCCAACTGAATTATATGCAACCGTTATTCATCCAAAAATAGAAATAAAAACATCAGAGGCAAGAGCAATTTTACCTAAGCAAGTTAATTTATCAGATGCAATAAAACAATGGGCAAATGTTGGTAGTTTAGTTAGTGGTTTATACACTTCTGATTATGATTTAATTGCCGATTCACTGAATGATTATATTATTGAACCCTTTCGCTCCCAATTGATTCCTCATTTTGACAAAGTTAAAAACGCTATGATGAATGCTGGAGCACTAGGTTGTGGAATTTCTGGTTCTGGACCCTCAATTTTCTCATTATCAAAAGGATTAGGCACTGCAAATAAAGTTGCCAAAGAAATTAATAAAATATATAGTAAAACTGGAATTGAATTTGACATACATGTTTCAAAAATCAATACTGAGGGAGTTAGGATAGTGAATAGTGAATAGTGAAAAAGTAAATTTATCATCTAATGTGCTCACTGAACGGAGTCGAAGTGAAAGCAGACAAACCTTGAGATTTCTCGACTCCGCTCGAAATGACATCAAATAAACAATTAAACGAATCAACAGATAAACAATGCAATACTATAGTCTAAATAACAATTCGCCAAAAGTTTCTTTTCAAGAAGCAGTAGTAAAAGGTTTAGCGCCAGATAAAGGCCTTTATTTCCCTGAAGAAATCAAATCGCTTGATGCTACTTTTTTTCAAAACATTGATAGTTATTCAAATAATGAAATTGCTTTTGAATTAATAAAACAATTTGTTGGCGATGAAATTCCAACAACTATATTAAAAAAAATTATTGCTGATGTATTATCGTTTGATTTTCCTTTGATAGAAGTAGAAAAAGACATCTATTCGCTTGAACTTTATCATGGGCCTACAATGGCGTTTAAAGATGTTGGTGCTCGCTTTATGGCAAGGTGCTTATCTTACTTTAACAAAAGAAATCCAACCCAAGTGACTGTTTTAGTCGCAACTTCAGGTGATACAGGTGGAGCCGTTGCTAGTGGTTTTTTGGGTGTTAAAGGTGTTGATGTGGTTATTTTATATCCAAGCGGAAAGGTAAGTGATATTCAAGAAAAACAATTAACTACGCTTGGTCAAAATATTAGAGCACTTGAAGTTGATGGTGTTTTTGATGATTGTCAGGCGATGGTTAAAGAAGCGTTTTTAGATACTTCAATTACAACTAAAATGCAATTAACATCTGCTAACTCTATCAATATTGCGCGTTGGTTACCTCAAATGTTCTATTTTACTTTTGCATATAAACAATTAAAAATGTCATTTCGAGCGGAGTCGAGAAACAAAAAATTAATATTTTCCGTTCCAAGTGGAAACTATGGAAATATCTGTGCTGGAATGATGGCTCAAAAATTAGGTTTACCTATTGATTTATTTATTGCTTCAACAAATGCAAATAAAGTGGTTCCTACATATTTAGAAACTGAAATTTACGAACCAAAACCTTCTATTCAAACAATTGCAAACGCTATGGATGTTGGTGATCCAAGCAATTTTATCAGAATTGAAAAACTACATGAAAACAATTTTGAGAAGTTAAAAAACAACCTTCACTCCTATTCATTTACTGATGATCAAACTCGTGATGCAATGCAAAATTTGTATGCGAATCATAATTACATTGCAGATCCTCATGGTGCAATTGGTTATCTTGGTGTCAAAAAATATTTAGAAAGTAATAATGCGCAATGTATCTTTTTAGAAACTGCACATCCAATTAAATTCTTACCTGTAATTGACCCGAAAATTGCTTCAGAAATTAAAATACCTGAACAAATTAAATCTGTTTTAGGGAAGGAAAAAGTAGCAACTCAAATAAGTGAATATTCAGAATTGAAAGTTTTTTTACTAAATTAATAAACTATTCAAATAACTCAATTTTATTCACTTATTACTCTCATAGAAATGTTTGTGTCTAATTAATTTGTTTAAATAAGAAAACCCAAAAATGAAATTCATTTTTGGGTTTTCTTATTATAATGACAGTTTTTTAATCTAATTTCGGTAATTTAAAAGCATTCAAAATGCTTTCTTCTTTCATCATTTCTTCAATATCATCAGAAGTTCTAGGAGCCATTCCAGAAAAATTTACAGGACCATCTTTGGTTACCAAAATACAATCTTCAATACGCACTGCAATTCCCCACCATTTTTCATCACAAGGACTTCCTTCGGGAATATAAATTCCAGGTTCAACTGTAATAATCATATTCTCTTTCAGCGGACCTCTATTACTCAAATCATGTACGTCTAAGCCTATATGATGCGATGTGCCATGAGGAAAGTATAAGTGTTTTTGCTTGATTGAATCAATAATACCTAATTTGAACAAACCTTCATTAATAATGTCTCTTCCTGCTTTGTCTATCTTTCTAAAATCACTTCCTACAACTGTTTCTTTTATTCCTGCTTCTTGCGCTTTATAGACTAAATCATATATTACTTTTTGTTCTTTATTGAATTTTCCATTTGCAGGAATGGTACGTGTAACATCAGCAGTATAACCATGATACTCTGCGCCTAAATCCATTAAAACCATTTCTTTCCCTGCACTCATCTTAGTATTATCAATATAATGCAACATACAACCATTGTTTCCTGCGCCAACTATAGAAGGATATCCTTCATATTCTACATTGTATTTTTTATATACAAACTCATGCACTCCTTGAATCTCAGTTTCTGACATTCCAGAATGCATTGCTTTCATAATTTCTATTTGTCCAACTGCAGAAATTTCACATGCCTTTTTCAACAGCACTAATTCTTCTTTAGTTTTTATTTCTCTCAAACTAGCCATTAACGTTCGTAAACCTTTAACATCTATATTGGTCTTCATTTCAACTATTTCTTCTCCTGCAGGGATTTTAGTTGGCAAAGATTCATAAGAAACTTTTGTTTTAAATTGTTCAATCAAATCATATAAATCTGATTTATCACGCTTATTATCTCTCACATCATTTTGAAAATCTTTGAATAACACTTTATCAAATGTTGAAAAATCAACAGGAATGTTTTTAAAATCTTCACCATTAAAAGCATTAGCAAAACCTAATTCACTTCCAACTCTTTCAACTCCTAATCTTCTTCCATACCACATTTCTGCCATTGGGTTACGCTTTTGCACATATACCAATTCGTTAAAAAAAGAACCTCCATCTACTTGGTCTTCAGAAAAAATAAGCAATACTGAATTTGGCTCTTTATATCCTGTTAAATACATAAAATTCGGGTCTTGATGATAGATATAATCTACATCGTTGGCTCTATTTCTCGTTGGATTTGCAAAAAAAACAGCAACACTATTTGCTGGCATAGATTTACGTAGTAATTCTCTTCTTTCTTTATGAAAATCAGATGATAAATAATCTTGTGGAAGATCAGTTTGAGCAAAAGTTACTAATGTTAGTAAAAAAGTAACTGCTCTAAAAAGTAATTTGGCGTTCATTTTTCTTTATTTTAGAATTCAAATATAATAAACATTCGTTTATCAAATAAAACATTAACGAAACTTTAATCTTTCAATCAATATTTTATAAATTAGCAACTTAATTTGTCATTCCTTCGAAAGCAGTAATCTCATCTTAAAATCAATTAACCATTAAAAATATTCCTGCCTGAACAGAAACGACATAAAAATATGAAAAACACAGCATTAACACATATTCATGAGGCTCTTGGAGCAAAACTAGTACCATTTGCAGGCTATAATATGCCTGTTACTTATGAAGGTATAAACGCAGAACATGAAACAGTAAGGAATCGTGTTGGTGTTTTTGATGTCTCACATATGGGAGAATTTTTAATTGAAGGTAAAAATGCTTTAGAATTAATTCAAAAAGTAACTTCAAATGATGCTTCAAAATTAGATGTAGGTGATGCTCAATATTCATGTATGCCAAATGAAGATGGTGGAATTGTTGACGATTTAATTTGTTATAGAATTAAAGAAAACACTTATTTACTAGTTGTAAACGCTTCTAATATAGAGAAAGATTGGAATTGGATTTCGTCTTATAATGAAACTATTAATGCTGAAATGAAAGACTTATCAGAAGGATATTCTTTATTGGCAATTCAAGGCCCTAAAGCAATTGAGGCTATGCAATCATTAACATCTGTTGATTTAGCAGAAATTAAATTTTATACTTTTAAAGTTGCTAATTTTGCTGGAATTGAAAATGTCATTATTTCTGCAACAGGATATACCGGTTCTGGTGGTTTTGAAATATATTGCAAAAATGATGAAGTTGAACAAGTTTGGAATAAGGTTTTTGAAGCAGGAAAAGACTTTGGAATCAAGCCAATTGGTTTGGCTGCTCGTGATACTTTGCGTTTAGAAATGGGTTATTGCTTGTATGGAAATGATATTAACGATACCACTTCGCCTATTGAAGCAGGCTTAAGTTGGATTACAAAATTTACTAAAGACTTTGTAAACTGTGAAGCATTAGCAAAAGAAAAAGAACACAAACCAGAACGCAGATTAGTCGCTTTTGAATTGGATGATCGTGGAATACCTCGTCAAGATTATGATATTGTAGACGGTAATGGTCACAAAATTGGTGTGGTAACTTCTGGAACTATGAGTCCGAGTTTAAAGAAAGGTATTGGAATGGGTTATGTACCAAGAATCTTTGCTAAGTCTGGAAGCAAAATTTATATTCAAGTACGTAAAAAAGCAATTCCTGCAACTGTAGTGAAGTTGCCGTTTTATAAAGGGTAAGTTTTACCCTTTATCTGGATGTTTTCCTTTTACATCCTTATAAAAATCTTGAATTAAGGCAATATCTTTTTCCATATCATCAGTCAGATAAAAAGGTTTTGAAAGAGCTACTTGCTTCTTACCAAAATCAAATGTTAGCATCACTATTGGTACGTTTGCTCCTTTGGCAATATAATAGAAACCTGTTTTCCATTTTTCTACTTTCTTACGCGTTCCTTCTGGAGACAGCGCCAATCTAAACTCCTCTTTACTGTTAAATATCTTAACAATAGCATCAACCAAATTATTGTTTTGACTTCTATCTACAGGAGTTCCACCTAACCATCTAAAAAAAAAGCCAAAAGGCGGTTTAAAAAGTGAGTCTTTTCCTATATAATTTACTTTTTCTTGAGTAAAACTATTTACAAGCATTCCAAGTACAAAATCATACCAACTAGTATGTGGCGCACCAATAAGGACATATTTTTTGATTTCTTTAGGAAACTCTCCAACTAATTTCCAGCCGAATATTGTTGTAAATATAAATTTTGATATAAATCTCATTAATAAAAATATACGTTTTGATTATGCACACAAATATAAAACTCTTAATTTTATAATCTAATATTTTTATGCAATGAATGAAACATTAATATATTTTCTTATCGGATTTTTAGCACTTACAATTGGCTTTATAATTGGGAGGTTACTTGCCAAAGGTTCGCTTGAAAGCGCAAAAACTTCTTTAGAAAACAGTAACCAATTACTTGAAGAGACAAAAAAGGATACTTCAATTACTATAACCAAATTAGGACAAGAACAAAAAGATATTCAAGCAGAAAAAGAAGATTTATTGCGTGTAAATATTCGCCAAGATGAGGCATTAAAAAATCTACAAGAAAAATTGTCAACTCAAAAGCAAGAAGTTGAGAATTTACAAGAAAAATTTACTAAAGAGTTTGAAAATCTTGCTAATAAAATATTAGAAGAAAAATCAACAAAATTCGCCGAACAAAACAGTAAAAGTTTACAAGAAATATTGAATCCTTTACAAAAAAATATTGAAAAATTTGAAAAGAAGGTAGATGACACACATAAAGATAACATTAGGCAATCATCAGCATTAAAGCAGCAACTCGAAGAATTGAGTAAAAATAATTTAAAGATTAGCCAAGAAACTATCAATCTTACAAAAGCATTGAAAGGAGATAGTAAAACACAAGGAAATTGGGGCGAATTGGTTTTAGAACGTGTTTTGGAAAAATCTGGACTAGAAAAAGGGCGCGAATATGAAATGGAAAAAAGTTTTGCTGACGAAACTGGAAATCAGCTACGTTTACGTCCTGACGTTATCATTCACTTACCTGATAATAAGAAAATGATTGTGGATTCTAAAGTTTCATTGACTGCTTACGAGCAGTATGTTAATGCAGATAATGAAGAAGATACTGCTCAGTTTTTAAAAGAGCACATTGCTTCTTTGAACAGACATGTCACTCAATTGAGTGATAAAAAATATGAAGATTTATATCAAATTGAATCTCCTGATTTTGTATTACTTTTTATTCCAATAGAACCTGCATTTGCAGTTGCAATTAACAATGATAACCAACTGTACAACAAGGCGTTTGAGAAAAATATAGTGATTGTTACGCCATCAACGTTATTGGCAACTCTTCGAACGATTGATACCATGTGGAATAATGAAAAACAACAAAAAAATGCTATTGAGATTGCTCGTCAAGCTGGAGCACTATATGATAAGTTTGAAGGCTTAATTTCTGATTTGACCAAAGTTGGTAAAAAAATGGATGAGGCGAAAATCGAATATAAAGGAGCAATGAATAAATTGGTTGAAGGACGAGGAAATTTAATTACTTCTGTGGAAAAAATCAAGAAACTTGGTGCAAAAGCAAAAAAATCACTTCCTGAGAAAATTATTGAACGTGCAAATGAAGATAAATAAATCGTTATTCTACAATGACTTTTTTTGTGATTACTTTATCAGCAGCAATACATTTTAAAACATAAATTCCAGTTGCATAATTTGATAAATCAATTCTTGCATTAAGACCTTCTTTGTCTTCTGATAGCACTTTCTTCCCTAAGAGATTATATAATTCCACCTTAAAATTGGTTGTTGAACTATTATTTAGCCTGATATTTAACTTATCTGCCACAGGATTTGGAAATAATTGAACAGATGTTAGATCGTATTCATTCACAGATAATGCTTGACCTTCTATAATATTAAGTGTTTGATTTGGAGATATATTGTTGAACGTATCAACAGTTCCACTCAGCCAAGTAACCTTAATATAATCTATCGTTGTTGAAGTACCAATTCCTACAAATTCAGAATTTGAATTTTGACCTATATAACCTTCACCATTAAGCGTATAACGATATTGGGATGCTCCTCCTGCATTTATTTCAATCTTACTTCCAATTCCGTCTTTATTACTTGTAACTCCTGTTAAATTTATTTTTATCCAATTATTAGAGTTGGATGTTGTGTTTTCCCATAAAAAATTATTCTCTGTATCATTCATTACAATAATATCTGGATAACCATCATTATTAAAATCTCCTATTGCATTAGAAAAACTTATTCTTGTATCATTAGCAAAGCCTATTCCTGAAGGAATAGAATAGTTGTTTGTTCCATCGTTTTCGTAAAATGCTGAAGGCAACCTTGCTGGATTTGTTCCATCTTCCATTGCGCTTACATACAAATCTAAATCTGCATCATTATCTGCATCTATAAAAACAGCACCCCAAGCAATGCTCAAAAACTCAGTTCCAACAGTAGGCGAAACATTTACAAACGTACCATCTCCAATATTTTCTAAAAGTTGATTTCCGGCAGTTGTATTGGTTATATAAATATCAAACCAACCATCATTATTATAATCACCTATTGTTGTTGACATTGCATCGATGGCAATACCTGCTCCACTTGAAACAGACACGTCTGTAAACGTGCCATCTCCATCGTTTTCATATAATCTATTGATATTTGCTACTTTATCGTTTGCCACATATATATCTTGAAAACCATCATTATTATAATCAAAAAAAGCAGAAGTAAATGAAAGTTGATTCGTTAAGTTTAGTCCTGCATCAACTGTTATATCTACGAAAATACCGGCATCATTTCTATATAGATAATTATATTGATCAAATAATACTTCATCACGATTGCATATCATAACATCTAAATCTCCATCATTATCTATGTCTCCAAAAGATGCTCCGTAAGTATATTTATTATCTGTAAAAAGACCACAAGTTGCTGTAATATCAGTAAATGACATGTTACCATCATTTCTATAAAATTTATTTAATCCAGATATACTTGTAGCAAAAAAGTCTTTGTCGCCATCGCTATCATAATCTATCCAAATAACTTGCTTAGTTCTATAAGTATCGTTTATTCCTAAATCGATTAATGAAAAAACGCCATTATTGTTTTTATAAAAATATACTTCTTCTCCGTCTGTAGTTGAGTATGTGATATCATCCCAGCCATCTCCATCAAAATCACAAAAAGAAACACCTCCTCCATAAGTACTTGCTCCATAAGAAACCCCAACTCCTTTTGCTCCTGAACTATCTTGAAAAGACAATTGAGAATAACTAAAATATGAACAAAGGAAAAATAAAAGCGTATAATATTTATTCATGAAAAAATGGTTCTGTTACAAAAGTATTACTTTTTTTTCTAAATTGTTAATACTGAAATTGTTAAATTAAAAAAATTAGCTGACAAACAAAGGTCTATCACTCATCATTTCATACACTCTCTTCGCTACAGATCCTAAGACATCTTCATTTTCGTGATTTTGAATCACTTCATCAATCAGATTTACAATAGCATCCATATCACTTTCAATCATTCCACGAGTTGTAATTGCAGCGGTTCCAACACGAATTCCACTTGTCACAAAAGGTGATTTATCATCAAACGGAACCATATTCTTATTTACAGTAATATCAGCTTTTACCAAAGCATTTTCAGCTGCTTTTCCAGAAATGTTTTTATTTCTAAGGTCAATTAACATCATATGATTGTCTGTTCCACCTGAAATTAATTTATATCCTCTATTTACAAATGCTTTTGCCATAGCGGCAGCATTTTTCTTTAATTGTATTTGATAGTGTAAAAACTCATCTGTCAATGCTTCTTTGAAAGCCACAGCTTTTGCTGCAATTACATGTTCCAAAGGTCCTCCTTGCATTCCTGGAAACACAGCAGAGTTCATAATAGATGACATCATTTTTGGCTTGCCATTTTTTAAGGTTTCTCCCCAAGGATTTTCAAAATCTTTACCAAGCATTATCATTCCTCCTCTTGGTCCACGCAAGGTTTTGTGAGTTGTTGTAGTAACAATATGACAGTGCGGCATCGGATCGTTTAAAATTCCTTTTGCAATAAGTCCTGCAGGATGAGAAATATCTCCCATTAAAAGTGCACCAACACTATCTGCAATTTCTCTAAAGCGCTTGAAATCTATATCTCTTGAATATGCTGAAGCACCAGCAATAATCAATTGTGGTTTCTCTTTTGATGCTGTTTCTTGAATTTTATCATAATTCAAAACACCTGTTTCTTCTTCTACACCATAAAAAGAGGTTGTAAATAATTTACCTGAAAAATTTACTGGCGAACCGTGTGTTAAATGTCCTCCATGTGATAAATCAAATCCTAAAATTTTATCTCCTGGTTTTAACACTGCATGATACACAGCAGCATTTGCTTGACTTCCAGAATGAGGTTGAACGTTTGCATACTCAGCACCAAACAACTCTTTGGCTCTATCAATTGCAATTTGTTCTACAATATCTACAACTTCACAACCACCATAATAGCGTTTGTTTGGATATCCTTCGGCATATTTGTTGGTTAAAACTGAGCCCATTGCTTCCATAACTTGCTCACTTACAAAGTTTTCTGAAGCTATTAATTCAATTCCGTTTAATTGTCTGTTTTTCTCGTCTTCTATTAAGTCAAAAATGATTTGGTCACGTTGCATACTTGATTCTATTTAATAATAGTTAAATTTTTAGCAAAAATAGTAATTTTAGTTGTTAAACCCCAAGAAACTTTTATCTTTGACATGAACAAAAACTGACTCCTAAATATGAAAATTACGGCAAACAATCCACAAAGAAAATCTTGGTTAAATGTAGAAAAAAACTCTGACTTTCCTATTCAGAATATTCCTTTTGGTGTTTTTCTTACCAAAGACGACATCATAACAATAGGAACAAGGATTGGAGATTACGCAATTGATTTAGGAGCGCTTCATCAAATGGGATATTTTAAGGAAATTCCATTAACTGATGATATTTTTTTACAAGATACTTTAAATGATTTTATTGCTGATGGCCGTAAAACATGGAGATTGGTTAGAAATCGTATTGCTGAATTATTTGACGAAAACAATTCTGAATTAAAAAATAACGAAGACCATAAAGGTCATATTATTTTTACGATGGATGAAATCGAAATGCAATTACCTGTTGATATTGGTGATTATACAGACTTTTATTCAAGTAAAGAGCATGCAACAAATGTTGGAATTATGTTTAGAGGAAAAGAAAATGCTTTAATGCCAAATTGGTTACATGTACCTGTTGGTTATCATGGTCGCTCCTCTTCTATTGTAGTTTCTGGAACACCAATACATAGACCTTACGGACAAACACTTCCTTTAGGCGAAACTCAACCTATTTTTGGAGCATCACAACGTATTGATATGGAACTCGAAACTGCTTTTATTACAACAGCAGCAAATCATCTTGGAGAAACAATTCCTGTTGATGAAGCAGATGAATATATCTTCGGAATGGTGGTATTTAATGATTGGAGCGCAAGAGATATTCAAAAATGGGAATATGTACCATTAGGTCCATTCTTATGTAAAAGTTTTGCTTCTACTATTTCTCCTTGGATTGTTACAATGGATGCTTTAGAACCATTCAGATGTCAAAGCCCAAAACAAGAAGTGACTCCTCTTCCATATTTGCAACAAAAAAGAAGTGATAATAGTTATGATATAAAACTACAAGCGATTTTAGAAACTGAAAATGGTGATAAAAATTTGTTGTCAACATCTAACTTTAAATATATGTATTGGACGATGGCACAACAGTTAGCGCACCATACAAGTAATGGTTGCAATGTCCGCGCTGGAGATATGATGGGAAGTGGAACGCTTTCCGGAAAGACTGAAGATAGTTATGGTTCTATGCTTGAATTAACTTGGGCTGGAAAAAATCCTATTACTTTAAAAGATGGCACAACTCGCGTTTTCTTTAATGATGGTGACAATGTAATTTTACGTGGCTATTGTGAAAACAATGAAGTTCGCATAGGTTTTGGGGAATGTGAAGGGAAAATTCTTCCTGCTTCTTAAAAAAGAAATGACATTTAAATCATTCTTTGTTTTCGTTTTCGACATTAATTTTGTTGAGAATATTCAAACAAAACTATATCTATGCTATTAAAAAGTTATTCGAAAGGTACTCAATTAAGTAAATCTTTAAAAGCGCTATTTTTCTTTGCTGTGATTATTTTCACAACTAACTCTTTTTGTCAAAAAAAAATTAGTTCTACAACTGAAGACTTTTTATCCAAAAACTCTCTTTTACATGATTTACAATTAGAAAAATTCTTTTTACATACTAATAAGACTGTTTATTATGCTGGAGAAAAAGTGTGGTTTAAAGCATATGTTGCAAATGACGCAGACAATAAACCGTCTCTTGAAACGACCAATCTTCATGTAAATTTCTATAACATAGAAAAAACACTTATTTCTAATCAACTATTTTTAGTTGAAGATGGTAGCACACATGGTGATATCGACCTTCCAAAAGAATTACAGACTGGAAAATATTATATTGAATTAACTACTCAATGGAATCAAAATTTTAATGATAATTCTTCTATTACTTCTATTGAAGTAATTAATTTAGTTAAGCAAAATACTAATGAGTCCATATCAGACAATTCAAATCAATCAGAAACATCTATAAAAAAAGAGCCATTAAAAATTGAATTTTACCCTGAAAGTTCTATTCTTCTTGAAGACATTATTAACTCAATCTCATTTACAGTAAAAGCAAATTCCAATCCTATAAGAATAACTGGAGATATTATTGATAATACAACGGGAATTGTAGTTTCGAAAATAGAGAGTAATAATTTTGGCATGGGAAGTTTTAAACTGTACTATCGTCCAAATAGATCATATTCTGCAAAAATTAATTATAGAAATAAAGAGACGATAGTTACGCTACCAAAAGCAGCATTGAACGGAATTATTGTTAAAAAAAATATACATCAAAAAAATAATTCATTAACAAGTTTTATAATAAAGACAAATAAAAACACTCTCAAATCAAATAATAAAAAGGATGTTTTTGCAGTTTTGAATCGCAATGGGAATGCAAAGAATATTATTCCTATTCAACTTAATAGAAAGGCTCTAAATTATTCATTTAATTTATTAAAATCTGATTTATTTAAAGGGGTTAATACAATAACTTTATTTAACAAGTTCAACGAACCAATTTCTGAATATTCATTCTTTAACCATTTAAATAAACAAGACCTTTTAAATGTTGAAAAAATTGATGTAGAGAAAGATTCTATGACGTTAAGCTTCAACCTTAAAAACAACCATTTAAAATCAAATTTAAGTGTTTCTTTATTGCCAACATATACCAAAATATATAACAATCAATCTTCAATTGAAACTTCATTTTTATTAGCACCTTATTTAGAAAAGGGGTTTCTTAATCTTACTGATTTTTTTGAATCTAATACAATAGAAAAAGACATTGATTTACTAATTAAAACTAATGTCAGGAAAAATTCGTTTCGATATAAAAAAGAGCCTAAAAAATTTCTACTACCAGAAAATGGGATAACAATTAAAGGTAATGTAAGTTCAAACATCAAAGATTTAACAAATTACAAAGTGATGCTTTCATCAGAAGAAAACAACATTTTATTGATTGATTCTATTGGTGCTAGCAATTCTTTTTCATTTAGCAACTTGTTATTAAAACACCCTTCAAATTATAAACTAGCATTGCTAAATCAACAAGGAAAGATAATAAAAACTGGATTTAAAATATCACAAGAGAAAACACAATACAAACCAAATAAATTATTGAAAAAAAAGTTCGCTATTTTAAATAAAGCTAATGCAACTAAAGAAAAAGTTATTTTAGATACTTCTGATAGTTCTCCGCCATTATTAATAGATGACTCAACACTTTTAGATGTTGTAAATATTAAGGGGCGTAATAAAAATAGTTATCAAAAAAAAGAAGAATTATTAGAAAAAATGGGAATAAAGAAAAGTGTGCTAGACGGTGGTTTTTCAAACCTTTTTATTGTTAAAGAAAATCAAGCATTAGTTAGCGTATATGACTATTTATATAGAATTCCTGGAATTAAAGTTTTTAGCCAAAACCCAAATATTAATTTTACAATTACAACGACCAGAGGTAAAAGTTCTTTTTTAGGAAACAATAATATGTCCGTTTATGTTGATGGTGTTCTAAGTGATACCGAATATTTAGTCTCTAGAAATATTAGTGATTTTACAGCAATAAGTGTTAATTCAAGTGGTGCGGGTGCAGGAGTGACTGGTGCAGGTGGAGTCATAAATTTCTATACAAAAGATGGTAAATTCTCAAAATATAAATCCGTTACAAATACTGACATTTTAATTAGCGAAACAGAATTTGGTTTTAGCAGTTCATCAAATTATGAAAACAATCAAATGATTTTTGCCAATAAGTTGTCTAAAGAATATTATGGCACTATTGGATGGGTTCCAAATTTTGTTACAAAGCCTAATGCTCCAAATATTTTAAAATTTAATAAAAACGGTCATAAAAATGTGAAAGTAATTATTAATGGAATGGATACTGAAGGAAATTTAATTTTTAAAGTTGTTAATTTTGATACTAAAGCCGACTAAATAAACGTCTTTAAATCTATACTCATAATATCATAATGTGATGCAAACGCAACTGTAACTTCATTTTTTACAACCAATAATTGTGGAGATTGATGAATTACTTGAAATTGATAACCAACTTCGTTTGAAACGTCTCTAAAACTCAACAAGTCTAAGTAATAAACTTTTAAGGCTGATAATTCTTCGTCAAATGAATTCTCAAATTTCTTTATGACACTTCTACTTATTGCACAACGAGTAGAATGCTTAAAAATAACAATAGACTCGGTTTTTGAAAGTTCTTTAATTTCTTCCAGCTGCTCCAATGAATTCAAAGGAATCCAATTTACATTGCTTTTAATTATTTCTTTTTCTGAATTGCTCGTTCCAAATATATTGCTAAATAAACCCATCACTTTTTTATTATAAGTCGCAAATATATACATTACTTTCATGAGTTCTATTTATTATTTCTCAACGGTCACATGCTGTTCGAAATTAGTCATTCCCTTAAACTATAAACTTTCAAGTATGCTCGTTCAAAACAGCCAATTTGTCTTACAAACCTATAAAAATAGGACATTTTGACTTGTTTTAAGCCAATTAATATATTGGAATATTATTTGAAGTATTCTATTTGAATTTAAAAAACACGTTATGAATTTTAATAATTTCACAATAAAATCACAAGAAGTTGTACAAAAATCACAACAAATTGTACAAGAACTTGGTCAACAAGAAATAAAGAATGCTCATATATTAAAAGGCATTTTTGAAGTAGATGAAAACGTTATCCCATTTATTTTAAACAAATTAGGTGTAAACGTTTCTATCCTAAAAAAAACATTAGATACTATAATAGAAAGTTACTCTAAAGTTGAAGGAGGAGAAATGATGTTTTCTCGTGAAGCAAGTAAAATGCTTTTAAATGCAGATAGTATTGCAAAAAAAATGAAGGATGAATATGTTTCAATTGAGCATCTACTTTTGGCAATATTAAATTCCAAAGGAGATGCAACTCAATTAATGAAAGACAATGGAATCAATGAAAAAGATTTAAAATTGGCTATTGAGGAATTGCGAAAAGGAGAAAATGTAACCTCTCAAAATGCAGAAGAAACCTACAACTCGCTTAATAAATATGCCAAAAATTTAAACGAATTAGCAAAAACAGGAAAACTCGATCCTGTTATTGGACGAGATGAAGAAATACGCAGAATATTGCAGATTTTAACGAGACGTACTAAAAACAATCCAATCTTAGTCGGTGAACCAGGAACTGGAAAAACTGCTATTGCTGAAGGTCTTGCACATCGTATCATCAGAGGAGATGTGCCAGAAAACTTAAAAAATAAAATCGTTTTCTCATTAGACATGGGAGCATTAATTGCAGGAGCAAAATTTAAAGGCGAATTTGAAGAGCGTTTAAAATCAGTTATAAAAGAAGTAATTTCTGCTGATGGAGATATCGTTTTATTCATTGACGAAATCCATACACTAGTTGGTGCTGGAGGAGGTCAAGGAGCAATGGATGCCGCAAACATCTTAAAACCTGCTTTGGCTCGGGGAGAATTGCGCGCTATAGGAGCAACAACATTAGATGAATACCAAAAATATTTTGAAAGCGATAAAGCACTCGAACGCAGATTTCAAAAAGTGATTGTTAATGAGCCTGATACTGAAAGTGCGATTTCTATTCTTAGAGGAATTAAAGATAAGTATGAAGCACATCATAAAGTGCGTATTAAAGATGATGCAATAATTGCTGCAGTAGAACTCTCTCAACGCTATATTACCAATCGATTTCTACCTGACAAGGCAATTGACTTAATGGATGAATCTATGGCGAAACTACGCATGGAAATCAATTCTAAACCAGAAGAATTAGATATTTTGGATAGAAAAATAATGCAATTAGAAATAGAGATTGAAGCTATCAAGCGTGAAAATGATGCTAGTAAATTAAAATCGCTACGTGCTGATTTGGCAAATTTTAAAGAAGAACGTAACGGAATCAACGCAAAATGGGTAAGTGAAAAAGATGTCGTTGATAAAATACAAACATCCAAAAAAAATATTGAAAAGTATAAACTAGAGGCTGAACGTGCTGAACGTGAAGGAAATTACGGTTTGGTTGCAGAATTGCGTTATGGAAAAATAAAAGATGAAGAAGAAAATCTTGCCGTTTATCAAAAAGAAATGGACGATAAAGAAGGAACTTCATTAATTAAAGAAGAAGTAACGAGTGAAGATATTGCTGAAATTGTTGCTAAATGGACTGGAATTCCTGTACAGAAAATGTTGCAAGGTGAACGTGAAAAATTATTAAAACTTGAAGAAGAGTTGCACAAAAAAGTAATTGGACAAGACGAAGCAATTGAAGCAGTTGCAGATGCTGTTCGTCGTTCTCGTGCTGGATTGCAAGACACGAAGAAACCTATAGGAACCTTTTTGTTTTTAGGAACTACAGGAGTTGGGAAAACAGAATTGGCAAAGGCACTGGCTAAATACATGTTTGATGATGAAAATGCATTGACACGTATAGATATGAGTGAGTATCAAGAGCGTCATGCAGTAAGTAGATTAATTGGCGCTCCTCCAGGATATGTTGGTTATGATGAAGGTGGACAGTTAACAGAGGCTGTAAGAAGAAAGCCCTACTCTATTGTTTTGTTGGATGAAATCGAAAAAGCACATCCTGATACTTTTAATATTTTATTACAAGTATTAGATGAAGGTAGATTAACAGATAATAAAGGACGTATTGCAGATTTTAAGAATACGATTATCATTATGACTTCAAATATGGGAGCGCATATTATTCAAGAGAAATTTGAAAATATCGATATGAGTAAGCGCGAACAAATCACTGAGAGTACTAAAGATGAAGTTGTGACTTTACTACGTCAAACAATACGCCCTGAATTTCTAAATCGTATTGATGAAATCATCATGTTCACTCCATTGAATAGAGATGAAATCAAACAGATTGTTAAATTACAATTAAAAGGAATTTCTACTATGCTTGCAGGTAAAGACATTGTTTTTGATGCAACTGATGAAGCAATTAATGCATTGGCTGAAAAAGGGTTTGATCCGCAATTTGGAGCAAGACCAGTGAAACGTGTTATTCAAAGAGAAATATTAAATGAGTTATCCAAAGAATTACTTGCAGGAAAAATAAAGGCTAACGCTACTATCCTACTCGATGCCATTGATGGGAAGTTTGTTTTTAGGAATAAATAAATTTGGAAAATTCGGCTGTTTTTCGTATATTTAGAATAGTATTTTAAATATATAAATATGGGTTTTGGTTCTATGTCTGGAGCGAATAGTTCGCTTAAATACAATAGGTCTATAAAAAGAAAGCACAGAAAAGGCTTTAAAGATATGGATGCTGATTTGACGCGCTCAAAAAAAGACCCTTTGAAATTCAAAGAAGTTTCTGAAGAAGAGTTAGAAATTATCAAACAGAATATCAGAAAGAAAGGGAAAAAGAGCCGTATTCAAATACTTACCATCACTATTGTTTTATCTTCTATTGTTCTTTTTGGAATTTATAAATTGTTATTTTAATAAGGTGTTATTATGAGTCTTGGAAGTATGTCACATACTAGCAATCGTATAAAAACAGAACGAGAAGCTAGACTTGTTCGTTCACAAAAACGAAATGGAAGAACAAACATGTATTCTGCTGTTAACAAAAAACCGCTTCTTTTTGGTGAATTCACTGAAGAGGAAATAAAACTAGCAAAGAGAAACGTAAGAAAAAAAATAAAAACAGAAAAGAGGCAACTACTAATTAAAGTTCTTATCACTTCATTGATACTGATTTATGGAATTTATAAATTGATCTTTTAAAATACACTCATATGCTTATAGAGACTTTAACGAAAATATTCAAAAGAGATTTAAATAAACTTAAATCGGAAATAGAATCTTATAATAAAGAAGAAAATTTATGGGTAAACAATGAATATGTTTCAAATTCTGGAGGGAATTTATGTCTCCATATTATTGGTAATTTAAATCACTTCATTGGAGCAGAATTTGGAAATACCGGATATATTCGTCAACGTGATTTAGAATTTTCACAAAAAAATATTCCAAGAACTGAATTAATCAATCAGATTGACGAAGTTATACTTGTGGTTACAGAATCATTATCCAAAATATCTACAACAGATTTACAAAAGGAATACTCAAGAAGAGTATTTGAAGATACAATGACTACAGAATATTTTCTTGTGCATTTAACAGCACATTTATCCTATCATCTTGGTCAGATAAATTACCATCGTAGATTATTTGTCCCGTCCTGAAATAGCGATACACTAAAACTTTAGTGTAATGAAAACATCAGAAAATTCAGGGTATGTTAAGCGTACTCAAAAAGATTACTCA
>NVWM01000037.1 GCA_002733665.1 Lutibacter sp.
GAATTTCAAAAAATGGTAAAGGTTGGGCTTCCTTTTTTATTGAAGATTACACAACTGCGCATGAGTTTAGAATGTTTGGCGAGGAATACTTGCGTTTTAAACATTTTTTAGTGCCAAATTCGTTCTTACATATCAAAATTTCTGGTCGTAAGAACTACTATAATGATGATGTAAGATTGCAATTTACTGATATTCAATTGTTACATGATGTTTTAGACAAACTCTCAAAAAAGGTAACAATCGAACTCACGCTTGACGAAATAAACAAAGAAAAATTAGCATCTATTACAACTATTCTAAATGCTCACAAAGGTTCAAAACCTATATCATTTGTAGTTACTGATAGTCAGGAAAAAATTAAATTGAATTTACCAAGTAGAACTCATAAGATTGCTATAAGTAATGAGTTATTGAGCACACTAAAAAATGATGGTTTTAACTTTAGGTTGAATTAGGCTTTTATTTCAAAAGCCTAATTAGTCAACGCTCTAAAAAGATCTTCTAAATTTTTATTTTTCAATGCTTCTTTTTGTAAGTCAGCAACAACAACACCTTTATTGATAATAATTACACGATCACAAATCGCTTCAACTTCTTGCAAAATATGTGTTGAGAAAAGTACTGTTTTATCTGCACCAAAATCTTTGATTAATGCTCTTATTTCTACCAATTGATTTGGATCTAAACCTGTAGTCGGTTCATCTAAAATCAGCACATCAGGATTGTGCAACATTGCAGAAGCCAAACCAACACGTTGGCGATATCCTTTTGAGAGTTGTTTTATTTTCTTATGAACTTCTGGAGTTAAATCGACTTTAGCAATAATTGATTCAACTTTTTCTTTACTAACTTTATGAATAGATGCACAAAAATTTAAATATTCCCTCACATACATATCAAGATACAATGGATTATGTTCTGCTAAATACCCAATCTGTTGTTTCGCGGCTATCGGATTCTCGACAACGTTAATTCCGTTTACAAATGCAGTCCCTTCAGTTGCTTTTACAAATCCGTTTAAAATTTTCATGGTTGTAGATTTTCCTGCTCCGTTTGGGCCAAGAAATCCTACAATTTCTCCTTTTTTGATAGAAAAACTGATATTATCTAACGCTTTTTGCGTTCCGTAATCTTTTGAGATATTTTGCACTTCTATTGACATCTTACAAAAATAGAACTTTTGAAGTTATAACGAAGTTATTGTTAGTTTCTTATTAAGAAATTCGACTATTTTTAAGACCTTTGTAACATAAGGATGATTAATTCGTTTAATAAGAGAATCATGATTTTTAAAATACTTTAAAAATTAAAACTATTATGAGTTGCTTACGCGTATTATTTGCAGTTATTTTCCCACCAATTGCAGTTATTGACAAAGGTTGTGGATCTATTATTATTGTTTTTCTGTTAACGCTTTTAGGATGGATTCCTGGCGTTATTGCGGCATTAATTATTCTTAATAACCCGGAAAATTAAAAAATTTATGAAAATTAAAAACCTAATTCTAAGCCTTGCCTTAATTGTAACATTATCAAGTTGTGTGTTTGTTGAAGAAATCCATATTGATGATAATGGAAAGGGAAACTATTCTTTTAAAATGGATATGGGAGAAATGATGTCTTCACTAAGTGGAATTAGTCCAAAAGACTCATTATCAACGCCAGAAATTACAGATACTATTATCTATTTTAAAGATATATTATTAGAAAAAAAGGACAGTATTTCGAAATTATCTAAAGAAGAACAAGAGGCTTTTGAATCTTTGAGCAACTTTAAAATGCATATGCAAGTTGATGAAACAGAAGGAAAAATGATTATGGATATTAATACTGATTTTAATAATATTTCTGATTTACGTGATGTTCAAAAAAGAATTTCAAAAGCACAATCAATACAAAGTAAAGATGGAGACAAAGGAGAAATGCCTTCAAATGCTGATATCACTTATACTCTAAAAAATAAAACTTTTAAACGTAGTGTTGCTTTAAAAAAATTCACAAAAGAAGACCAAGAAGAATATGACATTGCGATGGAAAAAGCAAGTATGTTTTTAGAAGGAAGTCTTTACAAAGTTATCTACCATTTTGAAAGTGACGTTAAAAAAGTTTCTTTTGAAGGCGCACAAATAAGCGAGGACAAGAAAACGGTTACTATTGAGGTTTCGATGGACTCTTTAACTAAAAATCCAAAAATGTTAGATTTCGAAATCAAACTAAAATAATGCAAAAAGTACTATTCCAGGATTTAGGCAACAAAGCATACCAAGAAACTTGGAATTATCAAACAGAATTATTACAAGAAAATGTAAAAATAAAGTTTGATAACCGACAAAAAGGGTCAAAAACTCCAACAAAAAACCATTTTTTATTTGTTGAACATCCACACGTTTATACCTTAGGGAAAACTGGTGATATTTCTAATTTACTACTAAACGAGCAGCAACTCGAAGAAAAAGGAATTACTTTTTTTAAGATAAATCGCGGAGGAGATATTACATATCATGGTCCCGGACAAATTGTAGGTTATCCAATTTTGGATCTTGAAAATTTCTTTACAGACATTCATAAATACCTTCGTTTGCTCGAAGAGTCTATTATCCTAACTATTGCAGAATATGGTCTAAGAGGAACACGCAGCGAAGGAGAAACTGGCGTCTGGTTAGATGTTGGCACACCGTTTGCAAGAAAAATTTGCGCCTTAGGCGTTCGTGCTTCTCGCTGGATAACTATGCATGGTTTTGCCCTAAATGTAAATACTAATTTAGGTTATTTTGATCATATTATCCCTTGCGGAATTCGTGGAAAGGCTGTTACTTCTATGCAAGCAGAATTGGGAAAAGAAATTTCAATCCAAGAAGTGAAAGGAAAAATTAAAAAACACTTTTGTTTGTTGTTTGAGGCAGAATTTGTTTAATCAATTATTTTAAACGAATCAAAATAGCGATCTGCTGATTTTTGATTGTACAAGTTTTTTTCGGCATAGGCAACTAGTTGATATTGGTAATAACCTTTATTATACACCTTATATTCCACTAAAACTGTCCCATCTTGAAGGCTCATAACTGCATAAATTCCTTTTACTCCATCATACTCAATATGTTTTTTAGAAATAAAAGATCCTTTAATGCTTTTGATAAAAGAATCAACTGAAACATTTAACAAATCATCTTTACCATCTAATGATTTTATGTGTTTACTACTACTAACCATAATATTCAAACTATCAGCAGTAAATGTTGTTTTATAAGTAGTTGCTTTCTTAGTAATTCTTTCGCTGACAGAAACGCCTCCAGAGAAATCAATTGAAAATTTTCCCATTTCAGATTTGAAAGAATTCCAGTTCTCTTGTGCTGGTACTGATACTGACATCAACAATATCGTTACAAATAATAACATATATTTTTTCATACTGATAGTTTTAGATTAATTGTAAATATAACTTTTTTGCAATGATTTCAAATACGCAATTCATCGTATTTATTGCTTTTTGATTAAAAAACACTCTTTATAATAGTGCCTTTTTTTTGCAAATATGCACAGTTAATTAATGAAAGTTAAATTTTGATAAAATTAAGTGTTTTGTTTAAAACTCTGTTTTAATCGAGAAATAATATAATTTCTATGCTCTTTACTAGTAAATGATTTTGAAAGAACTACAAGCGTTTTTCTTAGAAGTATATAATTACTCAAAAATCTATGTCTCAGTTTATTGTTATAATTTTTTAAAGAAGATTTGACAAACAACTTAGTGCTCTTACTAGAAATATACGCTATTGATTTCGGGTAATTTAAAAGTGTTGCAGTTGTTGCCATAAAAGAGTTTATAATAACTGAAAAATCAGAAGTCTTTTCAACAACTTTTAGAGTGTTTATTTTTTTTGAAAGTAAAAAAACATCATAACTATTTTTAAAAGAAATGTTTTTTAAAAAGTGTCCATCATCATTAACCTGTTTGCTTAAAATTGTTAGTTTTAACTGATCTTCTAAACCTAGAAAAGAAAAATTTTTATAATTAATTACAGATGGTTTTACTGTCTGGTAATTAAAATTTATAGAGTGTTTTTCTATTAACATTTCATGATGAACCTCAACAGATCCAATACTGTCTTTTTTCACTAACCTTGGATAATGACGATGATTTGGAATAGTATTTTCCGTTAGTAACACGTTTTCATAACCATTATCTCTTAGAACAGTTATAGTCTCTTTTAATTCATGCTTAGCGACTAATATATCAATATCGCCAACCATTCTTTCTGCAATATCTTCATACAACTCTTCGATTAAATTTCCTGTTCCTTTTAAAAAAATTGGTGTAATATTATTTGCCAATAAAAGTTCATTTATTTCTTTAGCCTGAACAATAATTTGCTGATTTCGTTCACGGTTTAAGTTGGTAATATAAATCATGTACTCAACCAATTCCTTTGGTAAATAGTGAATGAAGTTTGTTCGTTTTAAGTTGCAATATAAAGCAGGAAAAACATAATGTGCTGTACTCACTTTAACAACAGAGTCCCAATCAACAGAATTAGATTTTAATTCTTTTTCAATTTCTAATCTGTTTTTTTCTTCGTAAGATATAGTTAGACATTTACCGATAAAAAAAAGTGTTTTTTTATAATTCATCATTAAAGATCTTTGACACTGCTTCTATCATTTTATTATTATCAGAATAAATAAGTTGATATGTAGGCAAATTTGAAAACCAATCTAAAAAAGATTGTGCATTTTCTTCAATAGGCGATATCCACGAATCTGGTACTAATTTTTCAAATGCTTCTATTTTTGAAATTGTGCTTATTATTAAATCACTATCTTTTTTATACTTGATAAAGACCAACGCTTTGCAAGGTAAATGGTTTGAATAATCAGAATTATTTGGTGTCAAGTAACGAACAATTTTATTTAATGATTTAAAATGATATTCGGCAGAATGTTCTAACTCTGGATATAATGGGAGTAGCGTTTCCAAACTATTTTTTTTTATAGAAATAGCTGAAGGAAAACTATAAACTTCCTTTTTATTAGTATCAATTGGCACAAAATCATCGGCTAAACAATTAAACCCATTTGCTTGTAATAATGCTAAAGAAGTACTCTTTCCGCTACCAGAATCACCAAGAAACAGTATGGCGTTTTTATTGTCATTTACTGCAGAAGCATGAAAAACACCCATCCATTTGTCTTCTGATTTACGATGAATGTCTTGTACAATTTGCATCGAAAATTTTCCTTGAAAATAATGGATATTCTCATTATTCCAAGAACCTATAATTTTATTATCTACTAGAAAATAAGTCGAAGACTCTTCAGTAAAGACATAATAATTAAAGTCTACTTCTAAACTTTTTTCTACTTCTAAATGAGCAAATTTTGGATGAACAAAAGAAAGGTTTGCTTCATTTTGAAAAGCAGCTTTAAAAGTGATATTATTTATTTGATAGTATTTAATAAATTCAAAATTATTTGGAACAGAAATATTTTCTTTATTGGTTTTAAGAACATCCTTTTCTTTTGTGTTTGGGTCAAATAAATTTTGTTTGAGATCTCTTATTAATTCAATTACGTTCTCATAAGGAATATTCAACTGTTTAGATTGCTCTATGGCAATTTTTTCAACAGATATATCATTAGCAATATCTTGAAGGATTAATGCTGCCCTATTTTCTAGTACAACATATTTGTTGGCCGCTTCAAACCAAACTATGGTTTTATCATCTATTGCTTTTGTAAGTAATTTTGAATTCATAAATGCTTAAAAATAAAAAAAACCTCAAGAATACTTGAGGTTTTTTTATATAAATATTGTCCCGTCCTGAAATAGCGATACACTAAAACTTTAGTGTAATGAAAACATCAGAAAATTCAGGGTATGTTAAGCGTACTCAAAAAGATTACTCACTT
>NVWM01000017.1 GCA_002733665.1 Lutibacter sp.
TACTTTGTTTTGTCTTTTTACGAGGTTTTTTAACTTTGAGTCCGTTTGAAATAACTTCTAAAAACCGCTTGATAGCAATCTCTTTGTTTTTATGCTGACTACGACTTTCATCACAAGTTAATATTAATATGTTTTCTTTACTTAACCTTGTTTTTAAGTTTTTTAAGAGAGTTTCTTTTTCCTCTTCATTAAAATTTACAGAATTAAAGACATTAAAGGTCAAGACAATTTTAGAAGACACTTTGTTGACATGTTGTCCACCAGCACCACTACTTCTAATAGCTTTAAATGTTAATTCTTTAATAAGACTTTCAGTATTCATTAATACAAGTCTTGATTCATGTTTTGATGCATAAAGTGCATATCTAAATCTAACAATGTATCTGAAAAAGTATCTAAACCTTTGTGCTTAGATAGTAGTTTGTCAATTGCTTTTATAGCTGTTTTTAAACGCGTATCTTTTTCGCCTTTTAATAAAATATAAGGTCTGTTGTGTTTTTTTAAAGCATTTTCAAATGCTTTAAACATTTCCAATCGTTCTTCAGGCTTATCTCGTAAATCATCTGCTTCCCAAGGAGTGTCAATGTAAGTTAATAGGTATAAATCGTAGGTGTTTTTAGTTGCAGCTTCATCAAGTTTTGGATCAACAAAACCGCCATAATATTCTTCAGAATAAACTTTAGTTTCTAATAAATCGGTATCACAAATTAAAATTTTATCAGCTTTTCTTGCAAGTTTGTTTTCCAATTCTATTTGTCCGACAGCAATCGGAATTAAATCAGAATTTTCACAAGTTTTACGTTCGTTATTCCATTTGTCTTGTAAATATTCACGTGCAAATTCTGGCGTCCAAACAGTATTGTAATGACGTGCCAATTGCGTAGAAAGAGTTGTTTTTCCTGTAGATTCTGGGCCAAATAAAACAATCTTTACGATATTTGCTTCTTCTTGTCTAAGATTTTTTTCCATTGTTTATATCCTAAAATTGCTAAAATTAAAAAGATGCTATATTGAATTCCCGTAAAACCATACCCTTTTACAAAATAAAGTGGAATCGAAACAATATTCCCTACAATCCAAAGTGTCCAGTTCTCTATTTTTTTATTTGCCATTAACCACATTGCAGCAAAAAATATTCCGGTAGTAAAGGTATCTAAAAAAGGAGTAGCATCTCTAAATTCTGATAAATTTCCTGAAGTAAGTTTTGTAATTGCATAATTAAAACTTTCACTAAAGCCTAAATTATTTGGCATAACGTTGTAATAACGATATACAATTATTACAAAAATGGAAGTGAAAGCAAATATTCCAAATGCTTTTATTTTATCAGATTTATTGGTTTTTGAAATCGGAATATGACCTTGCTTACCATCAATGATTTTACTCCACATATACCAACCATAAATGCTCATAATAGTATAGTAAATATTGATAATCAAGTCGCCATATAAACTCCATTGAGATAAAAGATATACATAAATCGCTGTACTAATAATTCCTGTTGGAAACACTAAGATATTCTCTTTTTTAGCATAAAAAACGCTAATAACACCAAAAATTGCAGCAATAAGTTCGAGAAAAATATTTATGCTCGAAGCAGTTCTGTAGGGCTCAATAAAGAAGTCAATAATTTCATTCATATAATTGATGTTAAAATACTATTATTTTCTTCAAACGCTGTACCAATGATGACTAAATCTGCGCCGTTTTGATAGGCAGATTCAAGTTGTTTTTTAGTCCTAATTCCTCCTCCAACAAGTAATGGAATTGATAAGTTTTCAGAAACTACTTTTATTACTTCTTGGCTAACTACTTTGGTCGCTCCGCTGCCAGCTTCAAGGTATATGAGTTGTTTCCCCATCAATTCTCCAGCCATTGCTGTGATAGTAATATCTTCAATATTAGATTGAGAAATAGGAATAGTTTTACTTACTTTTTGCACGGATGTTTCAACGCCTCCATCAACCAAAATATATCCTGTTGGAATGATCTCTAGGGATGTTTTTTTTAGTTTATATATAGATTTAATTTGTTGTCCGATTAAATATTCAGGGTTTCTTCCGGAAAGCAATGAAAGAAACAACAAAGCATCTGCATTGTCTGTTATTTGCTCAAAATCTCCAGGAAAAATGACAATAGGAATTTGTGTAAACGCTTTCAATTTTTTGACAAAAGTGGATGTGATTCCTTTAGAAACAGTACTTCCTCCAACAAAGATAAAATTGACATTAGATGGATTTATTTTCGCGATTGTTTTTTCGACTTCTGCTATCAAAAGTTTATCTGGATCTAATAAAACAGCCAGTAATTTTTCACCTTTTTCTTTTGATGCTTTTATATGTTCAAGAATTGTATTTGACATATTAATTCAAAGCATAAACACAAGTAAAACCTTCGAATTCTAAGAAAGAAATATTATAGCTCTCAATATTGCCATCATATCGAATTTCTCCAGTTGTTTTAGCATCATCAAACATAAAATCTTCAATATATATATGCTGTAAGAAACGTAATTTTTTCTTCCCAAAAATCTTATAAAGCGATTCTTTTGCACCCCAAACAATAGTCAATTTTCCAACCAAAGCATTGTGATTGGCAATCGTTTTATATTCTTTGATTGGAGTAAATTTATGTGCAATAGTTAGGATTTTATCACGTTGTTTTTCAATATCTATTCCAACAGTTTTGTTATCCGAAATAATAATAGCTGAAAAAGTATAAGAATGAGTAATAGAAATAGATTTATTGTCTGCAAGATGAGGTTTTCCATACTCATCATATATCAAATCCTTGTCTTCATAACCTTTTAGTGCAAGTAATTGACGAATGCTCATAAAACCTTTTTGATGTAAATCGGACTTCATACCATCAACTCTTTCTTGAGAAGACGGAGTCAAAATAATATCGCGAGATAATTCATCAAGAGATTCTTCGATTTTCCATATCAAAACCGTAATGTTTTCGTTTACTTGTATTGTTTTATAAAGTGGCATCTTATTTTGTGATTATTGAATTGTTTATTGGTTGATATTTTTTCAATTTAACGAACTTATAACTCTTCAACTTTATACTTATAACTTTAATTCGTAATTTTGCACTTCAAAAATATACAATTATGAGCATAGAAGCATCAACATACGTGAAATATAAAGTAAAAGACATAAGTCTTGCAGATTGGGGACGAAAAGAAATGAATCTTGCCGAAGCAGAAATGCCTGGATTAATGAGTTTGAGAGAAGAGTATAAAGACTCTCAGCCATTAAAAGGCGCTCGTATTGCAGGATGTTTGCACATGACTATTCAAACAGCAGTTTTGATAGAAACGTTGCAAGCACTTGGTGCAGAGGTTACTTGGAGTTCATGTAATATTTTTTCTACACAAGATCAAGCAGCAGCAGCAGTTGCAGCAGCAGGAACGGCTGTATATGCATGGAAAGACATGACAGATGAAGAATTTGATTGGTGTATTGAACAAACATTATTCTTTGGAGAAGATAAAAAACCATTAAACTTAATTTTAGATGATGGTGGAGATTTAACAAATATGGTGTTGGATCGTTATCCAGAATTAGCAGCAGGAATTAACGGATTGAGTGAAGAAACAACTACAGGAGTTCACCGTTTATATGATAGATTAAAAGCAGGAACATTACCAATGCCAGCAATTAATGTAAATGATTCTGTTACAAAATCGAAATTTGATAATAAATACGGTTGTAGAGAATCTGCAGTAGATGCAATTAGAAGAGCAACTGATATTATGTTGGCTGGAAAACGTGTTACAGTTTGTGGCTATGGTGATGTAGGAAAAGGAACTGCTGCTTCATTTAGTGGTGCAGGTTCAATTGTAACTGTTACTGAAATTGATCCTATTTGTGCTTTACAAGCAGCAATGGATGGATTTGAAGTAAAGAAATTAGAAACAGTTGTAGGTAATTCTGATATCATTATTACAACTACAGGAAACAAAGATATTATTCAAGGACGTCATTTTGAAGCAATGAAAGACAAAGTAATTGTATGTAATATTGGACATTTCGACAATGAGATTGATATGGCTTGGTTGAATAAAAATCACGGAAACACAAAAGATACTATCAAACCTCAAGTTGATAAATATAATATCAACGGAAAAGATATTATCATTTTAGCAGAAGGTCGTTTGGTAAATTTAGGGTGTGCAACAGGTCATCCAAGTTTTGTAATGTCTAACTCATTTACAAACCAAACTTTGGCGCAATTAGAATTATGGAACAATAGAGATGCATACAAAAATGAAGTGTATATGTTACCAAAACATTTAGATGAAAAAGTAGCGAAATTACATTTAGCGAAAATTGGTGTTGAGTTAACAGAGTTACGCGAAGACCAAGCAAGTTATATTGGTGTAACTGTTGATGGTCCTTATAAACCAGAACACTATAGGTATTAAGAATCTCTTTTTTAGAATATTTAAAACCCTTAGATTAATTTATGAGGGTTTTTTTATGTCTAGACTTTTTCATATTTTTAAGAAAAAATTATGGAAAAGAAAACTTCAAGTACAAAAGATGTTTTGTTAGAACATTCACGTGCAAAAGTTGAACTGTTAGGCACATATCTATCAACATTTTTAAATATTATCTCAAGAGTAAAATATGTGGATAAAATTCATGTATATGATTTATTATGTGGAGAAGGAAAATATAGTGATGGACATGAGGGAAGTCCTATTGTTATTTTAAAAACAATTAAAAATCATTACTATTTTAATAAAAAGACATGTCCAAATATAGATGTATTATTTAATGACAATGGTAATTCTGATATAGAATTTGATAAATCAAAAATTGAAAGAGTAGAAGAAATATCACAAAATATATTTAAACCAAATAATGTTAATGTAGAATTTTTTAATAAAGACTATTTAGAAATTTGCCCTTTAGTTCTTGATAAAGTTAATAAATCTAAAAAAGCTAAACACTTAATTTTTATTGATCCACATGGATATAAAGAAATTAAACTTAACCATATAATAAACTTTTTAAGTAATGGTAATTCTGAAGTAATTCTTTTCTTGCCTTTATTTGACATGTATAGATTTGCTAATAAAAGTTATGACATTGATTTTAAAGGTGGAAATGCTCTTCGTTCATTTTTAAATGATTGCTTTGATGGTAAAGAAATAAATTTTAGTTCTGTTTTTGACTTTACAGATAATCTTAAACAATCTTTTATTAAGAAAACAGGTTGTTTTGTTGATACATTTCTTTTAGAAAAAGATAAAAGTAATTATTATGGATTATTCTTTTTTACTCCAAACGCTCTTGGTTTTGAAAAAATGTTATCCGCAAAATGGAAAGTAGATTCAGAACAAGGACGAGGTTTTAGTAAAAGAATAGAAAATCAAAGTTCATTATTTGAAAGTAATGTCGAAATTTCAAATTATCCATATGAATTGGAAAAATTCCTTAAAGAAGGCAATAAAACTAATGGAGAAGTATATATGTTTGGACTAAAAAAAGGATATTTGCCTAAACATACAAAAGAAGTTTTAAAACCGTTAAGAGTAAATGGCAAATTGAAAGTCATAGACATATATGATAAAGAAACACCAATAAATGGTTATTATTTGAAGTATGAAAATTATAAAAAACTTCCAAAGAAAAAAGTTTTCTTTTTGTTAAATAAGTAATTATGAAAAAAACTAAAATAGAATGGACAGAGGCAACATGGAACCCAACAACAGGTTGTACAAAAGTTTCTGCAGGTTGTAAACACTGTTATGCAGAAACAATGTCTTTTAGGTTAAAAGCAATGGGAACTCCAGGATATGATAATGGTTTTGAGTTTTCATTAATGCCAGAAAGATTAAATCAACCTTTTAAAATAAAAAAACCTACACGTTTTTTTGTGAATTCTATGAGTGATTTATTTCATGAAGAAATGCCTTACGAATATTTGGATAAGGTTTTTGAAGTAATGAAACAAACACCAAGACATGAATATCAAATACTAACAAAAAGAGAAGATATTTTAGCAGATTATTTTAAAGATAAAAAAGCCCCTAAAAATGTTTGGTTAGGTGTTTCTGTAGAAAATAAAAAGACAAAAAATAGAATAGACGTTTTAAGAAATATTGATGCTACTATTCGTTTTCTTTCACTAGAACCATTACTTGAAGACCTTGGTGAGTTAGATTTATCTAACATTCATTGGGCAATAGTCGGCGGAGAAAGTGGAAATAAAGCAAGACCAATGAAAAAAAGTTGGGCAGTAAATATTAAAAACCAATGTTTTGAACAAAATGTAGCATTCTTTTTTAAACAATGGGGGACTTGGGGAGCAGATAATGTTAAAAGGAGTAAAAAAGCAAATGGTAGGTTATTAGACGGTGAAGAATGGAATGAGTATCCAGAATTAGAAAGTGCTGTTTAAAGCAAATTCATTAGAATGTTAAAAAGCCTTGCATTAATTTGTGAGGTTTTTTTACGCCCAAATTTTAACATTTTATGTTTCCCAATTAACAGAACCTTAACGAATAAGAAGTTGACTAAGTTTTAATATTGTAGTGTAACTAATTCAAAATCTACTATATATTATGAAAGCAACTATTAAATCGATGCTATATCCTATTGCGATTGTAGCATTTTTATTTGGAACAATGACTGTGAAAGGTCAAGGAATTACAACTCCAAAAAGAGGGAGTTTACCAGCAGAAGTTACACAAACTGTTGGATTAACAGATATTACTGTAAATTATTCTCGCCCAAAACTAACAGCAGCAAACGGAACTGATCGTAGCGGACAAATTTGGGGACAATTAGTTTCTTATGGTTTTTTTAAATCAAATTTTGGAAATCAAGGAGACAATCCTTGGAGAGCAGGAGCAAATGAAAACACTACGATTACTTTTTCACATGATGTAAAAGTTGAAGGAAAAGAATTGGCTGCGGGAACATATGGATTGCACATGGCGGTATTTGAAGATGGGAAAGTAACCGTTATTTTTTCTGAAAACTCGACTTCTTGGGGAAGTTTCTTTTACGAAGAGAATGAAGACGCATTGCGTGTAGATGTGCAAAGTAGATCTACAGCCAAGACAGAATTGTTAACGTATGATTTCGTTGATTTTGGCAATAACTATGCTGTATTAGCATTAAAATGGGATGAAAAAGAAATTCCTGTTAGAATTGATGTGAATGTGGCTGATATTGCAATGCAGACATTTAGAAACGAATTGCGTTCTCGTGGAGGATTTGGATGGCAAGGATATCAAACTGCTGCAAATTATACGTTGGTAAACAAATCTAATCTTGAAGAAGGATTGGCTTGGGCTGAAGCAGCGATACAACGTAATAGTGGTTTTCAAACATTGACTACCAAAGCAGGAATTTTAAATGCACTTGGTAGAACATCTGAAGCAAATGGTATTTATGATCAAGCCTCAGCAACAGCTACAGTTCCTCAAATAAATGCTTTAGGATATCAGTTTTTAGGAAGTAAAAATTATGATAGAGCTGTTAAAGTATTTATGAAAAATGTAAAAAACGATCCAACAAATGCTAATGGTTATGATAGTTTGGGTGATGCCTATAAAGCCAAAGGCGACAAAAAAAATGCAATAAAGAATTATAAAAAAGCGTTAACATTAAATCCTGCTGCAAATGTAAAAGCAGCCTCAGAAGCTTCTTTAAAGGAGTTAGGAGCAAAGTAAAATTTAGTTTTTTCTTTTTTTTTGCGAAAGGCAACGTTAATTTTTTAACGTTGTCTTTCTTTTTATTATAAATCCTTTAAAAGTTCATCCACAGCCCTTTTTAACTGAGTGTCTTTTCCTTTTGCTTTATCATCAGGATTGTTAGAAACAATAATATCTGGAACTGCAGGATGGAAATCCATATTCTTTTCAGAAGATTTTACATACCAACCTCTAAATGGTACTCTCACATAAGATCCATCAATTAAAGTTTGTCCTCCTGTAGAAATAACGGCTCCAAAAGTTGGAACACCAACTAATTTCCCTAAACCTAATTCTTTATAAGCATGGGAGAAAATTTCAGCATTAGAATAACTGTTTTGGTTGCACAAAGCAATCGAAGGTTTTGTCCAAGATGCTAAAGGCAATCGTTCACTAAAAGGATAATTGTTTTTGAAATTTTTATTTTCTTTCTCTAAGTTTTTAGCAGCACCTCTAGGAACAGTATACGCATGTTGTTTTACATTCAAAACTGCCATTAAATAGTCAGTTGTCCATCCGCCGCCATTATATCTCACATCAATTACAACACCTTCTTTACCATATCCTGCAGCTGTTAGTTCTCTTTCAAAACGCTCAAAACTTGTCCAGTTCATTCCTCTAATATGAATATAACCTAATCTGTTATTTGAATACTTTGCAGTCAATCTTTTGCGCTCTTTTACCCAAGCATTATAATTATCGGTTCTTGCACTAGATTTAGGTCTAATTACAACCTCTTTTGTTACTTCGTTTGAAATTACTTCTAAAATAATTTTACTACCTGCAGTTCCATTAAGTAACTCATAAATATTTTGAGTTTTTGTTAGTTTCTCTCCATCGATAGAAGTAATAATATCTCCAACATTCAATTTATTTGCCTCTCTATCAGCTGCAGAATTTATAACAACAGAAGTTATTTTTACACTTCCGTTATTTAAAGGTTCAAATTCTAAACCTAAAATCCCTGTTTTTTCTTTCTGAACAGATTTTCTATCTTCACCTCTATAAAGTCCCATATGACTTGCATTAATTTGCCCAAGCATAGTATTAAATACTTTTTTGAAATCTGCTCTAGTCGAGGCTTTCATAGCCAATGGTTTGTAGGTGTTTTTTAAAGTTTTCCAATTTTGTCCATGATGGTTTGGATCGTAAAATCGTTTTTCAATAACATCCCAAGCCTCTTCAAAAATTTGATCTGACTCTGCTTTATAATCAATAATCATTTTAGCAGAAAATGGTAAAGATTCTTTTTTTGAATCGGCTATTTTTATTCTCGCTAATTTCCCTTTTTCAACAAAATAAAGATGACTGTATTTAGAATTTAGACTAATACTTCTTGGATTGGTATTACCTTTAGTTAAACTCTTTTTTTCTTTTCCATCCCAATTTATTTTAAATAAATCATTTTCAACATCTGGATTTCCTCTCGAACCATTTCCAGTGGTATAAAAAATAGTTTTTCCATCTTTAGAAAATGCTTGAACAAATTCTGAACCGGTAAATGAAGTGACTTGTTCTTGACGCTCATGAATATCATCAAAATCAATTATAATGTCTGCTACTATCTCTTCTTTTTCATCATCTTTATTTTCAGTTTTTTTATCTTTTTTAATATCGGTGTCATCATCAGTTTCATCCCAATCTTCTTTGGTCTTTTCCCAATCTTTTTTATTCAACCAAACAAACCATACGTCATAATCACCATTATTTCTATTAGATGAAAAAGCCAATTTACTTCCATCAGCACTCCAAGTTGGTTCGTAATCACCCTTTGGATGCATAGATACGTTCACCGGATTCATAGTGCCATCAACTTTATGGATAAAAATTTCATGATTAAAATTAAGGTCAGTTAAACTATATGCTAACCATTTAGAATCTGGAGACCAAGAAACATTCGAAGGGGTATCCCAATAATCTTTTAATATTTTTTTATTACTGATATCGCCATCTTTTGTTATTGAACTTACAACTAATTTTGTGCCTTCTATATATGAAATTGATTTTCCATTTGGTGCAAGTCTAGCATTTTTAACACCTTGTTTACTTTTAGTTACTTGTTTAGAAGTATGCTTAAGTGATGTAAATATATTTTTGTTTTTAGGATCGTTAGACGAAACCATATATAAATTCTTAATGCCATTTCTATCTGAAATAAAAAATAGCGCTTCATCGTTTAACCAACCAATATCTAAATCTCTTGCAGGTGAGTTTGTAAGATTAACAGTTTTACTTTTTTCAGTATCATTTTGAGTTATAAAAACTTCGCCTCTTACAACAAAAGCACTTAATTTACCATTTGGAGAAACTTCAATTTCTGTTGCTTTGTTTGAATATGTTTTGCGTTCTGTTGGGTCAAATCTGTAATCACTGTTAATTTCGATATTTAATGTCTTTTTTGCTTTGGTAGTTCTATCAATTAATGAAACTTTATCTCCTGCAATCATCACAATATCATTCCCATTTGAACTTAAGTCAAAAGAGGATAACCCCATTTTTTTAAGGTTGGTTATAGCAGAAACAATTCCAGTTTTTTGACCATTTGTATCAATTTTTAATTCATGGATATTATAAACACCATCTCTTGCTGATTGAAATAAAAGAGTTGAATTGTTCGCCCATTTTGGAGCTAAGTCTTGACCGTTAAAAGTTGTTGCTTGATGATATGTATCATTAGTTGTATTGTAAATCCAAATATCTCTATTTGCGGCACCTTTATAGGCTTCTCTTTCTATTCTACAAGTTCCTCTAGTAAATGCAACGAATTTATTGTTTGGAGACATTACTGCGTCAAACCCAACAGCATCTAAAAATCTTTTTGGAGTCCCACCATTTACACTTACTGAATGAATCTCACGTTCTCTTTCAACTTGAGCAAAGTTTCTTGAAGTATTAAATAAAATAGAGTTATCTACTGTAAAATCTGTGATATAATCGCTAGAAGAATGGAATGTTATTCTTTTTGGAGTTCCACCATTTACAGGAATTGTAAAAATATCTTTATTGCCATATCTATCACTTTCAAAAGCAAGTGTTTTTCCGTCTTTGCTCCATGTTGGATTTTCATCAAACCCTTCATGAATTGTAAGTCTTTTTAAATTTTGTCCATTGGTCAAAACTGTCCAAAGGTCGCCTTGATAATTAAAGGCAATAATAGTTCCATCTGGATTTAAAGTTGGTGTGTTTATTAAAGGATTTGATTGTGAAAATAAGATTGAAGTAGTTGCAAAAAAAAGTAAAAAGATGATAAATTTTTTCATTCAGAATGGTATAATTGATTATAAACCAAAAATACAAATAAGCCAAAGAATGAGAAACTGATATTATGACTTTAACATATGTTACAATTTATAAAACTAACCATTTGTGTTATTATCTTCTTATCAAACTAAAATGTCCTTTTCTTAGACGGATATCTCCCTCATTATCTACAAGCTCCACAGAAAACCAATAATCAGTTTCTGGTAATTCTTTTCCGTTGTATAATCCATCCCAACCTTCAGATAGAGTGTTAATAATAGATATTATTTTACCAAACCTATCATAAATATGTATTTTTGAGTTTGGATAAAGACTATTATTAAGGCCTGTTATATTCCAATAATCATTAAAACCATCATTGTTTGGAGTAAAGAAATTTGGAAACCCAAGAATATATATTTCAAAGTATATGGTTTCACACTGATTTTTACTTCGAATATAAAGAATATGTATGCCAGCACTTACATGATTAAAAGTAGTTTCTTCTTGATATATTCCAAATTCATCATCCAGAGAAAACTCATAGTCTCCAAAATCGAAATTGACTGATGAAATAGTGATTGAATTATTATTTGAATCGTCAATAATTTGAATATCAGAAATGGAAATAATGGTTAAGTCTGACTCCAAAACTTCAATGAGATAGGTTCCGATACAGTTATTGTTTGTTATATATGATATTTCTGTAGTTCCAGAATTTAATCCAGTTAGTATACCTTGATTATCTATACTAGCAACATCAGTATTCAATGATGTCCATGGATTATTACTATTAGGAGTGCCAGAACCAAATAATTGTATAGTATCGTTTTCACAAACTTCGGTTGGACCAGTAATATTTGCTTTTCCAATAATTAGCGGAATTTTATTGCTTTGAATGCAATTACTTAAAGATTCTATTTGAATTTTATATAAATCACCTGTAATTGAGTTACTTGGTATTGTACAATTGATTGTTCCACTTGTATTGGTAATAATTGATCCTATTTGAGTAGAATTTGAAAAATCACCAAATTCATCACTTAACGAAACTGTAAATTCTGTATTTGGACTAAAACCATCACTCAAAATAAATGGTAAATCAAATGAGTCACTAGGACAAATAGAAATAGATGGATTTATTTCTGGAATTTCAATATTTTTTAGAATATTATCATAAACTGATAAAAAGATCTCACCTGCAATTTGATAAACTACTAATACATCTTCAGTAAAAGGATTTCTTGAAATGTTATGAGATTCACCTGAAGCAATAACAATTGGAGGATTAAAATTGTTACCTTGATCTGTACTAACGTTCATTACTAAATCGCCATTTCCACTTCTATACCCGTCAATTAAAGTTCCTTTATTATCGGCAAATAAAGTTCTACCTTCGTTTGTTAATACATTTTCCCCTAATATAATTTCTGTTAGTTCTCCTGTATTAACATTAATTTTATACCCTAGAGTTTCAGAAGGAGTTATACTACCTCCTCCAACAAAGATAAATGTACCACAAGGACCATCACTTAATGCATAACTAGAAAAATAGACTAGTCCAGAAGGATTTAAAGTAGTTTGATTTAATGAGGACCCTTCATCAATACTTTTAAATAAAATTAAAGTTGGATTATCCATTGGTAAATAAACTACTCCGTTTTGATCTGTCAAAGCATCAGCATATACCATTGAAGTTCCTGTAGATACTTTATTAAAATTACCTATCCCATTATTGTTATTCGAATAAAAATCTGTTCCACTTTGATTTGTTATATAGACATTTGTTTCATGAGTTGACATGTGCAGATTACCATTTGGATTAGTGCCTATAATTCTTGGGTTGGTAAATGTTTGAGCGCCATCAACACTTGAAGTAAAGTAAATTGAATTTGAATTTTCCCAAGTAATAAAAATAATTCCAGTTTTATTTATTGCTATTTCTGGTTGAGATGACGAGGAGGTATTACCAACTAAGGTACTAGATAAAAAATTTTGACCTCTGTTTGTACTTTTAGCAATTCTTATTTCTGTTGTGTTGGCAAAAACAACATAAATAATGCCATTTAAATCTGCAGATACATATTTCTTGTTGTATTAGCACTTCCTATAGTGTTATCGATGCCAAAGTCGCTTACTGGAGTGCCTGAAAACAAAGGCGTTTGACTGTAAACAGAAATACATAGAAGCATAAATGTACTCATGAGAATTGAGGTATTATTTTTTAGCATTTTTTTAGTTTTTAATATATATAAATATAGGGAATGTCAATGTTATTAGGATGTTTATTTAATAAAAATTAATGTTTTATCCCAACCAACCTTCTCTATCCAAACTTCGATATTGTATAGCCTCTGCAATGTGATCTGGAGAAATATTCTCTTCGCTACTTATATCAGCAATCGTACGCGCTACTTTTAAGATTCTGTCATAAGCTCTTGCAGATAAGTTTAATCGTTCCATAGCATTTTTTAATAGCGTTTTAGATTCGTCATTCAAATCACAATATTTTCGAATTTGTTTTACGTTCATTTGAGCATTGTAATGCACATTTTCGTTGTCTTTAAACCGTTCTGTTTGAAAATTACGAGCAACAATTACACGTTCTCTTATTGAGTTACTTGCTTCTCCACGTCTTTCTTCAGTAAGTTTTTCAAAAGGTACAGGTTGCACTTCAATATGAATGTCAATTCGGTCTAATAAAGGTCCAGAGATTTTACTCAAATAGCGGTGCATTTCGGCAGGAGAAGAAGAAATAGCATTAGGATCATCAGAAAAATAACCACTTGGAGAAGGATTCATACTCGCAACCAACATAAAGCTACTTGGATATGTTACGGTAAATCGCGCTCTTGAAATCGTTACTTCTCTGTCTTCTAATGGCTGACGCATTACTTCAAGAACATCACGTTTGAACTCAGGGAGTTCATCCAAGAAAAGAACACCATTGTGTGATAATGAGATTTCTCCAGGCTGTGGATAACTTCCACCTCCAACCAACGCAACATTAGAAATAGTATGATGTGGACTTCTAAACGGACGCTGACTCATCAAGCCACTATTCGCTTTAATGCGACCTACAACAGAATGAATTTTAGTGGTCTCCAATGCTTCTTGTAAACTCATCGGTGGAAGTATGGTTGGCAATCGTTTAGCAAGCATTGTTTTCCCACTTCCAGGAGGACCAATCAAGATAATATTATGTCCGCCAGCAGCAGCAATTTCCATGCATCTTTTGATAGATTCTTGCCCTTTTACATCGGCAAAATCAAATTCAGGGTTTTGAAGATTGTCATAGAATTCTTTTCGAGTATCAATAATCAAAGGTTTCATTTCTGATTTTCCTTCAAAAAAATCAATTACTTCTTTGATGTTTTCAACTGCATATACATCTAGATCATCTACAATGGCTGCTTCTTTGGCATTTTGTTTGGGTAAAATAAACCCTTTAAATCCTTCTTCACGCGCTTTCACAGCAATTGGCAAAGCACCTCTTATCGGTTGCAAGCCTCCATCGAGTGAGAGTTCGCCCATAATAATGTATTTAGCTACTTCATCGGCTTTAATTTGGTTGGATGCTGCGAGAATTCCGATAGCAAGCGTTAAATCATAAGCAGAACCTTCTTTGCGCAAATCTGCAGGAGCCATGTTGATGGTGATTTTCTTTCCTGGAAGTTTGTAGCCATTATTGTTAAGAGCAGCAGAAATACGGTAAGAACTTTCTTTGATAGCATTGTCTGGAAGACCTACAAGATGATAACCAATACCTTTATCAATGTTTACTTCAACGGTTATGGTTGTGGCTTCCACACCAAAAACGGCGGAGCCAAAAACTTTTACTAGCATATTTTTTTGTTTCTATAAAAGTAAGAAAAATAAAATTGCTAAAAACAATGCCTTTGTTGGTGTTGTGAAAGCCACTGTTGGTGTTTTTCACCAACAGTTATTTTTTTAATAGCCATTGTTGGTGTTTCCTGCCAACAATTTTTAATGTTGTGAAAGCCACTGTTGGTGTTTTTTACCAACAGTTGTTAATTAATTATCAAAACGAGTTAAAAAATTAAACTCATCACCTAATTCTTTGTAAAATTTTGCAGAAGAAAATCGATAATCAACATCTTCTTTGCAAAGTCTTGCTTTTATAGGATTGTTGTGAATATATTTTAGTTTTTGCATGATGATTTCCGTGTCAAACAAATCAACACATAAAGGATTTCGTTGCCAAAATTGATAGTTTCTATCTTTTAGCATAACTAAAAACTCTTTTAGTACATTTTGATGATTTTGTTCTAAATCTCTTTTGATTATTTGGGCGGTAAACTTCATAAAACTTAACTGTGTATGTTTTAATGAGTACAGTTTAGTTGGTTTCCAAATTAAATGAATATGGTTGTCCATAATAACATAACCGAATAATTTCACTCGTTTTTCTTTAACCAAATATTGTAATGATTCTATAATAATCATTTTATATTTTTCTGGTTTTAGTAATTTTTTCCAGTTTAAAATGGTAGCAGTATAGAATTGAGGGCAATTTTCTATATGATTAAATTTTGTGAGTTCCATTTCGGATTTTTACTATTGGTGTTGGTATTGTTGGTGAAAAACACCAACAATGGCATAAAAACACCAACAATGGCGTAAATGGCGTTGATGATTACCTTTTTTCTCTTCAAAAAGTTCATTCTTATTTTTTAGGTTTCAATATCAATTTGGTTGAAACACGCTCAATTTCTTCTTTGTTCATCTTCATTTTTCTAAACTTACCATCAGCATACATCTGTGCTTGGTCGCGATAATGTTTGCTAAACGGATTTCCAGAATTTCCTGTTGGTAAGATACTTAAACTGTTTTCTACATCAGAAAAATCAACAATTCTTCGAGTAGAAGGACCAGCAGTAATGTCGTTTACTTTATTATTTGTAACATTATACATCAAATTATTAATAACTTCATTAGCACCATCAACTTCAAACTCACCAACATTAAAATTAAATAAATAATCTAGTAATTTTACCGTTCCTAACGGATGCTTATGAGTTAGTTTGTGCACACGATTCCATGTCCAAGAATTCACATCATTTCCAAGTTGATTTTCAAGAGAAGCGACTGTTTCAGTAAATGAAAGAGAAAGTATTTTTGACTTATTTTCTTTGATATCTTTGGTGTTGATATTGTCCCACCAAACAGAATTCTCTCTTTGTAATTGATCGTTTATTACACGCGCCATTAAATGGGTGTCTACAAAATCTGCAAATATTTTTTCTCCGATTTCATCTTCAAAAGTGTTCTTTAAAAAATAATGAATAAACTTAGTGTAAATTGTTGCGCCAATACTAGATTTTATAAAATTTCCATCCCAATTTTTTAAAGTTTCAAAGGCTATTTTTTCGTTGTCTGTGGTTAAATTTTCAGAAATATTTTTTACAATATGCTTGACTAAACTTGGAGCCATTGACGATTTAGAATCTAGCAGCATTTTCATATAATCTTCTTTTGACCAATCGTTTTTTGGTTCTAATAATTCTACAATTCTTTTAGCTCTATCTTCAGGTAAGTAATATCCTGGATATAGCATTCCTGCAATAGAATCAGGTTGATTGTTGGCAGAATACACATAATTCCATGACGGATTATGAGCTTGAGGGTTTTGATTAAAATCTAGGTATTCAACAATATCTTCTTTTCCGCTTGCTCCATCCAAAACAAATTTCGGGTTTACATTTTCAGAGAATTTATATAATTTTCCAACTGCATACCAAGCAATATTGTCTTTTGCATCACCATACATAAAGTTAAGTCCTGGAGCATGAATCATTGCGACTCCTTTTTCAAATTCTGTTTTGTTTTTTGCACGAGAAACTAGGTACATTGCGTTTATACCTTCGTTCTTTAACTTCGTGTATATCCAAGACATTGCGATAGGGTTTTCAGCATCAATAGTTGAAATTACATCGTTCATTATTGGCCCATGATGTGTTGATCTTACAGTAATTTTCACATCTTCAGCATCTTTTACTTTGATGGTTTTATCTATTGTTGTGTATGATTTATAACCATCAGCAGTTTTATATTTTGTTGCGTCAGTTGGATGATTTTCTTCTTGGTAAAAATCAATATCATCATTTTCAAACATTGTTAAACCATAAGCAAAATCTCGATTGTGAGAAAGTGTTGGAAACGGAAATCCACCTAAATAATAACCATAACTTTCAAAATCTGGCGTTTTGATATGTGCTTCATACCAAACAGAAGGCGAAGAAAAACCAATATGTGGATCATTGGCAAACAATACTTTTCCGTTTTTACTTTTTTCAGGTGCCACAATCCAACTATTACTTCCAATAAATGGTGGAATAGGAGTACTATTCATGATGTTATTGATTGCTACAGAAATTTCTTCATTTGCCTTATTATAATTATGGATAAGTGTTGAATTTGGATTTATATCTACTCCAAGTTCTTTTACATATTCATTACCAAGTTTGGCCTGTAAACTACTTAAAACAGGATCTGTCTTATGAGCCGCAGCAAAACTAAAAGCCATATATGCAAAGATATTATAGGTATCTTTTAACGTAAATTCTTTCTTTTCAAGACCTAAAATGCGGTATTCAATTGGTGTTGAGCCATTTTTGACAAACTCATTAATACCATCAATATATGCTTGTGTTAATTTGTATTCGGTGCTATTTTTATCTAATTCGCTTACTGTTTTTTCTGAAGCCTCATCTGTTAAAAGTCCAGCAAAAAACAAATCGCTTTCTAATGTCGCTTCTCCTAATATTTCCGATAATCTTCCAGAAGCAATTCTACGAAGTAATTCCATTTGCCATAATCGGTCTTGAGCGTGTGCATATCCTAAAGCACGTTGTGCATCTTCTTGATTGTCGGCATAAATATGTGGAATTCCGTAATCATCGTAGTTAATAGTAACTTCAGAGGTTAAATTTGAGAGTGTTTTAGAGCCCTTATAATCAGGTTTTAAACTATTAATAAAAAAATATCCTGCTATAAACAGGATAATTATGAGTCCTAAAAGTATTTTAAAAAGTTTTTGCATCAGAAAATAAATGGTTAGTATTTCCTGTAAAGTTACTTAAATTATTTAAACCAATTCTCTACAATAGTTTTTTCGATGGATGTCGCTGTTTTATGAACAAATTCGTTTTTAACAGCATCATATTTGTAATCATCACTCCATTTATGACAATTTTCAGCAACTTGTTTTATACTTTCACATACATATAAAACTTCTTCATTTGTAATTGTTGGATGTATCGACATTCGTATCCATCCAGGACGTTCAATCATGCAACCTTCCAATATTTTTTCTTCGATATTTTTAGATGTTTGTTGGTCAACATGTAATAAAAAATGACCGTAAGTTCCTGCGCATGAGCATCCTCCACGAGTTTGGACGCCAAATCGATCGTTGAGCAACTTTACAATTAAGTTAAAATGAACATCAGTAATATAAAAAGAAAATATACCTAATCTATCAGTATGTTGTTTTGCAAGCATGTTGAGGTTTTCGATTTTTGATAATTTATCAAATACGATTTCATTAATCTCATGCTCTCTTTTTAAGATGTTCTCAACACCCATTTTTTCTTTTAGTTGAATGGATAACGCTATCTTAATTGTTTGTAAAAAACCAGGAGTTCCACCATCTTCACGCGTTTCAATATCGTCAACATAGTCATGATCTCCCCAAGGATTGGTGTAGTCTACAGTTCCTCCTCCAGGATTATCAGGAACAATATTTTTGTATAGTTTTTTATTAAATACCAATACACCTGAAGTTCCAGGACCTCCTAAAAATTTGTGAGGTGAAAAGAAGATAGCATCTAAATACGAGTCTTTATCACTTGGATGCATATCAATCTTAACATAAGGTGCAGAACAAGCAAAATCGACAAAACAAAGTCCACCAATTTGATGAATCATTTTTGCAATTCTATGATAGTCTGTTCTAATTCCAGTAACGTTAGAGCATGAAGTGATTGATGCAATTTTTATAGGTCTATTTTTATATTGTTCAAGCAATTTTGAGAAACTATCATAGCATGTCAGACCAGAATCTAAACAAGGAATTATCTCAACATCAGCAATTGTTTCTAACCAAGAAGTTTGATTAGAATGATGCTCCATATGTGTGATAAAAACAATTGGTTTTAGTTCGTTTGGTACTGTTGTATGTTCTTTTAAATTTTCAGAAATTTTTAAACCTAAAATCCGTTGAAATTTATTGACAACGCCAGTCATTCCAGTTCCTTCGGTAATTAAAACATCATTTTCATTTGCGTTTACATGTTGCTTTATGATGTTTCTTGCCTTGTGATATGCTTGCGTCATCACTGAACCAGTAATCGAAGTTTCAGTATGCGTATTGGCAACAAAAGGTCCAAACTCATTCAGCATTTTTTCTTCTATTGGTCGATACAATCTTCCGCTTGCTGTCCAATCTGTATAGATAATTTTTTGCTTGCCAAAAGGCGATTCAAACGTTTGATCAACTCCAACAATATGTTGTCTAAATTGCTGAAAATAGGTTTCTAAATTACTCGGTTTGTTGGAAGTTGAACTCATACTTTTTAAGTCTAAAAATAAAAAACACGTTAGTTTTTGCTAACGTGTAAATTTATCATTTTTTTTTAGGACATAACAAAATTTATCAAATATGTTTCGAATGTCTGGTCGAGCGGAGTCGAGACCTTATTTTATTAATTATTCTCGTTAAGAATAACCTCTCGACTCCGCTCGAGGAGACGTCAGATTAATTTTTACTTGAAATTTGATAAACCTTCTTTAAGCCAATTAAAATATTCGTCAGCATTTGGAGTATAGCCAACAGGATCAATTAAATTTTCTTCATTGTGATCCATCAAAACATAAAATGGCTGCGCGTTTGTGCCGTATTTTATAGTTTCTAATTCGCTCCATTTCTGACCGATAAAGCGTAATTTTTTTCCAGGATTTAGTTTCGATTCTACAACATCATCTGCAGCCAAAGGTCTTTTATCATCAACATATAAAGAGATTAAAACAATGTCGTTTTTTATAATTTTTAAAATATTTTCTTTTACCCAAACATTCTGCTCCATTTTACGGCAGTTTACGCATGCTTTTCCTGTAAAGTCAATCATAACAGGTTTTCCAACTTTTTTTGCATACGCTAAGCCTAAGTCATAATCATTGAATGCTAAGATATCATGAGGTGCCATTAAATGTGCTCCTTCGGGAATATCAGCATGATTTGTTGTGCCGCCTCCAAGTTTTGAAAACCCAACACCATAAGGTGATTCACTATAATGTTGTGGAGGAGGGAAGGCGCTTATTAAATTTAGTGGTGCTCCCCAAAGTCCAGGGATCATATAAACGGTAAATGACATTACTATTAAACCTAAACTCAACCTTCCAACAGAAATATGTGTTAGCGCAGAATCATGAGGTAATCGGATTTTTCCGAAAAGATAAAATGCTAAAGCACCAAAAATGGTAATCCATATTGCAATAAATACTTCACGTTCTAATAAATGTAAATCTAAAACTAAATCGGCATTTGAAAGGAATTTGAAAGCCAATGCTAATTCTAAAAATCCTAAAACAACTTTTACTGTGTTTAACCATCCTCCAGATTTTGGCAGGGAATTTAACCATCCTGGAAATGCTGCAAATAATGCAAACGGTAAGGCTATCGCTAGTGAAAACCCTAACATTCCTATTATTGGTCCAATTTGATTTCCACCGGCAGCGGCTTCAACTAGTAATGTTCCAACAATTGGGCCTGTACAAGAAAAGGAAACAATTGCTAAGGCTAATGCCATGAAAAAGATGCCAATTATTCCGCCTCTATCTGCTTGCTTATCAACTTTTGTTCCCCAAGAACTTGGTAAAACAATTTCAAAAGCACCTAAAAAGGATACTGCAAATACAATTAAAAGAGCAAAGAATATAAGGTTAAACCACACGTTGGTTGCTAGAGCATTCAAAGCATCAGCACCGAAAATGGCACTAACTAATAATCCTAAAAGGACATATATAATAATAATTGATAATCCATAAATAATAGCATTTCTAATTCCTGCGGCTTTGTTTTTACTTTGTTTTGTAAAAAAACTTACCGTCATCGGAATCATTGGAAACACACAAGGTGTTAATAAGGCTGCAAATCCAGAGAAAAACGCAATAAAGAAGATAGTCCAAAGACCTCTTTTAGAAGAAGAAGTGTCTTTTTTAGGAGTTACTTCACTGGTTTCATTTTTTTTTTCTGTACTATTTTTTTTTTCGACTAATTTATTGATTTCAGATGTACTTGCAAGAGTTCCTGCTTTACCTTGAAGTGAGAAATTAATATCTTTAAAAGTTGGAGGTAAACATTGACTATCATCACACACCATAAATTCAATTTCACCATTAATATCGATTTTTCCGGTGGTTAATAATCGAATACGTTGCTTAAATGTTGCAGTATTTTCAAAATACTTGATATCCATTCCAAACGTTTTGTCAAATGAAGTATGACCTTTGTCTTCCGCTGGTTTTCCAATTAATTGGAAACTATTAGATTTGTTTTCAAATGTAATGGTTGTTGGAATTGGCCCATCTTCGGGAACAGATTGCGAATATAAATGCCAACCTTCGTCAATTGTAGCTGTAACAACTAAATAATAGTTTGAAGCATCAATTGCCTCAGTAGATGTTGTAAATTTTACAGGGTCAAGTATTTGTGCGTTTGCAAAAGAAAAAACAAGCGTGAGTATAAATAAACTAACTATTTTCTTACTCGCTAGACTTATACTGTTTTTTAAATATTTCATTATTGAATGGTTATTTTAAGCGTTTTAGTCGTGTCTTCAGTTATTTTAAATCGATTGTCAAGACGTCTTCCAACAATCCAAACAATCTCATTATTAGAGTTGCAAAGTAACCAAGTTTTTTCTTTTTCTAAAATCGAGAACTTCTCATCTTTAAAAAACTTGCTTAGTTTCTTTTTCCCTTTCATTCCTATTGGATAAAAATAGTCTCCTTTTTCCCACTTTCTTACAATTAACGGAAAATTTAACAAACTATTATCAATTAAAGCAGTTTTGGGTTTATGTTTTTGGGCTTTAGTTTTAGAGTTTTGGACTTCTATTTTCAAATATAATGAGTCGTTTCGAAAAGTAATAGCATCTTCATTAATAGTAAATTTTGTTTTCTGACTGCCGACTGCCGACTGTCGACTGCTTACTAGAATATGTGTTCTGTCTTTTATCAATCGATGCGTTTTACTCAGTAATTGCTTTCCGCTTTGAGCGTCTAACAAATCAACAACATCGTTCCATTCTGTAAAATTATATTCTTTTAATAATTCAAATAAATAGGATTTCGGATTTGATGTGTTTTTAATTTCATCTATGCTAAATTGCTGATATTCATTCTCTAAGTTGGTAATTTTTTTTTTAAAGTCAGTAATTTTATCATTTACTATTTGCTGACTTCCTTGTAGATTTTCAAGTGTTTTATCAAACGATTGCATCAAACTTGGATTCAATTCTTTCAACACAGGAATTATTTGATGACGAATTTTATTCCTAAAATACTTTGTGGAAGCATTACTTTTATCTTCTTTCCATTCAATGTTATTTTCAATCGCAAAAGCATGAATTTCATCACGAGTAAAATTCAATAGTGGACGCACAATTTGTCCGTTAATAGCAGGAATTCCAGTCAAACCTTCTAAGCCAGTTCCACGAGTAAAATTGATTAAAAATGTTTCCAAAACATCCTCTTTTTGATGTGCCGTAAGTACATAATCTAAAGTGTTTTCTTCTAAAATTTCAGCAAACCAATTATAACGAAGTTCACGAGCAGCCATCTGAATAGAAAGTTTATTTTTACTTGCGTAATCATCAGTATTAAAAGTGATTGTATGTAGTTTTACTCCTAATTTATTTGCTAATTCATTCACAAACGCCTCGTCTAAGTCGCTTTCTTTTTTTCGTAATTTGAAGTTGCAATGCGCCCAAGAAACATCATACTTTGATTGATGTAAAAGGTGTGACAAAACAACACTATCAATACCTCCAGAAATAGCACTGAGTAGTTTTTTATCCTTTAGAAAAGGAAAATGTTGGGTGATATGTTGTTGAAAATCGTGTAACACTTGGCAAATGTAACTCTTTTAAGGCATTATAATTGGCCCTAAAAAGTAAAGCCAAAACCAAAACCCAAAAATCCCGCCAATTAAGCCTGAAATAATAAAGGTGAAACGTGTTTTTTTAGGGATAAAAAAGAAAATCACAATGAGTGAAACTATTAATCCTAAAATTCCAAAAAAGATTGGAATTGTACCATCCCAAATCTCTAAAATTTTTGAAAGACGAACTTCGTCCCCATATTTTCCGAAATAATTGCCGTTATTATTTAATATTCCTGATAAAATTCCACTTAATAAATTAAACACTTCTCGAAGCCAAAATAATGAGAGAAATGTAATTAGCCAATCAACGATTTTAAAGTCTTCTTTTTTCTTTCTGAAATAGAGTAGTAAAATTCCAATTGTTCCAAAAGTCATGGTTTGTAAAGGCCCTCCGAGAACTCCCCAAAAATTATCATTTTTAAAAGATATTTCTAGTTCTTCAAATCGTTGTTTTTTAGAAAAAGGAAGATTGTTTTTTATTGCAGATTCGTTTTCCTTATAAATTTTAAAATACTCTTCCGTTTCAGGTTTTGTTCCCCAACTTGTACTACCGTAATTTATTTTTCCTCCTTTATATCCTAATAATCTATCAGCAGTTAAATGACCTAACTCATGTGTGAGCGTTCCAACAATCGTAAATAAAACAAATCCGAAAAATAGAAAAATAAATGTTTTTGGATGAAATTTCAGAATCATATTTTAGAATCTATCCAACTAATAACATCAGCAATCATTTCTTCCTTACACAAGTCATTATGCAATTCATGATAGCCTCCTACATATAGTTTTATGGATGCTTTGTCGGTTTTATCAGCAAATTCTACCGATGCTTTATGGTCAATAATTTTATCGTCCGTTCCGTGAAAAATGGCTGTAGGAATTGATAAGTTTTGTGCATTATCAATTGCCCATTCCCCTGTTTCAATAAAAGTGATAGAAAAGTTTGGACTTATTTTACTGTGTACTAAAGGGTCATCAATATATTTTTGAACTTCGTTTTTATCACGAGAAATATCGTTTGGATCGAGTTCATTTCCCATAGTTATTGATGGTACAATTTTTTGCAATAATTTCCCTACAGTTAATTTTATTTTTGGTGGCTGAAATGCCAATTTTAAAAACGGACTTGTTGCAATAACACCTTTTATTTTTGATGTTCTGCGTAACGCATAATTAAGTACAACATTTCCGCCCATACTATGACCGTATAAAAATGTAGGAATGTCGCCAAAAACTTCTTTAGATTTTTCTAACATTGTTGAAACACTATCTAAAACAGCTTCAAAACTTGGGTTGTGTCCTCGTTTCCCGGCTGTTTTTCCATGACCAAAATGATCAAAAGCAATTACAGAAATGTTGTGTTCTACTAATTTTGAAACAACAAAATCTGCGTATCTGCTTGAATGTTCTCCCATTCCGTGGACAAGTAAAACGGCTGCTTTAGGTTGTTCAGATTTCCAGTATTGTCCGAAAAAATTAGTGTTGTGAAGGTTGAAATTGAATGTTTGGTGTGCCATTTTATAAAATAAGTTTCGACTTTAGTTTATCTTGAGCGGAGCCGAAAGGCTCGACCAGACAAAACAATTTATTGTCTCCTCGAGCGGAGTCGAGAGGTTATTAATTATTGATAAATATACTAATTTGATTTCAATAGCACTTCTCGCATCGCTTTTGCTTTGAGTAAGCATTCTTCATATTCTTTTTCAGGAATAGATTTTGCCGTTATTGCACCACCAACAGAGTAAGAAATATATTTTTCGGATTGATTGTATAAAATACTTCGGATGACAACATTAAAGTCAAAATCACCAGAAGGAGAAAAATAACCAACAGCGCCAGAATAAAGACTCCTTTTCGTTTCTTCAAGGTCTTCAATAATTTTCATTGCCGCTATTTTTGGTGCTCCAGTCATACTTCCCATAGGAAATAATGACTTGATAATATCAACCGAATTTGTTTCAGTTTTTACCTCAGAAACTACTGTTGATATTAATTGATGCAATTGTTTAAAGGTATAAACCTTACATAATTCAGTAACTTTCACACTTCCTTTTATTGCAGTTTTTGATAGATCATTTCTTACTAAGTCAACAATCATAATATTTTCTGCACGTTCTTTTGTGTCGTTTTCAAGTAATGCGATTAACTCTTTATCTTCTGATTGGTTTTTACCACGTTTTATGGTTCCTTTTATTGGTTGTGAGATAATGGTGTTTCCTGTTCGTTTTAAAAAACGTTCTGGAGACGCTGAGAGTAAGAATTTATCATCCAACTTTAAAAAAGTAGCAAACGGAGAAGAAGAAATATTATTTAATTCTTGATATACTTTTAGTGGATCTATGGTTGAGTTTTTAGCAAAAAACTCTTGGCAAAAACTCACTTCGTAGATGTTTCCTCGAAGAATATGTGCTAAAATTTTATTGATTTTACTGTAATACTCACCTTTATGAATCCGTAATTTTATTTTGACTTTATTGTTGTCATTAGGAGGAGGTACGACACGGTAATCTTTTTCTTTTAAAGAGATTGCTTCACTACGTTCGTAATGACGTATTTCTTCTAAATCAGATGCTAATTCATTTTTATAATCATACAGATATTTTACTTCAACAGTGTTTCCGCTGATAAAAAATATTTTTTTTGGCTGGAAAAAGTATAAGTCTGGAAAATGGAGTCCATCAAAATTCTTAGAATGTAATTTTTCAACATCATTTTTTAAATCATATCCTAAATAACCAAAGATAAAATCAGTTGTTTTTTGTTGATATTCTTTTAATTTTTCAAAAGAGTTCTTGTAATCACATTGAATCTCAGAATGCATATCAACTGCAAGAACACCATCGAAATTAGAGGTTGTAGCGTCGTTAGAGTCTAACCAAACGAACTTATCAAACTGCTGAGCCCAAGCCAAAATATTGACTTTAAATGAGTTTATGTTATTAAAATGATAACTTTTTGAAGTTCGCATGGTAGCAAAAATAAAAAAGTCCTTTCAAACAGAAAGGACTTTTAGTGTATATTCTAGAATAGATTTGTATAATTAACTGTGTATTGCTCTTCCAGCAACTGCCAAACATGCTTCTTTGATAGCTTCTGTGTATGTTGGGTGTGCATGAGAACTACGGGCTACATCCTCTGAAGATGCTCTAAATTCCATAGCAATAACTGCTTCTGCTATCATATCAGCAGCACGTGCACCAATCATATGCATTCCAAGAATTTCATCAGTGTCAGCATGTGCCAATACTTTTACTTGTCCGTCAATATCCATACTTGCACGAGCACGACCTAAAGCGCGCATTGGAAAACTTCCAACTTTATAGTTTACACCTTCTTCTTTTAATTGTTCCTCAGTTTTGCCAACAGCAGCAACTTCTGGCCAAGTATAAACAACTCCAGGAATTAAGTTATAATCGATATGTGGTTTTTGACCTGCGATAATCTCTGCAACCATTGAACCTTCTTCTTCGGCCTTGTGAGCTAACATTGCTCCTTTAATTACATCACCAATTGCATAAATATTAGAAATGTTGGTTTGCAAATGTTCGTTTGTTTCAATTTGACCTCTTTCGCTAACTTTTACACCTACATTTTCAAGGCCTAATTTGTCAGTATAAGGTTTTCTTCCAACAGAAACTAAACAATAATCTCCTTTGAATTCAACTGGATTACCCTTTTTATCATCAGCAGTTATAACAACTTCGTTACCATCTGTATTTACTGCTGTTACTTTGTGACCAGTGAAAAACTTTATTCCTTGTTTCTTTAATGATTTTTGCAATTCTTTAGACAACATGCTATCCATTGTAGGAATAATCTTTGGCATATATTCAATGACAGATACTTGAGAACCTAATCGATTATATACTTGTCCTAATTCTAGACCAATAACTCCACCGCCAATAACAATCATGTGTTTTGGTATTTCAGTTAATGATAAAGCTTCGGTTGAAGTAATAACACGTTTTTTGTCAATTTTAATAAATGGTAAACTTGATGGTTTTGAACCTGTAGCTATAATAGTGTGTTTAGATTCAATAGTTTCAGTTTTTCCATCTGATGCAATGTTTATATGCGTTGCATCTTTAAAACTTCCAAAACCTTGATAAACAGTAATTTTATTTTTTTCCATCAAAAAGTTAATTCCTCCAGATGTCTGAGCAACAACTTCAGCTTTACGGTCAATCATTTGTTTGAAATTTACTTTTACACCAGTAGTTTCAATACCGTGTTTTTCAAAATGATTAACTGCATCATGATAATGATGTGAAGAATCTAATAATGCTTTTGAAGGGATACAACCTACATTAAGGCAAGTTCCTCCTAAAGTGTTGTATTTTTCAATGATTGCAGTTTTTAATCCAAGTTGTGCGCAGCGTATTGCTGCAACATAGCCACCAGGACCAGAACCAATAACAGTTACATCGTATGTACTCATATAATAGTCTTATAAATTGAACTACAAAAATACAGTTTTTTGTTAAATCACTTGATAAAATAGTTGTTTTTGGAGTAAAACTTTAAAAGCGATTGAAATACAGTGTGTTATATCCGTTTATTAAGATTTGGCTACCATTTGTTAATTTTTTTAACACATATATATATATAAATTTTCTTGTTCAAGTCATATAAATAGCTATGTTTGTATAGAGATTGATATGTTTAGAAAGGTAAATATGTGATTTCACCTTATATTTAAAACCCCATGGTCACATAGACATTAACTCCACGATTTTCATTATTGTTTTTTGAGAAAAATTCTCAGACTGTACGCTATTACTTTATCTCCCACATATAAGGGTGTAGCTTTTTTTATAAAATTAAATTGCGGGTATTATGAAAGATAACTACACGATTAAGAATTTTGGAATTTTAAATTCTATTAATAAAATTCAGAAAAAAGCATTTTTACTATTGTTCTTACTTGTGTTTGCTGGATTTTCCTCTGCAAATTCACAATGTACACTAAACACTGGTGTTGCTGGTGTTACTCCAGACGGTAGCAGATATCAAATCGATATTGATGATTTTATTACTTGGATAGATGCGAACGTAGTTCTTTGTGATGGGCATGTAATAATACCTGACGGTTTTACTGTTCAAATGGGTTCAAATGAAACCTTTCCAGAACATATAACACTTTTAACAATAGCAGATGGAGGTAGTATAAACTGGAACGGTAATTTTGCGCTTACACTTTATGGTAGTACAGCTATTGTTATTGAAAATACATCTACAACAGCAAATCCTGTAGCTATAGAAGGAGACAGCCCATGTAGTAATAATACACAAATTCGTTTTATAGATGTAAACAATCCAACTGGCCCAACAATTAAATTTGCTGTTTGTAGTGGAGGGAACGCATGTTATACTTTTAATCAATTAGTAGCAGCAGGAGGAACACCAAGAATAGATCCTAGTGTAAATGTAGTTGCTGGAGGTGATGGAAATGATGTTTGTATGGATACTGCAATAATAGACGTAACATTATCTGCTCTTCCTACTAATGTAACTGAAAGTGATTTAACTTTTGCTTGGACAGAACCAGCAGCAACACTTGGAGTTACTTTTGATCAAGCTAATACTTTAGATACCAATGTAACGGTAACTACTGCAGGTACATATATTTTTGACTAACAGTTAAAGTTCCTTTGGGACCAACTGGAACTACTTGTTTTAATACGAAGGTAGATGTGTTTCTTGATATAGAATTAGACTTTTTTGCAAGCCCTACAGCTGCTTTTACAGCAACACCAGATGCAACATGTGGTTTAACTGTAGATTTTGACGCTAGTACATCTATAGATGGTGCTGGAGATGATGATGATGATAATAATTTAACTTATTTATGGGATTTTGGTGATGGTAGTTCTAGTACATTAGAGATGCCAACCCATACATATGACACATGTGGAGGAGATTACACTGTGCAACTTACAGTTACAGATCCTGATATTGCTCTAGTTGGTTGTAGTACTGATACTGTTTCTCAAGTTATCACAGTTTTACCTCCGGCTTTACCGACAATGACAGCACCAGCAGCAGCAACAGTTGCATGTGGCGCGATACCAGCATCAAGTACAATAGCATTTACTAATGGATTGACAGGAGGATGTTTGATAGCAGGAACCTCAAACACATCAACATTTAGTGTAACACCGGACGCTTGTGGAGGCGATGTTACAGAAACATGGACAGCAACGGATGAGTGTGGACGAACAGTTGCATCCGTATCACGAGTAATCACAGTAAGTCCATCGACAGTTGCAGCATTTGCATCAGTATCACCTATTACTGTAGCCTGTGGCGCAGCAACGACAAGTTCATTAAGTTATACTAATGGATTGACAGGTGCATGTGAGATCAGTGGCTCAGTAACATCAACATTAAGTGTAACGCTTAATGCTTGTGGAGGAGATATCACAGAGAATTGGATATATACGGATGCTTGTGGTAGAATAATCACACAATCACGAGTAATCACAGTAACTCAAGCTACATTACCAACGATGACAGCACCACTTGACACAACAGTTGGCTGTGGAGGAATACCAGATCCAAGCACAATAGAATTCAGCAATGGATTGACAGGAGGATGTTTAATAAGTGGAACATCGAATCCTTCAACATTCACTACATTATCTGGAGCTTGTGATGGAGAAGTTACAGAAACATGGACAGCAACAGATGAGTGCGGTAGAGTAGTTGCATCCGTATCAAGAATGATCACTGTAGATCCAACTCCAGCAGCAACGTTTTCAGAAGTTCAAGGATTAGAAATTAGTTGTGATGCAGCGACAACATTTGCAGCGAGTAACTTAGGATATACCAATAGTGGCTTAGGCGGATGTTTGATAGAAGGAGAAGTGCTTGGAACATTGACACCAGATTACGATGAGTGTGGAGGAACCATTACACAGAACTGGACCTATACWGATGMYTGTGGAAGAGAAATCACTCAAACACAAGAAATTACGGTATTACCAGCACCAGAAGCAGTGTTTGCATCAGTACAGCCAATGGAAATTAGTTGTGATGCAGCGACTACGTTTGCAGCGAGTGACTTAGGCTATACAAATAGTGGTTTAGGTGGATGTTTAATCGAAGGTACTATTTTAGGAACATTGACAGCAGACTATACAGAATGTGGTGGAACAATCACTCAGAACTGGATCTATACAGATGCTTGTGGAAGAGAAATCACTCAAGAACAAGTTATCACAGTATTACCAGCACCAGAAGCAGTGTTTGCATCAGTACAGCCAATGGAAATTAGTTGTGATGCAGCAACTACGTTTGCAGCGAGTAACTTAGGATATACCAATAGTGGCTTAGGCGGATGTTTGATAGAAGGAGAAGTACTTGGAACATTGACACCAGATTACGATGAGTGTGGAGGAACCATTACACAGAAC
>NVWM01000018.1 GCA_002733665.1 Lutibacter sp.
GAGTAATCTTTTTGAGTACGCTTAACATACCCTGAATTTTCTGATGTTTTCATTACACTAAAGTTTTAGTGTATCGCTATTTCAGGACGGGACAAATATTTAATAAAAAAAACCTATTATGTAAATAATAGGTTTTTATTATTATTAGGATAAATATGATATTAAATATTTTTAAAGTTGGGTAAGTAAAATTCAAAAGTACTTCCTTCGTTTGGCTTGCTAATTATATTGATAGTAGAACCATGTAATTCAATTATTTTTTTTACAATTGCTAAACCAAGTCCAATACCGCTTTTTTTCTGATTAGAATCAGTTTGTCTAAAACGCTCAAAAATATATTTTTGTTCTTCTAAACTAATTCCTTTCCCTGAATCATTAATTTTAATTATTACATTATTATTGTCATAATCAGTAATAATATTGACACTACCATTATTAGGGGTAAACTTTATGGCATTTTCTAATAAATTTTGAATAACACGTTCTACCAGAGATATATCAGCAAATACTATAGGTGTATCCTTTTGAATTGTTGTGCTTAGTTTTATGTTCTTTTCTTTAGCAAACAGATCATATTTTGTTTGTATATCATAAATCAAATCAGTTATTGCAAAAGGCTCTTTTTGAGGTGTTACTTGTTTAGATTCAAATTTGGAATATTCAAATAATTGAGATACCAATTTTGTTAATTGATTGATGCTTTTATTAATAATATGTATGTAATCGTCTTCTTGCTGTTCGCTTAGTTTTCCTTTTTTCATTTGCAAAGTTTCAACGTAACCTTGCATAATTGCTAATGGAGTTCTTAAATCATGTGAAACATTGGCAATCAATTCTCTACGTAACACATCTACTGATTTTATTTCTTCAATATTCTTTTCAATTGTGTCTGCCATGCTATTATAGGTAAGTGCAAGTACAGATAAATCAGATTTTTCAGGATTTTTAATTCTACTTTTATAATCTCCTTCACTAAACCTATTTACTTGTTGTATAATATCACGTAAGTTTCTTGTTAAAAATCGGATGCTTAACCAACCAATTATAAAGGCTATAAGTATAGTTAAAGTGATATAAATTACACCAGACTTTATGAAATAACTGGAAAAAAGCGATTTTTCTATATTCTGAAAAACTTTACTAGCCAATATTATATAAATGTAACCTTGTTGTCCATCATCCGTTTTATAATGAGCGGCAGAAAAAATATTTTTTTGTTGACTATCTCTTGGATTGTCACCGAGAAAATAACCATTACCTTTTTTAGAAATAAACTCTTTAATAGGTTTAATATCAACACTTTTTATATTTTCGTTTTTGTCTGAATGATCTAAAACTACAGAATATAAAATTTGTCCGCTTTCATCAAGTAAATACACTTCAATAGCACGATTTACTGCCATCATATCGTGCATGATTTCACCGAATAACGGTTTGTTTACTGATCCGTCCTCTAAAAAAGGAGCAGCATCTTTAAATTTTTCTTCAATTAAATGATTGGCAATATTTGAATTTAATTTTTGTGTAGTTTCTTCAAAAAATTTATAACTAAACAATAAAGAAAGCAAAATGTAAATTGCACTAATCAATAGTATTATTGCTAGTAAAGATAAACTCAATTTTCGAATGATGTGTTTAGAAAGTGTTCTATTATTTTCCATAATTTTTATAATTCTTCGTTAAATCTGTAACCTATTCCCCAAGTTGTTAATATATAAGTAGGATGTGCCATATTAGGCTCAATCTTTGCTCGTAACCTGTTTATATGCGAGTTTACTGTATGTTCATAACCTGTAAAGTCATATCCCCAAATAATACTTAGTAAGTTTGCTCTACTATAATTTTTCCCTGGATTTGTTGCCATTAAAACCAATAATTCAAACTCTTTTGGTGATAATTCTATTTTTTTACCGTCTTGAGTTATCTTTCGCCGTTCAATATTTATCATTAAATTTTTGAAATTTAATTCTATATTTTTAGGACTTATTACTTTTTCACTATCCATTTTTAATCGCCTAAAAATAGATTTAACTCTTGCAATAAACTCTCGTATGCTAAAAGGTTTTGTGATATAGTCATCTGCACCAACTTCTAATCCTAAAACTTTATCTATTTCTTCAGTTTTTGCTGTAAGCATTATGATTGGTGTACTTTGTTTTAATCTAATTTCTTTGCAAACTTCTAACCCATTTTTTTTTGGCAATGAAATATCTAAAATAATTAAATCTATTTTTTCAGTGAATGCTAAGTGCAAACCATCAACACCATTAAAGGCTTTAATTACTTCGCATCCAATATCATTTAAATGTATTTCTAAAAGATTAACAATCTCTCTATCGTCTTCTATAATTAGTACTTTTTTCATCTATTGCAAATAATATAATTAAACATCACAAAATTATCACATAAGTATCATAATAAATTGAAGTTTTTGTGAATTTATGACAATCTACTTAGGTTTGTTTTGTCGGAAATAATAAATAATATTTAAATATAAGCAAAATGAAAAAAAGAATTCAATTTTTAATGGTAATCTTATTAGTTATAACATATAGTTGTAACAATGATGACGACGCAATAACAACAGCAGATTTAACTTTAAACTTATCTGGATTAGATGATCTTGGTAATAATTTTGTATATGAAGGCTGGATAATTGTTAATGGTAGCCCTATAAGTACAGGTACCTTTTCAAGTGTAACTTTCCCACAGTCTTTCACTGTAGATATTGATGATTTAGCAGCAGCATCTAAGTTTGTATTATCAATTGAACCAACAGTTGACCCAAGTCCTGATCCTTCTGCGACAAAAATATTAGCTGGAGATTTCACTGGAAATTCTGCAAGCGTAACTTCAAATGGTGTTGTAGGAGACTTTAGTAGTTCTACTGGAACTTATATTCTTGCAACTCCAACTGATACTGATATGACTAATGAAGAAAGTGGTGTTTGGTTTTTAGATAATTCAAGTGGTAGTGCAGTTGCTGGATTAAATAATTTACCTGCTTTAACAGGATGGAAATATGAAGGATGGGCAGTAATGAATGGAATGCCAATAAGTACAGGAACTTTTAGTTCTGGTAATGCAGCTGATGACAATGCAGCATCATCACCATATAAAGGAAGTGCTGGTAATGGTCCAGGATATCCAGGTGAAGACTTTTTACAAAATGCACCTTCTGGTTTAACTTTCCCAACTGATTTAAAAGGGACTACAATTGTAATTTCAGTTGAGCCAGATCCAGACAATAGCCCAAGTCCATTTACATTTAAGCCTTTAGCACATATGGTACCTACAAATGCAGCAAACCATACAGCAATTTCTATGGGACCTGGACCTCTTTCATTTTTATCAGGAACAGTAACTAGATAAAGCCTTATTTTATTAAATAAATATCAGAGTTCAAAAAAGTGCAGTTTTACTGCACTTTTTTATGTTATTTTTGTAAGTAATTTAAATAGCAAACTACTAATAAGTCAAATAAAATTAAAATGGCACTAAGCAAATCACAACGTTCAAATCTTATCTTTATAGGTATTATAGCATTCATTTTTTTTACTCCATTGCGAGGTCATCTTCATGAGTTTGTTGGAAAAATAAAGATGGCTGTTTTTTCTCCTTCTATTGAAAATGAGGATAATAGAATTACAATTTCTGATTATAAATGGAACTTAAAAGGGATTAATACTGCTGATTATAATTTTGAGAATGCCAATGGAAAAGTAGTTTTTGTTAATTTTTGGGCTACTTGGTGTCCGCCTTGTAGAGCAGAAATGCCGAGTATTCAAAAATTATATAATGATTATAAGGATAAAATAGAGTTTATTTTTATTTCTAATGAAAAATCAGGAACTGTAGATAACTTTTTAAGCAAGAATAATTATACGTTACCATCATACAATCAACTTAATGCATCTCCTCAAGAGTTTTCTGTCTCAAGTATTCCTGCAACATATTTGTTGAATAAAAAAGGAGAAATAGTGATTCATTCAGTTGGAGCTTCAGATTGGAATAGTGATAAAATTAGAAAGTTGTTAGACGAATTAATAGATAAATAAAAAAACCTGTAAAGATTTTCTTTACAGGTTTTAAACTATTGCCTAACTACTAGTTAATGGCTATAATTTCGATGTGCTGTCCAGCTTACACGTTTACTGCTTTTAAAACTTGAGAAATAACTATTCTTTCTTGCTTCAGTTGGTGTATTTATAAATGATGTTTTCATAATATATTGTTTTTATTAGTTATACTTAATAGACGCCTTGTATTTCAAAAAGTAACACAAAAAGCATCTCATTAACTAAACTTTAACATATTGATAGTGAATAGAGTAGTTTTAAATCAATTCATCTATTACATCTATAATAATGGCACATCCTTTTTTAATTTCATCCTCTGAAATGGTAAGTGGAGGAGTTATTCTAATTGCTTTTCCTTCAAATAGCAGCCAAAATAGGAGCAGCCCTCTATCAAGAGATTTTAAGATGATTTTTGAAGCCAATTCTTCGCTTTTCACTATTAATGCTAACATCAATCCTTTTCCTCTTATTTCAAGAATTTCATTATGAATTAGCAGCTGCTTGAATAGTTTTTCTTTTTCTATTACTTGTTGCATCAAGTTAGATTTAGTAATTTCAGTTACCGTTGCCAAAGCAGCAGCAGCAATTAATGGATGACCACCAAAAGTAGTAATATGCCCTAACTTTGGATGTTCTTTTAAGCAATTCATAATTTCTTTAGAAGAAATAAATCCTCCAATTGGCATTCCTCCACCAAGTCCTTTTCCAGTAATTACAATATCAGGAATACAGTTATAGTTTTCAAAACCCCAAAACTTTCCAGTTCTCCCAATTCCTGTTTGAATTTCATCTAAAATCAATAATGCGCCAACTTCGTTACATCGTTCTTGGACTTTGAGTAAATAATCGTTTTTTGGTTCAATAAATCCTGCACCTCCTTGAATGGTTTCAATAATTACTCCTGCAGTCTTCCTTGTAATTGACTGAATGTCAATTTCATTATTAAATTCAATAAATTTTACACCAGGAATTAAAGGCCTAAATGCTTGATTTTGTTCTTCTACACCACAAACGCTCATAGCGCCTTGTGTGTTTCCATGATATGCATTTCTACAAGAGATTATTTCACTGCGACCTGTAAATCGCTTTGCTAATTTTAGTGAACCTTCTGTTGCTTCTGTTCCAGAATTTGTGAGATAAACTGTTTCCAGAGATGTTGGTAAGTTCTTTACCAAAACTTTAGATAATTCAAGTTGTGGTTTTTGAATAAACTCGCCATACACCATCACATGTGTGTATTTACTCAACTGATTTTTAATTGCTTGTGATACTTTTGGATGATTGTGTCCTAAACTATTAGCAGAAACACCTGCAATAAAATCTAAATATTTTTTTTTCGCTATATCGTATATATAAGAGCCTTCGGCATGTGAAATTTCAATAGCCAAAGGGTGAGGAGTAGTCTGTGCTTGATATTTAAAAAAGTCTTTATTATTCACCTTTTTTCTTTTCAATAGCGGTTGCTTTCTCTACAGTTTTTTTTTGAGTTTCACCACCAACACCACTACTATTAACATTTTTAACAGCTTTTACTTCACTAGAAACTTTATCTTGTTCTTCTTGTAGTTTTTTAGTTGCTAACTCACGTTTTTTCTGTTCTTCGGCTTCTTTTTTTGCTTGTGCTATAACCTCTTTTTCTCTAATTCTTTCTAATCGTATTAGTTCTTCATCGCCAGCATCGTGAATAAAAATACCTTCTTTGTTTTTTGGTTGCTCGGTTTCTTTCCAAATAAAACCTTTTAATTTCCTATCATTAATATGCAAATCTGCTTCAGGATATGTCTTTCCGTCTGGTTTTACGCGAAATTCTATAGTTTCTACTTGCTTATCTACCATAGTTATATTGATGCTGCTAGACCTCATTTTTGTAATTCCTATCAATTCTTGTTCTCCATTTCTCACAAAATTGATAATTTCACTATTACCTATAACATCAACTATTCTAAGATCATTATCTTCAAATTTCCCCAAAATATTTTTACCTTTTGTTTGATTAAATCCGATAGAATCTTTTTGAACCATAAATGAATTTCCTAAAACTTTTAATGAGTCTAACTGTTCTGTTTCTTTATTATGCAAAAAATGAATTACATCACCTGTAATTTGATTTTCTTGAGACCATAATATAGGTTTTCTGAACATTTTTGTAAACCCTGCAACTTGACTACTATATAATGAATCACATTTTCCTTGTAAGTCTGATTTGAAAAACTTCACATGACTATAAGCACGAATTATACGATTCTCAGGATTTCCAGTAAGTAATAAGGTATCACCATGAATATACATAGAATCTTTTTCTATCAATGAAATTGCAACAGCACGATTGGTTACAAATGCCGAATCTTTATCACGGTAAAACTCGCCATAATTCCCTTTTAAAACACTATTATTAATAGTGTCAGTAACTTTTATATTTCCAGTTGCTGAAGAGAAGTTTCTGTTTTCATCATAAAATAAACTGTCTCCTTCAATACGCCTATCATTATATTTTATCCAAGATTTTTTTAATAAATGGGATATTTTTGTTTTAGAATTATGAAATCCATTCTCTGTATATATTACACTGTCATCTCCTGTAATTGTTGATGCTCCTTTTAAATACGCCTTTCCAGAATCGGTATAATAATCTAAATGATTGGTTTCTATCACTTGATCTGGATTTGTAACGACAACTTTGCTAAGTGCTTGAAACTTTTTAGTCTTTAAATAGAAATTACCAACATCACTATTTAAAATATTTACATTGTCTTTTATAGTTCCTGTGGTGTTATAATATAGATGTTGTTTTGTTCTGTCAAAATAAAGTGTTTCGGTAGTTAAAACCATTGTTGGATCTTTCAAAACAACATCGCCCCAAGATTTGGCTAACTGTTTATTACCATCATAGTTTGCGAATTTACTTGTTTGAATGATAGTATCACCTTGATTCATCACAACGTCTCCCATAGCCTTTAGAAAGTTGTCTTTAGTGTACATTTCTACTCGCTTACAACGAATAGTTGCGCCATCAATCTCTACAAATACATTTCCTATGGCTATTGTTACATCAGGATTGTCTCTTTTTACTTCAGTAATATCAGCATTTAAGATTTTTATTTTTCTGCCTTGCTGTGAATATGCAACTGCTGAAATACAGACAAATAAGAGTAAAAATGTTTTCTTCATTTAAAAGGATAAATTATCAATTACAAAATTAACTATTAATATGTTATTAGTGATAACTTTATGTTAAAATCAATAAAGGGAACGGAAATATGCAAAAAAGGATTTGTTGATTTTTTTGGATTAATGTAACTTGACTTTCTCATTTTTTATCACTAACTTTACCTATCGCACGATAAAGTTCATTAAAACGGAACATTATCTTAACCATTGTGTGTAATTAAAAAATCGAGATGCTAAAAAAACATAAACTAAACGACTTTCTTTCTAACTTCCCATTGTATAAGGAATTTAAAGTTGTTGAGAATTATGTAAGAACTTGTGAAGGTTATACTGACCCAACTTATTTTCACGGAGAAACATTTGAATATTTCTGCGAAGAAGAAAATGAAATTAAGACTTTTGAATTACAATTACCTGAACAATCTAAAGATTTTTGGGGAAGTAAAATTGCGAGTATAATTCCGAATGAAGTTTTCAACGAAAAGGATTTATTAGATTATACTCATAGTTTTGTTGGAGAATGTAAATCTTGTAAAAAATATCATATTCACTTTTTACTTCACACTTGGAGCGATAAAACTATTCCAAAAAATGAGGACAATATTATCAGAATAAATCCAGAAACTAATAAAGAAATTTCAATTGATGAATTTAATCCTGACAGAGCAAATATCTATATTGAAAAAGTCGGAATAAAACCAGAAAAGAAAATCGAAGTTGACAAATATGTTACGCAATATTTTGACCGAGAATCGAATAATTGGTATTATAAAGCAATAAAGTCATTTAAAGACAATCTTGGAATAGGTGCTTTTGCTTATTTCCGCAGAATTATAGAAAAAGAACTTCTTAAAATAGTTGATGATATTTCAAAATTAGAAAGTTCTGATAAAAAAATAAAACAACTTTTAAAAGAATATAAAGCAAGCAATAAGGTATATAGTATTTATGAAAATATTTTTTCTTTACTTCCTAAATCATTGCAGTCTTTAGGTTTTAACCCAATTCAAACACTTTACAAACAAACATCCGAAGGTCTTCATTCTTTAACAGAAAATGAATGTCTTGAGAGAGCGGAAAATATAAATATTGTTTTGAAATTTGTTATAAAGAAATTAAATGAAGAACAATCAGAAATATTGGAAATTAGAAAAGCATTGAAAAAACTGAACAAAAAATAACTACACACAACAACGTGTATAATTAATGGCTGGTTCTTGCCTACTTACGAAAACCCTCGCGGATTTTCTATTCGGTTTTTATTTACTAAATTAGGTGCTTGAAAACGCCACTAATCATACACAACAACGATACATAAAATAACACAATACGCGTTAATTGTGTTCAAGTATCAATATGTATATGTTTTGATAAAAATTAAATCAGTGTTAAAAACTACCTAAGTATCGTCTGTTTTCTATCAGGTCCAACAGAAACAATTTTAATTGGTACTTCAACTTCTTTTTCTATAAATGCGATATAATCCAACAAGTTTTGAGGTAATTCTTCTTTGCTTGTCATTTTGGTTAAGTCTTCGCTCCAACCTTTAAATTCGCTATAAATAGGAGTTACGTTTTCAGGTTCTATATTAAATGGAAAGTGTGAAATTTCTTTGCCTTTATATTTGTATGACGTACAGACTTTTAACGTATCAAATCCTGAAAGAACATCACCTTTCATCATCATCAATTGAGTAACACCATTGACTTGTACTGCATATTTTAAGGCTACAATATCTAGCCAACCACAACGTCTTGGACGTCCAGTAGTTGCTCCAAATTCATGTCCAACTTTTGCCATTCTTGCTCCATCTTCATCAAATAACTCTGTTGGAAAAGGACCAGAGCCAACACGTGTTACATATGCCTTAAAGATTCCAAACACATCACCAATTTTATTTGGTGCAATACCAAGTCCTGTACATGCTCCTGCAGCAGTTGTGTTTGAAGATGTTACAAAAGGATATGTTCCAAAATCAACATCGAGCAAGGAACCTTGAGCACCTTCTGCAAGTATTGATTTTCCATTTTTCATGGCGTTATTTAGGTATTCTTCACTATCTATAAAAGTTAATTCTTTTAATCGTTTTACACCTTCGTTAAATTCTTTTTGCAATTCATCTAAGTCATATTCTAACTCTATGCCATGAAAATCGAGCATTTTCAAATGCTTTTTTGTCAACGCATCATAACGCGTATTCCAATCTTCCATTTCAAGATCTCCAACACGCAAACCATTTCTTCCGGTTTTGTCCATATATGTTGGTCCAATCCCTTTTAAAGTAGAACCAATTTTGGCTTTTCCTTTTGCAGTTTCAGATGCAGCATCTAACAATCTATGCGTTGGCAATATTAAATGTGCTTTTCTTGAAATTAGTAATTTAGAAGTAAAATCAATATCAAATTGAGAAAGGTTATCCAACTCTCTTTTAAAAATCACAGGATCTATAACAACTCCATTTCCAACAACATTGACAGCCGTTTTATGAAATATTCCAGACGGAATCGTATGTAAAACATGCTTGTATCCATCAAAAATTAAAGTATGTCCTGCATTTGGACCTCCTTGAAAACGTGCAATAATATCATAATCTGAAGTTAGTACATCTACAATTTTTCCTTTTCCTTCGTCTCCCCATTGCAGACCTAATAGTAAATTTACAGCCATTATTATATGTTATCTTTGTTGTTGTCCTCTTTTTTAGTACCATAAAAGTACAGAGAATGTGAATGAATATTTATGTTAAAAGTATCTTCTATTGTCTTTTTTATAATCTGAATTCGAGGATCACAAAATTCCATTACTTCATCAGAATCAGTTAAAATAACATGATCATGTTGCTTGTCAAAAAATGATTTTTCGTAATGTGCTTGATTTTGTCCAAATTGATGTCTTCTCACCAAACCGCATTCTAATAAGAGTTCTATGGTATTATAAAGTGTTGCTCTTGACACACGATATTTTTTATTTTTCATGCTGATGTAGAGCGATTCAATATCAAAATGTTCTTTCAAAGCATATACTTCTTGAAGTATAGCAAAGCGTTCAGGCGTCTTACGATGACTGTTCGACTCTAAATATTTGATAAAAACATTTTTGACAATCTCCTGATTATCTGTTGTATTACTCATAGTGTAGTCAATACTAAATTCAAACAAATTTAATTTAAAAATTGAATAAAAAAGCTTTATTAAACAGTAAAAAAACAGAACTTATTAACGTTCTATTGTGGATAAACTATTGCTTATAAATTCTGTCAACTTTTTCAATTCCATCAATCTTCTTGATATTATTTACAAGCCTTGTAAGTTGCTTGTTGTTTTTTACACTTATGGTTATGCGTCCGTCAAAAACACCTTCGTTTCCACTAATATTTAATTGATGGATATTTACATGCATATTGCTAGAAATAACTTTCGTTAATTGATTTACAAGACCAAATTTATCAGAACCACTGACATGCAAAAACACTCTAAAGTCTTGCTGTGTAGAGTCAATCCATTTTGCAGACATAATTCTGTAGGCGTATTTTGCCTGCATTCCTACGGCATTTGGGCAATCATTTTTATGAACTTTTATACCTTCATTAATCGTTAAAAAACCAAAAACTTTATCTCCAGGAATTGGATTGCAACACTTTGCTAGTTTATACTCAAGTTGTTCTTCTTCTTGACCAAAAACAAGCATATCATATTTTTGATTAATTTCTTCTTTATTATTAGGTGGAGTAGAAGTAGTTCGTTTAATTCTGTTTTTAAAGAAACTTATAAAGGCGTTACTTTTCTGTGCTGCAAAATCTTTCAATTGACTATTTTCAATTGATCCATTTCCAATGCGATAAAACAAATCAAAACTTGTTTTTAACTTTAGATAGCTTGCCAATTCATGAACCGTCTTTTCATTATATGTTAGTTTTAATGAGCGTAACTTACGTGCAAGTATTTCTTTTCCTTCTTTGGCTATTTCTTTTTGTTCTTCTTTAAGGGCAGATTTTATACGGCTTCTTGCTCTTGCAGTTACCACAAAATCTAACCATCTAATATTTGGTTTTTGTTGATTGGCAGTAATAATTTCAACTTGATCACCACTTATTAAAACATGGCTTATCGGTTTTAACTTTCCATTTACTTTCGCTCCTCTACATTTCATACCAACTTCTGTATGTATTGTAAAAGCGAAGTCTAATGCAGATGCACCTTTCGGAATTGCTTTAATATCACCATTTGGTGTAAAAACAAAAATTTCTTTAGTGTATAGGTTTAACTTGAAATTCTCGACAAAATCTACAGCATTTCCATCAGGATTTTCTAACGTTTCCTTTAAACGATTTAGCCAACTGTCTAAGCCAGTTTCCTTTTCATCAGCGTTTTTATATTTATAATGTGCTGCATATCCTTTTTCTGCTATTTCGTCCATTCGTTCAGAACGAATTTGCACTTCAACCCAATGATTATCAGGACCCATAACCGTAATGTGCAACGATTCATAACCTGTAGATTTAGGCTGTGAAATCCAATCACGAAGTCTTGTAGGATTTGGTTGAAAATGATCTGTAACTATCGAATAGATTTTCCAAGCATCAAATTTCTCTTGTTTATCATCAGATTTATATACGATACGAATAGCAAACTTGTCATAGATTTCATCATACGTTACATTCTGCGCACGCATTTTCCTGCGAATAGAAAATATAGATTTACTTCTCCCTTTTATAGTGTATTTAAAACCTTCTTTGTTTAAAATGTCTTTAAGGGTTTTATTAAATTCTTTAATATACTTGTCTTGTTCTTCTTTACTATCAGTAATTTTTGCAAGAATATCATTAAAAACTTCTGGTTCTGTGTATTTAAGTCCTAAATCTTCGAGTTCTGTTTTGATATTATATAAGCCTAATCTATGTGCAAGAGGAGCGTAGATATATAAAGTTTCTGAGGCTATTTTTAATTGCTTGTGTGGAGGCATAGCATCCATTGTCTGCATATTGTGCAGTCTATCAGCAATTTTAATTAAAATCACACGAACATCATCATTTAAAGTCAAGAGCATCTTACGGAAGTTCTCTGCTTGTATAGATGCATCTTGCTCTTTATTTAAACGAGATATTTTTGTAAGTCCATTTACAATTCTTCCAATGGTTTCTCCAAATTCTCTCTCAATGTCTTCGAGTGTATAGTGTGTGTCTTCTACAACATCGTGTAGCAGCGCTGCAACAATTGATTTAGGACCTAAACCTATTTCATAAGCTACAATTTTAGCAACTGCAATAGGATGATAAATATATGGTTCTCCCGTTTTTCTACGTTGTGAACTATGCGCTTCTACTGCCAACTCAAAAGCCTTACGAATTTCTTTCTTATCTGCAGTGGTAAGCGTTCTATATGTGCCCTTTAGCAAGTCTTTATAACGACTCGCTATCTCTTTATTTTCTTCTTCTATCGTTACTGTGTAAGCCATAGAATAAAAGTAAACTTATTATTTTAATAGGCAAGTAGTATTCTGAATTTGTTCACAATTATTTTTAAAAAAATGATTTTAAAAGATTAACTTCGCTTTCGAATGATAAAGTCAATTAAAACTGAATTTATTTTAACATTGTAGGTTAATAAGAAAAAAATCGATGAGATATAAACCTGAAATATTATTAACAGATTTTGAGTTAAAGAAAGTTCAAGTTTCCTTTGAGAATAATCAATATTTTAGAGATCCAAATTTATTAACTATTGGTCAAAATTTCACTGACATAGTAAAAGTGTCACCAATAAAAGGATTAATATTTATTCACGGAAATAACGATACAGGTTTTGAACATATACGCATTAGACATGAACATTGGGTTTCAAATCCTAATTGGATAACAACCTCACATAAATTCGGAGAAAAAAAAAGAAGTCTTCAAAATCAGAGTCTCTTTAGAAAAGATTCTATACCTTTTTATGATTATTGCTTGATAGTTGATTCTATTTTTGATAAAAAAAATTTGAACCTTGAAAAAAACAAAAGAAGTGATAAATTTGATTTATTCATTGGTAACCATACACATAAGGATGGTAAAGTAGAGACTTATCATTTATTAACATATAAAAATACTAAAGTAGTACATACACTATTTCCAAAATCAAATAAGTATAACCCAAAGAGGACTAAAGGTTTTAATTTAGTTAGAACGAATTTAAGTTCCAGTCTTAATTTAACTAACCTGATACAAGAAATTAGGATACCATATGTAAACCACAAAAGAATAACAAGGTATATTTTTATAATTAGGAGAATTCCAGAATTAAAATGTGAAAAATCATATATACAAATAAATGATTTTGAGGGTAATCCTTTCAAAACTAAAATGATAGGTTTATTTCCTAATAAAAAAATAGAAATATTGAGCCAGAAAGAATTACTCTATTTTGAAAATTCTGATTTCAGACCAATTGAACGAAAAATATTAGAAATAGAAAAATTAAATTAACGCCTTTCAACACTTCATGAAATTTATGCTCACATTTAAACTAAATATCGAACCACAAACATTAAACTAACAATGCCCAACACCTTACAAAATTAATTGCTAGGTTTTTGCACACTTCCAAAAATCACTTCCTCAAATTCACAATTCGTTCTTTCAACGTTGGATGTGAATAATGCATAAACACGTAAGTTTTATGAGGTGTAAGGTTACTCAAACTGTTTTTGGAAAGTTTTTTTAACGAACTAATCAAAGGTTCTGCACCAAAATATTCTTTTGCGTAATTGTCTGCTTGGTATTCAAACTTTCGAGAGACATAGTTCATAAACAAACTTGTTACCTCAGAAATAGGAGTGTAGAGAATTCCAAAGGCAATCATACCAATATGAAAACTCGGTGTTGATACTCCAAGCGCTTGTGAAAGTAGTTCACTATCAATAAATAAGGATAAAATATAGAGTGTTAATCCTGTAAGTGCAATTGAGGAAACTAAGTTGAAAATGATGTGTTTGCGCTTATAATGACCAACTTCGTGTGCCAATACAGCCACAATTTCATCGGTAGATAAGTCATTTATAAGTGTGTCATATAAAACGATGCGTTTTGTTTTTCCAAATCCAGCAAAATAGGCATTTGCCTTTGTAGAACGTTTTGAACCATCAATCACAAAGACTTTATCGAGTTTAAAACCTACTTTTTGTGCAAACTTTTCTATAGCGCTCTTTAATTCTCCATCTTCAAGAGGTGTTTGCTTATTAAATAGCGGTACAATTAGCGTAGAATAGAACATATTCATAAAGAGCGTGAATGCTGCAACCAACGCCCAAGCATAGATCCAAAAGTTTTTTCCTGAAGTTTGATAAAACCAAATGATGAGCGATAATAGGAGTCCACCAATAATGATTGACATCAACCAGCCTTTTACTTTATCAAGCCAAAATAGTTTTTTTGTTGATTTATTAAACCCAAATTTTTCCTCAATCACAAAGGTTTTATAATATGCAAAAGGAGTCGTTAAAATATCACTTGCAAGCATGATAATTCCGAAAAAAACAAGTGCAATTACAATTGGATTGTCACTAATACTTCTTGCATAATTATCGACTAATCTGAATCCATCAAAAAAGAAAAATAATAATGTTAAAGTAATTGAAAATAAAGAAGTTAAACTATTAAACCTAAAGTTCTCCTTTTTGTAATTTTGTGACTTTATATATGCCTCTTTTTCGTATACATCTGCAACTTCATTTGGTAATATATCATCAAAGTGTTTTGCATTGAGGTTGTCAATAATTTTATCGATAATAAAGTTGATTATTATGGTAGCAATTATGATATAAAAGAGTGTAGTTGGAGTCATTTAGTTGTTTTTTAAAATTCGTCTAGAAAAGCGGTATTTATCTTTCCAATAAATATTATCTAATCTTGATTTTATAATTCCTTTTGACGTAGAACTATGTATAAACTGTCCGTAACCGACATAAATTCCCAGATGTAAATACTTCTTTGATGGTTTGAAGAAAATTAAATCTCCAGGTTTCAACTTAGATTTACTTACTTTTTCTCCTTCTTTAGACATTAAAGTCGTGGTTCTTGGCAAATCTATATGAAAAGCATTGAGATACACAGTGTTTACAAAGCCTGAGCAATCAAAACCTCTTTTTGTTGTTCCTCCATATTTATAAGGAATTCCTTTATATTTTTGATATTCTATCTCAAGTTTATCTTGAACACTGATTACTCTTGTAGTTTTTTTTGCAGAACCACAACTAACTAAAAAGAGAGAACTTAGTATTAATAAAATGGAAATTCTGTTACTCATTTGAAATCTCGTTGTCTTTTTGCCTCAAAAATCAAAATCCCAGCAGCAACTGAAACATTCATAGAATCAATTTCTCCTTGCATCGGAATCATAATGTTTTTAGTTGATTTGTTTAGCCATTCTTCTGATAATCCAGTGGCTTCAGTGCCTACAACAAGCGCTGTAGCGTTTTTATAATTTTGATTTGTATAAATTTCTGTGTCATCCAATAATGCTGCACAGTAAATATTGATGTCTTTTGATTCCAAAAACTCAATAATTTCTGAAGTTGTTCCTGTAGCAATTTGGTTGGTGAACAAACAACCAACACTCGATCTAATAATATTTGGATTGTATAAGTCTGTTTTTGGATTGGCAATAATTACAGCATCTGCATTTGCTGCGTCTGCAGTACGTAAAATTGCACCAATATTTCCAGGTTTTTCAGGTGCTTCAGCAATGATAATGAGTGGAGTAGAAGTGCTGAATTTTAAATTATTTATTGATAATTCTTTGCTCTTTACAACAGCAAGAACTCCTTCGGTTGTAGTTCTATAAGAGAGTTTTTCGTAGATTTCTTTAGAGATTTCTATTATTTCTGGTTTGAATGCAGATAAACTGATAAGTTCTTTTAATTCTTCATCTGAAATTATATCCTGATAAAACAAGACTGTTTCAATTTCATAATCCCCTTTGATTGCCAATGCTATTTCACGCTGACCTTCAATTAAAAACTGTCCTGTTTTCTTACGAATTCTGGACTTTTCTTTTAATTGATACAACTCTTTTATCAACGGATTCTGTATGCTGGAAATCTGTTTAAACATCTGCCAAAAATACGGAAATGATTTGAAGTATTCTTAAAATTTAAAGTAATGTCATTTCGACAGAGCGACTTAAGGAGCGACGAGAAATCTCAGGTAATTAGTGTGAGATTCCTCGTCATTCGTTCCTCATTCTGTCGGAATGACAGTTGTAATAACTGTTATTGATTCTTATACTTATCCATATAACGCTTCCAAAGTTTCGTTTGGTGCGTTTCAAGATTTATTTTACGTCCTTGAATGAAAGCATCAGTTAAGATATTAGTTCTCATATCCAACGCATCACCTTCAGAAATAAAGAGTGTTGCGTCTTTACCAACTTCAAGAGTACCAACGATATCGTCAATTCCAAGAATTTTTGCAGTATTTGAAGTAATCAATTTTAAAGCCTCTTCTTTTCCTAAACCGTGTGCAGCATATGTTCCAGCATAAAAAGGTAGGTTACGTGTTTGCATACGCTCCATTTGACCTTCTATACTTATTCCTACAGTTACACCCTTGTCAATCAACATTTTTGCATGTTTGTATGGAAAATGAATATCCTCATCATTACTAGAAGGAAGACGATGTGCACGATCTAATAAAACAGGAATATTGTTACTTGCCAAAACATCTGCAACTTTATGTGCATTTGTTCCATGAACTATTACTAGTTTATCTATGCTCATTTCTTTGCAAAAAGCGATAACATCAATAATTTCTTTTTCTCCGCCAGCATGAGCGAAAAACGTCTGACTACCATCAAACAAGCCTTGAAGAGATTCTAAAGGGATGTTTTTAGGAGTTTTACTTCCTGTAGCATACGCTTTAGCATCATTCATTAAAGTTCGGACTTTTTCAATTGTCTTTATATAACTTTTATTTGCTTTTGGTCCTTTTTCTTCTCCATCCCACCATCTTCCAAAAGAAATACTTGAAGGCCAATTCATATGAATACCATCGTCAATTTTAAGGGATGCATCTTCCCAATTCCAAGCGTCAAATTGTACTATAGATGAAGTTCCAGAGATTATTCCTCCTCTTGGTGTAACTTGAGCCATTAAAACGCCATTTGGACGTAATGATTCTGTAACCTTAGACTCAGGATTGTATGCAATTAAACTTCTGATGTGAGGATTTATAGTTCCTGTTTCATTGGCATCTCTTGTTGCTCTTACAGCATCAATTTCAATCAATCCAGCAGTTGAGTTAGCAGCGATAAATCCAGGATATACATGTTTCCCTTTCGCATCTATAATTGTTCCAATACGACCAATTTTCATTTCCGCTTTTCCAACAAAAGTAATCTTGCCATTTCTAAACATCAACAATGAATTTTCAATCACTTCACCATTACCAAGATGTGCTGTCGCACCTTCAATTGTTATATCGTTCGTTTGAATTGGCGCAGGTGTTTGCTGTGCCGTTAAACTGATACTTACGAGCATCAGTAATAAACTTATATTTTTTATAATCTTGCTCATAATTTTATTTGTTTTCTAATGAATCACAATGGAAATACACTTTCTCTTTTTTCTTAGGTGCAACGGTTTTCATACCTTTATTCTTCTCCTGTATCATCATATTAATTAACTCATTACGTTCTTTTTTAATTTCTCCATTCATACGTTCGTTAGTGTCAGTATCATAATATGTTACACCTTCAATCATTGTTCTTTCTGCTTTTGCATAAATAGATAAAGGATTATCGCTCCATAATACTAAATCAGCATCTTTTCCGACTTTTACACTCCCTACTTTATCATCTATATGTAATAATTTTGCAGGATTTAAGGTTACAAATTTCCATGCTTCTTCTTCTGAAAGACCTCCGTATTTCACTGCTTTTGCAGCTTCTTGATTCAGTCTTCTACTCATTTCAGCATCATCAGAATTAAAAGCAACAGTAATTCCTTGGCTATGCATAATCGCTCCGTTATAAGGAATTGCATCGTTCACCTCATATTTGTAAGCCCACCAATCTGAGAATGTAGAACCACCAACTCCGTGTTCTTTCATTTTATCAGCAACTTTGTACCCTTCAAGAATATGTGTGAATGTATTGATGTTAAAATCAAATTTATCAGCTACTTTCATCAGCATATTAATTTCAGATTGAATATAAGAGTGACATGTTATAAAGCGTTCTTTGTTAAGAATTTCAGCTAGAACTTCCATTTCAATATCCTTTCTATATGGCTTTCCACTTTTTTTAAGATTATCATACTCTTTTGCTCTTTGGAAATAATCCATATATACTTGTTCAACACCCATTCTTGTCTGAGGAAAACGGACAGTATTATCACTTCCCCAATTACTCTGTTTTACATTTTCACCGAGTGCAAACTTGATGAATTTTGGTCTGTTTTTGTATAATAATTCATCTGCTGAACTTCCCCATTTTAATTTGATAAGCGCTGCTCTTCCACCAATAGGATTGGCAGAACCATGTAAAATTTGGATGGTTGTAACTCCTCCTGCAAGATTGCGATAAATATCAACATCGTCAGGATCTACAACATCTTCAAGTGTTACTTCGGCTGTAGAATTATGTCCTGCTTCATTAACAGATGTTGTTGCAATATGCGAGTGTTCATCAATAATTCCTGAAGTAAGATGCTTTCCAGTTCCGTCAATTACTTTTGCTCCAGAAGAACTTATATTATTTCCGATTTTAGAAACTTTTCCATTTTTTACTAGAACGTCAGTATTTTTAAGAATACCCTCAGATTCGTTTGTCCAAACAGTTACATTTTTAAATAAGGTTGTTTCTTGTTTAGGCATTTCTTTAAATCCAAACGCAACATTAGGAAAAGTAAGTGGCATTACTAAATGAGACTTGTCTTCCTTCTTCTTATCCTTTTTATCATCAGGTTTGTCTTCTTTATCTTTCTTTTCTTTTTTAATCGCAGACCAACTTGTGTTATTCCCATTAGTTAGAACGCCGCCTCCAAAGATGTTATCACCTTTATTTGTTGATGCTGTCAATCTCACAAACTCTGTCTTTTCTTTGTTTAAAGGTGTGTAAAAAAGATTTAACCAACCATTTGAAAAAGAAATGTTAGATGCAATCTTTGTAGAATCTAATTTTATTTCAGATTTTAGTTTTTCAATTTCTCCTGAAATAGTAAAGTTATAAGTTTTACCTCCAACCTTCAAATCATATTCTCCACGAATATCTTTTATACTCATGTCTTTTAGCACATTTTTATTTCCTTGAACCCAATTCTCATAAAGGATTGTTTTCTTTTCAAATAGTTCTCCTGAAGTTATTAAAAAGTTAGCATAACTGCCATTATTCAAAGTTCCAATCTCTGAACTCTTCCCTAATAATTTAGCAGGAATTGTAGTTAGAGCCTCTAATGCTTTTGTTTTATCAAAGCCATATTTAATCGCTTTTAACAAGCTAGCTTTAAATTCTTTAATTGATTTTAAATCAGCAGTTGTTAAAGCAAAATTTACATTGTTTTTTGCTAAAACTGCTAAATTTGTTGGATTTTGATTCCATGCAAGCATATCTTGTAATTCTACTCGTGCAGCATTATAAGGATCACTTACGTCATATGGCTTTTGAAATTTAATAGGTATAATAAATGAAGCGTTTGTATTTTTAATTTCGTTGATTGCTTCATATTCATTTCCACTACCTTTGATGATGTAGTTTAAACCAAATTCATTTGCTATTTTATCTGCACGTAAGTCATTGTCAAGACTATTGGCTTCAAAAATTATTGGTAAACGACTTGAGCTGTTTAGCGCCTCTAAAGCCAAATCTTTTGTTTTAGAATTTCCTGCTCTATACCATTTTGCATCATGATATACTTGGCGAATCAACGCCATAGATCCCATAGATGATGTTGGATATGCTTGACGAGATGTTACAGATTTATTGAGTGATATATGTTGTGTAGCATCAGTATCTATGATTCTAATTTCATTACCATCAGTTGTATTTAAAGCAACTACAAGACCTGTTCCTCGCATAATTCCGTTTTGTTGATGTGTTGCAACAGTACCAAAACCTGCATCTATAAATTCTTTTGCTTTTTTAGAGTCAAATTTGAATTCATCAAAACCTCTCTGATCAGGCATAATGTGATCATTCCAGTAATACCCTTTTCGAGAAGCGTCATACTGAGGTTTTCTACTCGGATTAGAAGGTTTTTTAGGTTTTTGAATTCCAAAATTGGTGTACATATCAATAAAAGAAGAATATATATGTTTTCCTTCTAGATCAATAGTGATACAGTTTTTTGGTAGTGAAATATTGTTTCCAGAACTCACAACTTTGCCATTTTGAATCAATAATGTACCATTCTCAATAGTTTGAGTTGGACTTATATGTATTGTAGCGTTTGTAAAGGCTGTGAATTTTTCGTTTGAAGTTTTTACTCCTGTACTCGCAGGAAAGTACACCTGAGCATTCAATTGCTTGATAGATATGACTATCAAACAAAAGAGCAGTAGTTTTTTCATAAAGATTGGTTTAGATTAGTATTTGCGATAAAATTAAGTAAGTGAATTAGATTTCACTTGAATTAATCAAAAATTAACATTATTTTAAGAATTGTAAAGCCTTTTTATTTTGCTTATTATAATTGATAAGCATACCGACCATTCCATTATAACTTTTGATCCCTTTTGGTTGTTTGTTTGCTTTTAAAAATAAATTAAAAATATCTTTAAAGTAGCCTTCTAAAGGGTTTTGATACGAATTCCAAAAATCTTGCGACTCTTGCATATTCTTTAACACTCCTTTATTTACGCTTTTTATAGCAAGTTTATATTTTTTGGTATCGTGATGGTACAAATCATTCAAAGCGTAACGCAAAGCCATATAATATCCAGAATATTGAAAATACACATCTTCGTTTTTAATTGCTGAGAGAAAACCAATAAAATTTGCCTCATTTTCGGCAGCATAACCTAGTTGATGTGCAACTTCGTGACAACTTGTTGCAGCATAAGAAACAGCTGGATTTAAATTATTTACTTGTGCTTCTCCTGTAAACGGATTCAAATAGCCTGAAAAGCCCATATAAGTCAAAGGTAGACTAATAATAGAGTGCTTTATAGAATTTGTTTTGTAATCAAACTGCGGATAAGACTCACTTAAATTTGCATACCCATTTCTTACTTTTTGATATGTTTCTTTTTTTGAAAAAGGAATTACAACTTTTACTGTATCGTTTTGTGCGATGTTTATTTGTAGATGATTTACCTTGTTTATTAATTGATTTGTGAAACTTTCTAATTCGTCAGTAGAATATTTTAACTCATTTATTGCTAAAGTTTTATGTAATGGTTCTCGATAATAATTAAGTCCCCAAAAAAAGTGAAAACAGAAATAAATTATAGAAATTGAGGCTAAAATTTTGATGAAATTAATTTTTCTTTTTTTAACAATCTTTATGAGAGATTTCAATATTAAAAACCCAAGAATAATATATAAAACATCGCCAATTGAAAATGGGATCCATCCAAAAATAATTCTAAAAAATCGAGAAATAACAGGATAAACCCCTTTAGAATAGTATGACTCTACTATTTCTGGATATCTTGAAATCAATTTGATAAAAAGCCATTGGACAATAAGTAAAAGAGCTAAAATTCTATGTTTTTTTGAATTGTGCATTCCTCAAAAGTAAGAAATAAAAAGAGATAAATTTCGTTTAATAGTTGTTAACAAAACATAGACTTATTAACAAAAGATGTGTACAAATTATTATCTTTGAAACATCAAAAATTAAAGACTTTAAAATTACTTTTGTTGCTATGGCAAAAACACAACCTATCGGATCAAAGAATACAAAGAGAAGTGCAGTAATTAATCTTGAAAAAGGAAAATTACCGCCGCAAGCAGTAGAGTTGGAGACAGCTGTTCTTGGAGCGATGATGATAGATAAAAAAGGGGTTGATGATGTTATTGACATATTGCATCCTGATGCTTTTTATAGAGAAGCGCATCAAGAAATTTTTAGAGCAATCTTAACGCTATTCCATAATTCTGAGCCAATTGATTTACGTACAGTTTCTAATCAATTGAGAAAAGATGCAAAGCTAGAGTTTGTTGGAGGAGATTTCTATTTGATAAATTTGACTCAAAAAGTTGCTTCAACTGCGCATATAGAATTTCATGCAAGAATTATTCTTCAAAAATACATTCAGCGCAAATTAATTTCTATTTCTTCAGAGATTATAGGTGAAGCTTATGATGAAACAATTGATGTTTTTGATTTGTTAGACTCCGCAGAAAGCAAACTATTTGAAGTAACACAAGGAAACTTAAAAAAGGGTTCTGAAGATTCGGAAAGCCTTGTAAAACAAGCAATCGATAAAATTCAGGAGATATCTAACAAAGAAGGAATGAGTGGTGTTGCTTCTGGTTTTACCAAATTAGATGAACTTACTTCTGGTTGGCAACCATCAGATTTAATTATTATTGCAGCACGTCCAGGAATGGGAAAAACAGCATTTGTAATGTCGATGGCAAAAAATGTAGCTATTGGTTTCAATAACGCAGTTGCCATTTTTTCATTAGAGATGTCTTCGGTACAATTAATTACTCGTATGATTTCGAGCGAAACAGGAATTCCTTCAGGAAAATTAAGAAAAGGAGATCTACAAGCACATGAATGGGAACAACTAAACGTAAAAGTAAAGAATCTTTCAAAAGCACCTATATTTATAGATGATACACCATCTCTTTCTATTTTTGATTTGCGTGCAAAAGCACGAAGATTAGTATCGCAACACAATGTAAAAATTATTATTATTGATTATTTACAATTGATGACTGCAGGAACAAGCAGTAAAGGAGGAGGAAACCGTGAGCAAGAAATTTCAATGATTTCGCGAAACTTAAAAGCATTGGCAAAAGAATTAGCCGTTCCAGTAATCGCACTTTCTCAATTATCTCGTGCCGTAGAAACACGTGGAGGATCTAAAAGACCTTTACTATCTGATTTACGTGAATCTGGAGCGATTGAGCAAGATGCTGATATTGTATCTTTTATATTCCGTCCAGAGTATTATGGAATGGATGAATGGGATGATGATGATCACTCGCCATGTGCTGGTCAAGGAGAATTTATTGTTGCAAAACATAGAAATGGTGGATTAGAGAATATTCGTTTGAAATTTACTGGTCACTTGGCAGAATTCTCTGATTTAGATGAAGGTTTCGGAACCGAATTCCAATCTAAAATGAATGCTGAACTACCTGAAAGTGCACAGAATGTGAATCCTAATGATGCATTTGATGATTTGGATGTGCCGTTTTAAAGAATGAGATGCAAAGGTTCAAAGTTACAGAGGAGCAAAGTGATAAAGACAAAATATTCTTGTAGAATTTCACTCGAACTGACGCATTTTTTCTTATTTTAGACACTTTAATTTTTATTTGGATGTCATTCCTGCGAAGGCAGGAATCTAAACCTAACTCACATTTCTGGATTCCTGCCTTCGCAGGAATGACAAAATTTTCTTATTTTAGTCGTTCAAATCTAAACATTAATAATTGAAAAAAAATATTCATTCAAAAGTAAAACAGTTCCTTGTAGTATTTCTGCTATTTGCTTTTTCAAACTCTCTTTTCGCCTCATTCATTTATATTCCGATGAGCGATATAGGTCAAGTCAACCATTTAAAAGCTTACGGAATTACGTATTGGACACTCGATAAAGGACTGAAAGCACAATGGTTGCTCAACTATGATGGTGGCGCATTTTTATTAGAACACACTACAGAAATTGAAAATGAATGTAAAATTCGCGGTGTTTCTTATCATGTTATTTCAGATACAAAAGCCGAAGCAATACTAACAGAAATTAGCAGTCCGTCAAAAAATATGGAAGCCGTCTTATTAGAAAAAGCACCAAAAATTGCTGTGTATTCACCAAAAAGTAAATTACCTTGGGATGATGCCGTAACAATGGTTTTAACCTATGCAGAGATTCCTTTTGACGTTATATATGACGAAGAAGTTTTAGATGAAAAATTGCTTTCATATGAATGGTTGCATTTGCATCATGAAGATTTTACTGGACAATATGGTAAATTCTACGGAGCATACAGAACTGCGCCTTGGTATATTGATGAAAAGAAAAGGTTAGAGAGTTTGTCAACTAAGTTAGGCTACGATAAAGTATCACAAGAGAAATTGGCAGTAACAAAAAAGATTCGAGACTATGTAATTGGCGGCGGATTTATGTTTGCAATGTGTTCTGCAACTGACAGTTTTGATATTGCACTCTCTGCAGAAGGTGTAGATATTTGTGAATCTATGTTTGATGGTGATTCCTCAGAAGCTGATTATCAATCAAAAATTGATTATTCAAGAACATTGGCTTTTAGAGATTTTAAATTAGAACGAAATCCTGTGGTTTATGAATTCTCTTCGATTGATATGACTCGAAAACGAAAAATACAACGTACTACAGATTATTTTTCTCTGATGAATTTCTCAGCAAAATGGGATCCTGTTCCAACAATGTTATGTCAAAATCACACACAATTAGTTAAAGGTTTTATGGGGCAAACGACTTCGTTTGATAGAAACACTGTTAAGCCAACAGTTTTGGTAATGGGAGAAAATAAAACCAACGGAGAAGCACGCTATATTCATGGAACAAAAGGAAAAGGGATGTTTACATTTTATGGAGGACACGATCCTGAAGATTATAGTCATAGAGTAGGAGATCCCAAAACAGAATTGGATTTACATCCAAATTCTCCAGGATATCGCTTGATTTTAAACAATGTATTGTTTCCAGCAGCAAAGAAAAAGAAGCAGAAAACTTAAACTAATAAACAAACCATGAAAAACACACTAAAATTTTTACTAATTACCTTACTAATCGTAAGTTGTAAAACAGAAAAAAGAGAAACAACAATTGCAGAAGTTAGCAAAGAAACACTTGGAAAACATATAGAAGTGCTAGCTTCGGATGATTTTCAAGGGCGTATGCCTTTTACAGAGGGTGGACAAAAAACAACCAACTACTTAGAACAAGAATTTAAGAAATTAGGCTTGCAGCCTGGAAATGGAGATAGTTATTTTCAAGATGTTCCTATGGTTGAGATCGATGCAACTCCTTCTGAAAAAATGAATATTTCAGGTAATAACCAAAAATTTGATTTAGACTTATTAAAAGATTTCGTAGTTACCACTTCAAAAACGGATGCTGAAGTTTCTTTAGAAAATTCTGAATTGGTATTTGCAGGATTCGGAATTGTAGCGCCTGAATATGGTTGGGATGATTACGCTGGTATCGATTGGAAAGGAAAAACTGCCGTAGTATTAGTAAATGATCCAGGATTTGAATCTGGTGATAAAAGTTTATTTAAAGGAAATGAAATGACTTATTATGGTCGTTGGACTTATAAATTTGAAGAAGCGGCAAGGCAAGGTGCTGCTGGAATTTTAATTATTCATGATATAAAACCTGCTTCTTATGGCTGGAATGTTGTTCAGTCTGGATGGAGTGGAGCACATTTAACTTTAGAAAGTGATACACCTAAGGTTGATGTTGCTGGATGGATTTCTAATGAAACTGCAACTAAACTTTTTGAGTCATCAGAAATTAAAAACAAGAATTTTAATGAGTTGGCTAAGAGTAAAGGTTTTAAAGCAATGTCTTTTGAATTAAATGCTTCTGTTAAAATCACAAACAAAATAAAAAGAGATCAATCTAAAAATGTAGTTGCATTATTACCTGGAACAACACAAAAAGATGAGTATATTATTTACTCTGCACATTGGGATCATTTAGGTGTTGGTAGAGCAATTAATAACGATTCTATTTATAACGGAGCAGTAGATAATGCTTCAGGTACTGCAGCCCTTCTTGCAATTGCAGAAGCGTTCAAGAATTCGCCACAGCAAAAGCGTTCAATTATTTTATTGGCAGTTACTGCTGAAGAGCAAGGTTTGTTAGGTTCTGCTTATTATTCTGAACATCCTATTTATGAACCAAAGAAAACGGTAGCAAATATAAATATGGATGCTTTTAACAGTCCTGGAAGAATGAAAGACTTGACAATAACAGGTTTTGGACATTCAGAAATGGATGAATATGGAAAGGTAGCTGCAGAAGCACAAGGACGTTATGTTATTCCAGATCCAAGTCCTGAAAAAGGATATTTTTTTAGATCAGACCACTTTAATTTTGCCAAAATTGGGATTCCACCAATTTATGCGCAAGGTGAATATGAAGGTTTTAATATTAGTGTAGATAGTATAAAAGTGTTAAATGATGATTATTCAAAAAATAGGTATCATCAACCTTCTGATGAATATGTTCCTGGAGTAACAAACTTGAGTGGAATGCAATTAGATGTTCAATTATTATTCAATATTGGATATCGATTATCAAATGAATCATATTTCCCAAAATGGTATGACACGAGTGAGTTTAAGGCTGCAAGAAAGTAAAAGTCTTAATTTCAATTTGTTATAATTTTTTATCGACATTTTTTCAGTATATTTGAAAGACTATTAACTAACCTTTCACTTAAAAATACTACTATGAAACTGTCAAAAAAAGTATTTGTATTTGTTATTTGTATTCTATTAATTTCAGTAACATCCTGTAAAAAAGATAAACGGAATTTACCTTCCGCATTAAAATCTCTTGACCTAAAAAGAGGAGAATTATTACTATGCAGTACTGAAGCCTTTGGTGAAATTAACTTTTCTTTGAGTTGCAATTACGAAACCAGAGACACTTTTGAATTGGGCTTAGCCTTACTTCATTCATTTGAATACGCAGAAGCAGAAAAAGCATTTGTTAGAGTAATTGATCAGGATCCTGAATGCGCTATGGCTTATTGGGGAGTTTCTATGAGTATTTTCCAATCTTTATGGATGCAAGCAGACTTGGCTTATTTAGAAAAAGGCCAAAAGCTACTTACCATTGCTAAAACTTTAGATATGGATGGCAAAGAGCGTGATTATTTAGATGCCATAAGTGTGTTTTATGAAAATTGGGATACCATAGATAAAATGAAAAGAAAGAGGATGTATGAAGATAAAATGGAGGAATTATATAATAAGCATAAAGATGATACAGAAGCAGCAGTATTTTATGCTTTAGCAATTAGAGCTGCTGCAGATCCTGCAGATAAAGAATACACAAGACAGAAAAAATCTGGTGAAATACTAGAAGGTCTCTTTAAAAAAAATCAAAATCATCCTGGAATTGCACATTACATTATTCACAATTATGATTATCCAGAACTTGCAAGCAAGGCTTTAATTACAGCTAGACGTTACGCTCAAATTGCGCCAGCATCAGCACATGCTCAACATATGCCTTCACATATTTTTACAAGATTAGGACTATGGAAAGAATCTATAGACACAAATATTAATTCAGCTTCATCAGCAGTTTGTTATGCAGAGAGTGTGAATCCAGAAGCAAATTGGTCTCAAGAAATCCATGCAAACGATTATTTAGTTTATGCCTATCTTCAAATGGGTGATAATAAAAGTGCTCTAGAGGAAATTAACAATATGAATGATGTGAAAGTTGTTTTCCCAAAAAATCATTTTGCAGCATCATATGCACTAGTTGCTATGCCAGTAAGAATGGCACTTGAAAATAAAGATTGGAAACAAGCAACTAATTTAGAATTACCATCAATTGAGTTTCCTTGGGAGGATTTAGCTTGGGAAAAAGCTATGCTTCACTTTGGAAAAGCACTTGGCTATACACATTTAAATAATGTAAATGCAGCAGAAAGTGAATTAGAAATATTAAAAAGTTTACATCAGGATTTATTGAATTCTACTGACAATTATACTAAAACTTATAAAGCAGGTCAGGTAAACATTCAGATAAATACTATAGAAGGATGGATTGCATTATCAAATGGAAATAAAGAAGAAGCTTTAAAGTCAATGAGAATGGCTGCAAAATTGGAAAGTGAAACTTCAAAACATCCTGTTACTCCAGGAGAAGTTTTGCCAGCAGATGAACTTTTAGGAGATATGCTGTTAGCACTTAATTTACCAAAAGAAGTTCTTAAAGCTTACGAAATAAATTTATTGGGACATCCTAACAGGTTTAATGGTCTTTATGGTGCCGCTGTTGCCGCTAAGAAGTCTGGAAATAAAGAAAAAGCAGCACAGGCTCCATGCGCAGCTGCGGCGACGTTTGGTACTGCCCACTGTCGTTGACAGCGGCGGTGAGCGACCCAGCAGTTGATGCGGGGGATGTTGGCTGCCCAAGGCCACGCACGGCAAACGGCAACGGTGCGCCGCCGTCCAGCGTTTGCGCTGCCGCAGCAGCAGGCAGTGGTTTGACGTGCACCGCACCGAAATCGACGTTCATGTCGTCGTCGTCGTCGTCGTCGCCCAGAACATCTTGTGCCTGCATGAGAGAGGTCCCCTCGTCGTCTTCGTCGCTAGGTGGGAACGACGCACCATCGGTGTCGTCCTTGGCGTACTGCCGAAAGCTAGACCGCATGAGCCGACCAATGGGTGAGCCGGCGGTGATGTTGTTGCCACCATCCTCCGTATCCCCGCCGTCATCCTCGCCGTCTCCGTCGAGTTCTGTGTCTTCCTCGTCGCTCACAATGGACAGCGATGCCAAGTGCTGCTGCATGGCGCTTCGACTGGACTCCAACCGCATGAGCTGGCCTACCTTGACGCTTCCATCGGTTTTAGCAGACGTGATGCTTGCACGGTCGTCGGCAATGGAATGGAGCGACGCGCTAAGACCTGCGGTGCGGCGTTGCTGTTCGATCTCCGATGCCGCCGATGATGTAGGCTTCGGCTCAGATGTGGATGCGGTTGCACCAGCCGCAGCGTCCACCGGCTGCTGGGTCGAGTCGCTGGGTTGGGGTTGGGGTTTCTTTGCAAGCGACGGCTTCTCTAGCGAGCTCCACGAGGACACCTTCCACTTGACCGCATCCGCCACATCACGCGCATATCCCTTTGGCTTCTCCAACCGAATCGTCATATCGCTCCCATTGTGGCGGCCGAGCAACGACATGGCCACGTCCCGCACTTCGACCCCACGCGGCATATGCCGGACAAACTCATCCAGCGCTGCGGGGCTGTGGGCCTGAAACAGCAAGTCGTACTCCTCGCCCTGCTCCATGACGATGAGGGCGACCTCGCATCGGTTCCGACACGTGTAGATGCGTTCAATGTCTCCCAAACTCAAACACCGTTTGATTGAGCCGTCCTCTTTCGTGCACGAGTACAAGTGAAGCTCCGTCAGCACAATGACACGTTCTTGTGCTTTGCTTTTCTTTTATCATCTTGTTTTGTTGTTGCAACGAGGATCAATCCGTCACCCACCGCGTTTTTACCGGTAGTTTAACTAAGGAGGACGATATCAGAAACCCTCACAGAAAAGCGAAATCAAAACCCAAGGGAGGAAGTCAAGATAAAATAAAAAAGTCTAGACCGGCACTACACGCAACCAACCAACAACCCCCTATCAGTCAACATCATGTTTCGATACAAGGATCTGGTTCGTAAGGTGTCTGCCACAGCGACGCCTCCGGTGAGTCTGAAGGGAAAGGGATTCGGCGAGGTGTTTGCGCCGCACATGTTTGAGGTCGACTCGCAAGATGCCACGTGGGGTGCGCCGCTCATCTCCCCGTTCCACAACCTGAGCCTCCCACCGCAATGTGGCGGGCTGCACTACGGCCTGCAGTGTTTCGAGGGCATGAAGGCGTACCGCGACAAGAAGGGAAACCTGCGCTTGTTCCGCCCCGAGATGAACATC
>NVWM01000006.1 GCA_002733665.1 Lutibacter sp.
AGCGCGTTGGGCAAGCCATTGAATGGTTTTGTATGAAAAAGGTCAACGAAGACCCAAGATGGAGGGATATCACGGTTGTCTTCTCGGATGCCCACGTCCCCGGCGAGGGGGAGCATAAGATCATGCACTACATTCGGGGTCTCCGTGCGCAACCTGGGTACAACCCCAACACGTCCCACTGCATCCACGGGATGGATGCCGACCTTATCTGCCTCGGGCTTTCTACCCACGAGCCAAACTTTGGCGTCTTGCGAAACAAGCTGAGCGAGGAGTTTCAGCCAGTGCACGACGAATTCTGCTACTTCAACCTTGGACGGTTCCGTGAGCAACTGAAGAAGGATTTTAGCAACATCAAGGACATGGATTTTGAGCGCGTCATCGACGACTTTGTGTTTCTGTGCTTCTTCGTTGGGAACGACTTCCTGCCTCACGTGCCGCTCATCTCCATTAAGACCAAGGGGGTAGAGCTGATGCTCGACCACTACGTGCGCGATTTTGAAAGCCATGGGTACCTCACCAAGCGTGGTGAGGTAAAGTTTGACGGGCTCCGGCGCTTCCTGCAATCTTTTCTGCGAGAAAAAATAGACTTGCTGAAGCGAGAGTACGACAACAAGCGTCGTGCGGCCGAACGGGCCAAAGGGCATGTGAAGGAGCGCGTTGACGGCGCGCAGAAGCAAATCGAAGAGTTGCTTGCGACCGTCACACCGAATACGTCGCAGGACGCGCTGCAAACCATCAGCAACAGGTTGCTCTCATTGTACTCAACCATCAAGAAGGAAGAACTTCGATTTGTGGCCGGCCGATTCCCGCTTACGTTCTCATACAAGGACCCGAGCCAACGGCACAAGTACTACGCCACCAAGTTTGGATGGGACCTTGAGGATCCTGTAAAGATGGAGGCCAACATTCGGCTGTGCTGTGCGGAATTTCTTAGAGGCATGCAGTGGGTGATGCGGTACTACACCAAGGGATGCCCATCGTGGGAGTGGTACTTCCCATTCCACTATACGCCGCTGCTGCAGGATTTGGCCGAGTTCCACGATATTGTGAACGTAGACATGAAGATCGGGGAACCACTGCACCCAGTGGAGCAGCTGCTAGCAGTACTGCCACGACAGAGCGTTGGTGCCCTTCCTGAGGAACTGCACGAGGCGGTAGAGGATCCAAGTTCTGTATTGGCAAAGTTCTACCCCGAAGACTTTGAGATCTGTGGAGTAAAAGCAGCATCTGCTTGTTGTCTTGCTAAATTATGTGCTGCTGCACTATCTCCTGCAGGAAATCCAGGAATTTGACCTGTTATTCCTCCAATATATGTTTGAGCATATGCTTCATACCATTGAGGTGCAGTAGCTCTATTCATATTAATTCCTGTAAAACGCATATCGTAAGAATCTCCTGCATCTTCTGCAGTCACATATCCTCTTACCATGAAGTTTTTATTCCTAAGCTCTAATTTATGTTGTTGCATAAAAAAGTTTTTAATATTATAACGATTTGCTCCTTGATATATAGTACTTCCAGTACCAAATCTACTATTAAGTTCTATTTCAAAATCATTAGCAAATGGACGGAAATTTAAAGAGATATTTGCTTTAGCACTCTCGGCATTATAGTCTGTTAAATCTTTTTCTTTATATCCTGTTCTTGATATTGTTTGCTGTGTTAGTCCAAGTGCGTCTGCAACGAATTGCGGTACGCCTGCGCCAACAGCCAATGCATTAAAATCTAAAGGCACAGCTACTTCATCTCCATAAATATTTGCTTGATCAAAAGCTAATTGCCCTGCAGCAACTGGCGTTCTTACATCAGCATTACCTGCTCCTCCATCAATATATTGATTATAATCTTCAGCATACCACTCTGTTCCTTTTAAGTAAGAGAATGTCGCTTTTGCTGCAAATTTTTCGCTAAATGCATAAGCTCCTCTAAAACCAAAGTCAACAAATTGATTATCTCCTGCATCTTTAGAAGATGTAATTCCTGATTTTCCGTACATACTAAATCCTGGTGAATCGAAAGGATTTTGACTTTGCATAAATAAAATACCATTAAACGCATTCGCTCCATATAGTGCCGACGATGCTCCTGGTAATATTTCAACAGTTTTAACATCCAACTCATTCATTCCTAATAAGTTTCCTAAAGCGAAATTTAATGCTGGAGATGAGTTATCCATTCCGTCAACTAATTGCATAAAACGAGTATTTGCAAATGTTGCAAACCCTCTTGTATTTACACTTTTATTCGTTAAACTATTTGTGTTAATATCAACACCTTTTAAGTTTTCTAAACCATCATAAAAAGTTGGAGAAGAAGTATTTCTAATTGCTCTAACATCCATTCTTTCAATAGTTACTGGAGACTCCATAATACGTTCTGGAGTTCTTGATGCAGAAACTACCACTTCGTCTAATGAAGTTGCTGTTTCAGTTAAAGAAACGTCTACAGTTTGATCATTTGATGTAACTTCAACTGTTGTAGAAGAATATCCTATTATAGAAACTTCTACTGTAAATGGTGGGTTTTGAGATACGTCTAACGTAAATTTCCCATCAAAATCAGCCGATGTTCCTAAAGATTTCCCAACAACTTTTACATTTGCGCCAGGAATTGGTTGTCCTGAGCCTTCATCGGTAATTGTTCCTGAAATTGTAGTTTGGGCCATCATTAATGTTGTAGACAACATTAGGATTGCACAGAGTAATTTTCTCATAATTATATAATTTGAATTAGTTATCAACGTTGCAAAATACAATTTTTTTCTAATATTCATATTTTTATGTGATATAAATTTAATAACCCTTCATTTTTTGGTTTTAAAAAATGTCTTTCGCAAAAAAAAGAGAGTCAACAAATATGTTGACTCTCTTTTCATTAAAATTAAATCTCTTTTCTCTATTAATAAATTTATTTTTAAAGGTTAAATCGCAACATTATTTCATGTGTTCCGTCACTATAATTCTTAACGTCAGAAGTTGTAAACTCATAAGCATAACCAAATTGAAACCAATCCTTCATCTTAATAAGAGCTATTCCACTAATTGATTCATCAAGTCTATACGAGCCTCCTAATTCAACTTTATCGTAAATATCAAACATTCCTGTTAAATCTATTGAAGATGGAGCTCCTTTTACAAATCTACTCATAAATGATGGTGAAAATTTTACATTATCATTTATATCAAATGTATACCCTGCTCCAGCAAAAACATGAGGTTTACTTTTTGCTTCGGCATAATCATCATTATCAACTCGTTTGCCTGCTAAAATATTAGGTGTTGAAATTGTTGCGTAAAACTTCTTTATTTTAAAAAGCGCTCCAGCTCCAAAAATCGCATTAAACCTACTTACGTTTTCTCCAAATGCAGGGTCATTTAGTATTCCTTTTGACAAGAGATCTGCCTTAAAAGTATAACCTCCAGCTTTAATTCCTAAATAAATATCACTTGTTTCCGAAATTTTCAATTTATACGAAAAATCAACTGTAAAATCTGTTTCTTTAATGATATCTATCTTATCATTAACAATAGAAAAGCCAATACCAATCTTATCATTTACAGGTTTTGAAAAAGAAACACTCTGTGTTTTAGGGCTTTCATCTAAATTAGCCCATTGATTCCTAATGTTTAAATTTAATTCTGTATTCCCACTTGTTCCTACAAATGCGGGATTAATAATATTCATATTGTACTTATAAAGTGTATATGATGGGTCTTGTTGTGCAAATAATTTTCCGCTTGCTATAAACACTGCGAAAATTAATATATATTTTATATTTTTCATTTTTAATATCGTTTTTTCGTTAGTTATTAATAGTTAATGTATAGCCATCCGTGAATTGGTAAAATTCCTGTTTCGTTTGCTTCAATAACATATAAATACGCTCCAACTGGTAATTTATTTCCATTTGAAGTTTCAGTAGATACGCCATCCCAAGTGTTTAAATACCCTTTTTCTTCAAACACAAGTGCTCCCCAACGGTTAAAGACTTTTACAACGTTATTTGGATAAAATTCGATATTTTCAATAGTCCATACATCGTTTATACCATCATTGTTGGGTGAGAAGCCTTCAGTAACTTCTATATCACAAGTATCTGTGTCATAGAAATTTATAATGTCATCTCCATCACAATCCTCACAAACATCTCCTAAGCCATCTTGATTTGTGTCTTGTTGATCTGTATTTGGTGTCATAGGACAATTATCATTAGCATCTAAAACAGTATCGTTATCATCATCATCATCACAAACATCTCCCATACCATCATTATCATTATCTGCTTGATCTGCATTATCAGTCATTGGACAGTTATCTGATACGTTGTCGATTCCATCTCCATCCATATCATCATCACAAACATCTCCTATACCATCTCCATCTATATCTGCTTGATCTGCATTATCAGTCATTGGGCAATTATCATTTACATTTAAAATTCCATCTCCATCTATGTCGTCATCACAAACATCTCCTATACCATCTCCATCTAAATCTGATTGATCTGTATTTGCTGTCATAGGACAATTATCATTAATATCAAGAATTGTATCATTATCATCATCATCATCACAAACATCTCCTATACCATCATTATCATTATCTGCTTGATCTGCGTTTGCTATCGTTGGGCAGTTATCTGCAATATCGTCAATTCCATCTCCATCAGCATCCAAAATTTCTTCACCACAAGTAAATACAGTCCAACTGTTTAAAGTACCTCCATCTGCACTTGTATCATCTGTAACTGTTAATGTCCATGTACCAAAACTTGATTCACCGTTAAAAGCACTTAAAGACCCTTCAGGAGAAAATGAACCTGTAAAAGGCGAACTCCCTGAAGTAATACTTGTTCCTGCTTGGTCGTCAAAAATAGTGTCAGTATAATTATCTCCGCTTCCTCCATTATCAGATGTTAATTCCACAACAGTACCATTAGGACTTGTTAAAGTAATATCTAAGTCAGAATTCCAAGTATGAGAAATATTTATTTGGATATTTACATCAGTGATATTAACACCCGCAGCAATATCTAATGTTGATGTAATTGTTGGTGTTCCTGAAGATGAGATTGTCATTGGTATATCTGTAGAATCAAAAGAATCACAAATAATATTTGCTGTTGTAAAACTAAATGCTGTTGATGCAGTTCCTGCACCACACATATTAGAAGGAGTTACTCTCCAAAAATGTTCTGTATCTACGGCTAAAGTTGTTGCAGTATAATTATTTGTTGCAACTGTCCCTGACTCTACAATAGTTCCAAAACCTGCATCCGTTGCTATTTCCACTAAATAAGAACTCGCATTTGAATCTGCATTCCATTGTAATACATAAGGTTCCATAACATCTATTGCTCCATTGGTAGGCGATGTTAATGTCAATGCACTAAATGTACCACTAAACACATTTAAAGTAACATTTGTATTTTTAGTTACTGTTGTTGACATTCCTTGCACGTCAATTGTATGTGCTCCAACCATAGCATCTGTAATTCCAGAAACTGTCATTGTTACAGCAGTTGCATCTGCGGTTGCAGTTGTTGGGCTAAATGTTACTGTTGTTCCTGCTGGATTTCCTGTCGTGGAAAAAGTTGTTGTTTCAGAGAAACCTAAAAAAGTATTATATGTAAAGTTATATACTACATCATTCGGTGCACAAATATCTTCAGAAGTAGAAGCAAAATTCATTACAAACTCAGAAGCCTGAATTGTAATATTTGCACTATTGATGGCATAAAATATATTTCCAGCACCTCTAACCATTACTCTGGCATTAGATGTAACATTATTTGGAACAGTAATTCCATAAGAACCGTTATTTGGTACTCCTGCAGCTACTTGAATAAATGTTACCCCATTATCTGGTGTTACAAAAATATCTACGTTTGGTGTGTTAACTGAACCTGTATCAGTATTTGCAACATCCCAAGTAACTGTTTGTGTTGTTCCTGCATCCCAAGTAGCAGTAGCAGTTTGTGAAGTTATTACAAATGGTCCTGCTGCATCATCTACTGTAATTGCCATTGCATCAGAATCAGTACTTGCTCCTCCAGCAGCATTATCTCTAACTGTTAATAAAAAATTCATAGTCCTACTCACAGAAGGAACTACTTCCCATGTTGATTGAGTTGAGCCTCCTAATACTGTAGAAAAATCTGGCATATATCTATCTGCCGATACTTTTGGCTGTATAGATCTAAATGCTGGTCCAGCAGTTGAAGTTGATGCTGGTGGCATAGTGGCTGGTGTTGCATCAATTTGCTCCCAGCAATATGTTAGACTGTTTCCTGCATCTGCATCTGTAGCTGCACCATTTAGTATAAATGGTGTAGATGCTGGAATTGTATAATTTGCCCCTGCATTTGCAATTGGCGCTGCATTATTTGTGTCTGATTGCGCTGCACATTGGCTTGCTCCTGCAGAAATATTTGCCCACATTTCTTTAATGTTTTCACCATGAAAATAGTCATCACTATTATTTTGAACATTTGGTGAACAAATACCAGCATATCCCATAATAGTTGATGCGCTTCCTGGTTCAAAGGATACTGCGCTTCGCTGACAGTTATTGTTTTGCGTATGATTACCACCATATTGATGTCCCATTTCGTGGGCTACATAGTCAATATCAAAGGTATCTCCTGTTGGTGATCCTGAACCTGTAACTCCACCAGCCTTATTACCAGTACAAGGTGAGTTTAGAAAGGCAACTCCACCACCTCCTGTACTAAAAACATGGCCAATATCATAATTAGCAGAACCTATATTAGCATCACAAGTTGCTTGGTTTTCACTTAACATTGTACCTCCATTACTATTTGTATATGGGTCTGTTGTTCCGTCTAAAAAAATAATACTTGTATTATCTACCATTACCATTGTTAATGATAAATCTCTTTCAAAAACACCATTTACTCTTGTCATCGTTGCATTCATTCCTGCTATAACTCCAGCAGTTGTGCCTCCGTGAAAAGCAGCATACTCTCCAGTACAGGCTAATGCTAAACGAAAAGTTCTAAGTTTACCATCATTGGCATTTCTTGCTGCTTCTAAATCAAAATCAGAATTATTTTTTACATACTCCGTTTCACATACAAATTCAGAATTTCTTGCCTCAGAAGAAGACCTTGTATAGATAAAATAAGAAGAAGAGTTAAGAGATTGTTCTATAAAAATAGTTTTTTCATTAGAAAGCACCATAGAACTCAATCCTTTTTGAGGTGATAAACTAAATCTAATAGTTGCTGTTGGGTTATCTATTCCTTGACCAACATAAGATCTAATATCAGAAAATTTAGCTTGCAGTTCTGGGCTCATTACTGAGGCTTCCATAATTCTAAATGACACTAATTGTCCTTCAGCATTTGGAAATTGAACAATTACATTTGATTTTCCACTAAACTCACCTCTTTTTGGTGTGTCTTTTAAAGTGTTCTTAAGAACATCATAATCTAAATTAAATGCTTTGTAAATTTCAGGACTAGTTGCTGTCTTTTGTAGTTCTTGCGAGTCGCTTAACTTAGTCCACACATTTTTATTGGTCTGCGCAAACAATGTAACCGCTGCAAAAAAGAAGAGTCCAAATACTAACTTGGAGGGATTTAAATTCATAATTGATTGATTTTAATTTGGTTATACTTAATTTCATTTGTTGTTATAAATATTCTTTTTTATTTAAAAAATCAAATTTACATTTAATTATTTCCTTACCAAGAAAAATTTACATTTTTAATCAATTCAATACTTATTAAAACCTTAAATTTGTCTTAATTAATCATTTTCTCAATTCAACTTGAAAATTACACACAACTTTTCAAATTTTTCAACTAGTAAAAAAACAATCATTACTATTGGAACTTTTGATGGTGTACATTTGGGTCATCAAAAAGTAATTAAACAACTTCTTAATTCTTCAAAAAAAGAAAAAGAAGTTTCTCTTTTACTTACTTTTTTCCCTCATCCAAGAATGGTATTGCAAAAAAATAGCAATCTTAAATTGATTAATACTATTGAAGAAAAATCTGAATTATTAAAAGGATTAGGTTTAGATGAGTTAATTATTCACCCTTTTAATCAAAAATTTTCTCGTTTATCTGCATTTGAGTTTGTGAGAAATGTTTTGGTCAACCAACTTAATATCTCAAAATTAATTATTGGCTATGATCATCATTTTGGAAAAAACAGAGAAGGAAATTTTGAGCAATTACAAGAATATGGTGAGATTTTTGGATTTGAAGTTGAAGAAATTTCTGTCAAAAACCTCAATGATATTTCTATCAGTTCTACTAAGGTTAGGAAAGCACTTGAAGAAGGAAATATAAGCAAGGCAAACAATTATTTAGGATACAATTTTATGCTTTCGGGAGAAGTTGTGAAAGGAAATAATCTTGGTGAAAAAATTGGGTTTCCTACAGCAAACATTAACGTAAAAGAAGATTACAAACTGATTCCGAAAACAGGAGTTTATATAGTAAAATCATTTATAGAAGGTGTTTTATACTATGGCATGATGAATATTGGTAACCGCCCAACAATTAATGGGAAGCATCAAACTATTGAAGTTAATTTTTTTGATTTAGATGATAATTTATACGAAAAAACTATCAAAGTGGAATTGTTAAAATTTTTGCGAGAAGAACAGAAATTTGATTCTATAGATGATCTAAAAACACAATTACATCAAGATAGAAAAGTTGCCAAAAATATTATTTTAGAGAGTTTTTAATAATTCCGTATATTTGAAATATGAAATTTATAACACACTTTTGTTGTTTTTTATTACTTGCAGGATGCAAATCAAAACAATCATTAATTACAGAAATACAAAAATTTGAATCAACGGTCAACTGCCCTGAAGATGGCATTTGTACTGTTGAATTAATTCCAAACAGTTCTATTATTGTAAAATCTGATGAATTTGGAAATAGATATACTATTATCGAAAAGGGAGAGAAAACTATTTTTAAGTATGTTTATACTCGTACTGTTGATAAACAGTATGTAGATGGTCAATATGTTGAAGAAATATATGCTAAATTTGATAAGGAATTACCTGATTTAACGATGCAAGATAGAAGTTTAAGTGGTGTAAAATTATTATTCAATAGGATGTGTTTTTGCAGAGGAAGTGCAGGGTTTTATCACATTACAAAAGGGAATTTATCCTTCAAAAAAACGGGAAAGAACACTTTCAATTTTCAATTAGATTTTGTAATGGATGAAGTTCCTCAAGTAATTACTTCAATAAATGAAACATTTACACTCGATTAAGCAAATCTATTTCTTAAATTTGCGCCTTCAAAAACACAATTTAGATTATGTTACAAGTAGTATTTATTAGAGATAATAAGGAAACAGTATTAAAAGGATTGGCAAAACGTAACTTTGCGAATGCAGAAACGGTAATAAATCAGGTGATTTCAACTGATGAAAGTCGCAGAATAACCCAAACTGAACTTGATAATACTTTAGCCGAATCTAATAAATTATCTAAAGATATTGGTTTTCTTTATAAAAATGGTGAGGCTCAAAAAGCTAACGTTTTAAAAGAAAAAACAAGTCAATTAAAAGAATCTTCTAAAGAATTGACAGAAAAATTAAGTCAAATCACTACTGATTTACAAGAACTTTTATATCAAATCCCTAATATTCCTCACGATTCTGTTCCTGCAGGAAATAGCGAAGATGATAATGAAACCATTTTTGAAGAAGGTACAATTCCAACATTACACGAAGGAGCAATTCCTCATTGGGAATTAGCAAAAAAATACGATATTATTGATTTTGAACTTGGAAACAAGATTACTGGAGCGGGATTTCCTGTATATAAAGGTAAAGGTGCAAGATTACAACGTGCTTTAATCAATTATTTTTTAGATAAAAATACAGCTGCAGGTTATACAGAAATGCAAGTCCCACATTTGGTAAACGAAGAGTCTGGAAAAGGAACTGGACAATTGCCTGACAAAGAAGGACAAATGTATCATTGTGAAGTCGACAACTTATATTTGATTCCGACTGCTGAAGTTCCTGTAACGAATATTTATCGTGATGTATTATTAAAAGAGACAGATTTTCCTATTTGCAACACTGCATATACGCCATGTTTTAGAAGAGAAGCAGGAAGCTATGGAGCACACGTAAGAGGTTTAAATCGTTTACATCAATTTGATAAAGTAGAAATTGTACGTTTGGAACATCCAAGTAAGTCGTATGCTGCTTTAGACGGAATGGTTGAACATATAAAGGGAATTTTACAAGAATTGGAAATGCCTTATAGAATTTTAAGATTGTGTGGAGGAGACTTAGGATTCACGTCTGCTTTGACGTTTGATTTCGAACTTTTCTCAACAGCGCAAGATCGTTGGTTAGAAATAAGTTCTGTTTCTAATTTTGAAACATTCCAAGCCAACAGATTAAAACTACGCTTTAAAAATAGTGATGGGAAAAGTGAATTGGCACATACGTTAAACGGAAGTTCTTTAGCATTACCTCGTGTTCTTGCTGGATTGCTTGAGAATTTTCAAACACCTGAAGGTATTAATATTCCAAAAGTATTAGTGCCTTATTGTGGTTTTGATATGATTAGTTAGCAACTACTGCTACCATCATTTTTTTGTACTTATTCATTTCAAGTAAAGCATCAAAATATGCATTTATTTGACCTTTTTTCATGTACATCTTTGCGCTCTTTTTAGCAGCTTCGTATTGTTTGATTAATTCTTTCATATTGGTTAGTTTTAATTATTCTATATCCTTAAGACAAGATTCGTGCCAAAACGTTACAGTCGTGTTTTAAAATAGTATTGATTTTATAAAAACTTTAACAGTTTCTTAGTTATCTTTGAGGCTGATGTACACATAAATGCGAAAAATTGTAATCCTTTTTTTAATGTTCAACTCCTTGTTTTTGTTAGCACAAGAGCAACAAATGGCGTATGACTATTTCAGAAAAGGAGAATATGAAAAATCGGCAAGTATTTACAAGACTTTATACGAAAAAAATAATTTTAATTCTAATTATCTAAATCGATTGATTGATTGTTATCAGCAACTCGAAAGTTTTGATACAGCACAAGAATTAATAGAAAACCATATCAAAAAACAACCTCGACACACACATTTTTTGGTTGAATTGGGTTACAATTATGAATTACAACATCAGCAAGAAAAAGCAACTACATATTATAAAAAAGCGTTAAAATCAATAGATAAAAAAGGAGTTTCTGGATATTCTGTTGGTAAAACTTTTCAAAATAATCACTTATTAGAGTATGCCATGCAAGCCTACAAAGTTGTAATGGACAAAAATCCGAATGCAAATTATAGTTTTCAAATTGCACAAATATATGGTGAAAAAGGAGACGTCCAAAGTATGTTTGACACCTATTTAAATACTATTGAAAAAGATGAAAATCATCTAAAGACCATACAACGCTATGTAGGGAAATTTATCACAGACGATAGTGAAAATGAATATAATATTCTCTTTAAAAAATCTGTCTTAAAACGTTTACAAACCAATCAAAAAAATAGTTGGAACCAATTGTTGAGTTGGCTGTTTATCCATCAAAAACAATATGGAAAAGCATTTATTCAAGAAAAAGCGTTGTATAAGCGTTCACTTGAAAGTATGAGTGATATTCTTGGTTTAGGAGAAATTGCTTTTGATAATAAAGACTACCAAACTACACAAAACATTTTTAATTACATTCTTAAAAATAGCAAAAATCTAGAAGAAATAGTAAGTTCAAAATTATACTTACTATATATTTCAATTGAGATTTCTGATGATATAACGCATGTTGATAATCAGTTTCAAAAATTGTTTGATGAGTATGGAAAAACAACCAATACACTCGAAATTCAAATTGCGTATGCAGATTTTTTAACCTTCAAAAAAAGAGAGCCAACAAAAGCAATTGCCATTTTAAAAGAAGCACTTGAATTACCAAGTAATAAGTATCAAAAAGCCGCAATCAAAATAAAATTAGGTGATGTACTGGTTTTTAATAGCCGTTTTAACGAAGCCTTGATTTATTATTCTCAAGTACAAACCCAACTCAAAAATCATGTTTTAGCACAGAAAGCGCGTTTTAAAGTTGCGCAAACAAGTTATTTTAAAAGCGATTTTGATTGGGCAGAAGTACAATTAAAAGTGCTCAAAGGCTCCACTTCGCAACTGATCGCTAATGACGCATTGGATTTGAGTTTGATTATTAATGATAATAGTGTTGGCGACACCATAAAAACAGCGTTAAAATTATATGCAAAAGCAGATTTATTGGCATATCAAAATAAAAATATACAAGCGATAGATTCTTTAAGTATGATTCTGAGAAATCATAAAGGACACGCTATTGAAGACGAAGCGCTTTTTAAACAAGCCGAACTTTTTGAAAAATTAAAACAATTTGACAAGGCAGAAAGCAATTACCTAAAAATAATAGAAATAAACGCTGAAGATATTTTGGTGGACGACGCTTATTATCAATTAGGGGAATTGCATTTAAAACAAAATAATATAGAAAAAGCAACAGCATATTATCAAAAGATTATTTTTGATTTTCCGTCGAGTATTCATTTGGTTGAGGCTCGGAAGAAATATCGGAAATTAAGAGGAGATGATTTGCAGTAGTAATAAAAAATCATAAAATATAAATGTACATTTACAACGTAACCATAAATATAGACGAAAGCATTCATGACGAATGGCTAAAATGGATTCACAATCACATTCCTGATGTCTTAGCAACAGGACGTTTTGTGAGTGCCAAACTCACACAAGTGCTAGTTGAAGAAGAAATGGGTGGAATAACTTATTCTGTGCAATATAGAGCCAAAACACGAAAAGATTTGGATGACTATTATAAGTTAGATGCAGAAAAAATGAGAAATGATAGTAAACATTTTAATGGTAAATTTGTAGCTTTTAGAACTGAATTAAAAATTATAAAAGAATTCTAAATGAGCGTAAGAGCAAAAAAACATCTTGGACAGCATTTTTTAAAAGACGAAGAAATTGCAGAAAACATTGCTAATTCTTTAATAACTGATACTTATAATGATGTCTTAGAAATTGGTCCTGGAATGGGTGTTTTGACAAAATATTTACTCAAAAAAGAATACAATACTCATGTTATTGAAATTGATAGAGATTCGATTGCATATCTTGAAACTGCAAAAAAAGTTCAGAAATTAGATATCAATATTATAGAAGGTGATTTTTTAAAAATCGATATAACAGCGTTGTTTGGTAATAAACAATTTGCCATTATTGGTAACTTTCCTTATAATATTTCAACACAAATTGTCTTTAAAACACTTGAGAACCGTCATTTGATTCCAGAATTTTCAGGAATGTTTCAAAAAGAAGTTGCAAAACGCATCGCAGAAAAAGAAGGAAGTAAAGTGTATGGAATCTTATCCGTTTTAACACAAGCTTTTTATGATGTAGAATATCTTTTTACTGTTCCACCAACAGTTTTTGATCCGCCGCCAAAAGTAGAGTCAGGAGTTCTAAGACTTATTAGAAAAGAAGATTATTCACTTCCTGTTGATGAAAAATTATTTTATAGAGTTGTAAAAACTGCTTTTAACCAACGAAGAAAAATGCTTCGCGGAAGTTTAAAATCTTTAAATTTATCAGATAAATTAAGAGAAGAACCTATATTTGTAATGCGCCCAGAACAATTATCGGTAAAAGAATTTATTGATCTGACGGCAAAAATTGAGCAAGATGTCATTAGAGATTAGCAAAGAACTTATATACAATATTGAACTTCTGATTGAAAATCAGAACGATTTTGCTATTCTAGAAATGCTTTCAGAAGAGCATCATGCTGATATTGCTGAAGTTTTAGAAGAGTTAACACTCGAAGACGCTACATATATCATCAAGCTTTTGGATAGCGAAAAAACGTCTGAAATATTGATGGAACTTGATGAGGATGTTCGTGAAAAAGTCCTTACAAAACTATCTGCCAAAGAAATTGCCGAAGAACTTGAAGAGTTAGATTCTGATGATGCCGCAGATATTATTGGCGAACTTCCAGAACATAGGAAAAAAAGAGTAATTGACCATATAGATGATGATGAGCATGTTGCTGATATTAAAGAATTACTGACCTACGATGATGATTCTGCGGGAAGTATTATGGCGAAAGAATTGGTAAAAGTCAATGAAAATTGGTCGATTCCAAGATGTGTAAAAGAGATGCGTGCACAAGCTGAAGAAGTAACACGCGTACATTCTATTTATGTGATTAATGATGAAGAACAATTGATAGGAAGGCTATCATTAAAAGATTTGTTAATTACTCCTACCAAAGGTAATATCTCCAAAATCGTAAGACCAAAAGTAGATTCGGTGAGTGTGAATGAAAATGTTGAAGAAGTTGCCAAAATCATGCAAAAATATGACCTTGAAGCCATTCCTGTTGTTGATGATGAGATGATTTTATTGGGTAGAATTACTATTGATGATATTGTTGACATTATAAAAGATGAGGCAGAAGAAGATTATTTATTGGCTGCAGGTATTTCGCAAGATGTTGAGGCAGATGATAGTATTTGGGAATTGACCAAAGCACGTCTTCCATGGCTTATTTTAGGGCTTTTTGGAGGTTTGGGTGCAGTTATTATTATGGAAGGTTATGAAGATATAATGACCAATCCTAGATTTTCAAAACTTTTCTTTTTCACTCCGCTAATTGCAGCGATGGCAGGAAATGTAGGTGTACAATCAAGTGCTATTATTGTTCAAGGTTTGGCTAACGACATCGTTAAAGGAAGTCTTTTTAATAGACTTCTAAAAGAGGTTGGCTTGAGTTTAATAAACGGTTTAGTATTAGGGTTAATTGTTCTTTTAGTTTCCCCTTTAATGAATGTAGATTTTATGTTTAGTATAACTGTTGCTATTTCAATGCTCTGTGTAATTATTGTAGCAGCACTCGTTGGAACATTTGTTCCAATCATATTAGACAAACGAGGTATTGATCCTGCTATTGCAACAGGTCCTTTTATAACAACTAGTAATGATATCTTTGGAATTTTCTTATTCTTCTTTATTGCAAAGTTAATGCTTGGGTTTTAGTCGTTGCAAGTTTCATTATACAAAACAACTATTTCTTTAATTTTTCTTTTTCTTAATTTTTTTTCTTTAACCGTTTGGATTAAAACTGGGCAATCATCAAAATATTCGGCTATTGCCTTTTTAAAATTTTTAGATGTAATTCCACCTAATACTGTAATAAAAACAGCAGGTTTATTATTCCGTTTTAAATAATAACTTTTTGTTTTATAATACTCTTGACCTATTTGACCTGTACCACTAAGTTCTGACATATATAAAGAAACCTTTCCTTTAATTACTAATTCTAGAGGTTTTTTATAATTTACACCATCAATTTCAATATATTCGTAGATTGAGGTCCTAGATTTGCGAAAAACTTCGACATAGTTTATATCCTTTAAAGAATACTCTATGTATTTGTCTTTTTTAGAATTTTTATACTCTATAATACTATCTGAAACAAAATTGACATAACCTTGCTTAACTTCACCACTATTGAAGTGTAAACTTGATTTGTTGTTTTGAGAATAACTATAAGTAATAAATAAGGTGCAAAATAAAATTGTTGCTTTTTTCATTTATTTAATTTTTAAATTATATTGTTTGTTCATTACTCTAAATAAAAACATAAAGTTACCAAAAAAATCAAAATCGAGTTTTCTTAAGAAAATTCGAAATTAAGAAATAATACTTCATCAAACTATCCAGGACTTTATTTTGGCATATATTTTACGGTTGCTCAGTAATTCTGTATGATTACTTTCATAAGCGATAAATGTATTTTCCTTTTTAAAATTTAAATTTTTATCTGGGTCTTTATGCTGTCCTAAAGCACTTTTTACACTCACCATTTTATCGCCTAACAATTGAGAAGATTTAGAATCAATCTCTTTACCAACTACTCCTGCAATACTATAACAAGCTACATTTTCAGGCAATGGAATGTTTTTTCTTTGATCTCCTTGCATTTTAAATCGGTCATTATTTTTCCAGTCCCCATCTAAAAGATTGCCATATCTTAAGTCTGTTACACCTGCACTTCTGATTTTTCCTAATCGTGCAAAAGGCTTTGTATAAGGAATGGATTCTAAAATAACATCCAAAAAATTTCCTATTTTCTCCAATGGCGCACCATGATGTGGTGTTCCCAAAAAAATAATTTTTTTAAGGTCTTTTGTCCACGACTTCTGCTGCTGTTGGCCATAATATATAGCGCTTCTGGATACTAAGCCTCCCATACTATGTGCAATAATGATTAGTTCTTCAACTGGTACAGGCCAATTTCGCACCAATTCTTCTAACAATTCATTAAACTCTTGTCCATTGGTTGATATATGGCGGCCACTGTTGTAATGCAAATAAATAGGTGTCTTGTGCAATTCTTTTGCCAATGTAGTTCCATGATTATGTTCATTTCGAGTCCATTGAATATCATTCATACAAGAACCATGTACCATTAAAAGAATTTTTCCATTGATAATCGGATAGGTCTTTGCAAAACTTTTACTGTCAAGAGAAATGGTATTTGCTTGATTCCTGAATTGCATATTAATCTTCAAAGGGTTTTCTTTTTTTTCCAAATAATCACCAATTACACCGTTTAAAACGGAGCGTATCGCTTCCCTTTGGTCTGTTGCTTTAATTTCTCCAAGTACAGAAGTTAATTTTCCCAATGCTTTATCAGTGCTGTTGCCGATAAACCGAGTGCTCCATCTAATATTTTTATAAGTAATGCCTGCAACTTTAGTAATCAAATGTTGAATTGGTGTAGAAGGCAAAAAAGGAGGATGAACGACTCGTTTGTGCATGTCTTCGACCAAGTCTGTAATGCCAATAGTAGCATCAGTAATTAAGCGAGTTATACCTTGTAAATCAGAATTTTCTTTTTTTTTATTTGACATTTACGCTTTTTACAAATGAAATATTGGCTTTTCCCTTTTGATAAAATAAATTATTAAAACCGTATCTTTTTAAACAAATCCCAAAGTACCACTCCACAACTCACTGAAATATTTAATGAATGTTTTGTTCCATATTGAGGAATTTCAACGCAATAATCTGATAGAGAAACCACTTCTTGTTGTACACCTTTTACTTCGTTTCCAAAAACTACGGCGTATTTTTGATTCTTATTAACTTTAAAATCTTGTAGCATCGTTGCGTTATCTGCTTGCTCAACAGAAACTATTTTTACATTTTCAACTTTCAACTTTTCAACTAAAACCAACGTGTTTTCCACATATTCCCAATCTACAGATTCTGTTGCGCCAAGTGCTGTTTTATGAATGTCTTTATGTGGCGGCTGTGCTGTGATTCCGCAAAGAAAAATTTTCTCAATTACAAATGCATCACTTGTTCTAAAAACAGAACCAATATTATTTAAACTCCTGATGTTATCCAACACAACAATTATGGGTGTCTTATCAGCACTTTTATATCCTTGAATGTCAACTCTATTGAGTTCGCTGTTTTTTAGTTTTCTCATTTTCTAATTCAAATTTCGCTTTTCAATAAAAAATTGAGACAGTAATTTACTACATTCCTCTTCTAGAATACCTGAAACAATTTTTGTTTTTGGATGTAAAGTCGTTTTCATATTCACATATCCTCTTTGCTCATCACGAGCACCAAAAACAATTTTGCCGATTTGTGTCCAATAACTTGCTCCTCCACACATTTGGCAAGGCTCAAGTGTAACGTATAGCGTACACTCTTTTAGGTATTTCCCTCCAAGATAATCTGCTGCTGCTGTAAATGCTTGCATTTCGGCGTGCGCTGTTACATCGTTTAATAATTCTGTGAGGTTATGAGCACGCGCAATAATTTTATCTTTACACACAATTACAGCACCAATCGGAACTTCATTTTTTTTGTATGCAAGTTGTGCTTCTTGTAGCGCACGTTTCATGAAATAAATATCATCAAAAGGATTTTCCATAGAACAAATATAGTCGTAGTTTTGTTTTTGTGAAACACAATTTGCTTAAAAATATTAATATTCCTAAAGATTTACGAAAACTTTCTACAGAAAAGTTACCTCAACTTGGGCGTGAATTAAGAGAATTTATTATTGATATTGTAGCAGCCAAAGAAGGACATCTTGGCGCAAGTTTAGGCGTAGTTGAATTGACAATTGCACTGCATTATATTTTTGACACACCAAACGATTTATTAATTTGGGATGTTGGTCATCAAGCCTACGGTCATAAAATATTAACAGGAAGAAAGGATGTTTTTCATACCAACCGTCAATTAAACGGAATCTCAGGATTTCCAAAAATAAGTGAAAGTGAATATGATGCCTTTGGAGTTGGTCATAGTTCTACTTCTATTTCTGCGGTTCTAGGAATGGCTGTCGCTTCACAATTAAAAGGTGATTTAGAAAAACAACATATTGCTGTTATTGGTGATGCTTCTATTGCTGCTGGAATGGCTTTTGAAGGGTTAAATCATGCAGGAGTTACAGATGCAAACATATTGATTATTCTAAATGACAATGCTATGGGAATTGATCCAAGTGTTGGCGCATTAAAAGAATATTTTACCAATGTAAAAGCAGGAAAATCTGTACGGAAAAATAATATTATCGAAGCCTTAAATTTCAATTATTCTGGTCCAATTGATGGAAATGATATCAATGCGTTACTATCGGAATTAAATCGTTTAAAGTCGATAAAAGGCCCTAAATTTTTACATGTAATTACCACTAAGGGAAAAGGTTTAAAACAAGCTGAAGAAAATCAGGTATTATATCATGCTCCTGGAAAATTTGACAAAAATACAGGTGATCGTATAACAAGTGTAAATGTAAATCAACCTCCAAAATACCAAGATGTTTTTGGATTCACTTTGGTTGAATTGGCCAAAAAAAATAAAAAAATTGTAGGAATAACTCCTGCAATGCCAACAGGAAGTTCGCTTAAATTCATGTTAGAACAAATTCCTGAAAGAGCCTTTGATGTTGGTATAGCTGAGCAACATGCTGTAACTTTTGCTGCAGGTTTGGCAACGCAAGGAATGATTCCTTTTTGTAATATTTATTCAACTTTTTTACAACGAGCGTACGACCAAGTTATTCACGATGTCGCTTTGCAAAATCTTCCTGTCGTTTTTTGTTTAGATAGAGCAGGTATTGTTGGAGAAGATGGCGCTACTCATCATGGTGTCTTTGATATATCATATTTAAGATTGATTCCAAATATGATACTCTTTGCACCAATGAACGAAGAAGAATTACGCAATATTATGTTTACAGCACAACTTGGTTTAGAGCATCCTATTGCTATTCGTTATCCTCGCGGAAAGGGCACTACAGTTAATTGGAAAACTCCTTTTTTAAAAATTGAAATTGGTAAGGGCGAGCAATTATCAGAAGGAAATAAAGTTGCTGTTTTAACAATTGGGACAATTGGAAACACCATTATTGAAATAGAAAAAGAGTTGCCAAAGAATACTATTTCGCATTTTAATATGCGTTTCATAAAGCCTTTAGATCAAAAACTTTTACATCAGGTTTTTCAAAAATTTGACAACATAATAACTATTGAAGATGGAACTATCGTTGGCGGATTTGGAAGTGCTGTTTTAGAATTTGCTTCAGAAAATAATTATTCAAATAAGATCATCAAACGCTTAGGTGTTCCTGACAATTTTATTGAGCATGGCGGAGTTCAAGAATTATATAAAATTGTTGGTCTTGAAAAAGAAAAAATTCTAGAAGAAATCAAAAATATGATATAAAAAAAAGAGAGCAAAATTTGCTCTCTTTTTTTTTATATAGAATTGTGATATTATTCTATTATAATTTTATGTGTAGACTGCAAACCATTTGCAGCAAACTTCATTATATACATTCCGCTTGACAAATTAAGAGAAACTGGTTGTTCTAAACCATTTTCAAAATTCACTTTAGTAGTATGAACATTTCTTCCGTTAATATCAAATACATTAATCGTACCTTCTCTAATTTCACTATTAGGAGAAATTGTAACATTCCCATTTGATACTGTTGGATATACTCTTATTAATTCATTTTTAGCGAATTCATCTACAGATAAACTTGTTGCTGCTGCAGTAAATTGACCTGTAAACATTCCTCTACCAAACGTAGTTGCTAAGACAGTATTATCAAAAGTTCTTAAATCAAAACTCGTAACTTTTACATCTTTCATTCCATTTTGAGCTTGATACCAATTTGGAGTTGCGTCATTAAAGTTTGGTGAAGCCCAAACTCCTAATTCTGTTCCAACAATTACTTCATCTGAATTAAGCGGATTTGCCAAAATGGCTCTTGTAGGAAAATCTGGCAAATCTCCTTCTTTGTTTTGCCATGTTGTACCGGCATCATCACTATAGAATACACTTGTAACTCCATAGTTGAAAAAAGAAACATAAATATCAGATTCTGTTTCACCTAATTCTATACAAGAAATACTTCCAACAAAAGCAGGTCCAGTAATATCTGCCCAAGTAGGTGATGCATTTGCATTTGTTAACCTTAATAGTTTACCATCACTTGTACCAACAAACAATGTAGTAGTTGTAAATGTAGATGTTTTAAAAGCTGTAGGAGCCCCTGTTAACAAACCATTTGTTAAAGCTGTAGTACTAGTAACAGAACTTGCCCCTAAAATATGTCTGTTAAACTGTGCATTCGGTGTACTATTGTATAAAATATTATTATCACTATCTAATGCTGCAGGATTTATAAATTGCCCAGGACTATTACCTGCTATTGTATATACAAAAGCACCAGATGTATAATTATAACGAGAAACATTTCCATTTTGACTTGATGCTATCATATATTCTTGATCTCTATCAATAAAACAAAATGCTCCATCTCCACCTCTAACAACAATTGAACTATTGATTCCAGGAGTAGCATTGTTTAACAATAATGAATTATTATCTTGAGCTCCTGCCAATAATTTTTCGTTATTTTGATCAGGACCAATCGCTCCTTTATAAAATTGAAGTGTATTATAATTCTTATTTCTTGGTTGTACTAAACCTCCTGAATTACCAGAATAATATACACCTCCATCATTTCCAAACAATAATTTAGATGGATCATTGTTTCCAAAAGCAATTGCATGCTGATCAGGATGAGCATCATTTATACTAGAGTTTGTATATGCTTCAGAAATCTGTGTCCAGTTATTGTTATTTGATTTAAACAAATTAATTCCTCCAACATAAAATATATCATCATCCGTAGGGTCTACTCCAATGAATATATCATACCATCCTTGAGTATTTGTAAAATCATTTGCTGGTATACCACCATCTATATCATTAGGAAGTGCAAGGGTTGTTTCACTCACGAATTCGTTAGTTGTTTTTAAAATTTGCACAGGAGTTGCGCCTCCTGAAGTATAACCCATGGCATACACTGTTCCTGGATTTGTTCCTGAAACTGCTATTTGAGTTCTACTAGCTCCTGCAATTGATTGCCTAAAAATAAAACTTGTACCATCAGAAGATGATAGTATTCTACCTCCGCCATCACCATAGGTAATACTATTTATAGTAGATACCCATACTTTATTATCTGCAGCTATTTCTATATCGTTTGGCATATAAGGATTTCCTTGACCTGCATTTAATACTAATTCATTCCAATTAGCTCCAGCATCAACAGACTTAAACAAACCAAACTCACCATTACCAAAAGTTGTCCTTGGAGTTGGGCTAGGAGAACCTGGATTATATCTAAAAAATGCATCAGATGCAGCAACAAAAACTTCTGAAATACCACCGTTATCACGTACCACAACATCGTTAATATGTGAAATTCCTGTAACAAAAGTGTCTGTACCTCCAACAGCAGATATATTTACAACTACACTATTTCCTAGTTCTGTTAAAATACCTGCTCCATCAGCTTGAGAAATCATAAATGATGGTATTGTTACTGATGCTCCAACTGCTCCTGGACCCATTACAATTGGTGCATCTGCAACATTGTTTATTACAATTACTGCAACTGCTCCAGCATTTTCTGCGTTCAATACTTTTACTCCAAACTCACAACCTCCTCTTTGTATAACAGCAATATTACCATTAATTGCAGCTCCGTTAGTCAACGCATTACAAGCTTCGGTTGGAGAAGCTGTTCCATCACTAGCTAAAACTAAATTTCCAGTAAAAGAACCAAGTGCAGATCCAAAACCTGCCTCAACAAAACCATAATCTCCAGCAATATTTGCTGGCGAATTAACAGTAAAAGCACCTATTGTACCAGGAATTATAGTATCAATACCTCCAAAAACTTGAGTCCAAGTTACTCCACCATCAGTAGATTTCCATAAACCATTTCCGTTTACATCTCCAGCTACATATGATTCTCCTGTACCTACATAAAAAGTATCTAAATCATTAGGATCGTAAGTAATACAACTTATACCTAAGTTTTGTGGCATATCTACCTCTGACCATGCAGAATTGGCATCCGTAATATCTTCATTTACCCATAAACCTCCACTAACTCCACCAGCAAACACACGTTTATTAGTAGCGTCATTTGGGTCAAACATAATTGCTCTAGTTCTTCCACCTACATTGTCTGGGCCTCTTTCAACCCATGGAGTTGTAGTTTCACCAGGAACTTTACTAAATTGGTCTTTTAAAGTTTCTTGTAACCTTATTACTCTTTCAGGATGTGGTCTTCCTGTAGCAGGATCTAGAGTTAAACTCCACATTTCCTCAAAATATTTTCCTGGAGGAACTCCATGTGCTTTTCTTTCTTTTCTAGAAAGTTTAAGTGTCTCTTCAAATGGACTGTTATTTAAAAAAGCAATGTGTTGCTCTCTTAACTTATCTATTTCGTTTGTACTAGTGTTTGTACTAGTGTTTTTAATAGTCATTAATAGTCCAAAAACAATCAAAGTTGCAAGACTAAAAACGATAAGTAATTTTTTTTTCATTATTTCTTAATTTAATTTGGGTTACAAATATACTAATTATCATATTAAAGGCTAAAAAAGAGTGTTAAAATTTAAAGTATCTCTCCTTTTATTTTTTTATGTAAAATTAACGCATAACTATCAGACATTGTGGAAACAAAACTACAAATTGAGAAAATCCTATCATATAAAGAGTCTTTAGTTTGATGGTAGTTTTCTGGCAATAATAATAATAGTATTAATTTATCATAATTAGACATACTATTATCGTGTGAGTTATTAATTGCATTTATAAAAACATTTAGTAAATCAGATAAAATCTTATATCCTGCTACTTCTTTTTCTACAACCTCTTTACTTCTATATATTTTTTCAACACTTATCTTTAATATGTCGTTAATCTGTGCCTCATACTTACACTTATCGAGCAAAGAAGTTTGAAATTCTCCTTTTAAAATTAAAGATTCGTTGTTTATAAACATTTCTGCCGCTTCATTAATCAAGTTTCCTATTGCCAATGCGCGTAAATAACTTAATCTGTCTTTCTTTGTTTTGAGTTGATGGTATTTTTTAGAATTAATAGTATCTCGAACTAAATTAATCAAATATTCTAATGCGTATTCTTCTTCTATCAGCCCAAGGTTTAAACCATCTTCAAAATCTATGATTGTGTAACAAATATCGTCAGCTGCTTCAACCAAAAAGGCTAAAGGATGACGATTAAATGCCATATGTTCATCATCACGAAGTTTCACTAAACCTAATTCTTGTGCAACATCTTTAAAGGCTTCAACTTCTGATTGAAAAACGCCATATTTCTTATCAACTATATGTTTTGTGGGCTTTTTAGGTAAGGATTCTTTAGGGTATTTCATAAAAGCTCCCAAAGTTGCATAAGACAATCGCAATCCACCTTCAACACCTTCTCTGTTTTCTGTTAAAATTTTAAAACCATTTGCATTTCCTTCAAAATCAATTAAATCTTGCCATTGCTTATCAGTCAATTGACTTTTATATTGCGCTCCATTTCCTGACTTAAAATACTCTCCTATTGCTTTTTCTCCTGAGTGTCCAAAAGGAGGATTCCCAATATCATGCGATAATGCAGCAGCAGCTACAATAGCGCCAAAATCATTTGCTTGATAGCCTTTTTCTGTTAAATCTGGATATTTTTCTATAAGTTGTTTACCAACAATTCTACCTAAGGAACGGGCTACAACACTTACTTCTAAACTATGCGTTAAGCGTGTGTGAACGAAATCGGTTTTAGAAAGAGGTACAACTTGGGTTTTGTCTTGTAAGCTTCTAAAATTATCAGAAAAGATAATTCTATCATAATCTACTTCAAAACCTAACCTTGTTTCATCTTGATCTTTTCGGTATCTTCTTTCAGTATCTCCGTATCTTTTTAAGGATAGTAATTGTTCCCAGTTCATAAGTGTCTTTTTTTAGAATTTGCAAGGTAGTGTTTTTAATAAAAAGATAACATTAAGATAACATTCAAAAAGGACTCTCTGAATAACTTTGTAACCAACAATAAAGAACTATATAAATATGGATAATGCTTACTTATTAATGATAATCGCTCTTGCGGTTTTAGCTGTTGCCGATTTAATCGTTGGTGTTAGTAATGATGCTGTAAATTTTTTAAATTCAGCCATTGGCTCAAAAGCCGTTTCGTTTAAAACCGTAATGATTGTTGCGAGTTTAGGAATTGCCTTTGGAGCAATTTTTTCCAGCGGAATGATGGAAGTTGCTCGTAAAGGAATTTTTAATCCGAGTATGTTCTCTTTTGATAATATTATGGTCATTTTTATGGCGGTAATGATTACCGATATTTTACTTCTCGACTTTTTCAACACTCTTGGAATGCCAACATCTACAACGGTTTCAATCGTTTTTGAGTTGTTAGGTGCTGCCGTAGCAATAGCATTGATTAAAATTGGTGCTGATGGTGGAAGTTTTTCTGAAGTGACAAATTATATCAATACTGAAAAAGCAAAACAGATTATATTAGGGATACTTGGTTCTGTTGTTTTTGCTTTTTCTGTTGGAGCATTTGTACAATATATTTCTCGTTTGTTACTTTCTTTTAATTTTGAAAAGAAAGCAAAATGGGTTGGCGCCTTATTTGGTGGAGTTGCATTGACAGCAATGGTCTATTTTATATTGATGAAAGGTATCAAAGGTGCAGATATTGCAAAACAAAGTTTTGATATTATTGGAGGTGCCACAATTAAAGATTATTTAGAAAATAATGTTTTACAGATTATATCAGTAAGTTTTGTTATATGGTCAGTATTATCTTATCTGTTTATTAATTTCTTAAAAATCAACATCTATAAATTAATTATTCTTGTTGGTACGTTTGCATTGGCATTGGCATTTGCAGGAAATGATTTGGTAAACTTTATTGGTGTTCCTATTGCTGCTTGGCAATCTTTTCAAGCGTTTATGGATCCTTCAATAAACGTTGGCGGATTGGCTGCTACTGAATTTACTATGGATGTTTTAGGAAAGAAAGTTGCAACTCCAACACTACTATTATTCATTGCAGGAATGATTATGGTTGCTACTTTATGGTTTTCTTCTAAAGCAAAAGATGTTTTAAAAACATCGATAGACTTGTCTAGTCAAAGAACAACTAAAGAACGTTTTCAGCCAAACTTCTTATCAAGAGGGTTGGTGAGAGGTGCTATGTCGATTTCAAAATATTTATCTATTGTGACTCCAACATCTTTTCAAAATAAAATTGAAAAACAATTTGAAAAACCTGTAATTCAATTAGTGCAAGGAAAAACACATGAGTTACCTGCATTTGATATGGTTCGTGCTGCTGTAAACTTGATGGTAGCAGGAATTTTAATATCAATAGCAACTTCATATAAATTACCACTTTCAACAACATATGTAACATTTATGGTTGCTATGGGAACATCGCTTGCCGATAGAGCTTGGGGAAGTGAAAGTGCTGTTTATAGAGTTGCAGGTGTATTAAATGTTATTGGTGGATGGTTTGGAACTGCACTTATTGCATTTATTGCTGCAGGTGTTGCTGCATTCCTTATCAATTGGAATAAAGAGGTTATGATTCCTATATTATTACTAATGGCTGTTTTATTATTAGTTCGAAACTCTATCAGTCATATAAAAAAATCAAAGGAGACCAAAGCTGAGGATAGTCTTAACAGAACCGAAAGTAAATCTGTACAAGGTGTTATTAAAGAAAGTTCTTCTAACATTTCTAAAGTATTAAAGAGAGTTAGTAAGATTAATGAAAATGCAATAAATGGTTTAATTAATCAAGATTTACCAACACTTAAGAAAACGAGAAAAGCGGTTGGAAAATTAGAAAGTGAAATTGAAGATTTACAAAACAATATCTTCTATTTTATTAAAAACCTTGATGAAACATCTGTAAGAGCAAGTACTTTTTATATTGATGTTATAGGAGATTTACAAGATATTGCTCAATCTGTTGAGTTCATATCTAAGGTGAGTCACAAACATATCAACAATAACCATAAAGGGTTAAAAAAGAATCAAGCGAAAGAATTGAAAGAAATTAGTGTAAAATTAAATGAGTTACTTGCCAAAACAAGTGCCATTTTTGACTTACAGTCTTTTGATCAAATAACGAATGTTCTTGAAGAAAAACAAATGTTGCTTGAAGATGTTTCTAAATATGCTCAAATTCAAGTAGAGCGTACAAGAACAACAGAATCAAGTCCGAAAAACACAACATTATACTTTAGTATCTTGTTAGAAACGGAAGATTTATTAAAAGCAACTATGAATTTATTAGAAGCACATGCTTCAAGGAAACAGTAATTGTTATTCACAAAAAAAGGCGCTTTTCAGCGCCTTTTTTAATATCTAACTTTTTTACTTCCAGAAAATTGCTATCATTTATTTTTAAATAACACATTAAAAGTTGTTACGTTTTAATTCTGGTTAGAGAATACTAATTTCTATTAATAAAAAAGTCGTTTATCAATGTCTTTTCTCTTTCCTAACAATTGAAAACCTGTATGTGCTTTTTTATGTTCATCAAATTTTCTAATATCAACAACATACGTTTTGGATAGTGTATCGTGCCATCCACGTTGAGAGTTTCCAAAAAATGAAAATGGTTCAAATGGTATTATTCTACATAAGGAACGAATAACAATTGTTTCTGGCGATGGTTTTTCTCCATTCTCTAAAACTACTTTTGTTCTTGTAACTAACTTGCCTATGGTTCTTTGAGTGAGTCCTTCAAGAATCATATAAAAAAACAAAATAACAATCGCAGAAATCAATCGATCTAAAATCGGATTTACATATTCTAAGTCTACAAAAAATTGTACTGCCGCTTCACTTCCTAAAAGCTCTGCAATTAAACCTGCAATAACTATGATCACAATAAGAATAAAAGTAAATACAATTCTATCTATTATATAGTTAACAAATCTGTTTGATTTACTCGCCAACATTTCTTCTGTTACTCTAAATTCAGAATAATTTAATACTTCCATTTTTAAAATTTCAAATAAAAAAATCTCGAAATAAAAAAATATTTCGAGATTTCAGTAATTACTAATTTATCTCTATAATTTATGATCCACACATATCACAATCATCTGGATCTTGCTGTGATGCGATTAACATTTGCTTTAATTCTTCTGCTGTTAATGGTTTCTCTTCCTCCTTTTTCTTAGAGACTGTAAACTGAGTTGCATTTACGGCTGATTTTGTTCTTAAATAATACATTCCTGTTTTTAAGCCGCTTTTCCAAGCATAGAAATGCATTGAAGTTAATTTAGCATAATCAGGATCTTGCATAAATAAGTTCATTGATTGAGATTGATCAATAAAGTATCCTCTTTGACGAGCCATATCTATAATGTCTTTCATGCTCAATTCCCATACTGTTTTATACAGTTCTTTTAGCTCTTGAGGAATCACATCTATATGTTGGATAGAACCATTTGCACGCATGATATCTTCCTTCATATTATTATCCCAAAGACCTAATTCTACTAAATCTTCGAGTAAATGTTTATTTACAACAATAAACTCTCCTGAAAGTACTCTACGAGTATAAATATTAGATGTATAAGGCTCAAATGCTTCGTTATTTCCAAGTATTTGTGATGTAGAAGCAGTTGGCATTGGCGCAACTAGAAGTGAATTTCTAACACCGTGCTTAAGCACTTGCTTGCGTAATTTTTTCCAGTCCCAACGACCACTTAAATCATCTTCCGAGATATTCCACATATTAAATTGGAATTCTCCTTCACTCATTGGCGAGCCTTCAAATGTTGAATATTTTCCTCTTGTTTTTGCCATTTCCATAGACGAAGTTACTGCTGCAAAATATAGCGTTTCAAATATTTCTTGATTCAACTTCTTGGCTTCATCAGAAGTAAAAGGCATACGTAGCATAATAAATGCATCTGCTAATCCTTGAATTCCAAGTCCTACAGGACGATGGCGGAAATTAGAATTTTCAGCTTCTTTTACAGGATAATAATTTCGGTCAATAACCGTATCTAGGTTTCTTGTTACTTTTTTAGTTATATCAAATAATTTCTTGTGATTGAAAAACTTCTTCCCTTCTTTATCCTCATTCACAAACATAGAAACCGCAATTGACGCTAAGTTACATACAGCAACCTCATCTTTGGCTGTGTATTCCATAATCTCAGTACAAAGATTTGATGAACGAATAGTTCCTAAATTCTTTTGGTTTGATTTACGATTTGCAGCATCTTTATACAACATATAAGGATTTCCAGTCTCAATCTGCGCTTCTAAGATTTTTTCCCATAATTCACGAGCTCTAATTGTCTTGCGCCCTTTTCCTACTTGTTCGTATCCTTCATATAATTTTTCGAATTCATCTCCATATGTATCAAATAAATGAGGGCATTCGTTTGGACACATTAGCGTCCATTCTCCATCTTCTTGTACACGTTTCATAAACAAATCTGGAATCCACATTGCGTAAAATAAATCACGCGCTCTCATTTCTTCTTTTCCAGTATTTTTTCTTAAATCTAAGAATTCAAAAACATCTGCATGCCAAGGCTCTATATACATTGCAAACGAACCTTTACGTTTTCCTCCTCCTTGATCTACATATCTTGCTGTGTCATTATATACTTTTAGCATTGGTACAATACCATTAGAAGTTCCATTTGTTCCTCTAATGTATGACCCTGTTGCTCTAATATTATGAATAGACAATCCTATTCCTCCTGCAGATTGTGAAATCTTGGCAGTTTGTTTTAATGTATCATAAATTCCATCAATACTATCGTCTTGCATCTGCAACAAAAAGCATGATGACATTTGCGGTTTTGGAGTTCCTGCGTTGAATAGTGTTGGTGTTGCGTGCGTAAAGAATTTTTTACTCATCAACTCGTATGTTGCGATTGCTTCATCAAGATCCTCACCATGAATTCCGACAGCAACACGCATTAGCATGTGTTGTGGACGTTCAGCAATCTCACCATTTAATTTCAATAAATAAGAACGCTCTAATGTTTTAAACCCAAAGTAATCATAGTTAAAATCACGGTTGTAAATGATTGTTGAGTCCAACTTTGCAGCGTTATCCATTATTACTTTGTAGGTGTCATCTGCAATTAATGGTGCTTTCTTATCGGTTCTTGGATTTACATATGTATATAAATCTGTTACAACCTCTGAAAATGTTTTTTTAGTGCTTTTATGTAAGTTTGAAACAGAAATCCTTGCAGCAAGTTTTGCATAATCAGGATGTTGAACAGTCATTGTTGCAGCAGTTTCTGCAGCAAGATTGTCTAATTCTGACGTTGTAACTCCATCATATAATCCCTCAATTACTCGCATAGCAACTTTAGTTGGCTCTACAATTTTATTTAAACCATAGCACATTTTACGGATTCTTGACGTAATCTTGTCAAACATTACTGGTTCTTTTCTGCCGTCTCTCTTTACTACAAACATACTTTTATTGTTTTTTAAGTTGGTTAATCTTTTTAAAATTCAAGAATTTTAAAAATTGATTTTTGGTTATATTTTTACACTCGATTGTAATTACCGAGTGATTGGCAAATTTTGGGGCTTCCTATTAAATAAGGAAACAGTTGTAAGGGATTTCTCTTTTCTAATTGATAGAAATGAGAATTTTATTAAAAATCAGCGTCAAAAGAAATACTTCCTGTTCCTCCAGATTTTACACCTGCTTTTTGGTATTCCGACACTCTTTTTTCAAAAAAGTTTGTTTTCCCTTCCAATGAAATCATTTCCATAAAATCAAATGGATTTGAAGTACTATATACTTTGTCACAACCAAATTCTTGTAATAATCTATCCGTTACGAATTCCAAATATTGTGTCATCAATTTGGCATTCATACCGATTAAACTTACAGGTAATGATTCCGTAATAAATCTTCTTTCTATATCAAGTGCGTCTATCAAAATTTTTGTAATTCTTTCTTTTGGCACTTTGTTTACAATATGATTGTTGTGAAGGTGTACTGCAAAGTCGCAATGCAAACCTTCGTCTCTTGAGATTAATTCGTTTGAAAATGCTAATCCTGGAAGTAATCCTCTTTTTTTCATCCAAAAGATAGAACAAAAACTTCCTGAAAAGAAAATTCCTTCAACTGCTGCAAATGCTATTAATCGTTCAGCAAAACTATCACTATCGATCCATTGTAGCGCCCAATCTGCCTTTTCTTTAATTGCTGGAAACACTTCAATGGCTCTAAACAATTCATCTTTTTCTGCATCATTCTTAACATAAGTATCAATCAATAATGAATATACTTCAGAATGTACATTTTCCATCATTATTTGAAATCCGTAGAAAAATTTTGCTTCTGAATATTGTACTTCGTTCACAAAATTTTCAGCTAAATTTTCATTTACAATACCATCACTTGCAGCAAAGAATGCAAGAACGTGTTTTATAAAATAGCGCTCATCATCAGTCAATTTATTTTCCCAGTCTTTAACATCAGCCTCTAGATCAATTTCTTCGGCAGTCCAAATCATAGCTTGTTGTTTTTTATACCATTCCCAAATATCATGATGTTGAATTGGAAAAATCACAAAGCGGTTTTTATTTTCTTGTAAAATTGGTTCGTTAGAAGGCATTTATTTTTTATTATTTTGATGTGTCTTTTAAATAGGCTTTTTCTTCAGGTTGAAGAGAAACAAAGATTGGATTTTTTGATTGAAAATAAAAGTCATACTTATTCACAATCGTAGCGACTTTTTAACAAAAGCGTCTTTAAAATAAGTTAAGTGAAAAAAACAAATGATTTTAAATCATTGATTTTCAGTGTTTTAAAATTATGAAAATCTTCTCGCAAGTTGAATTTATTAGGGTTGTTTCTAAAACGTCAGTTTAAAAAAAATAATTTTGAAAGACTATGACTCTTTTTTATTTTTTTGATATTGAATTGCTGTTTGCTCTAACTCGCTATACCAATCTTCTCCAAACTTACGAATCAAGGCTTGTTTTACAAATTTATAAACTGGAACTTGCAACTCTTTACCAAGAGAACAAGCATCGTCACAAATCTCCCATTTATGATAATTAACTGCTGAAAATTCGCTATAATCTTGAACTCTAATAGGATATAAATGACATGAAATTGGTTTTTTCCAATCTACTTCTCCTTGATTATATGCCTCTTCGATTCCACAAAGAGCAATTTTTTTTTCATCAAAAATCACATATGCACAATCTTTACCATTCACGAGTGTTGTTTCATACTCACCAAATTCATTGGTAGTATATAGCCCTTGTTCTTCAATCGCCTTTTTTCCTTCTTCAGTTAAAAAAGGTTTTACTTTTGGATAAATATCCATTAATATATTGATTTCATCTTTGCCAATTGGCGCTCCCGCATCACCATCAATACAACATGCTCCTTTACATGCCGATAAATTACAAACGAATTCTTTTTCGATAATTTCTTCTGAAATAAGTGCTTTTCCAATTTGAATCATATTGCAAAAATACTATTTTTTATTTCTGTTTTTTGTCTAAAATTAAAGTTAGTTCCCTAATTTTGTACTTTAAATTTAAAAAAATGGAATTTAGCTTCAAAGAAATATTTACTGCTTTTATGGTGTTATTCGCAGTAATAGATATTATAGGGAATATTCCTATAATTATTGATCTGCGTAAAAAAGTAGGACATATTCAATCAGAGAAAGCATCAATAATTGCGGGTTTTATTATGATTGCGTTTTTGTTTTTAGGCCAAAGTTTATTATCTCTCATTGGTATTGATGTAAATTCATTTGCTGTTGCTGGTTCATTTGTATTGTTTTTTATAGCATTAGAAATGATTTTGGGAATTACTTTATATAAAGATGATGATGGAGACGCTATAACTGCATCGGTTTTCCCGCTAGCATTCCCATTAATTGCAGGTCCTGGAAGTTTAACAACTTTACTATCATTAAGAGCAGAGTTTAGTTTAGAAAATATTATTGTAGCCGTTTTATTAAATGTTTTGTTAATATATATCGTTTTAAAGACTTCTTCTAAAATAGAACGCTTGATAGGTAAAAATGGGATTAATATAATTCGCAAAGTTTTTGGTGTTATTTTATTAGCAATTGCAATAAAGTTATTTGCTGCAAATATTAAAGAGTTGTTTTAATCAAAAATTTATGACATTTGATGTTTTAATTGTTGGAGGAGGAGTTGCAGGGATGCAATGCGCATTGGTTCTAGGCTCCGCTGATAAAAAACCATATGCAAGGAATAAAAAAATTGGAATCATCGCGCATCAAAAAACATCTCATTTACAAAATGCTCTGTTTAATAATGCCCTAGGGATCAGACCTGGAACTGAAGGGAAAGAACTATTAATTTCGGGAAAAAAACAACTTTCAGATCTATACCCACATATTTTTCAAATAGATGATGAAAAAGTGGTTTTAATAGGTGATGCAGAAATTGGTTTTCTGATTACAACCAATAAAAATAGTTATTATTCAAGGAATGTTGTTATTGCTTTAAACTATTCCAAACCACTTTCTGTACAAGGATTAGAGGGCTATATCGAACCTCACATGAGAGCTAACCCCATGAAAGACAGGATTCAACTACGCAACATTAATCATTTGATAAAAAAAGGTTTATACGTTTGTGGAACAATTGCTGGTTGGCGAAGTCAATTCGCAATTGCAGCAGGAAGTGGTGCTAGTGTTGCCACTGATATTCTCACTAATTGGAATGATAATATATCTACAAAAATTCACGATAAGTCATAAACAAAAAAACTCAACTTTAAAGTTGAGTTTTTTTGTTTTATTTAAAATGCAACCTTATTCTACCGTTACAGCCTTTGCTAAATTTCTTGGCTGGTCAACGTTTTTATTTAACATCACAGCAATATGATATGACAATAATTGCAGAGGTATTGTAGTCAATAATGGTGTTAATGCTTCTTCCGTTTCTGGAATTTCAATAACATGATCTGCTATTTTCTTAACTTCAGTATCTCCCTCAGTAACAATTGCAATAATTTTTCCACTTCGTGCTTTAATTTCTTGGATATTACTCACTATTTTTTCATAATGTCCTTTTTTGGTAGCAATAACAAAAACAGGCATGTTTTCATCAATCAATGCAATAGGCCCATGTTTCATTTCTGCAGCAGGATAGCCTTCGGCATGTATATATGAAATTTCTTTTAGTTTTAAAGCGCCTTCTAATGCTACTGGAAAATTATATCCTCTTCCAAGATATAAGCAATTTGAAGCATCTTTATAAACAGAAGCAATGTATTTTACTATTGCATCTGTTTCTGGTGTTAATAATGCAGCAACCTTTTTAGGTATTTGCTCCATTTCTTGTAAATAATTATGATACTTAGCTGTTGAAAGGTTTCCTTTTGCTTTCCCTAATTTTAATGCAATTAGAGTAAGTAAAGTAATTTGAGTTGTAAATGCTTTTGTTGATGCTACACCAATTTCTGGTCCAGCATGTGTATAAGCTCCTGCATGCGCTTCTCTAGCGATTGAAGATCCTACAACATTACATATACCAAATACAAATGCTCCTTTTTCTTTAGCCAATTTAATAGCTGCCAATGTATCAGCTGTTTCTCCAGATTGTGAAATTGTAATAATTACATCATTTGGGTTGATAATTGGATTTCTGTATCTAAACTCAGAAGCATATTCTACCTCAACAGGTACACGTGCTAAATCTTCAAAAAGATATTCTGCAACTAATCCTGCGTGCCAAGATGTACCACAAGCTACAATAATTATTCTGTCAGCGTTTAAGAACTTATCGATATTATCATCTACTCCACTCATGCGAATAATACCACTATTTGCATTTAAACGACCTCTATAGGTATCTGTAATAGCATGAGGTTGCTCATATATCTCCTTAAGCATAAAGTGGTCATAACCTCCTTTTTCTATTTGCTCAAGGTTCATTTTTAATTGCTGAATTTCAGGAGTAATTATTGAATCATCATTAATTTTTCTGATTTCAATATCTTTATTTTCTCTAATAATTGCCATCTCTTCATCTTCTAAATAAATGGCGTTTTTTGTATATTCAAGAAAAGGAGAGGCATCAGAAGCAATAAAAAACTCTTTATTTTCTTTACCAATTCCGATAGCAATTGGACTTCCTAAGCGAGCAACTACTAACTCGTTTGGTTTTGTTTTATCAAAAACTGCAATTGCATAAGCGCCTATAACTTGATTTAGGGCTATTTGTACTGCTTTTCCTAACTTACATTTATTTTCTTTTTTTACCTCTTCGATAAGATTAACTAAAACTTCAGTATCTGTATCACTTTGAAAAGTGTAGCCTCTTTTTATTAATTCTTTTTTAATAGAATCATAGTTTTCAATTATTCCGTTATGAATAATAACAAGGTTTCCTGAATTTGATGTATGTGGATGAGAATTAATGTCATTTGGAATTCCATGAGTTGCCCAACGTGTATGTCCAAAACCAATATTTCCTTCTTTAGAAACTCCAGAGTTCATTAACTCTTCTAAATCAGAAACTTTTCCTTTGGTTTTAGAAATAATAACATCATTATTATATAGTAGGATTCCAGCACTATCATAGCCTCTGTATTCTAATCTTTGTAATCCTTTAATAATGATAGGGTAAGCATCTCTGTAACCTATATATCCAGCAATTCCACACATAAATTTGGGGTTTATTTAGTTGAGTTCAGTATATGTAATCTCTAATTTTATTCTTTTTTCTACATTTAAAGATTGATTTCCATGTATCACAATACCTTTTGGCGTCCAACTAAAGTCTTTTATTTCAATATCTCCTATTGCTGTTGGAGTATCTGATGTATTATGTACTTTTACTGCTAATTGTGAAGGCTCTATAGGCTCTGTTGATTTTAAAATATTAGAAATGTAATCCGTAATGTTAATCGTATATTTTAAAGGCTTGTCATCTCCATCTCTTTCTAATATTCCACCATACTCAATTGGTCCTTCTGTAAACATATCTGTCATTTGAGCATTTTCCGCATAATTATAAACAAATAATTGTTCTGGTGCGATAGACGTATCTGAACTTTGGTCTACATAAAATGTTAAACTTGCCTCATTAATTAGCCAATCATTATTTCTTAAATCTTCAATATTATCAGAAGTAAATAAATCGATTAAGGCAAATGATCCTGAAGCGCCTTGAAGATATAATCTTTCGTCTCCCCCAAATGTATCTGGATTGTTTATAACCAATATGTCATTGGTTGGTGTTGCATAGTCTCTCACGTAAGTATTGGTTGTGATACCGCTAAAAGTAAATGTTGCTGATTGTTTTGTTCTAACAGGTACATCTTCTTCTGTCAAAATACCATTCCCATTTAAATCAGTTTGTGAAATAATATTACCTTCAGCATCTTTAATCGTTTCGTCAGTTAAAATAGAGTTTGTATAGTATATCGTTACATTCGCGCCATTCAAATCTAAAGACATTATTGATGCAGGAAAATTTGAATCATCAGTAGCCTCAATATAAAGTCCATTAAAGAATTCTACAAAAGCCGCAGTCGTTTCAGGAAACGAAGGGTTTTGCAAAAAATTTGTTGTAAAAAAACTTTCGTCTAATGGCAATTTAATAAATGGCGATGCATTTACTCTCTTAATAGTATCTCTATCATGCAACATTGTGTTAAAATCAAGAATTACTTCTGGTCTTTCAACATATAAAACCGTATCATTTGCCTTTGGTCTAAATAGTCCCGAATACAGAGGTGTTGTATTATAAGCATATGTTTCATCTGTAAAATAATCCAGTTCATTTGAAGGGTCTATTGGGTCAAGAGTGTTTAAATATGTACTTAATTCATACACATTTAAATTAAATTCTGCACCTTGATTTCCATAAACAGAATCCAATTCATATTCAGGTTTTTCGCCACTAGTAGCTAAATTTGTTGCTTGATAAGGTATTGAAAGAATAACAAGATCAATTGAAGGGTCAAGACCAAAATCAATTACTCCAGAAGGCTCTAATTGCGTTACGATTGAAGCCTCTAATTGTCCAAAGTCGTCGTTTTTATAAACTCCTAATAAATACTGTCCTAATCCTTTTGCTCTCCTTTTTAATATATTTTTATTGTACGCAGTCAATTGAGAATCATATTGTTGTGTGTCAAAAATTTCGTTTTCAACAATATTAGTTCCTAAATTTTCAATATCATTTTCGCAAGATAACATACTCATAAAGAGTACAGAAAACAATGCAATTTGTTTTATGGTTTTCACAACTTTTGTTGTCATAATTTAAGGGTGATTTTTTATTCTTGTAATACTTTTGTTTGATAAAATTCTAAATACGCATCTTTAAAATCATCTTCAGGATAAAAGTCTAATACTGGTTTATCTAATGATTTCGCATAATCTATCAATTCACTGCTTATGTCTTCACTTCCTGTGATGATAGCATCTGAATTTTCTATAGCGATTTTTAGAAGATTGTGATGGTTTGGCTCATTAATAGAATCGGTGTTTTCAACTTTATCAAAACCTATTTTATTAATTAGTTCTTTATTTAACGCTCCTCCAAAATCGTTATTGTATATTGAAGTAACAATTTTACTATCGGCAAATAATGCGTCGTCTTTATAATATTCTTTTAAATATATTGGCAGTAAAGATGCCATCCAACCATGAACATGGATAATGTCTGGTGCCCAATTTAATTTCTTAACAGTTTCTACAACACCTTTGGCAAAGAAAATCATGCGTTCATCATTATCTTCAAATAATTTCCCGTCATCATCACTAAAAGTCGCTTTTCGCTTAAAATACTCATCATTATCAATAAAATAAACTTGCATTCTTTCTTTAGGGATAGAAGCAACTTTAATGATTAATGGCATATCCATATCATTAATAATCATATTCATTCCAGACAATCTAATCACTTCGTGTAATTGGTGCCTTCTCTCGTTAATCAAACCAAAACGAGGCATAAATATCCTTGTTTGTCCTCCTATTCCATGCACCATTCTTGCTGTTTCAAATGACATTCTCGCCATTTCTGTTTCTGGCAAATAAGGAATCACTTCTGAAGAAACGTATAACACTCTCTTGTCTTTCATCTATTTATTTTGATTGATTTTAGCAGTTAAAAAGGAATGTCTATATAACTTTGATTTGTGTATCAAAAATTGAAACACTAACATTACTTTCTTCTTCTAAATTAATTCAAGGGCAAAAATACGAAATTTTATGCAGAATTTAATAGCAAAACTGTAAGTTTGCAAGCCTTTTAACAGTAATTAACATAATTATAATGTTTGTTTTTAAGAATGTAAAAAAACTCCAACAGCATTTATCATCTATCAATGATGATAAAAGAGTAGGTTTTGTGCCAACTATGGGCGCATTGCACGAAGGACATTTATCTTTAATTAAAAAAGCGCAAGAGAAAAGTGATCATGTAGTTGTAAGCATCTTTGTTAATCCTACTCAATTTGACAAGCCTGAAGACTTAATAAAATATCCTCGAACTTTAGAAAACGATCTTAAATTATTAGAATCTGTTAATTGTAATGTTGTTTTTACGCCAACAGCCAAAGAAATTTACGGCGATACTATACAATCAAAATATTTTACGTTTGATGGTTTAGAAAATCAGATGGAAGGAAAGTTTCGTGATGGTCATTTTGACGGTGTCGGAACCATTGTAAAGCGATTATTTGAAATTGTTAAACCTACAAATGCTTTTTTTGGTGAAAAAGACTTTCAACAATTGCAAATAATCAAAAAAATGGTTGAAAAACACAATATTTCAATCAATATTGTTGGATGTGAAATTTTTAGAGAGGATGATGGATTGGCGATGAGCTCAAGAAATACACGCCTTTCTGATGAACATAGACTTGCTGCGCCATTTATCTACAAAACAATCAAAAAAGCAAGAAAGAAATTCAAAAAAAACACTGCCAAAAAAGTAATAAATTGGGTGAAAAAGAAGTTTAAAAAGCATCCGTTGTTAGAGTTAGAATATTTTGAAATTGCTGATCAAAAAACACTTAAAACAATTATAAAAAAAGATGACGATAAAAGATATCGTGCTTTTATTGCTGTTTTTGCAGGAGAAATTCGATTGATTGATAATATAAGATTATAAACTATTTGTTTAAAAAATTTCCTAATTTTGCACCATGCAAATTACAGTAGTAAAATCTAAAATTCACCGCGTAAAAGTTACAGGTGCTGACTTAAATTATATTGGCAGCATTACTATTGATCAAGATTTAATGGATGCAGCCAATATTATTGAAGGTGAAAAAATCCAAATTGTAAATAACAATAACGGTGAGCGTCTTGAGACCTATGTGATTCCTGGAGAGCGTAAAAAAGGTGAAATCATTCTCAATGGTGCTGCAGCACGAAAAGTTGCCGTTGGAGATGTTTTAATTCTTATTACATATGCCAATCTAGATTTTGAAGTCGCTAAAACATTTAAGCCTTGGATTATTTTTCCAAATGAAGATACAAATTTACTGACCTAAAAAGTTGAATAAAAAAACTAAAAAAATATTATTCGCGATTCTTCCAATTGCTTTGGGAGTTTTTTTAATTTGGAATTTTCTCTCCAAACTTTCTCCTGAAGATAAAACAGCAATTATTAATTCATTTAAAACGGCTAATTACTATTGGGTTTTCTTGTCTTTGTTTTTCGGAATTCTGAGTCATTTGTCACGTGCGTATCGTTGGAAATTTATGCTAAACCCTTTGGGATATAATCCTAAATTTCCAAATCTTGTGATGACTGTTTTAATATCTTATTTGGTGAATTTAATCATTCCTAGAGCAGGAGATGTTGCTAGAGGAAGTGCAATTACTAAATATGAAAATGTTCCTTTTGAAAAAGCAATAGGGACTATTATTGCCGAACGAATAACTGACGTTATTATGTTGCTTTCTATCATAGGAATTGCTTTTTTTTTACAAGCAGATTTAATTAAAAAAGCACTGATAAAAGAGGGCTCTGATCCTGTTAAATCAATTGGTTTCTTAGTTATTTTAGGGGTTGTTAGTTTACTTTGCTTCTATTTTTTAAAAAAATCTAAAAAACCATTTGCAATAAAAATCAAAAACTTTATTAATGGATTGCTAGAAGGTGTAAAGAGCATTTTCAAAATGAAAAATAAATGGGCATTTATATTTCATACTGTTTTTATTTGGGCGATGTATGTACTGATGTTTTATGTAGTTTCATTTGCTTTGCCTGAAACTTCTGACCTTCCTTTTGGTGCTATTATAGTAGGATTCGTAATTGGCGGATTGAGTATGGCACTTACAAATGGAGGCTTAGGGACTTATCCTGTTTTTGTTGCTGGAGTTCTTGTTTTATACGGTATTGCTGAAAATCCGGCCAACGCATTTGGATGGATTATGTGGACTGCGCAAACGCTAATGATTCTTATATTCGGAGGACTTTCCTTTTTATTCTTACCATTGTACAATAAAGAGAAATAATTCCGTTTCTTTGTCTTATGGCTAAAACTAAAACAACCTTTTTTTGTCAAAATTGTGGCACTCAATATGCAAAGTGGATTGGAAAATGTACTTCGTGTAATGAGTGGAATACTATTGTTGAAGAAGTAATTCAAAAGGAAGAAAAACGAAGTTGGAAACAGACATCATCTGTAAAAAAAACTTCAAAGGCTTTAAAAATTAGCGAAATTCAATTAAATGCTGAAGATAGAATTCAAACTAAAAACAATGAATTAGATCGTGTTCTTGGAGGAGGATTGGTGAAAGGTTCTGTATTACTTTTAGGTGGAGAACCTGGAATTGGGAAGTCTACATTGATTTTACAAGTCGCTTTATCAATCGCTAAAAAAGTCTTGTATGTTTCAGGTGAAGAAAGTCAAAGTCAGATAAAAATGCGTGCAGAAAGACTTGCAAACAAAAATAATGACTGTCTAATTCTAACAGAAACCAAAACACAAAATATTTTTAGAAACATAGAAGAAATTCAACCAGAAATTGTTGTGATTGATTCTATTCAAACGCTACATACTGATACTATTGACGCTTCTCCTGGAAGTATTTCACAAATTAGAGAAACAACGGCTGAATTAATAAAATTTGCAAAAGAAACGGCAACACCTGTTATTTTGATTGGTCATATTACAAAAGATGGTCACATTGCTGGACCAAAAATTTTGGAACATATGGTTGATGTTGTTTTACAATTTGAAGGCGATAGAAATCATACTTATAGAATACTACGAACTCAAAAAAATCGTTTTGGTTCTACGGCAGAATTAGGAATTTATGAAATGCAAAGCATCGGTTTGCGAGAAGTAGAAAATCCATCAGAAATATTAATTTCACAAAAAGATGAATCATTAAGCGGAACTGCAATTTCTGCAACTTTAGAAGGCATTAGACCTTTGATGATTGAAGTTCAAGCATTGGTGAGCACGGCAGTTTATGGAACACCTCAACGTTCTGCAACAGGATATAATATCAAGCGATTAAATATGCTATTGGCTGTTTTAGAAAAGCGCGCAGGATTTAGGCTTGGAGCAAAAGATGTATTTCTAAATATTACTGGAGGAATCAAAGTTGAAGATCCTGCGATAGATTTGGCGGTAGTTGCTGCAATACTTTCATCAAACGAAGATGAAGCAATTCCACAAGAGTTTTGTTTTGCTGCTGAGGTTGGTTTGGCGGGAGAAATTCGTCCTATAAATCGTGTAGATCAACGTATTTTAGAGGCTGAAAAACTTGGATTTAAAAAGATTTTTGTTTCAAAATTCAATAAATTTAATAAGAAAAAAAGCGCTATTGATGTTGTTTTGGTTTCTAAGATAGAAGATGTTTTCTCAAACCTTTTTACATAAAAAAACCGTCACTTACGTAACGGTTTTTAATTGATTTCTACTAAATCTTATTTTTTATTTACATCAACAATATACTTTTCTAAAGCCATAGTCATTGATGGTGTTTCTGGTGTTGGCACCTTAATATTACACTTTAAACCTGCATCTTCTGCCGCTTTAACTGTAGAGTTCCCAAACACAGCAATTCTGGTGTTCTTTTGTTCGAACTGAGGGAAATTCTTAAATAAAGAATCAATTCCTGAAGGACTAAAGAATACTAAAATGTCATAAAACACATTTTCTAAATCTGACAAGTCACTTACCACTGTTTTATAAAAAACTCCTTTTGTCCAATCAACTTCCAATTCATTTAATTCTTGTGGAATTAATGCCTTTAATTTATCAGAACATGGTAATAAGAATTTTTCAGATTTATGTTTTTTAATCAATTTTATTAATTCTGGGAATGTTTTTTTACCAACATAAATTTTACGTTTTCTATAAACAACATACTTTTGTAAATAATATGCAATTGCTTCTGATTCACAGAAATATTTTAATGCGTCTGGAACAGTAAAACGCATTTCATCAGCAATTCTAAAAAAATGGTCTACTGCATTTCTGCTTGTAAAAATAATAGCGGTAAAGCTATTTAAGTCGATTTTTTGTACTCTTATTTCTTTAGATGAAGCTCCTTCAACATGAATAAATGATCTAAAGTCAATTTTTACTTTTTGCTTATTTGCTAATTCAAAATATGGGGAACTCTCAGATTTAGGGCTTGGCTGAGACACCAAAATTGTTTTCACTTTCATATTGTAATTTTTATTTTTTTATTCAAAAATATCACTAACTATTTTTGATATATAATCAAACAATTATTTTGAAAATTATCAAAACAAGTGTTATTTTAAAGGCACAAAGATACAATATAAAACAAAACAAATGAGAAATGACACTATTTTATTGTTTTTAAAAGCAAGTAGGTGGCTAACAATCAATAATATAGAAAGTTGTGTTTTTTATAGGAAAAATCTTAGTAAATGTTGCTTTTTTTATGAAAACAGAAAAGAAAGAACTAACAACAAACCCTATAAAATTGTTAGTTTTAGAAAATTTAATACTATTTTATTTTAAAAAACTCTTTTTCCTTTCAAAAAATGTTGCTTTAAATAAAAAAAAATTACTTTTTTAAACATTCTACTAGTCGTTAAAAAAATCATAAATTCAAATGTTCGCCTTAAAAACAGGGTGAAATTGGGAATAAAAAACTGTACCTTTGCATTACAATAAATTTTTATGTCTAATACCTTAGTAATTATTCCTACATATAATGAAAAAGAAAATATCGAATTGATTATTCGTGCTGTTTTCTCTCAAAAAAAGGAATTTGACATACTTATTGTTGATGACACTTCAACTGATGGAACTTACCAAATAGTTCAGAAATTATTAGTTGAGTTTTCGAACCGTTTATTTCTTGAAATTAGAAAAGAAAAAACGGGTTTAGGCGCTGCATATGTTCATGGTTTTAAATGGGCATTATGTAAAGAATATCAATATATTATTGAGATGGATGCTGATTTCTCTCATCCTGTAGAAAAATTAGAATCACTCTATAATGCTTGTGCAAAAGACGATAATGATGTAAGTGTTGGCTCACGATACATAAAAGGAGGGAAAATAAATAATTGGGATAAAAAAAGATTATTGCTCTCATATCTTGCGTCAAAATACGTTAGAATCATTACAGGAATTCCCGTAAAAGATACAACAGCAGGTTTTGTTTGTTACAAACGTACTGTTTTAGAAAAAATTGATTTAGAAAAAATTAAATTTCTTGGATATGCTTTTCAAATTGAATTAAAATTTAAAGCATGGAAAAATAATTTTAAGATTGTTGAAATTCCTATCACATTTACCGATAGAATTAGAGGAAAATCTAAAATGAATGGATCTATTATTTCAGAAGCAATTTTTGGAGTATTGAAAATGAAATTCATGAAAAATTAGTTATAAACACATGAAAAAGACACTTATAAAAAATGCTCGAATAGTAAATGAAAATTCTATTTTTGAAGGAGATTTACTCATTGAAGGGGAATATATTGTTGAAATTGCAGAAACAATCAGTCAAAAAGACACAGAAACCAAGGTTATTGATGCTGAAAATCAATTCCTAATTCCTGGAGTTATAGATGATCAAGTTCACTTTAGAGAACCTGGACTTACACATAAAGCAGACATAGGCTCAGAAAGTAAAGCTGCTGTTGCTGGAGGAATTACATCGTTTATAGAAATGCCAAACACCGTACCTCAAGCTACTACGCAAGAACTACTTGAAAATAAATTTGAAATCGCTGCAAAAAGTTCGTACGCAAACTATTCATTTATGTTTGGCGGTACAAATGACAACTTGGAAGAGTTGCTCAAAACAAACCCAAAAAATGTTGCTGCCATTAAACTTTTCTTAGGCTCATCAACAGGAAATATGTTGGTTGACAACGAAGAAGTTCTTGAGAAAATATTTTCTTCTACGGACATGTTAATCGCTGTTCATTGTGAAGACGAAGCAACAATTCAAAAAAATTTAAGCGAGCAAAAAGCCATTTATGGAGACAACATTCCTATTGAATTACATCCAAAAATAAGAAGTGAAGAGGCGTGTTATATTTCTTCCTCTAAGGCAATCGCTTTAGCTAAAAAAACAGGTGCAAGACTGCATGTGTTTCATTTATCAACAGCAAAAGAAACTAAACTTTTCAGTAACAAAATACCATTAGAAAAGAAAAAAATTACCTCAGAAGTTTGCATTCACCATTTATGGTTTGATGATTCTGATTACAAGAAAAAAGGAACACTTATCAAATGGAATCCTGCAGTAAAAACAGCAAAAGATAGAGAAGGGCTTTGGAAAGCGCTTTTAGATGGACGAATTGATGTTGTTGCAACTGATCATGCACCTCATACACTCGAGGAAAAAAACAACGTTTACACAAAAGCGCCAAGTGGCGGACCATTAGTTCAACATGGATTGGTAGCAATGTTTAAAATGCATGCTGAAGGGAAAATATCAGTTGAAAAAATAGTTGAAAAAATGTGTCACAATCCTGCAAAACTATTTAGAATAGAAAAAAGAGGTTTTATAAAAGAAGGTTATTTTGCTGATTTGGTACTAATTGATCCTTCGAGCCCATGGACTGTGACAAAAGACAATATTTTATACAAATGCGGTTGGTCGCCATTTGAAGGAACAACGTTTCAATCAAAAATATCACTTACATTTGTAAACGGGAACCTTATGTATAATAAAGGAGTGTTTAACGAGGAACTAAAAGGGAAACGCTTACTATTCGACAGATAATGAAGCAATTTATAACTATCATACTCATTTCAATTTTTATAATTTCGTGTACAAGTAACACAATTTATAAAAAGCCTGAAGACCTTATTTCTAAAGATCAAATGGTTGATTTATTGGTAGATATGCAAATTGCACTTAGCGCTAAAACTATTAAAAACAAAGACGGTGAAAGCAAAATAGAATATATGCACTTGGTGTATGATAAATATGGTATTGATAGCACTCAATTCTCTGCTAGTAATTTTTATTACACTACGGATATTGATCAATACGACGACATATTAAAAATGGTCAAAAATAGACTTGATAAAATGATGGAAAAATATGATCTTGAAAAAATTCAACAAGATTCTATAACTAGAGCATCAAAACCTGCTCTAAACGAAAATTCATCACCTGAAAGACCACCAAACAAAGTTTTAAAAGACACTTCTTTTGTGAGGTAATTCTCTTTTAAAATTACTAGAAACTTCTTTAATTACTTCATCAATTGACTCAAACTCAATTTCAATTGCTTTTTTGATTTTAGCATTAGAAAAATGATATTTGTTATGAATAGATTTTGCTGTTTGCTTGGTTAATTTTGCTTCTGTACCAAATAGCTTAGATGGAATATATAAAAGTCTCCATCCAATTTCGGCTAATAAAGTTGTAACTTTTATCGAAGGTCTTTTTTTACCAAATGCATTAGCAATTTGAAATAGAATATCCTTTAGACTTCTGTTTTCGGCAACCAAAATATAACGTTCGTTTTTAATGTTACTTTCCATCAATTTAACCATTGATTTCACAACGTCTTTAACGCTTACATATCCTGTGACTCCTTCAGTATAAAACTTTAATCCTTTATTTACTTCGCTAAAAATCTTTCCAGAACTTGTATCCCAACATCCAGAACCTAAGATAAGTCCAGGATTTACAATTACTGCGTCTAGCCCTTCTTGTGTTCCTCGCCACACTTCCATTTCTGCTCCATATTTTGAGATTGCATAACCGTAATTATTTGCTTCTACTGTCCAATCTCCAGTTTCGTCAATCAATCCGTTTTTATGTGTTTTATCAATCGCAGCAATAGAACTTACAAAACATAATTTTTTGACTTTTTGAGTAATTGAAAAATTGACAATATTTGCAGTTCCGTCTATATTTATTGTTCGCATCAAATGATATTCTTTCGGATTAAAAGAAACCAATGCAGCGACATGATACACATAGGTTACTCCTTCAAATACTTTTTCTAACGAAGTTACATCAGTAATATCCGCTTCAATCCATTCAATTTTTGAAAACTGAGCAGTAACATCATCAAAATAAAAAGAAAACACCTCTTTTACAGCATCTAAGTTGCTACTCTTTCTATGAATTGCTCTAATTTTCTCTTGTTTTTGAACAAGCGAAGCCAATAAATGCGTACCAACCAATCCTGTTCCTCCTGTAACTAATATCATGCAACGAAAGTATGGAAAAAGGCGCAAAGTGACAAAAGGTTTAAGGGACAAAGGTGAAAGTGTCATTCTGAGTAAAGCGAAGAATCTTTGCAATTATGAGATTAAAAATAATTATTCATTATTCATTCTTAAATTCTACATTCATTTCTATCTTTGTACAAAATTATTTTTAGAATGAAGAATTTTGTAGAAGAATTGAAATGGAGAGGCTTGTTACACGACATTATGCCTGGAACAGAAGAGCAACTCGCCAAAGAAAGAACAACTGCATATATTGGATTTGATCCAACTGCAGACTCTTTGCATATTGGTAGTTTGGTGCAAATATTCATCTTAAAACATTTTCAACTTTGCGGTCACAAACCAATCGCTTTACTTGGTGGAGCAACAGGAATGGTTGGTGATCCTTCAGGAAAATCTGCTGAACGTAATTTGTTAGACGAAGCGACATTAAACCATAATATTGCAGGAGTAAAAGCGCAATTAGAGCGTTTTTTAGACTTTTCAGATGATGGAAACGGAGCAGAATTGGTTAACAATTACGATTGGATGAAAGAAATTTCATTGATTGATTTTGTACGTGATACAGGAAAACACATTACTGTAAACTACATGATGGCGAAAGATTCTGTAAAGAAAAGAATCAGTGGAGAAGGTTCTGAAGGAATGAGTTTTACAGAGTTTACATATCAATTATTTCAAGGATATGACTTCTATCATTTGTATAAAGAAAAAAACTGTTTGCTACAAATGGGAGGTTCTGATCAATGGGGAAATATCACCACAGGAACAGAATTGGTACGTAGAAAAGCGCAAGGAAAAGCCTACGCTATTACAGTGCCGCTTGTCACTAAAGCAGACGGAACAAAATTTGGAAAAACAGAAGGAGGAAACGTTTGGTTGGATGCTAAGAGAACTTCTCCTTATAAATTTTATCAATATTGGTTAAACTCTTCTGATGCTGATGCAGAGAAGTACATCAAAATATTTACATTTCTTGACAAAGAAACCATTGAAACTTTAATTGCAGAACATAAAGAAGCGCCTCACATGCGTGTTCTACAAAAGAAAATTGGTGAAGAAGTTACTACAATGACGCACGGGAAAGATGCGTATGAAAATGCTATAAAAGCCTCAAACATTTTGTTTGGAAAATCTACTTCTGTAGATTTAAAGACATTGGATGAGCAAACTTTTCTAGATGTTTTTGACGGTGTGCCGCAAGCAGAAATAACAAAAGAACAGGTTGAAAACGGATTTGAAATTGTACCAGCATTTGCAGATACTGGCTTTTTAAAATCTAACGGTGAAGTACGTAGAGCCTTGAAAGAAAACTCAATATCAGTAAATAAAAACAAAGTAAAAGACGACTTTGTAATTACTTCAAATGATTTAATTGCTGATAAATATATACTCTTACAGCGAGGTAAAAAGAGTTATTTCTTATTGAAGGTTGTGTAGGTTCTCTTTTTTATATTGAGTTTACAATAAAAAATAGTTAACCTGTATTGGATAATTTTATGTATCGGTTTGTATAAGAATAGTAGCGGGTTTCGAGGGGCAAACCTTTCAATTTATCACTAAACTTTGTACAAAGATACTACCTTTGAATTTATCACTAAAGCCGCTATTGTTTTTATACATTGTTAGCGTTTCGTTATTGATTTTCATTCGGTTATGTCATTTTTTAATTCCATAATGTCTGTCAGTTTTTGCATTTCGTTTTTAACACTTTTTCTTATTACAATAAAAAGGATTATCCCAATAATTACATACGAAATATCAATTAAAACTAAATTCCAAAATTCAATATATAAACTAAATTCAGGTGTAATTATATAAAAACCAATAGTGTATAAAGCAATAATTATTGGTGCTATAACTTTATGAATTGTTTTTCTAAACTGATGAAAATTGATTGTGTTTTCTGTTGTTTTTAAAGTGTTGTCAATATTATTTATTTGTTTTGCTTTATAAATACTAATTATTTCAATTAAAATTCTAAACAATAATCCTGAAATCATTAATCCAACACCAATTCTACTTAAAGTTTCTTTGACTGGTGCTACATAATAAAAAAACAATGAAATGATGATAAATGTTACTAATAAAATTGTAATTGTTCCATAATAGAAAAAATAATTCTCTTTCTCTTTTTCCTTTATTTTACTGTACAAAACATCTAAACTATCGTTAGAAAGTTCAATCTCCTTTTTGCTGCCTTCCCATTTGTTCTGAAGTTTATTAAATTCGCTATTCATTATTATTGTTTTTTGAAATTGTTTCAAGACGTTTTTTAATTCTATGAATTTTAACTCTCACATTCATAGGTTTTATTCCAATAATTTCAGAAATACTATCATAATCTTGATTTTCTAAAACCATCATAATTATTAATCTGTCTATTTTTTTTAGTTGTCCAATTGCATTATATAATCTCTGAATATTCGGATTTGTTACGTTTTCATTATTTGCAACAGATGTTTGGTTTTCGATTTCCAAAATAGGATATGTTCTTTCTTTTTTCTCCTTTTTTATATACTGCAAACAAGTGTTTACTGTTATTCTATATATCCAAGTTTTGTAGGTTGACGCTCCTTTAAATTTCTCTAAATTATTCCAAACACTAATAAACACTTCTTGTAATAAGTCATTTGCTATGTCGTTATCTCCTTTAACAAAACCTAAGCACATTTGTAGAACCATTGATTCGTGCTGGTGATAAATTGTTTCAAAAAGTTTAGTTCTACTTTTTTTCATTGACTAAAAAATCATTTACAGTTTCATAAAACCATTTTGGTTGGTCAAACATTACAAAATGCTTACTATTGGATGCCATAACAATCTTTTTATTTGTCAGGTTCGAATATTGATTTTCATAGTTTTCCTTTGCTATTTTAACGTCAGGAAAAGAAGCCCCAATTATTAAAGTTTCACACTTTGTTTTGCTTAAAACATTTCTTAAATCGAGTTTTAATAAATCTGTATATCCATAAACCCAAGTTTTTCGGTCTGCTTCTAATATCCAATTTGTTAAAGTCTCAACTTTCTCTTTATTTAATGTCATATTTGATGCCATCATTGACGCCATACCTTTGAATTGTTGCTCATCCATTTCAAGTATTTTTTTATTGTATGGACTTTCATAGAATAAACTTTCTGCTGGAACATTAGGCATCATTACTTCACGCATACAAGGTAATGCTTCAACTATTACAATTTTTGAAATCTTATCTGGTAATTCAGACGCTATATCAATAGCCAAATTTCCGCCCATACTGTGTCCAATTATTATTATTTCATTTAGATTATTTTCTTTTATGTATTTGATAATTGAACTTTTGATAGTATTATACCAAGGCATTTCTATTGGCTTGTTTCCATTAAACCCTGCATATGAAATGAGATAAGATTTTCTATTTAGAGTTATGTTTTCAGTTGTTTCTTTCCATATTGAACCTGGAACTGTAAAACCTGGAAGATAAAATATTGGTTTTCCTTTTCCAATCGTTTCTATTTTGATTGGTTGGGATTGTTGTGATTCAACTGTAGTTGTTTTGTTTTTTGAAACTGAACAATTTGTTACTGCTATAGCAATAAAAAGTGTAAGAATAATTTTAATCAATTTTGTCATAATACTATTGTTTTTTTAATTGTTTGTATTCCTTTGATTAAAAAAAATAGTATTTGTTACACTTTGGAAATGTTTTCGATTTTTTCTTATTCTAGTTGTCTTTGTTCTAATGAACGCTAATGGTTAAGATAATGTTTCGTTTTAATGAACTTTATCGTACGATAGGTAAAGTTAGTCGAAAAAAATGACAAAGTCAAGTGTCGTTATTGAATTCATAAATTAAAGTCACGAAAGTCAGAATTTTCAAAACTAACTTGAAACTTTTTTCTTATTATAATTTATAATTAAGTCTACAATAACCAAGAACATGCCTAAAACGACCAGAATATCTGCAACATTAAATATAATCGTTTTATTTACTCCTATGTTTAATTTAATAAAATCGGTTACCGATCTATAAAGCATTCGGTCTAAAATATTTCCAAATGCGCCTCCAATTACAAGTGCAGTTCCTATTATAGTTAACTTAGAAAATTCTGTATCAGTAACAATCATTCTAAATAAAAATAAGAGGATTGAAATCGGAATCAACTGTAAATAAAATATTTTTAAAAATAAAGGTGAATCAACCCCTAAACCAAAAGCAGCACCATTATTTTCAACATTTGTAAAGGCCAAATTATCTTTTAAGATATGTATAATTTCATTATCATTTATGTTGTTTCTAGCAACGCTTTTAGAAACTTGGTCACAACCAATACTAAAAAGCACTACTAAAACTATTAAAATAATTCTTTTATTCTTCATTTTTCTAGTTAATCAACAAATTACAACCTCTAATATCAGAATTATCGAAACGCCCCAAAATCTCAAAAGTATTATCCGTTAGTTTTTTACCTAAATCTTGTGTTGCTATAAAACTACAAGAGTTGATATTGACTAAGTCAATTATATTAATTCCTCCTGTTTTACCGTTTGGTAACAATGTAAGTGCATCTTCAGTATCTCGCACCAATATTTCCATCCAATTTGGAGTTTCAAATATGCCATTTCCTTTTGAATATGCTTGACTCAACAGTTCTGTCATTCCGTATTCTGAATGTATTTCACTAACTCCAAATCCTTTACATAAAATAGTATGTAACTCCTCGCGAATCATCTCTTTTCGTCTTCCTTTCATTCCGCCAGTTTCCATAATGATGACACCCTTTAAATCAAATTGTTGGCTTTCGACCAAATCTAACAATGCATAAGAAACACCCAAAATAAGTAGTTTTTTATCGTTTTTTGAGTGATTTTGAATGATTTTAGTTAATTTTTTAGTGTTTTTTAGAAAAAAACCACTTTCCGAGTTTTTACTTTTTTTGATTAAATCATCAACCATATAAATTAATGATGAGCCATTTCGTTCTAAATAACTTGGTAATAATGCTAAGACAGTATAATCTTCAATATTGCCATAAAAGTGTTGAAATCCTTTGCGATAACTATCTTCATACAGCAAAACATCAGTCACAAAATGCTGACTTTGGATTCCTCCAGTTCCACTACTTAAAAAAGTTTGTTGAATTGGGTTCTGATTGGCAACAATTTGATGAGTTTTAAAAAACTGAATTGGTAAAAAAGGAATATCAGTAAGTGATTTTACAGCATTAACATCAACTTTTAAAAAAGAAATAAAATCAGCATAAGCAGCACAATTTTTTGCTTGAAATTGAAAAATCTTAAGAGCCTTTTTTTCAAATTCTTTGCTATTGTTGATCGTGAAAATGCTATTTTGCTTACTATCAGTCATAAATGAATGCAAAAATAGTGTAATTTTACGCAACCTTTTGTGCTTTTTAGCATCATTATACTACATAAAAACCTCAAAAAAATATTTAAAAAATGAAACGATACTTTTTAATCTTATTAGTCATTATTTCTATCAGTGCTTGTTCACCATCGAGTAATGACGATATCAATCAGCATTTTGAATATGTACCAATAACAAGCGTTGAAATGCCAAGTGAATTTACATTAGGTCAAACATATCAAATTAAAGTAAGTTATGTTTTACCAAATGGGTGCTATAGATTTTATAATCACGATTATGTATATGAGAATACTTCAAGGTTAATAGGCGCGATTGCCATTGTCAATAACGATGCTACATGTACGCAAGCAGCAATTGAAGGCGAATTCACAATAAACGTAATAGCAAGACAAAACGAACCTTACATATTTATGTTTTGGGAAGGAAGAGATAACCAAGGAATTGATCAATATTTGATTATTGAGGTTCCAGTAATATAAATAAACCAACGAAACATGGGTTTAAAAAAACTCATACAAAGGTGTGCTAAAAATGACCGCAAAGCACAAGCCGAAGTTTACCAACTATTCTCTGGTAAACTGTTCGCTTTATGTCTTAAATATTCTAAAAATTATGCTGAAGCTCAAGATAACTTACAAGATGGCTTTATTACAATATTTAATAAAATAGGGCAGTACAATCACAAAGGTTCTTTTGAAGGTTGGATGAAACGAATTGTAATAAATACTGCATTACAAAAGTATAGAACTAAAAGTATGCTAAGCCTTGTAACAGAAGAAATTCCTGACGAAATTATAGTCGAAATAGATGAAGAAACCGTTTCCCTTGATTTTTTATTAAGTATTATACAAGAACTTCCTGATAGATATAGAATGGTTTTTAACCTCTATGTTTTAGATGGATATTCTCATAAAGAAGTCGCAAACAAATTAACGATTACCGAGGGTACTTCAAAATCAAACTTATCAAGGGCACGATTAATTTTAAGAGAAAAATTAAATGAAGAGGAGCAAACCAGTATAAAAATGCAAAATTAAAGTAATGAAAACTAATAAAAATATAGATCGTTTATTTCAAGAAAAACTCAAAGATTTTGAAGTTTCTCCTCCAGATAATGTTTGGAAAGGTATTGAACGTAATCTCAAAAACAGCAAGCCTAAATCGTTAATTCCATTATGGATGAGTATTGGTAGTGTTGCAGCTATTTTAATACTCCTGACTATTGGAGGTATAAATTATTTTAATTCACAATCTTCTGACATCAATAATGACAATACTATTGTTATCGATTCAGATAACGAGAGTGCCCCTAAAATCAATAAAGAAATCCTTAAAAAGGATATTTTAAATTCAACTGAAAACGAGTCTTTAATCACTGAGGTAGAAAATGACGATAACAAAGATGGTATTAGAACTAAAGTAATACTATCTGATAAACAACAGCAAGAGAACACTCAACTAGCAAATTCTAAAAAGAATCAACAAAAAAATACTCAAAATACTGTTACAGCAATTGAGCTTAAAAATAATTTAAACGAATCAAATACTGAAATTGCAACTAATAATAATTCTTTAAAACAAAACGATTATCCATTAAACAAAAATAAATCTAAAGACAATTTAAACAGTAATACAAAAAGCACAAACGATTACAGTGTTACTACAACAACAGATAATACTGGCTTAAAAAATACTGACGACTCAGTATCATCACAACCTGATAAAATTGCAGGAAATATCGCTAATCAAAACGCTAATTCATCACAATCAAATAAAATTACGGGAAATATTGCTAAAGAAAGTGTTAATAAGAACTTGACAGAACTAAAAGACAAATTGCTAGATGAAAAAATTGATTTAAACAAAGCTGCCGAAACTGAAAACACTTTAGCAAAATTAGAAATAGAAGCAGAAAAGTTAGAGTCCTTAGAAAATATTCTAACTGAAAATGTTGAGGAAGAAAAAGAAGTAGATGAGAATACTAAAAAATGGTCTGTAGCTTCTGTATTTGCTCCAATAGCATATAATTCTTTTAATACTAAAGGATCTCCTTTAGATCTTAAATTTGAAAACAGTCCTAAGCAAGGAAGTAAAACAATGTCATATGGAGTGAAGGTTGGTTATAGAATAAATAAAAAATTAAGTTTACAATCTGGAATTACAATGGTAGATGTCGGTTATAAAATTGGAGATGTTTTTATAAGTCCTAGTCAACAAGGACTTCAAAGGTTAACGAATGTAAATTATTCTAGTGCAGCAAATATATTAAATGTACAGGCTGGAGATATTTTAAATAATATACAATTAGAGACTACTTCTTCAGTTCCTATAAAAGGTGTTTTAAATCAAGTATTTGGTTATATAGAAATTCCGTTAGAATTAAAGTACAAACTTAATAATAGTCAAAAAATAGGTGTAAATCTTATTGGAGGTTTTAGCACGTTGATTTTAAATAAAAACGAAGTGTTTGTTGAAACTTCGGAATTTTCATCTAACCTTGGAGAAGCAAATAACTTAAATAATGTCAATTTTAGCGGAAACCTTGGAATTGACTTAGATTATAAAATAAATAAGAATCTTTACTTCAATGTCGCTCCTATGTTAAAAATACATACAAGTACATTTTCAAAAAATGCTGATAATTTCAAACCTTATATTCTAGGAGTTTATACGGGTTTAAACTATAAGTTTTAGTTGGTTAGTTTGTTTGGCTGGTTACCAAACATTAAAAAATCCGTCTATGAAAATAGACGGATTTTCTTTTATAAATTCATACCTTTGTCAAAAATTATTAATATTTAAATTCTATAGAATATGCCAGCAGTTGCAACAGATTTTGGAATACAAGAAGCTTTAAAACAATTAGGCTTAAAAGATATAAACGAAGGAACTTCTACAGGTTCTAATAATTTTTCTAACGGAGAAATTATAGAATCATACTCTCCAGTTGATGGAAAATTAATTGGAAAAGTAAAAACGACTACAAGAGAAGATTATGAAAGAGTGATGACTACAGCAACGACTGCTTTTAAATCATTTAGACATATGCCTGCTCCGCAAAGAGGAGAAATTGTACGTCAGTTTGGAAATAAATTAAGAGATTTAAAAGAACCTTTAGGTAAATTAGTTTCTTACGAAATGGGAAAATCTTTACAAGAAGGTTACGGAGAGGTTCAAGAAATGATTGACATCTGTGATTTTGCAGTAGGATTATCTAGACAGTTAAACGGTCAAACAATTCCATCAGAACGTCCAGGACACGTAATGAGAGAACAATGGCATCCAATTGGTGTTGTTGGTATTATCTCTGCATTTAACTTTCCTGTAGCAGTCTGGGCTTGGAACACAGCTTTGGCTTGGATTTGTGGTGATGTGTGTGTATGGAAAGGTTCTGAAAAAGCACCTTTATGTTCTGTAGCATGTCAAAACATTATTGCAGGTATTTTAAAAGAAAATAATTTACCAGAAGGAATTTCTTGTATCATTAATGGTGATTACAAAGTAGGTGAGTTTATGACTAAAGATACTAGAGTTGCTTTAGTTTCTGCAACTGGCTCTACTAGAATGGGAAGAATCGTTGGAGCTACTGTAGCAGAACGTTTTGGAAAATCTTTATTAGAATTAGGTGGAAACAATGCAATTATTATTACTCCAACGGCTGACTTAAAGGTTGTAGTTCCTGGAGCAGTATTTGGTGCGGTTGGTACTGCTGGACAACGTTGTACTTCTACAAGAAGATTAATTATTCACGAATCTGTTTACGATAAAGTAAGAGATGCTATTGTTGGTGCGTATGGTCAATTAACAATTGGAAATCCATTAGACGAAAAAAATCATATAGGTCCATTAATTGATAATGATGCTGTAAATACATATTTGGCTGCTATTGAAAAAGCGAAGGCTGAAGGTGGAAATGTATTGGTTGAAGGTGGCGTTCTTGAAGGAGAAGGTTACGAATCTGGATGTTATGTAAAACCAGCAATTATTGAAGCAGAAAACCATTTTGAAATAGTACAGCATGAAACTTTTGCTCCTATTTTATATCTAATGAAATATTCTGGTGATGTAGAAAATGCTATTGAAAAACAAAATGGTGTTGCTCAAGGGTTATCTTCTGCAATTATGACCAATGAATTGAAAGAAGCAGAAAAATTCTTGTCTTATGCAGGTTCTGATTGTGGAATAGCAAATGTAAACATCGGAACTTCAGGTGCAGAAATTGGTGGTGCTTTTGGTGGAGAAAAAGAAACTGGTGGTGGACGTGAGTCTGGATCAGATGCTTGGAAAGTATATATGAGAAGACAAACGAATACTGTAAACTATTCTGATGAGTTGCCTTTAGCGCAAGGAATCAAATTTGATTTATAATAATTCTATAATTAAGAGATTATTTAAAAAGGCTGTTTACTTAAAGTAAACAGCCTTTTATTATTTGAAATTCTAATAAAACAAAACCGTCCCGATTTCTCGGGACGGTTTCTAATTCAATTGGCTATCTTCATAGCCAACCAAAAATCAACTAACCAAACTTTATTTTATATGCTTTTCTCTATTTTTTGTTTTCCTCTGTACTTTAGTACGTTTTCTTCCTTCAATACTTACACTTTCTTTACTCTTTTTTCCTTGTTTTAAGTATTGCAAGAATACTTTCCCTTCAAACTCATATGTTGTATCCGAACTCACGTGATATAATTCTATCTTTCCGTCATTTAAAACGATCAATTCGAACTCTTCATTGTCTCCAGTATCATAATCTAATGTTAAAATCTTAAGGTTTTCATATCCTGTTACATCAAAGACCTCATATCCGCCTACATAATCCCAATTAACTAAATCAATATTTGTGCCAAAGACATCTTCCGATGAGTAAAACGTTGTTATATTTTCTGGAGTAAATGCTAAGTAATTTTCATTATCAAACTCATTTATAGTCCCTGTAGCACTTGCAAATGTTTTTTCCCATCCTACATATTCCTGTAAGAAATACTCAATATTCTCGTAAAATATTTGATCATAATCAAATGAACTCTTTTGGTATCCTTCTAAATAATAGGTTACATTAGAATTTAAACTCACAAGTTTTATTTCATTTCCTGACGTTTGAATTACTCTAAAGTCATTTGCACCATCCAATACATGATCTACTTCTAAAGTCATATCAAAGGTGTTGTAATTTCCTATTTGTATTCCATAACCGTTTCCAGTAAATCCTATATCTACAAGATTGTTGTTTCCATATAATCTACCATTTTGAAACGATAGTGTAAATGCTTTTGACATGAATGGCACATCACCAGAACCTGTTGTACGGTGATAGTCTACATACCACAAATCATAATCTGTAAGTAATGTTTCTAATGATATTGGCTGAACAGCGTCTCCTCCATTATTATCATAAAAATCATCTTCTATTATACATGACGTAAATAGTGTTCCTGTTATCAATATTCCTAAAAGTAATTTTATCGCTTTCATAATTCAAAATTTTATGGTTACGATTGATAGATTTCAAATTCTGTGCCAAAAAAATATTTTGGTGTTTTTTAAAATAAAAAATCCAACTAATATTAGTTGGATTTTCTTATTTTACTTAGTGTTTATTAAGGATAAAGGTCTGGCTCTTCTCTTAGCAGTTTTTGTTTAAAATATTTTAATTTTCCTTTTTCTTTATAGCAGATAATTGCTTCATCGTCTTCAATTTCAAATGGAAACTTTGTTTCCTTAATTGGTGCTTTATTCCCATATTCTTGATCAGTCTCACTATGCATAATTAAATCTAAAGGCTTATTAACATTTGTTTTAAATCTAGCAACATAAGCTGTGGGTTTTTTCTCCACTTTAGAAACTTGACCTCTAAAAAAGACACTGTCAATGACTATTTTATCCGTATCTAAATCTGTAAATGAAATAAAAACATTTACACCACTTCCGCCTCCAGCAACTCCAGCAACCCATTCTTTGAATGTTGCATTTGATATAATAAATGGCGAATCATCTTGAAGTTTATACACCATTTCTTTGGAATTACCACATTGTGCAAAACTAAATAAAACGACACTTCCTAAAATAATGTTTAATACTGTTTTCATGTGTATACTTTTATTGTTTTTTAATTGTCACATGAGTTCGCTATTAATCATTCTCTTGAGTGGTAATGCTTTTAACACGCTCGGCTCATGTGTTTATCTTTCTTGGTTCAAATATACAAACTCAAAATTAATGCCAAAAAAAAAGTCCAAAACTTTTAAGTTTTGGACTTATAATATACTGTGAAATATAATTTTTATTTGAATGTATAATTTACACCAACTCCAAATGTTTCTCTAATTTGAAATCCGTTAGGATTTGTATTGTCATCATAGATTGCTTGGAAAGTTAAGTTAGTAGATAAGTACTTATTGATTGTCATCACTAAATTCATTGTATAATCTATATCGACATTTTGTGGGTCTTCAAGATAGTTTGAATATAAACCTAACAGATTTTCCATAGAAATGTTTTCCATTAAATTTAATTTGTAATAACCTCTCACTGCAGCGCCAAGTTCAAATGCTGATGTTTTTCCAGCATCAGTACCAAAACTACCTGCATACTCATCATGTACAAAAATCATTTTTGCAGCAGCTGGTGAAATATTCACATGTAAATTATCTGATTTTTTCCACAGCATTCCAGGTCCTGCTTGAAAATATGCAGGTGAAAAGAAATGAGAGATTTTAAATCCGTCTAAGTAACCGGTATCAAATTGTGTCTTAAAATTAAAATATGCAGAGTAATACCAAAAGCCTTTTGCTTTTTTACCTACAGTAGAGTTAAATTCTATACGATCATTTGATTTTGTAAAGTTGTTTTGTCCTTTGTTTTTAAAAGCGCCATAATCAGCAATAATCTTGTTATCCCAAATATAATCTCCTTTTATCATGTTAAAGTCATAGTTAACCAAAACATTAGCTGCGATATTTGAAATACCTCCACCAGTCCACTCATTGTTAAATGCCGATTGATTAAAAGTAAGGGCAACATTACCTCCTTTAGTCCATCCATCTGGAATTGAATCTTTTGCTTCTTGAGCAAATGTAAATACACTTGTTAACACTACTAATACTAAAGTAATTATTTTTTTCATTTTATTTATTTTTTAAATTAAGGGTGCAAATATACATTTTTTTAATTTTGTTGCAAAAATCTGATTGTCAGCACATTGTGTTTTGTGTTCTTTTCAATGACATTGAACTTTAAGAAAATTTATATATTCTTAAAACATGATTAAAGTCATTTTTTAATTAAAAAACTAATTATAAGTTTGCGATTATTATAAAAGACTTTTTTTCTTTTATATGATTTTTATAAACTAAACTTAATTTTATGTTATCAAAAAAACAAGCAAGGGCTTTCTTTCTTGGAGGAACATTGGTTACTTTTCTAATTTTTATTGGATTAACCATATTTTCACTATCAAAGGATGTTGATCAAACTAACCATGAAAACATAACAGAAGCTGTTGTTCGTGGAAAGAATCTTTGGGATTCTAACAATTGTATGGGCTGCCATACACTATTAGGTGAAGGAGGCTATTATGCTCCTGAATTAACAAAAGTAATTGATAGGTTAAATGTTAAATACAATGGTAGTGGTGAACAAGTTATCAAAAGTATTTTAATGTCTCCTGTACCATGGCAACCAAATGGGAGAAAAATGGTTGCGTACGGATTTTCAAATGAAGAGGCAGAAGATTTAATTGCCTTCTTTGATTGGATTGATGACATTGATCTAAATGGATTTGGAGAAGTTGTTGGCGTTGACAAAAGTATATCTCCAATAGCAAGAGAAAGAATGAATAATCAATAACTAAACTTAAACATTATGAAATATAAATCACAAAAAGTAGCGTATTGGTTTTTTGCATTATCAATGGCGCTATTCGTATTACAATTAATATATGGCTTTATAATGGGATTTGCACATGCCGGATTTGATGGTTTGCATGAATTTATTCCATTCAATACAGCAAAAGCAGTTCACCTGAATTTATTGGTAGTTTGGTTACTATCTGGATTTATGGGAGCAGCATATTACATTATTCCAGAAGAGGCACAAATAGAATTATATAGTGTGAAATTAGCTTATGTACAGCTAATTTCTTTAGCAGTAGTTGCTGTTGCAGCAATTATTGGCTTCCATTTTAATATTTGGGAAGGACGTAAATTTCTTGAAATACCAAGAGGACTTGATTATTTAGTTGTAGTAAATGTACTCTTGTTCTTGTATATTATTTTAATGACCTTGTATAAAGGAAAGCGTAGAACTACAACAGCCTTAGTACTTACAATGGGACTGTTTTTTGCAGCGCTACTATATCTTCCTGGAATGATTCCTTTTGATAGTCAAGTAACAGATTCATTTTTCAGATGGTGGGTTGTTCACCTTTGGGTAGAAGGTGTTTGGGAATTAATTATGGGAGGTATTTTATCTTTCTTATTAATCAAATTAACAGGAGTTGATAGAGAAGTTATTGAAAAATGGTTATATGTAATCGTTGGGTTAACATTCTTGTCAGGAGTTTTAGGAACAGGACACCACTACTATTATATAGGTGTAAATAAAATTTGGTTAATCGTTGGTGGAATTTTCTCTGCACTTGAGCCTTTAGCGTTTTTAGCAATGGCATTATTTGCCGTAAATATGTATAGAAAAGGAGAGAAAAAACATCCAAATAAATTAGCATTGTACTGGACACTTGGTGCAGCAATAGTTTCTTTTGTTGGAGCTGGTTTGTTGGGCTTTGCTCATACATTACCACAAACAAACCTTTACACACACGGAACTTTAGTAACAGCAATGCACGCACATTTGGCTTTTTGGGGAGCGTACGCAATGATTGTTTTAGCAATCATTAGTTACTCGCTTCCAAATATGACTGGTAGAAAACTATATGACAGTTCTAGAGGTAGAATGGCATTTTGGTTTTCTAATATTGGTATGGTAGGTATGACTATAGCTTTTGGAGTTGCTGGTGTAGCGCAAGTTTATTTAGAACGTATTATGAAAATTGAATTTATGGAAGTTCAAAAAATGGTAGAAGTTCATTTTTATATTTTAATAATATGCGCAACTTTATTTACTACAGGAATTATATTGTATATAATAGACTTTGTCAAACATGGGAGACCAACTGATGAAGCTTTAGAGGTTCATTCTTAAAAGATAAATTTTAAAAAAGACCACTTTCTAACAAGTGGTCTTTTTTTTAACTGATAAATATCATTTTTCAATTAACCTGTATATCGTAATTTCGCATCGTTATTACTTTAATAAAAACACTAACTAAAACAAATCATAATGAAAAAATTAAAAGTATTGTTACTAATGTCACTTATGGCTTTAGTTTCGTTCAGTTGCAATAACAGCGACACAAAAAAAGTAGTAGATGCTGCAAAAATAGCTGTTAATGGTACCATGGAAGCTGAATTAACTTCACCGCCAAACGTTCCTGCATCGGTTGGAGATAGACCAGCAAAAAAACTAATAGTTAACATGGAAATTCTTGAAGAAGAAGGAACCATGACAGATGGTACAACATATATCTATTGGACTTTTGGAGGTTCAGTTCCTGGAAGTTTTATTAGAACAAGAGTTGGAGATGAAGTAGAATTCACACTTTCTAACCATCCAGATAATAAATTACCGCACAATATCGATTTACATGCTGTAACAGGTCCAGGAGGTGGAGCAACTTCATCTTTTGTGGCTCCAGGACATGAGAAAAAATTCAATTTCAAAACATTAAATCCAGGTCTATATGTATACCACTGTGCAACTGCACCTGTTGGAATGCACATAGCTAACGGAATGTATGGTTTAATTTTAGTTGAGCCAGAAGGAGGTCTTCCTAAAGTTGATAAAGAATACTATATTATGCAAGGTGATTTCTATACAAAAGGTAAAAATGGAGCTCCTGGTTTACAGGCTTTTGATATGACAAAAGCTGTAGCAGAACAAGCAGATTATGTTGTATTTAATGGTAAAGTAGGTTCTTTAACTGGTGATAATGCAATTACTGCAAATGTTGGAGAAACAGTTCGTTTATATGTTGGTAACGGAGGTCCAAATTTAGTATCTTCTTTTCACGTAATTGGTGAAATCTTTGACAGAGTAAACGTTGAAGGTGGTTCTACAATTAATGAAAACGTACAAACTACACTAATTCCTGCAGGAGGAGCTGCAATAGTTGAATTTAAAGTAGATGTTCCTGGAACATTTATCTTAGTTGATCACTCCATTTTTAGAGCATTTAACAAAGGTGCTTTAGGAATGCTAAAAGTAAAAGGAGAGGAAGATAAAGTATTATATTCTGGTGTAGTTCAAGAAGGAATATATCAACCAGAAGGTGGAGGAATTCAAGAAATGCCAGAAGATCCTGATGCTAAAAAAGTAGTTGTAAATTCAAACAAATCATTAGCAGAAAAAATCGAATCAGGAAAAAACATTTATACAAAGACTTGTTTCGCTTGTCACCAAGCTAACGGAGAAGGTATTGCAGGAGCATTTCCTCCATTGGCAAAATCAGATTACTTAAATGCTGATGTAAAACGTTCTATCGGAATTGTACTTCATGGTAAAACAGGAGAAATTACTGTAAACGGAAAGAAGTATAACAGTGTAATGACAAAACAAACATTATCAAGCGCTGAAATTGCTGATGTAATGACTTACATTTACAATTCTTGGGGTAATAACAAGACCAATGTATCAACTTCTGATGTTGATGCTGTTAGAAACGGTCATTAATTTACACTAAAATGAACACTATTTTCAGACTGACAATTGCCATATTTTTCCTTTGGGTTAGCAATGTAAATTGTCAGTCTGAAATGGTTTTAATAAAAGGTGGAACATATACACCTCTTTATGGAAGGGATTCTTTACAAGTTACTATTTCTGATTTTAAAATGGATGTATATCCTGTAACAAATCAAGAATTTGTAGCATTTGTAAAAGAACATCAGAAATGGAAAAAATCCAAAGTCCTTAAATTATTTGCTGACGGAAATTATCTTTTCAATTGGAAATCTGACACAGAATTAGACCCTTCTCAATCTTTAAAAGCACCAATCACTGGTATTTCTTGGTTTGCCGCAAATGACTATTGTGAGTGTCAAGGTAAGCGCCTACCAACTATTGACGAATGGGAATATGTAGCTATGGCAAATGAAAAAATGCCTGATGCTCGAAAATTAAAAAATTACAACGAATACATTTTGAGTTGGTATGAAAAACCAAAAACATTTAATAATGAAATCGGCTCAACATTCAAAAATTATTGGAATGTGTATGATTTACATGGATTAGTTTGGGAGTGGACTTCTGATTTTAATTCAGTATTAATTTCTGGAGAATCTCGTAAAGATGTAGATAATGATAGTAATCTTTTTTGCGGAAGTGCAGCCATTGGCGCAACAGATTTAATGAATTATGCAGCATTTATGCGTTATGCAATTCGCGGAAGCGTCAAAGCAAAATACACTATGAAAAACTTAGGTTTTAGGTGTGTATCTGATATTGAAAACAAACAATAGTATTATGAAACCATTAAAATATATAACATTTCTTTTTTTATTCATGACATTTACTTCTTGTAAAAAAGAGGCTATAACGTATCAATGTCCAATGCAATGTGAAGGTGAAAATACTTTTACTACTGAAAAAGGAAGTTGTAGCGTTTGTAAAATGGATTTAAAACCAGTTGCAAATCAAACAAAAAAAATAGTGACTGATGAAATTTCAGACGAATCAATCTTCAATTTAACTTCTAAGTGGAATACCGAAGAAGGAAAAACTATACAGCTTAAAGAATTGAAAGGAAAAACTTTGGTGATGGTTATGGTTTATACAACCTGTAAAGCAGCATGCCCAAGATTGGTTGCGGATATGAGAAGTATTGAAGAGAAAGTTTCAAAAAACGATGATATTCAGTACATTTTGATAAGTATAGACCCAGAAACAGACACTCCAAAACGATTAAAAGAATTCGCTATAGAAAACTTTATGGATGGCAAACAGTGGACTTTTTTACAAGGAACCGAGAGTAGCGTTAGAGAGTTTGCTAATGTCTTGGCGGTAAAATACAAGCAAATTTCACCATTAGATTTTTCCCACTCTAATATTATAAGTGTTTTTAATTCTGATGGAGAATTGGCACATCAACAAGAAGGATTAGGTGTAGATAACAAAGAAACCGTTTCTAAAATTTTAGAACTCGTAAATTAATATATTATGAATATTTCAGAAAATAAAACAGTAGCAGAAATTGTAACAAAAAACATAAAATCTGCACACATATTTAAAAAACACGGCATTGATTTTTGCTGTGGTGGAGGTATTAGTGTTGAAAAAGCATGCGAAAAAAAAGGCGTGGATTTTTCAGAACTAAAAAAAGAGTTAGACAATATTGATGAGGTTAGTAAATCATACGATTATGATAGTTGGAATCTTGATTTTTTAATAGATCATATCATAAATATTCATCATACATATGTTGAAGAAAACATTACTTTGCTAATTCAATATGCTAATAGAGTAGCCAAAGTTCACGGTCATCATTATACAGAAGTTGTAAAAATAAATCAATTATTTACTGAAGTTGCAAATGAATTGACAGCTCACATGAAAAAAGAGGAGTTAATTCTATTTCCTTTTATTAAGCAATTAGTAAAAGCAGAAAAAGAAGGTACTGTTGCGCCAAATCCTCATTTTGGAACCGTAAACAATCCTATAAAAATGATGGAAGAAGAGCACGAAAATGCAGGAGATATTTTTAAAGAAATAGCAAAACTCTCAAATAATTATACACCTCCAGAAAGTGCTTGTAATACATTTAGAGCATTATACGCTAAGTTAGAAGAATTTGAGCAGGACTTACATCAACACATTCACTTAGAAAACAATATTTTGTTTCCAAAGGCAATTCTATTAGAAAACAGCAACAAATAACCCTTCAAGGGAAGACCTTATGAAAAAAATAATTTATATAGTAATATTGATTGCATTTATATCACCTAATTTAATTGCGCAAACATTGGATTTATCTGCTGAAGTTAGACCTCGTTATGAAAACAAACACGGTTATAAATCTTTAATCGGAACTGATGTTGATGGATCAAATTTCATATCTCAACGCACACGACTTAACTTCGGATTTAAAAACGAAAAATTAAAACTTGGAGTATCAGTCCAAAATGTAAGAGTTTGGGGAGACGTAAGTACTTTATCAAGTGATGACAATGCAATTGCATTTCATGAAGCATGGGCAGAAGCAATCTTATCAAAAAAAGTTTCTTTAAAATTGGGTCGCCAAGAAATAGTATATGATGATCACAGAATTTTTGGTAGTGTTGGTTGGGCACAACAAGCTCGTAGTCACGATGCGTTTATCTTTAAATACAATCCAAACAACAAAAACAGATTAGATGTTGGATTCGCTTTAAATGCTGATTCTCAATCAGGAACAGATAATTTATATAGCAATGCAGCAGGTTATAAATCTTTCCAATACGCTTGGTATCATGGTGACTTTGACAAGTTCGGTTTAAGTTTTTTGTTATTAAATACAGGTGTTGAATATGAAAATACAGACATGGATCAAACGGTAGATTATTCTCAAACTATTGGACCAAGAGTAACGTATAAAGAGGGAAAGTTTAATGCAAATGCAGCAGCATATTTTCAGACAGGAAAAACATTAAATACTGATGTAAGCACATCATATTTTGCAGGAAACCTTGGTTATAAAGTGAATGATAATTTCAATGTTGGTCTTGGAATGGAACATTTATCAGGAAAAGATCAAGATGATGTTTCTGGAGATATTAAATCTTTTGCACCATTATTTGGTACAAACCACAAATTTAATGGTTGGATGGATTATTTCTACGTTGGAAATCACGGAGGATCAGTTGGGCTTAACGATATCAGCGCAACAATTGCTTATAAAAAAGATAAATTTACAGCAAAAATAATTCCTCATTTCTTTTCTGCAGCAGCTGATGTTTATGATGGAGCAACAAAAATGAATGCTAATTTAGGTACAGAAGTAGATTTGACTATTGGATATAAAATTTCTAAATCTATTTCTTTAAATGCAGGTTTTTCAAAAATGTTTGCAACAGATTCTATGGAAATCTTAAAAGGAGGAGATAAAGATGAAAATAATTCATGGTCTTGGATACAGTTTACATTCAAACCAAATTTACTCTCTCACACCATAGAATAATTTTTTAGTTAATGGTATCAAAGTTGGATTTGTTTTATTGCAGATTCGACTTTGATTTTTTAAAACTTTACATACAGTAAAACTTAGGTTTTCTGTCTTTTGATTTCCGAATTAAAAATAAAAAAATGAATAAACCATATTATCATCAAGTAGGTAAAGAAGTTCAAGTTTTTGAACATTCATATAAAAGCAAAATTCCGTTTTTACTAAAAGGGCCAACTGGAACTGGAAAATCACGTTTTATTGAGTTTATGGCACATCAATTAGATAAAAAATTGATAACTATTTCTTGCCACGAAGAAACTTCATCTACCGATTTAATAGGAAGATATATTATAAAAGGAGCAGAAACTATATGGCTAGATGGACCCTTAACAACAGCTGTAAAAGAAGGAGCAATTATCTATTTAGATGAGATTGCAGAAGCAAGACCAGACGTTATTGTTGCTATTCACTCATTAACCGATCATCGTAGAGAATTATTTATCGATAAATTAGGCGTAACTGTAAAAGCACACAAAGATTTTATGTTGGTTGCCTCATTTAATCCAGGATATCAAAGAGGATTTAAGGAGTTAAAACCATCAACAAGACAACGATTTGTAGCTACTTCTTTTGAATATCCAGAAGCAAAAGTGGAAACAGAAATTTTAGTAAACGAAACAAGTATTGATAAAGATACTGCCAAAAAATTAGTAAACATCGCTACTAAAATTAGAAATTTAACAGAGTTAGGATTAACAGAAACCGTTTCTACGCGTTTATTAATTGATGCTGCAAAATTAATTCACACAGGATTGCCAAAACGTTTGGCAGTTCACGTTGCTGTAGTTGAACCATTAACTGATGATTTGGATGTTATAAGTGCACTCAAGGATTTAAGTGATTTGATGATATAAACAGTTGCATAGCTGAATACCGAGAACAATGTTTGAATTTGAACCAGACGCATATATTTTTACCAAATTTGCCAATTATTTTAAAAGACGAAAAAAAAATAAAGAGGCAAGTCTGACGCATGCTGTAAATTTGATTGATATTAAACCTCGACTTACCATTTTTGCACGTGCAATTACTGGAAAACCTATTGATATATATGATGCAGAACGAGAAGGTGGTTATAAAAACAACAACTTTTTTCTGCCTTCAACTGCTCTTTTGTTTTCTACTACAGAAGAGAATATTTCGTTTTATTTATTTCGTGTTTTGTATTTATCCGTTCAGAAAAATTTAGATTTAAATTGGAATGATGAAGATGATCATGAATTGAAAGAATCTCAACAAAAATCCTTTGAATCTTCACAAAAAGTCCTAAAAACGCTATTCAAGCAATTTCCTGTTACAGAAACATATCATCAGAAATTTTATCAATATTATACCGATATTGTCAAAAAAAATGCTTCAACTGATTATTCTTTTCTTTACGGAAAATGGATGCGGAATTCTAAAGAAGAAGATTTAAAAGACACACTTAAAAACTTTACTGACAAAGTAAAAACTGCTAGCGAAGAACCAAAAACCATCTTAAAAGCAAGTGCCGTTGAAGAAATAATTTCCGTACAAATAGATCAAAAACAACTCGAAGATGCTGTCTTACAACACCAATTTGAAAAAGTAGAAACTGCCGAAGAATTTGGTGGAAACTTTAAAGATTTGGATGGTGAAGATGAGTTAGACGACCATTCTAATGCTTTGGAAGACTTGAATATGAAATATACTGTTCGTGTTGATGACACTGCGCATTCTGTATATCAAGCCGATTTTGTTGAAAACACAACTGTTTCAGAATCTGCTGAAAGAGACGATAAAGGATACCATATTCTATATGATGAATGGGATTATACAAAACGTAATTACAAAGAAAATTTCTGTAAAGTATATCCAAAATCAATTCTAAAAAATGATGTTGCATATTACAAAAAAACACTTGCAGAAAATAGTTCTACACTTGCAGGATTGCGAAAAATGTTGACCAATGTCAATAATAAATACCAACAACAAAAAAGACAAACACAAGGAGAAGAATTTGATATTGATGCTATCACAGATTTATTTGTTGATGTGCATTCAGGCCATACTCCTTCCGAGAAAATATACCTATCAAAAAGAAAAAAAGAAAAAGACTTATCTATTTTATTACTCTTAGATGTGAGTCTATCAAGTGATGGATATGCAGCAGGAAATAAAGTAATTGACGTAGAAAAACAAGTATCTATATTGTTTGGAGAAATTTTAAACGAGTTTAATATCGACTTTTCAATAGATAGTTTTTATTCCAAAACTAGGAATCACTCGTCATATACTACCATAAAAGGGTTTGATGAAGATTGGAATCGAGCAAAGTTTAAAGTTGGTGCAATAGAACCAAGTGGATACACAAGAATAGGTGCTGCTTTGCGACATTCAGGAGCATTATTAGACAAACGAAATACCAAAAATAAATGGGTGATTTTAATTTCTGACGGGAAACCAAATGATTATGACAGATACGAAGGGAAATATGGTGTAAACGATGTAAAACAAGCCTTAAGAGAGTTAAATGAGCGACAAATAAACAGTTATGCATTGGCAATAGAAGCAAATGCAAAATATTATTTACCACAAATGTTTGGGCAAAATCATTATCAAATTTTGACAACTCCTGTCGAGCTATTACAATCTTTGGTTAAACTGTATGAAAAAATAAAACATCAATCTTGATAACAAACACTTATTTAAATTTATAAAAATGAATAAATTGGCTATAAACTATAAGAATATTTATTATCCTCCAGGAGGAATTCTATTATGGATTATCATCTTTTTAGAATTGATAACTTTTGGAATCGCACTCATATTCTTTGTCTTATCAAGCAAAGAAAATCCAGAACTTTTCCATACTTCTCGATTGCAATTAAATGCTACTTTCGGAATGATAAATACTGTTTTTTTACTTACTAGTGGATTTTTTATGGCACTTACTGTGAAAGAATTTAAAATTAAAAACATCTCAAAATCAAAGAAATATTTATTGGCAACGATGCTTTTTGGAATATTATTTTTAATACTAAAAACTATCGAGTATTCAGGAAAATTAGATGCAGGATTAGGAGTCGGTCATAATTCATTCTTTGCATATTATTGGTTCTTAACCTTATTTCATGTAATTCATGTGATTGTAGGCTTAGTGATTTTAACAACTATTTATTTCGGATTAAAAAAAGAAAAATTAACTACAGAAGTTGAAGATGTAGAAGCGAGTGCAGCCTTTTGGCACATGTGTGATTTGATTTGGTTATTATTGTTTCCAACAATTTATTTAATACTATAATTATGAAGCGAAAAGATATTTTAACCTTAGTAATTCTTATTGTATTGACAATTGTTACAGGATTATTTTCAAAATTTTATTCAGAATTAAAAATGGTCAATTCTGTGATATTATTTTTATCTGGAATCAAATTTTTATTGGTTGCTTTTCAGTTCATGGAACTTAAAAAAGCACATATCTTTTGGAAAATTATATTAACAAGTTATTTGGTGTTATTCTGCGGAATAATAATTCTTATGCTACGATAGGTTAGGCTTTTTCATTTTATAAAGAGGCACGGTAGAACAGGCTTCTCCATACATAACTGATTTTGCAACAAGAATCAATTTTGAAACCAACTGTACATATGCGGTTTCAGGAATTTCTTTTTCAGAACATCCTTTTATGATAATTGGTCTGTTTTTGAATCCTTCAACAGGCAAATCAGAAATAATTTCTTGAAATATTACTGTTTCTAATTCCGATAAATCACCAACAATAATTTTTTTAGCAAATTCCGCTAAACTCGTAGTAATCAATAAATACGCCCAAGAAGGGATAATAGCATCTGAAGAACAAGTAAGTGCAACAAAATTATCTTGGTATTGACTCCAATTGTGCTCTTTTACAGATATCCTAAAATCTTTTTCTCTTAGAATTATCTCTTCAAAAAGCCAATCTTTTATATCAATAACAACACGCTTTCCTTGAGGATAATAATCTTCAAGGTCAATAGTAACTAATTTACTACTTGCTACTTTGTTTATGATTTCTTTAGACATTTATAAAAAACCTAATTCTAGTTTTGCCTCTTCGCTCATCATGTCTTGCGTCCAAGTTGGATCAAAAGTAATTTCAACTTCTGCTCCACGAACTTCTTCGAGCGTTTTTACTGTTTCTTCCACTTCCATTGGTAGTGTTTCTGCAACAGGACAATTTGGAGAAGTCAAAGTCATTAAAATTTTGACATCATTCTCGTCACTTATCATCACGTCATATATCAATCCTAATTCATATATATCAACTGGAATTTCTGGATCAAAAATTGTCTTGATTTTTTCTATAATTTTATCACCTAAATGTTGTGCGTTATCTTGTGTCATTTTCTTAATTTTAATTTAAAACTATGCTAATTTTGATTGATATGCCAAGGCATATAATTTTATTTTTTTAATCATCGATACCAATCCATTTGCTCGAGTTGGTGATAAATGCTCTTTCAATCCAATTTCGTTAATAAATTCTGTATCAGCATTTAATATATCTTTTGGTTCTTGATTTGTAAAAACTCGTAACACTAAAGCAACAATTCCTTTTGTTAAAATAGCATCACTATCAGCCGTAAACAGCAATTTTTCGTCACCATAATCAGCATGAATCCACACTTTTGATTGACATCCTTTTATCAAGTTTTCTTCCAACTTATGAGTATCAGTAATTAAAGGTAATGTTTTTCCTAATTCAATGATATATTCATAGCGTTCCATCCAATCATCAAACATCGAAAACTCATCAATAATTTCTTCTTGTATTTCTTTGATAGTCATTTTTTAAACTTATTTTTGCAAAGATAAGAAGAAGTTCGAATACTAATGACAGTTATTAAGAACTTTTCTAAATAATAAGGGATGAGTAAATTATTAGCAGTTGGTACAGTTGCATTTGATGCTATTGAAACACCTTTTGGTAAAACAGATAAAATTTTAGGAGGCTCAGGGACCTTTGTTGGTTTAGCAGCATCTCAATTTGGTGTAGAAACAGGTATTGTTTCTGTAGTTGGTGGAGATTTTCCACAATCATATTTAGACATGATGAACTCTAAAGGTATCGATACTTCTGGTATTGAAATCATCAAAGAAGGAAAAACTTTTTTCTGGAGTGGTAAATATCACAACGATATGAATTCACGTGATACATTGGTTACTGAATTAAATGTATTAGAACATTTTCAGCCTGTTGTCCCAGAAAAATTTAAAGATGCTTCGATTGTGATGTTAGGTAATTTACATCCTTTAACACAAGCGTCTGTTTTAGATCAAATGAATGGAACGCCAAAATTAGTGGTTTTAGATACTATGAATTTTTGGATGGATATTGCTTTAGATGATTTGCATACTGTTTTAAAACGTGTAGATGTAATTACGATTAATGATGAAGAAGCACGACAGTTGAGTGGAGAATATTCGTTGGTAAATGCAGCGAAGAAGATTCATGAAATGGGACCTAAAAACGTAGTAATAAAAAAAGGAGAACACGGAGCCTTACTATTTAATGAAGGGAAAATGTTTTATGCTCCAGCATTACCATTGGCAGAAGTTTTTGATCCAACAGGTGCAGGAGATACATTTGCAGGAGGGTTTTGCGGATATTTAGCCAAGACAAAAGATATTTCATTTGAAAATATGAAAAACGCCATTATATATGGATCCAATCTAGCCTCGTTTTGTGTAGAAAAATTCGGCACGCAGCGAATGGAAGAATTGACAGGCGATGAAGTGAAAAACCGCCTTCAATCATTTAAAGAATTAACACAATTTGATATAGAATTATCTTAAAAACAAATCCGCATTAAAACCGCGGATTTTTTATTTTTATAACACATAAATTACCTAAAATGAGTGACGCTATAAAGCACGAATGTGGAATTGCATTAGTTAGATTAAAAAAACCTTTACAGTTTTATAAAGACAAATATGGCTCGGCTTTTTACGGAATCAACAAAATGTATTTGTTGATGGAAAAGCAACACAATCGCGGTCAAGATGGAGCAGGATTTGCAAGTATAAAGTTTAACGTAAGTCCAGGAACCAGATATATCAGTAGAGTTCGTTCAAATCAATCACAGCCAATTCAAGATATTTTCGCCCAAATTAATGAGCGATTAAACGGTGTTTTAGAGGAAAATCCAACAAAAAAAGATGATGTTGCATGGCAAGAAGAGAATATGCCATATGTTGGTAATTTATTTTTAGGACATGTTCGTTACGGAACTTTTGGAAAAAATAGTATCGAAAGTGTACATCCATTTTTACGTCAAAGTAATTGGAAACATCAAAATTTAATAGTTGCAGGGAATTTTAATATGACAAATTCTAAGCAGTTATTAGAAGAACTCGTAGAATTAGGGCAACATCCAAAAGAATTTACAGATACTGTTACAGTAATGGAAAAAATAGGTCACTTTTTAGAAGAAGAAGTTGCCGAATTGTATCAACAAGCAAAAGATAAAGGATTTAATAAAAAAGATGCTTCTCCGTTTATTGAAGAAAATATTAACTTACAAAATGTTCTAAAGCGTTCATCTAAAAACTGGGATGGAGGTTACGCAATGGCTGGTTTGGTTGGGCATGGAGATGCTTTTGTATTACGTGATCCTTCCGGAATTAGACCAACATATTTCTATGAAGATGATGAAGTAGTTGTTGTTGCTTCTGAAAGACCAGTAATTCAAACGGTTTTTAATGTTGATATTGATAAGGTTCAAGAGTTAGAAAGAGGACATGCATTAATTATTAAGAGAAATGGTCAAGTCTCAGTTTTGCCAGTTTTAGATCAAAAAGAAAAGAAATCTTGTTCATTCGAACGTATTTATTTTTCAAGAGGAAGTGATGCATCTATTTATACTGAAAGAAAACATTTAGGGAAATTGGTGTTTCCACAAATTTTAGATTCTATTAATCACGATATTTCAAATACCGTATTTTCTTATATTCCAAATACTGCAGAAACGTCGTTTTATGGAATGACAGAAGCTGCAGAAGATGTTTTAAATCAACAGAAAACTGCTAAAATATTAGCAGGAGGAGGAAAATTATCAGTAAAAAGAGTTACAGAGATTTTATCTGAAAGACCACGTTTTGAAAAAATTGCAATTAAAGATGCAAAATTAAGAACTTTTATTGCTGATGATAATTCTAGAGATGATTTGGTTGCGCATGTTTATGACGTTACTTATGGTGTTGTAAAACCAACAGACAATCTAGTAATTATTGATGATAGTATTGTTCGAGGTACTACTTTGAAGAAAAGTATTATCAAAATTTTAGACAGATTAAATCCGAAAAAAATAGTAGTAGTTTCTTCTGCACCTCAAATTAGATATCCAGATTGTTATGGAATTGATATGGCAAGAATTGGAGATTTTATTGCTTTTAAAGCAGCTTTAGCATTGTTAAAAGACACAAGTCAATATCATATTGTTGATGACGTTTATAAAAAATCAATTGCACAGCGAGGAAAACAGGATAGTGAGATTGTAAACTTTGTAAAAGAAATTTATGCTCCGTTTACGAGAGAAGAGATTTCTGCAAAAACAGCTGAAATGTTAAAAACTGATGATATTAATGCTGAAATTGAAGTGATTTATCAATCGGTTGATAACTTACACAAAGCCTGCCCTAATCATCTTGGTGACTGGTACTTTACTGGTGATTACCCAACTGATGGCGGTCATAGAGTTGTTAATGAAGCATTCATTAATTTCTATGAAGGAAGTAATAAAAGAGCTTATTAATACATTAACTAAAAATGGATATTTCAACTATTTTAGACAGATTTAAATCAATATTTATTGCTTGTTTAGCGCTGGTTATAATAATTTCATTGGTTATTAAAATCATAAAAAAACGTAGGTATTAAAAATCAATAAGTTTTAAGCAATAAGAATATTTTTTAAAGTTTAAAAGTGTTGAAAATTTATGCTTTTTACTAGCCCATTAAAATAATATTTAATTCATCAATAGATTTCAGTATTTTTGGTTAAAATTACTGAAATCTATGAAAAAACTATTACTTGCTTTAACCTCTCTTCTTTACCTCTCTTCTTTCTCACAACAATCTAAGGTTGATAGTTTGAATATTGAAATAACAAAAGAAACAAATTCTTTAAAAAAAATAATTCTTTTTAAAGAATTGGCTACAGAGTTATTTTATATCGATACAGAATACTATTTAAAAATTTCCGATTCTATTTTAACCCTTGCAACTAAAATTAATGATGAATATTATGTTGGAGTTGGAAATTTAGCGAAAGGAAGATATTATTTTAGAACAGGAAATAATATAAAAACGAAAACGTATTATTTAAAAGCATTAACAATTTTTAAAAAACTAAACAAACCTAAGGACGAAGCTAATATTTACGGAAATTTAGGAGCTATGTATTCGAAAAGTGGAGATGTAGATTCGTCAAGAGTTTATTTAAATAAAGCGCTGAAAAGTAATATTAGTTTAAAAAATTACAAAGGTCAGTTTTTAAACTATTATAATTTAGGAGTTCTTGAAGGCAAGCATGATAATTCTGAAAAATCAACAAAAAATATAACCAAAGCATTAGCATTAGCAGAAAAAATAAATAACAAAAGGTATGTAGCATACTGCAATTCTATGCTTGGAGTTTTATATATGGAGCAATTAATGCATGAAAAATCAAAAAAATATTTAAATGATGCTGTTAATACATTAAATGAAATAAACGATTATTCAGGAGTTGGAAATCAATATGTTAATTTAGGGAAACTTTATAATGAAAACAAAAATGATTATAAGACAGCTATTTCTTATTATAAAAAATCCATAACTGCATTTAATAAAGTATCAGACAGTAGTGGTATTAGTATTGCTTTAGCGAATATTGGAAGGAATTATATCCAACTCAATACATTGGATTCTGCACAACATTATTTAAATAAAGCCTTAAAAATTAACAAAAAAATTAATGAGGATTCAGAAGTTGGGAAATTGTTAACTAATTTAGGTGAAATAGCATATTTAAGTCATAATTACAAATTGGCTAAAAATTACTTAAACAAAGCTGTAAGCATAACTTCAGAAAGTGATTATATTGAAGATTATTCAGATGCTTTGTCATTACTTTCGGATGTTAATGCAGCTCAAGGAAATTTTAAACAAGCATATAAAAATCACCTTGAAAGTAAAATTCTTATTGATTCTATTGTATCTGTTGAAAAACTTGAAAAAATAGCAGAAATAGAAACCAAATACCAAACCGAAAAAAAGAAAAAGATAATTTAAGGCTTAAAAACGAAGCAATAAAGAAAGACTTGGTAATTACCAATCAGCAAAAAAAATCAACAATTCTTTATACTGCTTTAGGAAGTTCTTTACTCTTAATTTTTGGAGGAGTTTTCTTATTTAAAACACGTCAAAAATCACAAAAACAAGAATTGATTATTGAAAAATTAGAAGCCAAAGAAAACGAACGAAATCGCCTTGCAGGAAATGTACATGATTCACTTGCTGGATCTTTAAGAACTGCTATGATACGAGTAGATAATCTCAACAAAGAACTAAAAAATGATGCATTATACGAAGTTGGAGACACTATTGAACTTGCCTACAACAAAGCACGAACAATTTCAAAAGAGTATCAAAAATTAAATTTTGATACGATAACTTTTAAAAATTATATTAAAAGTTTATTGTTTGAACGTCAAGAGCTTTATCAGATTACTATTGATGACGTTGGAATTGACACTGTAGATTGGAAAACAATTAATACTGAAATCAAAACAGAGTTTTACAGAATATTACAAGAAGCATTATTAAATATTCACAAACATGCAAATGCCAAAAATGTAACAGTAGCCTTTAGTTTAGATAAAAAAAACGTCCAAATGAATATTAAAGATGATGGTTTAGGAATGGATATTTCTGAAAGTTTTGAGAGTGTTGGTTTGTCTAATATACAATCAAGAATTGAAGATCTAAACGGAAAACTGAAAATTGATAGTTCGCCAAATAATGGTTTTGAATTGATGGTTTTTATTCCTGTTTAGTTTTTTGATTTATGGTTTCCCATAAAAAGTGTTTGCTTAAATCGTTACTTTTACAAAAAACAATTACTTGAAACAAAAAAAGAACATTCTACTTGTTGAAGATTTTAGCGATTCCGCGAAAGGAGTTATAGCGCGACTTCACGATATACCAGAATATGAACTTTCTATAGATTGGGTTGACAATTGCGATGATGCTTTTGAAAAATTGAATCAAAAACACAACTACGATTTATTAATTACCGATTTACAAATAAATACTGAAGATAAAAAATACACTATTGAAACAGGAGAAGACCTTTTAATTAAAATAAAAAAGTTAGATAACAATCCTAAAATCATCGTTTATAGTATGATTGACCAACCTGTAATTTTAGATTTGATTATCAATGAAATAGTTGTTGATGGTTATATTATCAAAGGACGTAAAAGTTTAGATGAATTGGCTTTTTCTTTACATCTTATCTTTTTAGGAAGTTCGCATTTTAGCAAAAATGTAAATGAGACACTCATAAAATATCGAGATGCGCTACATATAGATAAGCTAAATCGTAATATTTTACGCTATTTATATAAAGGTTATAAAATCAACGAACTCTCCTCCTTATTGACAAAAAAAGGCTTTAAAGCTACAAGCCAAGCAACTATTGAGAATCGTATTAAAGATCTTAAAGATTACTTTGATGCAAAAACCACCATCCAGTTAGTGGCAATAGCTAAAGAGAAAAAAGTTTTTATGGATTAGGGTTTCCCTTAATTTTACTTCCGAAAAACCCTATTGCTACACTTCACAATTACAATACATTTACAAGTATATTCCTATCATTAAATATCTTTAATGGGGAGATTGCTATAAAATAATTATTAATTTTTTAAACCCACAATTATGAAAAAAATCTATCTGATTCTAATTTGTTTTTTTGCTTTTCAAACTATGAATGCGCAAGAGTATGCTGAAATTATTGTTGTTCAGAAAACTGCAAAAAAAGAATCACCAATCAAGGAAATGTATCTTAATAGTATTACAGTTGAAAACAGTATTGAAGCATCTGAAATTCAAAAGATTGAAACAAAACCTGCACTGTTTAAATATATGGAGTTAAATAAATGGACTTTAGTAGAAACAATAAGTTCACAAGCAAGTAATTCTGCTCCTTTATGGATTAGTTATGTGTTTAGAGAAGAGTAGATAAATAATGTTGGGAGGAAACCGAAAAGTCAACACTAAAATATTGGAGTAGGTGAAATTAAATAATTAAAATAGTTATGGAAAACAATGAAACAAAACAAAAAAGAGAAGAGGCAATCAAAGACATGAAAATGTATTTAGCCAATGATTGGCAACTTAAGGAAGAAACTCCTGAGTATTTTCTTTTAAAACGAAATTCTGCATCAACAGGGGTTCATATTGTGCTGGCTCTTTTCTTTTGGTGGTTAGCATTTGTTCCTAATATTATTTATCATTTCGTGAAAAAGGAAACAAAGAAAATCATCAAATAACATAATATAGAAATATAATAATTTATGAAAACATCAACTCTTTTATTAATTGCTTTTTTTAGCACAACAATATTTGCTCAAAAAAAATCAATTGCAATCACATCATTTGAAACTTCAGCAAGCATTCCTTCAGAATACAAAAAAGCCATACAAAACAAGGTTATTGAAGCGTTTAATTTCACCAATAGGTATAATATTGTCGATAGAACAAATTATGAAAAAATAATAGCAGAAAAAGAATTACAAAAAAGCGAAGATTTTATAGACGGAAAAACTGTAGAACAAAATAATTTTGAAGGTGCAGAACAAATTGTAACTGGTGCAATAAGTCAAGTAAATATTGTTAAAAAATATACTGAAACATCATATTATTATGATTGTAGTATTTCATTTTCTTTACAAGTTATTGATGTTTCATCTGGGCAAATATTAGCAAGTGAAATTATCAAACCAAAACAAAGTTTTATGGGAGGTGTTTTAAGTTCATCTTTAGGTGGCTCTAGCACTCCTGATAAGGCGTTTCATAATTCATTAAAAGGAACACAAAAAGCAATCAACAAGTTTGTTGGCAAGCATTTTCCTGTAATTACTCTAATCATAGAAATATCTGAGGTTTCAGGTAATAAAGCGAAAAAATTATTACTAAACACAGGAAATTCACAAGGTGCTAAAAAAAATCAAAAATTTAAAGTCCTAGAATTGGTTAATATGACTGTTGGAGATAAACAAATAATTAGGAAAAAAGTAATAGGAGAAATAAAAATAACAAAAGTAGAAGGGGAAGAAATATCAGAAGCCAAAGTTACAAAGGGTGGAGATGCTATTTTAAGTAAATTTAATGCTAATGCTAAAATCGAATGCCTTTCAAAAATTTAATCTTATGATACGAAATACTATAACAATCATCTCATTAATATTATTTATTTCTTGCTCTAAAAAAATACATACACCACTAACGGCGCAAGTTAATGTAGTTAATGAAGTAAAACATAAAACCATCGAGCTAAGAAGCGTAGGTTTTGGGGCAAAAAAAGAAGATGCTTTATATGATTCTGAAAAAAAAGTGTTTGAAATTTTATTCTTCAGAGGCATACCAAATACTAGCATAGAAACACCGTTAATTGGAAGTAACGAACCTGAATTACTTAATAAGTATAAAAGTTATTTTGATTCATTTTTTAAGTACAAATACAAATCTTTTATTATGAGTACCTCTTTAGCATCACCTATGCAAAAAGATAAAGGAATATTTACCTCAGTAAATGATGTTACAATTAATATTTTATCCTTAAAAAAGGATTTAGAAGAACACGGAATAATTAGAAAATTCGGATTTTAAAAAACACAATATGCGCAAATATTTTTTATTTTTTATAAGTATTATAATTTGTAATACTTACGACTTAGCAGCACAAGAAGCAATACAAACCGTACAACCAAGTATAATGGTTATGCCCTTTACAAAAGAAGGACAAGATATTAGAACTATTTTAGAAGATGATTTTAATAAGCGAATAGCCATCACAAAAGTAAAAGAAGCCTTTGATAACAGAGGGTTCAATACAAAAGATTTTGTAGGGACATTAAAAATTGCACTTAAAGAACGTGCTATAGGATCTAGTAATAAAACTGATTTAAAAACAGAGGTGATTAGAATGTCTGGAGCAGATATATATGTTCAAGTAGAGGTTTTTGTTCAAAAATCAAATAGCGGAAATTCTGTAAAGTTAATTTTACAAGGGTATGACTCGTTTACTGGGCAATCGCTTTCAAACAAAATTGGCGAGTCAGGAAAGTTTTATACTGATGATATTGCAAAACTATCTCAAAAATCAGCAGAAAGTTGTTCTGAAGAGTTTTTAAATACATTAAACTCAAAATTTGGAGAAATTGTGAAAAACGGGAGATCCGTCAGGATGAATATAAGTTTTGATGAAAATTCAGAATATAACATGGATTCTGAAATAGGAAGTGATGGAGATTTAATTTCTGACCTTATGGAAGATTGGCTAGATGAGAATTCCTATAAAAATAATTTTCATTTACAAGGAATTAGCGAAAGTGAAATGATAATAGATGACTTTAGAATACCTATAAAAGATAAAAACGGAAGGAATTATCGTGCTTCGAAAACTGCAAGAACTTTACGGAATTACATCAAAACCTTAGGGCTTTCTGTAAAAACAGATGTAGAGGGTTCTGGGAAAATTAACATAATAATACAATAATTATGATAAATAAAACACTGCTAATAGCGATATTATTAATTATAAATAATATCACTGCGCAAAACACAGACATTGAATTAAATAACATTTCTTTATCAGTTGTCTTACCTGATAATTCAGAGTATTTACAATCAAAATCACTCTCGAAAATCGAAACAAAAATACAGCACATTGTTTCTAAACATGGCATATCAGGAAAAGGGTATACTAATGAGTTTTTGATTTATCCAAAATTTGAGATATATGATGAGTCTATAGTTGAAGGGATGAGAAACATCGTTGTTGTTGAGGTTGAAATAAGTTTTTTTATCCAACAATATAGTACAAAAAAAATATTTTCAACATTCTCAAAATCTCTAAAAGGTAGTGGGTTTACAAAAGAAAAAGCAATTGTAAATGCTATATCTAAAATATCAACTACAGATTCTCGATTAAAAGAGTTTATAGATACTGGAAAACAAAAAATACTTGCTTATTATGAAAATAATTGTCAGCAAATAATAAATGATTCAGATTCTTTTATTAAAATGAAAAAATATCAAGAAGCTATAGCAATACTATCATCAATTCCAAAAGAAGCAAAAAATTGTTATAATTCTATTCAACAAAAATCAATAGAAGCATATAATGAGTATCAAAAACAATTGTGCAGTCAAAATATTATTAAAGCAAAAAGTGAAATTGCAAATAATAATTTTAGTTCAGCCTTACATATCTTAGGCTATATAGATCCGAGTTCTATCTGTTCAAGAGAAGCAGAAATGCTTATTAATAAAACTGCTCTAAAGGTTGATCAAAAAGAACAAAAAGAATGGAACTTAATGAAACAAAGATATAATGATAAGATGAATATGGAGAAATATAGATTAAATATAACAAAAGAAATTGCTAAAGCATATTACAACTCAAAACCAACAACAGTAATTTATAAAAGTTTATTTTAAAAACCAAAAAAAAAAAACCATACGCCTTAGGCGTATGGTTTTTTTTTATAACGAGTAATTCTTACTTCGCCTCAGCATAACGTCTTTCAACTTCGTTCCAGTTAATCACATTAAAAAATGCTTGTACGTAATCTGGACGACGGTTTTGGTAATTTAAATAATATGCGTGTTCCCAAACATCCAATCCTAAAATTGGTGTTCCTCCACAATCAGAATTTGGCATTAATGGATTGTCTTGATTTGGTGTAGAACAAACCTCTACCTTTCCTCCTTTGTGTACACATAGCCAAGCCCATCCAGAACCAAAACGAGTTCCTGCCGCTTTAGCAAATACTGCTTTAAACTCATCAACACTTCCATATTGAGCCTCAATTGCATCTTTTAATTCTCCTGATAAATATCCTTTTCCTTCTGGGTTCATAACACTCCAAAATAAAGAGTGATTGTAAAAACCTCCTCCATTATTACGTACAGCACCATTATTCATATCAAGATTTGTCAAAATATCTTCAATAGATTTTCCTTCAAGATCTGTTCCTGCAATGGCATTATTTAAGTTGTTTGTATATCCATTATGATGCTTTGTGTGGTGTATTTCCATCGTTCTTGCATCTATATTTGGTTCTAACGCATCGTAAGCGTATCCTAATTTTGGTAATTCAAAAGCCATAATTATATATTTTTAGTTTTATTAAACAAATTTCTCGTTCAAAGGTAAGGAACAATTTCCATTCTTGGAAATAAGTAGATTGATACAATTTATGAAAGCATCAATTTATATTATAAAGTTAATATTTTGCGTCCTCTGGATATTTAGCCATAAACTCTTCAGCATCTTTTACCATATTTTTACTTCCGCAAAATAATGGCACTCTTTGATGTAACTCTGTAGGCTTAATTTCCATAATACGTTTATATCCATCAGATGCGTATCCATTTGCTTGTTCGGCAAGAAAAGCCATAGGATTGCATTCATATAGTAAGCGTAATTTTCCTTTTGGCGCTTTTGAACTCGTTGGATAAATATATATTCCTCCTTTAATCATATTTCTATGAAAATCAGAAACTAAAGAACCTATATAACGTGATGTGTAAGGACGATTATCAACTTCTTCTTGACAGAATTTAAGATACTCTTTTACACCTTGTGGGAAATGAACATAATTCCCTTCATTTATTGAATAAATATTTCCGTTTTCTGGAAATTGCATATCAGGATGTGAGAGATAAAACGTTCCAATCGCAGGATTTAACGTAAAGCCATTTACGCCATGACCTGTTGTAAAGACCAACATTGTTGAGGTCCCGTAAACAATATATCCTGCAGCAACTTGTTCTGTTCCTTTTTGCAAAAAATCTTCCATTTGCACAGGAGTTCCAAGAGGAGTTACTCTTCTATAAATAGAAAAAATTGTTCCAACAGATACATTTACATCAACATTTGAAGAGCCATCTAAAGGGTCAATAAGCACAACATATTTGTTGTTGTTTCCTCCATTTTCACTTTTTATTTCAACAAAATGATCTTCTTCTTCGCTTGCAACACCACAAACAATCTGACGATTAGTCATTGTTTGCATAAAAATATCATTGGCATATACATCTAACTTCTGTTGTGTTTCGCCTTGAATGTTCGTTTCTCCAGCTGATCCTAAAATATCGACCAATCCAGCCTTATTTACTTCATGATTTACTACTTTTGCTGCTAAACGAATTGAATTAATAAGTCGAGATAGTTCTCCAGAAGAATATTTAAAATGTTTTTGATTACTGATTATAAATTCTCCTAGTGTTGAGTGTTTTTTAGTCATAACTTTTTTAAACAAGTAGGTTACAAATATCGTGTTTTTAATTCATAAATCATATCATAAGAGATGAATTTCACAATTAGAAAAGCAATTACAGAAGATGCGCGAGCAATTTTAGGACTGATAAAAGAATTAGCACTGTTTGAAAAATTACCAGATGCTGTAGTTGTAACTTTTGAAGATATTAAACGTGATGGTTTTGGGAAAAACCCTTTATTTCAGGCTTTTATTGCTGAAAAAGAGGGTGAAATTGTTGGAATGGCACTATATTATTATCGATATTCTACTTGGAAAGGAAAAACAATTCATTTAGAGGATTTGATTGTAAAACATTCTATGAGAGGTCAAAATATAGGAAGTGCTTTATATAAGGCTATATTACAACAAGCATATGATGAAAAGATTCGTAGAGTAGAATGGGCAGTGCTGGATTGGAATACTCCTGCGCGTGATTTTTATATAAAGTCTGGCGCGAAAATTTTAGATGGCTGGGAGACTGTACAAATGGATGAAGAGAACTTGAAAAAATATATTTTAAAAAATAAATAAAATTGAAAATATTCAAATTTGGAGGAGCCTCTATAAAGAATGCTGATGGTGTCAAAAACTTGGTAAAGGTTTTGGAACACGAAGGCATAGAAAATACGCTTGTTGTGGTTTCAGCAATGGGAAAAATGACCAATGCTTTTGAAAATATTGTGGACTCATATTTCTTCAAAAGAACTTCCATTTCTGATGCTATTTTAACAGTTAGGAATTATCATTTAGAAATTATTAAGGATTTAGATTTTGAACAAAAAAACACTCTTTTCTTTGATTTTGAGCACATTTTTGCTCAATTAAGTGGTTTTTTGTCCAAAAACACCTCAAAAGACTATAATCACACATATGATCAAATTGTAAGTTTTGGAGAGTTGTTATCTACCAAAATCGTAAGTGCATATCTGACTAAGATTGATATAAAAAATAATTGGATTGATGTTAGAGAATATATAAGAACAGATAATTTTTATCGCAATGCAAAAATTGATTGGGTAGAAACAGAAAAGAGAATTTCTTTAAATGTAGATACTTCAAATCTTACTATTGCACAGGGTTTTTTAGGCGGAAATGAGACAAGTACAACAACTCTTGGGAGAGAGGGATCTGATTATACAGCAGCAATATTTGCATATTGTTTAAATGCCAAAAATGTTACGATATGGAAAGACGTTGTTGGTGTTTTAAATGCCGATCCACGCTCTTTTAAAGACGCCAAACTATTAAAACAAATATCTTATAGAGAAGCCATTGAAATGGCGTTTTATGGCGCATCTGTGATTCATCCAAAGACTCTAAAACCGTTAGAAAATAAGTTGATTCCCTTATATGTTCGCTCTTTTATTGAGTTGGATAATAAAGGAACATCTGTAAAAAAAGGGGTGGATTTAGATCCAAAAATTCCATGTTTTATATTAAAAAAGAATCAGATATTGGTTTCGATTTCTGCGCTCGATTTCTCTTTTATGGTAGAACATAATTTGCGAGATATTTTTAATTATCTGCACGATTATAAGTTAAAAGTTAATTTAATTCAAAATTCAGCATTGAGTTTTACAGTTTGTATTGAAGATTTATATGAAAATTTTAATGATTTTTACAATAATATAAAATATAAATATAAAGTTTCATATAATCAAGATGTTACTTTATTTACAATTCGTCATTTTGATGAAGATTCGATTTCAAGAATAGAAAAAAATCATACAGTTTTATTGAAACAAACGAGTAAAGAAACTATTCAAGTTGTAGTTCATTAGATTTTGTACATTTGTTTGTTTCAAAATTTAAAAATTAAATGGGTTTAGTAACCGCAAAAGAAGTAGCAAGTGTAATAAATCTTGATAAATATGGATTTATTGGCACTTTTGTTGGATGGTTATTGATGAAAATACTACGAATATCGACCATTAATAAACTTTATAATAGAAATAAGCATTTAACAGATTTAGCCTTTTTTGATGCGCTTTTAGATGACTTACAGATTCAATTTGAAATACCTGAAGAAGACTTAAATAGAATCCCTAAAGACGGTGCTTTTATTACCATTTCAAATCACCCTCTTGGAGGAATTGACGGCGTTTTACTTTTAAAATTATTAGTCAAAAAGCGTCCTGATTATCGTATTATAGCAAATTTTTTATTGCATCGAATTGAGCCAATGAAGCCATATATTATGGCTGTAAACCCTTTTGAAAATAGAAAAGATGCCAAATCAAGTATGGCTGGAGTCAAAGAAGCTTTACTTCACTTAAAAGAAAATCGCCCTTTAGGAATTTTTCCTGCAGGAGAAGTCTCGACTTATAAAGATGGAAAACTATTGGTTGATAAACCTTGGGAGGAAGGTGCAATAAAACTAATAAAAAAGGCAAATGTTCCTATTATTCCTATCTATTTTCATGCTAAGAATAGTAAATTATTCTATTTTTTATCAAAGTTTAATGAAACGCTAAGAACGGCTAAATTACCATCAGAAGTATTCTCGCAAAAACAACGAGTTATAAAGGTTAGAATTGGGAAGCCAATTTCTGTAAAAGATCAAAATAAATATGAAAGCATTGATGCTTTTCATGAATTTCTTCGCAAGAAAACATATATGTTGGCAAATCCTTTTGAGAAAAAATCAATTTCTATTTCAGAAGCCGCATCAGTAATAAAATTCCCTAAAGAACCTAAAGAAATTGTCTCGCAAGGAAGTGTTTCAAAAATGGTGAAAGAAGTAACCAAGCTTCGTGAGAATGATGATAGAATGATGGAAAGCAGAAACTATGAGGTCTTTTTTGCAAGTGCTGATAAAATTCCTAATATACTACAAGAGATAGGAAGATTACGGGAAATTACTTTTAGAGATGCTGGTGAAGGAACCAATAAATCTATAGATTTAGATGATTTCGACCAACATTACCATCATCTATTTTTATGGGATTCTGCAAATAATAAACTTGTTGGTGCTTATAGAATGGGACTTGGAGTAGATATTTATAAAAAGTTTGGAATCGAAGGGTTTTATGTTCAAACGCTCTTCAAATTTGAACCAGAATTGTACAAAAGAATGAGTAAAACGATTGATATTGGTCGTGCATTTATTGTAAAAGAGTACCAGCAAAAACCGATGCCTTTATTTTTTCTTTGGAAAGGAATTGTGCATGTTACTTTACGTTATCCTGAGCATAAATATTTGACTGGAGGAGTTAGCATCTCTAACCAATTTTCAAATTTCTCTAAATCATTGATGATTGAGTTTATGAAATCACATTATTACGACCCATATATTGCGCAATATATTCATCCAAAAAAAGAATATAAAGTGAAATTAAAAGATGCTGATAAAGAGTTTATATTTGATGCTACTCAAGCTGATTTGAATAAATTTGATCGTGTTATTGATGAGTTAGAGCCTGGAAACTTACGGATGCCTGTTTTGATAAAAAAATACATCAAACAAAATGCAAAATTGGTTGCTTTTAATGTCGACCCAAAGTTTAATGATGCTATTGACGGACTCATTTTTCTTCGTATTTCTGATATTCCTGAAAGCACTGTAAAACCTGTAATGGAAGAATTTCAAGCAGAATTAGAGCGCAAAGCAGAAGAAGCAAACTCGAAGTAATCTTTTATAACCTCGAGCTTGCCTTAATTGATCCCTAACAACATCCACTTTCTGGAGCACAACATGATTCTTCTGAAGAAACAACTTCACTCTTTTGAGGAGAAACACACAAATCTTTCGCCTTACAGTCCGTTTTTTCTACTGCCAATTTTATAATAAGATTATTCTCTCTAACTTCAAAATCATTAACAAATAATTGTGCCGTATGAAAAGTTGCATTACTATATTCAAATTTTACTTCTGCATCAAGAATATAAGGCTTCATAGTTCCAACTAATTCTAGTATTGATAGCGCTTTTTCAACTTTCATAAATTCTCTTTTTCCTAACTCTGTTGGGCTTTCCCAAAGTTGTATGATTGTTTCTTTCCACGAGTCTGTTTGTGCACCACAATCTACAGAATCAATCGTAAGGTGTTTTACTTCTGTGATGTGATAATTTGCTCCAACCAATTGATTCGGTGCGTATTCAAATAATAAAGATTTGCTTTTATTGTTCTCTAATACAGTAAATAATTCTTGTGTTTTCATGTGTTTGATTTTATTATTTTTAAAAGGTCAAATGCTGTTCGCTATTAATCATTCTCTTAGATGACACAACTTTTAACATTCTCGTTTCATGTGTTTAATTTTATTTTCTATATCGTAATATTACGATTATTAACAGTAATTTTTTTTAGCAACAGTTTTGCTTAGTACGATTAAAGAAAGTGTCAAAAATCTTTTGAAACATCTCAAAGCGTTCAATGTTAATACAATAGCAGATCTTTTTCCCTTCAAATGTTCCTTGGAGTAAACCAGCATTATTGATTACTTTAAGATGCTGAGATATTGTAGATTGTGACAAGCCTATTTCTTCAACTATGTCATTACATATACAAGATTCTTGTATGCTTATATATTGTAAAATAGCCACTCTTGCTGGATGAGAAAACACTTTTGCAATTTGTGCAATATCATTGATATGCTGTGGATATATTTCTACTTTTGATACTCCCATAATTATGCTATAAATATTTAACATCGCAATATTACGATAATATAATAGATAAAAAAACTCAATTAACAAATAATTGAGTTTCTATGATTTTAGAACCAAGGTTTTTGGTTGTTTTGGTATATTTCTATAAACTCTTCATCAGACTTAGTGAGGTAAATAATTCCTTCTATTAAACCTATGAGTCCAAGAAAACCACAACTAATAAAAGAAATTACTAATTGAATAACACCCTCTTTGGTATATCCTAAAATAAATTTATGTATCCCTAACGAACCTAAAAGTATTGCTAAAACACCAGCAACAACACGTTTGCTTTCTTGATTTATATTATTTTGATTTTGAGAATTTCCGTTATCGTTAATTACTTCCATAATGATATAGTTGATTTTATAATTTTAAACAAATTTACTCAAAAGCTTTATCAATAGGCTCCCAAAGTTCTATTTTATTTCCGTCGTTATCGAGAATCCAGCCAAACTTTCCGTAGTCGAATTCTTGCATTTCACCAACAATAGTAACGCCTTCTTTTTTTAGAATTTTCAGCAATTTAACTAAGTTTTCTACACGATAATTAAACATAAAATCTTTTTTTGACGGACCAAAATAATCTGAATCCTTTTTAAACGGACTCCATTGTGTAGAGCATTTATTTCCATTTTCATCTTTCCACCAAAAGGTGCAGCCCCAATCATCGGTGTTAAATCCTAAATGCTTCTTATACCAATCTTTACTCTCTTTTGGGTCTGATGCTTTAAAAAACAACCCTCCAATTCCTGTTACTCTATTTTTCATAATGTAATTTAATTTTGTCTACGATAGTTTGAGACAATTTTATTTTAGATTCTACTGTCCATCCAGCAACATGTGGAGAAAGTAGTACGTTTTTTGCATTAATTAAATATTCAAATGCATAAGACATCTCGACTCCGCTCGATGTGACACCATCTTTTTTACTAAAAAAATTTTCAAACGATGTTTTTTCATATTCTAGCACATCCAATCCAGCGCCAAGAATATTCCCTCTTTTCAAAGCTTCAACTAAATCTAAAGTAACAACTGCACTTCCTCGAGCAGTATTTATTAGCCAAAAATGCTTCTTAAAACTACTGATTAGACTTGTGTTAACCATTTTGTGCGACAACTTATTAAAAGGTGTGTGAAGACTCAGCACATCTGTTTTGTCTTGTAATTCTGTCAATGAAACTTGCGTGCAATTTTCATCGCCTACACCTTCTTTGATATCATAACAAATTACCTCAACATCGAAGCCACTCAGTTTTTTAGCAAAGGCTTTGCCCATATTTCCGTAACCAATGATGCCAACTGTTTTTCCGTCTAATTCAATTCCTCGATTGTCTTCACGAAGCCATTTTCCGTTTCTGATTTCTCTATCAGATTTGTTCAGTTTATTAAACAAAGAAAGTATCATTCCCAAAGAATGCTCTCCAACAGCATTTCGATTTCCTTCAGGAGCAGAAATTAGTTTAATACCCTTACTTTCGGCATATTCACAGTCTATACTTTCAAGTCCTGCGCCAACACGAGCAATAAATTTTAAGTTTGTTGCGGCATCAATAAAGTGTTTGTCAATTTTAAATCGACTGCGGATTACTATACCATCATAAAAGTGTACTTTTTCTTCAATTACAGATTTTGAAGACACATAATCTTCATCATTTGTATATCCTAAATCATTTAGTTGATTTATTAATAATGGATGATTACTATCTAGATGAAGAATTTTCACAACTAATATTGTTCAGATTCATTAGGAAAATCAACACTTTTAACGTCATCAATATAACTTTTAAAAGCACTTGTCATTTCATCATACATATTTAAATACCTACGTAAAAAACGAGGGTTAAATTCATGTGTCATTCCAAGCATATCGTGAGTTACTAGAACTTGTCCATCAACTCCTGAACCTGCACCAATACCAATAACTGGTATAGAAATACTTTCAGCAACTTCTTGTGCTAATTTTGCAGGAACCTTCTCTAAAACCAAAGCAAAACATCCTATTTTTTCTAATAATAATGCGTCTTTTTTTAATTTTAGAGCCTCTTCTTCTTCTTTTGCTCTTACTGTATATGTCCCAAATTTATAAATAGATTGAGGTGTTAATCCAAGATGTCCCATCACAGGAATTCCAGCATTTAAAATACGTTTTATGGATTCTTTCACTTCTTTTCCACCTTCCATCTTCACAGAATGCGCTCCGCTTTCCTTCATAATTCTAATCGCAGATCGCAAAGCCTCTTTAGGGTCAGATTGGTAACTACCAAATGGTAAATCTACCACAACTAAACAGCGTTTAATTGCTCTTACAACCGAACTTGCATGGTATATCATTTGGTCAAGTGTGATTGGTACTGTTGTTTCGTGTCCAGCCATTACATTAGATGCAGAATCGCCAACAAGAAGAACATCAACTCCTGAATTGTCTAAGATTTTAGCCATTGTGTAGTCATAGGCTGTCAACATAGATATTTTTTCTCCGTTACGTTTCATATCAATTAATGATTTTACTGTAACGCGTTTATATTCTTTTTTTGCTACTGACATTTTAGTTCGTTTTAGATTGTAAAAATAGTGAAAAAATTGATTGTCTTAAATTTTATAATGTGTTAGCCTCTTAACTGTCTGGTTCAACTAAATTTTATATCTTCGCAGTGATAATTTATAAATGTCAGAAACTACAAAACATATATTAGTACCTGAAAAATGGGTACAGTCTTATTCAGATTATCTATATAATTACACCATAACTCGTGTAAATAATGATGATTTGGCTAAAGACTTAGTACAAGAAACTTTTTTTGCTGGACTTAAATCTATGAAAAACTTTCAAGGGAAAGCAAGCGAACGTACTTGGTTGATATCAATCTTGAAAAGAAAAATCATCGATCATTATCGAAAAATAAATTCTAGAAAAGGAAAAGCGGAGGTTCGAATGAATTTTTACAATGATGGTGAACGAGAAGGTGAATGGATTGAAGAGCGTGTTCCTAATTCTTGGTCTTCAGATGCCGATAAAGACCTTGAAAATGGTGAGTTAAAGACAACTTTAGAAAAATGTATTGATAATTTGCCCGAAAAATATAGTATGGTTTTTAGAATGAAAACTATTCAAAATTTTGAAACGGAAGAAATCTGTAAGGAATTAGATATAACTCCGTCAAATTTATGGGTGATAATACACCGTGCCAGAACGCAATTAAGAAGATGTATGGAAGATAATTGGTTTAATAATTAAAAGTAAAATGAGTAAATTTTTCATTTCGTGTGATGAAGCAACAACTATATGCGATAAAAGTCAATATGGTGAAATAACGGTATTTGATAAAATAAAGTTGAATTTTCATTTTTTAATTTGTAAATATTGTAAAACATATACTAAACAGAATACGTTATTGTCTAAAATATTTGGAAATTATGCAAAAGGGCATTGTGAAGAGCAAAGATGTATGTCGAGTCAGGATAAAGAAAAAATAGAAACTGAAGTCAAGAAAAAATTAAAATAAGATTTAAAAGGAACTCAAATTGAGTTCCTTTTTTTATACTTTTGAACTCCAAATTATTCTCAACTATGGATTTCCTGCCAGAAAAAATTGACAAGTACGTTGTAAGTCATACTGAAGACGAACCTCAACTATTACAAGAGTTAAGTCATGAAACTTGGCAAAAAGTAATGGTTCCAAGAATGTTGAGTGGTCATTTTCAAGGACGAGTCCTCTCGATGATTTCAAAATTAGTAAATCCTAAAAACATTCTTGAAATTGGGACTTATACAGGCTATTCTGCACTTTGCTTGGCTGAGGGAATACAAAAAAATGGAACACTTCACACAATTGATAAAAACGAAGAATTAATCGATTTTCAGAAGAAATATTTCGACAAATCACCTTACAAAAATCAAATAAAACAACATGTTGGGCGAGCATTGGATGTTATTTCAACATTAGACGAAAAATTCGATTTGGTATTTATTGATGCTGATAAAAGCAATTACTCTAATTACTTTCATGCTATTATTGGTAAAATGAACAAAGGAGGCGTAATTCTTTCTGACAACGTGTTGTGGAGCGGAAAAGTGATTGAAGAGATTAAACCAAAAGATGTTGATACTCCTGCGCTTATTGAATATAATAAATTGTTGAAAAATGATGCTAGAGTTGAAACGGTTCTATTGCCTATTCGTGATGGATTGACGATTTCAAGGGTTGTTTAAAATTAAAAACTATGAAAAAACTACTTTATATAACACTTATTCTCTTTTATACAATAAGTTTTTCTCAACAAGATTCAATTAGGCCTTTTGGAAAAGTTGGTTTAAACAAAACTAAAGAAAGAAAAGAATTCGTAACTGAATTTGTGAAAAAACTAAATTCATTTAATGAAAATGAAAAAATACCTTCTTTTTTTTATGAACATGATTTTGACGATAAAAATAAAAAATATTGGGTTAGTAGGCATTCTGCAATCTCCTTAAGAAAACTCATTATAGAAAAAATAGATAATGTAACCTTACTTAAAGCTGTCCTAAAAAGTAAAAGTAGACGGATAAAAAAGAAGAAAAGGAAAAAACGTGAAAGAGGTTACTTTGTAGTTTTTAATAGCCCATTTCAAGAATATAGTAATTATGATTTAGTAAAATTTCGATTAGAAGAGATTTGGAATGATGGTAGCATGGGTAAAAACGCTCCTAATTACCCAAAAGAAGGGAATTAAAACCCTCTCTTAATTGGTCCTGTAATCTCATCAACATCGTCTTTCACTTTATTGATTCCTTCAGTAATGTCTTTGGCGAAGTCTGTATCTAACCCTTGTTTTTCAGCGCTATCTTTAATATCTCTCTTGATGTCGTTCGTTGCATCTTTTACTTGACGAATCGTTTTACCAAGTCCACGAGCAATCTCAGGAATTTTATCAGCACCAAAAAGCATCACAACAATAAGCATGATAACAACTATTTCTGGTCCGCTAATAAATAAAAAAGGCATAAGTGAATACATATTGGCAAAGATACTTAAAAATCGATTGTTTAAAACAATCTAAAAGTAAAGACTTTATATAATTTTAGAAATCATCTTCTTCTTTTTTATAAATATAGTGAAACAACAACCCTTCTTTAGAAAAACCATTAATGATTAATTGGTGGTCGTTCGAAAATTTATTTGTTGGAACTTTAATTATGATTTCTCCATTATTATCTGTTTGAAGAGAGTTCTTCCAATCAATTTCTGTCCAATTTAATGTATTTTTTGTTGTTATATTATACAACGGTTTATAATATTCTGTTGCTCTATCAAAACCTGTAAGCAATACCAAGTTTTCATATAATTTTTTGGTTGGTTGATCATAATATTGGTGATTGCCTTCTTTTGTGTAAATTTTAATAATTCCTCCCATACCTCTAGCGCCTCCTCCAGCTCCTAAACGATTAATTAAAATTTCATCAACCTCTGTCATTTTAAGGTTTTTTAACACTTCAATTCCTTGATCCGTAACATTAGCAGAAAATGCTCCTGATGTATTTTGTTTTCTACCTCCACTATTAACAGTACTTATCGTATTACCATATAAATCTTTAGCAACTGATTCAAAATTAGCCGACATAATACTATTATTATTGACATATACTTTGGGTGGATGCGTACCGTCTGGATTTAAACTAGAAACACTTGTAGATAGAGATCCAGAAACATTTCTAAGTGAAAGATAAATGTTTCCATGTGTTGACGTTTTTACAAAACCCAAGAAACGCAAATAATCAAAAACAGTTTCAAATCTACTTTCCATTTCTTCTGTCACTTTCTTGTTTTTATAACTCTCTGCAGCTATAACTTTCCTCTTTACAGCAATATTGTCCTCTTTATCATATATGGTTTTTTCTTTTTTATTTTTTATTTTTTTTAAAGTAACAACATCTAATTTTTCTACCATAGGAAAAGAATTGCTCTCTTCTTTACTCTTTACAATGGTGCTCTCTATAAACCGTTTCTTTTTATCTAATAAAAAACTTAAATTCTGTAACTTTGATGCATCCCTTGAAAAAGATATATTGCTTGGTTTCATCAATGGTTTATCTTTCTTTATAAAAGCAACCATAGTTGTGTCTCCCTTATACGCAAAAATCTTTTCGAATGAAAACTTGTTAGTTTTGCTAAATTCACTAGTCGCTGCTAATTTATTTTGTTTTGATAAAATAGCAATGTCATACCCTTTTGGAAATTTTTTTACGGTACCATTTATAGTAAAACCTTTTTCAAAGTCAAACTCTTTTTTTGGATTTACTTCTTCTATCTTTTCTTGAAGTGTATATGTGCTCCAACCTTGATTTAATAGCAATAAGTCTAAAAATTCCTGTTCTCTATCATTTGCATTGCTAAAGTAATAAGACGGATTCTCTATGGTTCCTTTTACATATGGTGATAATAAAAAAGCACTCTTAATATTTTGAGTTTCTTTAAACACTTTAGAATTAATAGGAAGTGTAGAAACACTTAACTGTGCTGAAAAAGGCTGCATTTTAGAATCTCCTGTGGTAATTTTATAATTAACAAACCCTTTTTCTTCTTTTAATTTTTCAACTAAAAGAGTGGTTTGCTCTGCTGATTTGTTTACAAAAAACTTTCGTTCTGCTATTGGTTGATTGTTCTTAAATAATGTAACAGTGTTTACACCATTAAGAAGTTTATTCTTATCAAAAAACAAATCTTGTGTGATTTCTGTATCGCTTTTTAATGATAAGGTTACTGCTTCTCTAATCTGATTATTTCTATAAAAAACAATAGCAAAAGAGGCTGATTTTATACTTGGAAAGGTCTTTTTGTTTGTCTTTAGTGTAAGTTTAACTTGCGCCTCGTCGGTGTTATCAATATTAAATACAACACCTGTTTTTTGTGCCTTTGGAAGTGATACTCTTTGTGTTGTCCCGTTTATTTCGACAATTGCAGTATAAACCTCATCTTGCTTGTAATAAAAACTAGAGCGACTCATTCCAAAAACATTTCCTTTGAATGTGGTTACTACTTTACCTTTTGAATCTTCAATCTTTCCTGTAAAAACAGTCCCTTTCCCATTTATCAGAGCTTTTAATCCTATCGTATTTTCGGCTTCTTCAAGCAAATAACCACTTTCTGGAAATACTTGTAAGTCATATTTGTTTTCTGATTTCTCAACTATGTTCTTGCTTGATGGATTGATAATGTTTATCTTTTGAAGATACACATTATCCTTTCCAAAATTTTTCATAAAGTTGGTTGAACTCTCTATATAGTAACTACCAGAACTAAGATTCTCATCTAATAAAAAATCACCTATTCCAACGCCTTTTTTGATAAATACTGTTTTCTTCTTTAGAACATCTCCTTTAGAATTCAGTAAGCGAACTTCTAAATTACTTGTATAGTCTGATGGTGAGTTATCTGAATCTCTTCCTACATAAGCTGTAAACCAAATATTATCGTTTACAAAATAGGTGGTTTTATTGGTGTGAACAAAAACCTTCTCTCGATACAAAGCATCTTTCTGAAATGGCTCTATAATGGCTGTTTTTGTGTTGTCTTGTAATGTGTAATTATCAACATTAAATTTATTCTTTATCTTATTACTCCAAACAATTAAGTTTTGGTAATTTTTTCCAAGATTCGTTTTTTTCTTTATCTGATTAACTGTCTCAGATGCTTCATTAAATTTTTTATTATAAAGAGTTTTAACCTCTTCGTAGTTCAAATTTTCATGCGTCTCATCTTCTGCTTCTTGTCTATAATGTTCGTAAACATCAAAAATTAAGTTAATATAAGTCAACTTATTGTCAGATTCACTTCCTTTATAAAACGAGTTATTCCTATTAAAAATAGTTCTTGCCGTAAACTCTTTTACTCCTTTTTTGTTTTTATTAAAATCCAGCACATAATCAAATGTGAATTTTTCTTTTTCTCGCTTATTCTTTTGTGCAAATCTAGATCCAGAACTAGAATGAGAAACCTTGTCTGCTTTTATATCTTTTTGCTCTTTCATACTTACGCTATAATCTAAAGGGTCATTTTTACTGTCTCCAATGACATCTTTGGCTTTTATACTTTTCCAGGAAAGGCGCTTGTCTTTACCCCAAGAAACAACTGAAGGGTTGATGTATTTTATATAATTTACAGGAATTGTATTATCATAATTAATTAAATAACCATGCTCTTTCATGAATTTTAAAGATCTCATTTGATCAATACTCTCAGGAAACTGGTAGTTTTCTTTCCAAAACCCTTCTGATGTTTGAAGTGCAATAATTTTGTCATAATCATTTTTAAACACTACACCATTAGTAAAGTGCGGCTCCTTAAATGATTCTTGATAGTCATAAAAATATAAAAATGATTGTGATTTTATATACTCAGATGAGCCTTCTGAGTTGTAACGTATATCAAAAGAAAAATCTAAATATTGAACCTTATTTATATCTAATGGATTAAAAACTACATCCAATTTTATTTTCTTAGGAATAAAAATATCTTTATTTTTTAAAGTAGATAATCCTTTTGTCTTAGGGTCATCAACCCATAACGCTATCTTTTTTACAATTAACTTACTTTCGTCAAAAATAATTTTTCCGCTAAACAAACGACCATTAAACTTTTTAGGAACAAATGAAATAGAAACATCTTCAATATCACATTGATTACAATCTTCAATCGTTACAATATATTTACTTTTAATAGCACTTTGAGACATATTCCCTGGATATAAAGGAAGTATTTGTTCTGTGTTTTTTTTAAAAAATTGAAAGTTTTTTAAAATTACAGTATTGTCTAAACTATAAAAAGGAAATGATTTGTTTTGTCCAAACCGTCCACTCTTAATAGATAAATTCTCTAAACCACTTGACACACTTTGTTTGCTATTGTAAAACCCTTCAATATGCTCAATAGGAACATTTCTAGCAGAAGAGGTTAGAGATAAAAAAGCCTTACTTTCAGTAATTAGTTCATTTTTCCTACACTTTTGAATCAAACGGTTTAATAAATCGTATTTGTAATTTTCTCCTTTATTATATATATCCACTCTATCTATTAATGATACTTGAGGAGTTAAGTATAGTTTTAAATTCGTTTTGAAATATGAAACTGCAATTCTCTTTTTTTCAAATCCCATAAATCGCACTTCTAATGAATCTACAGAGGTGATTTTCTCTGAAGATATCTCAAATTTACCATCTTCATTTGTAATTGTGTAATCTTTTGTGTTGAGTAATCTAATTGTTGCATATGGAAGAGATTCTCTAGTAGATTCATCAAAAACAAAGCCTTTGATTGTTGTTTGTGAAAAAGAAAATAATGAAATAGTAAAAAATAAAAGTGTAATTTTTTTCATATTAGTCGGTTTAATAGTTGTGAGTTATAAATGCAAAAATCATGCTTAATTTAATATTTTTATGAAGAGTCTTAATTAGTATAAATATAATGAAACAACAATCCTTCTTTAGAAAAACCATTAATGATTAATTGGTTGTCATTCGAAAATTTATTTGTTGGAACTTTAATTATGATTTCTCCGTTATTGTCTGTTTGAAGAGAGTTTTTCCAATCTATTTCTGTCCAGTTTAATGTGTTTTTTGAGTATATGTTATACAACGGTTTGTAATATTCATTTGCTCTATCAAAACCTGTAAGTAATACCAAATTTTCATATAATTTTTTCGTAGGTTGATCATAATATTGATGATTACCTTTTTTAAGGTATATTTTAATAATTCCTCCTGTTCCTGTAGCGCCTCCTCCGGCTCCAGACCTGTTAATTAAAATCTCATCAACATCTCGCATAGAAATATTTTGAAGAAAAGCAATATCATCACTTCCTTTGAAAAAATCAACACCATCTAGATAAATTGCTGGAGGCCAAGTTCCATCCGGATTTCTACTATCTGCTGCAACTAGTAGAGACGTAACGCCTCTACTTAAAGAAATAAAATACCTTCCTAAACCACTTCTTTTAGCAATACCTAATGATTGGAAATACTCCCAAATTGTTCGGTAAGTTTCTTCCATTTGTTCGGTCACTTTCTTTCCTTGGTAAAAGCCTGCTGCAATAACTTTTCGTTTTACAGCAATATTAGCTTCCTTATCATAGATTGTTTCTTTTCTTTTCTTTCTTACATCATTTAATTCAACAACATCCAATCGCTCTGTATCTGGATAAATTTCTAAACTATTTATATCTACAGTTTTTGAGTCTTCTATAATTTGCTCAAAAATTGGTTGTGAGTCATAATTAGTTACCAAATAATTATGATTAACAGCCTCTTTTTTATTATTTATAAATGCTGCGCGGTTTGGTTTCACCAACGGTTTGTCTTTCTTTATAAAAGCAACTTTAGCGCTATCGTTTTTATAAGCAAAAATGTTTTTGAATGAAAATTTATTGGTCTTGTTAAATTTACTAGTAGTTGTCAATCTATTTTGTTTTGATAAAATAGCGATATCATACCCTTTTGGGAACTTCTTTACAGTACCATTTAAGGTGAAACCGCTCTCAAAATCAAATTCTTTTTTTGGATTTATTTCTTCTATCTTTTCTTGAAGCGTATATGTGCTCCATCCTTGATTTAATAGCAATAAATCTAAAAACTCTTGTTCTCTTTCATTTGTGTTGCTAAAATAAAAGGAAGGATTCTCTATTGCTCCTTTCACATAAGTTGACAACAAAAAAGAACTTTTAATATTTTGAGTTTCTTTAAAAACTTTTGAATCAATAGGAAGTGTAGAAACACTTAATTTTGCTGAAATTGAATTATAATTTGGACCTAATGTTTTAATTTTATAAATTATTGAATCGTTTACTTTATCCAATTTTTCGACTAAAAGTGCCGTTTGTTCTTCTAGTTTGTTTACAAAAAACTTACGTTCTGCTATTGGTTGGTTGTTCTTAAATAATGTAACTATGTTTACGCCATTTAGAAGTTTACTCTTATCAAAAAACAAATTTTGTGATATTTGGGTGTCATTTTTTAATGATAAGGTTACTGCTTCGCTGATGTGATTGTTTCTATAAAAAATGATTGCAAAATTGGTGGTTTTTAATGTTGGCAAGGTCTTTTTGTTTGTCCTTAATGTTAGTTTTACCTGCTCTTCGTCTGTATTATCGACATTAAATATAACACCTGTTTTTTGTGCCTTTGGCAAAGAGACTCTTTGTGTTGTTCCGTTTATAGTTACAATTGCTGTATAAACCTCATTCTGGTGATAATAAAAACTACACCTACTCATTCCAAATAAGTTTCCTTTAAATGAGGTTACTGTTGCTCCTTTTGAATCTTCTATCTTTCCAGTATAAACAAATCCTTTACCATTTATCAATGCTTTTAATCCTATCGTATTCTCTGCTTCTTCTAACAAATAACCACTTTCTGGAAACACTTGCAAGTCATACTTATTTTCTCCTTTTTCAACTACTCTCTTTTTTGACGGATTAATTATTTCTATCTCTTGAAGATATACATTGTCCTTCCCAAAATTTTTCATAAAATTGGTCGAACTTTCGATATAATAAGTATCTGAAATTAATTTTTCTTCTAATAAAAAATCTCCAACTCCAACTCCTTCTTTGATAAAAAGTGTTTTCTCCTTAAGAACTTCGCCTTTGGAATTTAGCAAACGAACTTCTAAATTACTTGTATATTCTGATGGTGAATTATCTGCATCTTTACCTACATAAGCCGTAAACCAAATGTTTTCATTTACAAAATAAGTCGTCTTATTGGTATGAATAAACACCTTCTCTCTATACAAAGCATCCTTTTGAAAGGGTTCTATTATGGTTGATTTTATATCTTCTTGTGAAGAAACAAAACTTATCTGAAATGAAAATAATAACAGGAAAAATGGTTTTAGTAATCTCATAATTAATCCTTTTTTGAAATTATTTTATAGTTGTCTATCGCAAGTATATCATTAATCATTTTATTCCATTTGATTAAATTTTGATATTTTGTCCCCTTCCCAGTTTCTTTCTTCATTTTCTTTACCAATGCTGTTGCCTCAAAAAACTTTTCGTCATACATTTTTTTTATTTCAGCATATGACATTTGGTTAATATACTTGCTTTGAGAGTCCAAACTTCGTCTATGATACTCATAAATGTCAAAAACTAAATTAAGATATATTAATTTGTTTTTTGTGCGATTACTCTTGAAAAATGAAGCCTTCCTATCAAATACCGTTCTTGATGTTAATTGATTAACGCCACTTTTATCTTTATAAAGATCCAGTACATAACTGAAATCAATCTTGTCAACAACTCTTGTTTTTAATTTATTTCCTGCAAGGTCAGAAGTAGAACGTGCGACCTTGTCAACAACTTTTGCGTCACCTAGATTAAGAACGCGACCATCAACTTCTTTAACTTTTTTTGTCAATCCGTATTTAATGCCCTCCCAAGAAAGACGATTATCCTTACTCCAAGAAATAACTGATGGCTTTATGAACTTTATGTAATCTTTCGGAATTGTATTGTCGTAATTAATCAAATACCCATATTCTTTCATAAAATTTATAGATCTTATATCATTGTAACTTTTTGGGAATTGATAGTTTTCTTTCCAAAATTCTTCTGAAGTTTGTAATGCTACTATTTTATCATAATCATTTTTAAACGTTATTTCTTTTGTAAAATAAGGTTCCTTAAATGATTTTTGATAATCATAAAAATATAAAAATGACCGTGATTCAATATATTCAGAAGATGTTTTAGAATTGTATTGTATATCAAAAACAAAATCTAAATGCTGAATTTTCTTTAAATCTAATGGATTAAAAATTACATCTAATTTTATTTTCTTTGGAATAAAATTATCATTTTCCCCAACAGAAGATAGTCCATGTGTTTCTGGGTTTTCAATCCATAATGCTATCTTTTTTATAATTAATTTACGTTCATCAAAAATAATTTTTCCACTAAATAAACGACCGTTAAAATTTTTTGGAACAAATGAAATTGAAACATCTTCTAAATCACATTGAGTACATTCTTCAAGCGTTATTTTATACTTACCTTTAATAGATCCTTGTGTCATATTTCCTGGAAATAAAGGAAGTATTTGTTCTGTATTCTTTTTGAAAAATTGAAAGTTTTTTAAAATTACCGTATTGTCTAAACTATAAAAAGGAAAGGATTTATTTTGCCCAAATCGCCCACTTTTAATTGATAAATCTCCTAAGCCACTTGACACACTTTGCTTGCTATTATAAAACCCTTCAATATGTTCAATTGGCACATTTCGAGCAGAAGATGTAAGGGATAAAAAAGCCTTACTATCAGTAATTAATTCATCTTTTCTATATTTTTGAATCAATTCGTTTAATATATCGCGTGTGTAATTTTTTTCATTTCTATACTTTTTGTTTGTAATATGAACTACATCAATAGCTGAAACATGTGGAGTTAAATATAGTTTGGTATTCGTTTTGAAATATGAAATAGCGACTTTCTTTCTTACAAATCCCATAAATCGAACTTCTAATGAGTCTACAGCAATATCTTCTCCAAGAGATAATTCAAACTTTCCATCTTCATTAGTTATCGTATAATATTTTGTGTTGAGTACTCTAATCGTAGCATATGGAAGAGTTTCTCCAGTAAATTCATCAAAAATAAAACCTTCAATTGTTGCTTGTGAAAAAGAAAATAATGAAACAGTAAAAAATAATAGTGTAATTTTTTTCATATTAATCAGTCTGATAGTTGTCAGTCTTTTACACAAAAATCATGCCTTTTTTAACATTTCTTTAACAAAGGAAAAATCTTTAATCTCAGAGTTCTTATTTGAAAATATAAAATCCTTACACTTAAGAAATTACATAAAAAATTATAATAATTTTTTTTGTCTATCATACATTACAATACTTCCTGCAACAGAAACATTAAGGCTCTCGATAGATTTAAATTTAACAAGATGATGAGACTTCTCCATCGCTTTTTTGGATAGTCCATTATCTTCAGCGCCTAATAAATAAACACATCTTCTTGGGTGTTCAAAAGTTTCTAATTGAACGGCTCTATCATCTAATTCAACTCCAACAAGCATAGCACTTTTTGGTAAGTGTTTATAAAAATCTTCAAACGTAGTATAATGAAAATAGGGCATTGCACCAACTGCTTTTCTAGTATCACTTGCTTGATTCGCATAGCGATTTCCAATGGTAAAAATAAAGCTTGCTCCTAAATTTTGAGCAGAACGCCATAAAACACCTAAATTTTCTGGAGTTTTACCATTCTGAATTCCTATTCCGAAAAAACCTTGTTCTAAATTATTTACCATTATTATTAATTTCTATTTGTCGTGCTGAGTTGAATGCAATGAAGTATATCAGAACTTATTTGCTATATATCAGTTCGTCAGTTCGAGTGATTTTCGACGATAGGAAAAAATTGTATCGAGAACTATTTTTTGAAGTTTATCCTGAGTTTTTTCAGATTCTTCACTACGTTCAGAATGACATTTATTATTTTTTAGTCAACATTCGTTTAATTTCATTCAATTTCATCAAGGCTTCAATTGGCGTTAATGTATCAATATTGGTTGATAGAATTTCCTCTTTCACATCTTCAAGTAGCGGATCATCTAACTTAAAAAAACTCAATTGCACATCTTCTTCTTGCGCTTGTTTTAACTTGTTCTTTATATCTTCTGATGAATGACTTTGCTCTAACTTCTTCAACATTTTATTTGCCTTATGGATAACTGTTGAAGGCATTCCAGCCAATTTTGCTACATGAATACCAAAACTATGCTCACTACCACCTGAAACCAATTTCCTCAAGAAAATCACATTATCTTTCAATTCTTTGACTGAAACATTGAAGTTTTTGATACGCTCAAAAGTTTCAGTCATGTCATTTAACTCATGATAATGCGTCGCAAACAATGTCTTTGCTTTTGTTGGATGTTCATGTAAGTATTCGGCAATTGCCCAAGCAATCGAAATACCATCGTACGTACTAGTACCTCTACCTATTTCATCTAATAAAATCAAACTTCTATCAGATAAATTGTTCAAAATACTCGACGTTTCGTTCATTTCAACCATAAACGTTGATTCACCCATCGAAATATTATCACTCGCACCAACACGTGTAAAAATCTTATCAATCACACCAATTTTCGCGTTTTGTGCAGGGACATAACTTCCCATTTGTGCCAACAATACAATAAGTGCTGTCTGACGTAAAATGGCTGATTTACCACTCATATTTGGTCCGGTAATCATGATTATCTGTTGTTGATTTCTATTTAAAACAACATCATTTGCAACATATTCTTCACCAATTGGCAACTGTTTTTCTATTACAGGATGACGCCCATTTTTAATATCAAGGTCTGTACTTTTATCTAGTATCGGACGAACATAATTGTTCTTTTTTGCCGTTAGAGCAAACGAACAAAGACAATCTAATTGTGCAATTAATTGCGCATTCTTTTGAACAGGCCTAATAAATTTCAATAAAAAAACAACCAAATCATTAAAGATTTGATGTTCTAAATGACTTATTTTATCTTCAGCACTTAAAATTTTTGTTTCGTATTCTTTTAACTCTTCAGTGATGTAACGCTCAGCATTCACAAGGGTTTGCTTACGTGTCCACTCCTCAGGAACTTTATCTTTATGTGTGTTTCGTACTTCAATATAATAACCAAAAACGTTGTTAAACGCGATTTTTAAAGAACTGATTCCAGTGCGTTCAATTTCTCGTTTTACCATGGCATCGAGATATTGCTTTCCTGATGTTGAGATAGCACGCAACTCATCCAATTCTTCTGAAACTCCATCAGTGATAGCATTTCCTTTGTTGATGTTTACAGGAGCGTTCTCAAACAGTGTTTCGCTTATTTTATCAATCAATAAATGGCAATCATCCAGTCCTTTTCCTAGATTTTGCAAGAATGCATTTGTGCTTTTTTCTGCGGATGCTTTTATCGGCAGAATAGCTTGTAAAGAATCTTTGAGTAACACTATTTCCTTCGGACTTATTTTTCCTGTAGCAACTTTAGAAATTAGTCTTTCAATATCACTTATTTGTTTGATTTGATACGTTGCAATTTCAAAGAAATCATCATTATCAATCAAATATTTTACAATTTCTTGGCGTTCTTTTATCTGTTCAATATTCTTTAACGGAAGCGCTAACCAGCGTTTTAATAAGCGTCCTCCCATTGGTGAGATTGTTTGGTCAATCACATCAAGAAGCGTTACTGCTTCGGCAGAATTAGCATTGTATAATTCTAAATTTCTGATGGTAAAACGATCCATCCACACATAATCATCTTCTGCAATTCTATTGATTGAACTGATGTGCTCTAACTTGTTATGTTGCGTTTCTGAAAGGTAATATAAAACGGCTCCTGAAGCAATAATTCCTTCTTTCAAGTCATCTATTCCAAACCCTTTTAAAGATTTTATTTTAAAATGGTTTGTTAGACTTTCTTCGGCGTAATCTGTTTGAAAAACCCAATCATCGAGATAAAAATTATTAAAGCGTTCACCGAACACTTCAACAAATTTTATTTTGTTCTTTTTTTGAACCAAGACTTCACTTGGACTAAAATTTTGCAATAATTTATCAATGTATTCACTATTGCCTTGTGCTGTTAAAAATTCACCTGTAGAAACATCCAAAAAAGAAATTCCAATATTTTTTTTACCAAAATGGATGGCTGCTAAAAAGTTGTTGGTCTTGGCTTGTAAAACTTCGTCATTCAGAGAAACTCCTGGAGTAATTAGTTCTGTAACTCCACGTTTTACAATGGTTTTTGTCATTTTAGGATCTTCGAGTTGATCACAAATAGCAACTCTGCATCCTGCTTTTACCAACTTTGGTAAATAGGTGTTTAATGAATGATGTGGAAAGCCTGCAAGCGCAATTTCTGTTTCACTTCCTGCTCCTCTCTTGGTTAAAACAATACCAACAATTTTGGCACATTTTACAGCATCTTCACCAAAAGTTTCATAAAAATCACCAACTCTAAAAAGTAACATTGCATCAGGATATTTCGCCTTAATTGCATTGTATTGCTTCATTAATGGTGTGACTCTTTTTACTTTTGCCAAAGTTTTGATTGGTTTTTAAATGAACTGCTAATTTATGATTTTTTGGGGAAATAAAAGGTAAGAAAACTATTCGTTTCGTTCTCTCATTTTATCCAAATTTTCTTTGGTAATCATGTAGTCTTTTACATCTCTATCTTTCCAACGATGGTAAGAAAATAGCGGAATGACTATAAAGAAAATTCCTAAAACTCCAAATCCAATAAATTTAGGTGCGTAGTCACTTTCAAAGAAGTATCCAAAAATGATACTTCCAAAAGAAACAATTGTAAAAAATATAATTAGGTATTTCACTTTTATGATTTTAGATTAAGTTTCAAACTTAATTCTGTCAATTGTTCATCGTCAAGTGGCGCAGGAGCGTCAATCATTACATCTCGTCCTGAATTGTTTTTTGGGAATGCAATAAAATCTCGAATTGTTTCTTGTCCGCCAAGAATCGACACCAATCTATCTAATCCAAATGCCAATCCTCCATGAGGTGGTGCACCATATTCAAAGGCATCCATCAAGAAACCAAATTGTGCTTTTGCATCTTCTTCTGAGAACCCAAGATGCTTTAACATTGTTGCCTGAATCTTCTTGTCATGAATTCTTATTGAACCTCCACCAATTTCATTTCCGTTTAAAACTAAATCATATGCATTTGCCTTAACTTCTCCAGGATTCGTATCCAATAATTCTAACTGTCCAGGTTTTGGTGATGTAAACGGATGATGCATTGCATGGTAATGTCCTGTTTCTTCATCTAGTTCCAATAATGGGAAATCTATCACCCAAAGTGGCGCAAATACTTTTGGATCTCTCAACCCTAAACGTTCTGCCAATTCCATTCTTAATGCACTCAATTGCGCTCTTACTTTATTAGTGTCACCTGACAATATACAAACTAAATCACCTGCTTTTGCATCAGTAACTTCAGCCCATTTTGCCAAGTCTTCTTGGTCATAAAATTTATCAACTGAAGATTTGAAAGAACCATCATCGTTACAACGAGAATAGATCATTCCGAGCGCTCCAACTTGTGGACGCCTCACCCAATCAATCAACTTATCAATTTCTTTTCTAGTGTATTTATTTCCTCCAGGAACTGCAATTCCCACAACCAATTCAGCATTGTTAAACACACCGAATTCTTTATGTTGAGCAACTTCGTTTAACTCGCCAAATTCCATTCCGAATCGAATATCTGGCTTGTCATTTCCATACAAACGCATCGCATCATCATACAACATTCTTGGAAATTTGTCAACTTCAATATTATTGATTTCTTTTAATAAATGACGTGTCAACCCTTCAAAAACATTCAAAATGTCTTCTTGTTCAATAAATGCCATTTCGCAGTCAATTTGTGTAAATTCTGGTTGTCTATCGGCACGTAAATCTTCGTCTCTAAAACATTTTACAATCTGAAAATATTTATCCATTCCTCCAACCATCAATAGTTGTTTAAAGGTTTGTGGAGATTGTGGCAAGGCATAAAATTGCCCTTCATTCATTCTCGATGGAACAACAAAATCTCGTGCACCTTCTGGTGTTGACTTGATTAAATAAGGTGTTTCTACCTCTATAAATCCTCCGTCTGATAAATATTTACGGACTTCCATCGTTACTTTGTGACGGAAGATTAAATTATCTTTTACTGGATTTCTTCTAATATCTAAATATCGATATTTCATGCGCAATTCTTCTCCACCATCTGTCTCATCTTCAATCGTAAAAGGAGGTGTTAAAGACGCGTTTAAAACCGTTAATTTAGAAACTAAAACTTCTATTTCTCCAGTTTCAATATTTCTGTTTTTAGACTGACGTTCAATCACTTTTCCTTTTACTTGAATCACAAATTCTCTTCCCAAAGATTTCGCTTGCTCCATAATTTCTTTTGGAGTTCGCTCTTCATCAAAAATTAATTGTGTAATTCCATATCTATCACGTACATCAACCCAAATCATAAATCCTTTGTCGCGCACTTTTTGTACCCAACCAGAAAGTGTAACCTCTTCATTTATATCCGATAATCTCAATTCGCCGTTTGTATGACTTCTATACATAATCTATTCTAATAATTAATGTGCAAATTTAAAAAGATAATCTTGGAAGCACGTGTTTTATAAAATAATTATATAAATAATTACATGATCTAAAATTACATTTTTTACAATTTTGCATAACAAAACAATAATTATTCAAAAAAAAATAAATGTTTTAATGTTATATATTAGGTAATACATGTTTTTTAATACATATTTGTAATATACTAATACTAAAATTTTATTATGAAACAAACTTACTATTTAAGGATTTTGGCCATTTTATTGGTCTTCTTCCCGTTAAGCATCTATGCTCAAGAAACCGTTAACGGAACAGTTTTCGAAAGTAGCAGCAGTAGCCCTTTACCTGGCGCCAATGTTATTGTTAAAGGTACAACAACAGGAACAATAACTGATTTTAATGGAGTTTTTTCTTTTAATGTCGCTAGTTTTCCAGTTACATTAGAAGTCTCTTCTGTTGGTTTTGAAACAACTGAAATAACTGTTAATTCATCAGAAAATGTATCTATATCTCTTGAAGGAGGTATTTCATTAGATGAAGTTGTTATTGTGGGTAACAGATCTAAACCAAGAACAATTTTAGATTCTCCTGTTCCAATTGATGTTATTGGAGTTAACGAACTCAAAAGCACAGGTCAACCTACTGTAGATAAAATGTTGACTTATAAAATTCCTTCATTTAACTCAACAAACCAAACTATTTCTGATGCAACTGCACATTTTGACCCTGCAGATTTGCGTGGTTTAGGACCAAGTAGAACATTGGTTTTAGTGAATGGAAAGCGAAAAAATCAAAGTGCTTTGGTTTATATAAATGACACTCCTGGAAAAGGTGAGGTCGGAGTAGATTTAAAAAGTATTCCTGCCGCTGCAATTGAAAGAATTGAAGTTTTAAGAGATGGTGCTTCGGCACAATACGGTTCAGATGCAATTGCTGGTGTTATAAATATGGTTTTAAAGAAGAATGTAGAATACACGACAATAAATACTAATGCTGGAGTTACAAGCGAAGGTGATGGATTTAATTTTGGTGTAGATTTTAATACATCTACAAACGTTGGTGATAATGGCGGTTATTTAAATTTAACTTTAGGATATTATAATCAAGAAGAAACAAATAGAGCTGGTGAACCTGGAGGTGATGGACTATTTGGAGTGGTCTTTGGAGATAACGCTATTTTAAACGGAACACATCCTTGGTTAGTAGAAAATCCAGATATGGGAATGACAGTAGGTCAACCTAGTTACAATAAGTTTGATGCGTTTTTTAATGTAGGAGTTCCTTTTAAAAGCGGGAATGGAGAAGCGTATGCATTTGGTGGTGTATCTGCCAGAAAAGGAACAAGTTTTGCTCTGTATAGAGCACCTTATTGGGTTCCAGATCCTCATAATTTATTACATGCTGTTGGTACAGAGTACCAAGGTTTTCAACCAACTTTTGAAACTGATGTTGTAGATAATAATTTTACTGTTGGTGCCAAATGGAAAATGCATGGTTTTGATGTTGATTTAAGTGGAACACATGGTAGAAATGGTGTTGGTTATGAAGTTAATAATAGTTTAAATCCTGCTTTAGGAGCAAATAGTCCTACTTCATTTGATGTTGGTGCATATGTATTTATTAACAATCTTGCCAATTTAGATGTTTCAAGAAATTTTGGAACAATCAATTTAGCATTTGGTGCTGAAGTTAAAGGTGAGAGTTTTGAAGCAACTGCAGGGCAGCCTGAATCTTATGCAGGTGATGGTGTCCAATCTTTTCCAGGATTACAACCTGCAAATGCCTTAAATGCAAAAAGAGATAATTATGGTGTTTATGGAGATTTAGAGTTTGAACCAAATGATGATTTTCTAATTGGTGTAGCTGCTAGATATGAAGATTTTAGTGATTTTGGTGATAATACTTCATGGAAAGTAAATGGAAGATATTCACTAGGAGATAAAAAAGGAGCAATAAGAGCTTCTTACGGTACTGGATTTAGAGCACCATCCTTACATCAAATTTATTTAAGTAATATTCAAACGTTAGTTTCTGGGAATACAATTTCTAACCAAGGGACATTTAACAATGTTGACCCTATAATTAGAGATGGTTTAGGTGTTCCTCAATTAACCGCTGAAACATCTAAAAATATTTCAGCTGGAATTACTTACAAACCTGTTAACAATTTATCATTATCTGTAGATTATTACAATGTGAAAGTTGATGATCGAGTACTATTTACTGGAGAAATTGGATACATTGACGGTGCTGTAGGCAATCCTCAAAACCCAGTAGAAGATATATTAGAGGCAAATTCAATCACGAGTTTAAAGTTCTTTGTAAATGCTGTAGATACTGAAACATCTGGTCTTGATCTTGTTGCAAGCTATAGAAACATAGAGTTAGGTAATGGAAAGTTAGGAGCAACTCTTGCTGCAAATTTTAATGAAACAAAAATCACTAGTAAAGATGCAGATTCTACGACTGATGGATTACAGTTAGAAGCTCCTGGACTATTAGGAACTAATGGATATGACATCTTTAATCGTAAAGAGCAAGCTAGAATTACTTCTTCAAGACCAAAATCTAAAATTATTTTAGGGTTTGATTATGAAATAAACAAATGGAATGTTAATTTTAATAACACATACTTTGGGGAGGTAACTTGGCAACATGGTAATGATGTTGATAAAGATCAAACATTTGCAGGTAAAATTGTAACTGATTTAATTGTTTCCTATGATTTTTCTGATAAAATTTCTGCAAGACTTGCTGTAAATAATTTATTAGACGTATATCCTGATGTAATTGATACTAAAGGTGATTTTGTGACAGATCTTGGTGGTCGTTTCAAATATCCTTGGGAAGTAAATCAATTTGGATTTAACGGAACAGTAATAAATGGTGGAGTAACTTTTAAGTTCTAAACCAATTTTTATAAAATTCTTAAAACTCTCAAACCTATTCATTTAGATTTGAGAGTTTTTTATTTTAAATTATAGTTGCTTTTCTTCGTAACTTTACACTTTAGAAAACACAAAAATGTCAAAATTATATTTAGTTCCTACGCCAATTGGTAATCTTGATGATATGACTTTTAGAGCCATAAAAGTGCTGAAAGAGGTTGATTTAATTCTCGCGGAAGACACGCGAACTTCTGGTAAGTTGTTAAAACATTTTGAAATTTCAACTCATATGCAATCACATCATATGCATAATGAGCATAAAATGGTAAATCGCATTGTAGAACGTATAAAAAGTGGTGAAACGGTTGCTTTAATTTCTGATGCTGGAACTCCTGCAATTTCAGATCCTGGATTCTTACTCACAAGAGCATGTATAGAAAAGGGCATAGAAGTAGATTGTCTTCCTGGAGCAACAGCATTTGTGCCTGCACTTGTAAATAGTGGGTTCCCAAATGATAAGTTTGTTTTTGAGGGGTTTTTGCCTGTTAAAAAAGGAAGGCAAACACGATTAAAACTATTAGCTGAAGAAACTAGAACTATAATTTTCTACGAATCTCCTCACAAATTGATAAAAACTTTAGGTCATTTTGTAGAATATTTTGGAGAAGACAGACCTGTTTCGATTTCTAGAGAGTTAACAAAAATGTTTGAAGAAACTATTCGCGGGACTGCAACCGAAGTCTTGGCATATTACACCAATAAGCCTCCAAAAGGTGAGATTGTGATTATTGTTGGAGGAAAAAGTAAATGAAAAAATTACTTCATAAAATAAAAGACTGTACAATATGTAAGGATCACTTAGTTTTAGGTCCTAGACCAGTTCTTGCCGCACATAAAAATTCTAAAATTGTAATTATAGGTCAAGCTCCAGGAACCAAAGTTCACGCTTCAGGAATTCCTTGGGATGATGCTAGTGGAAGGCAATTACGAAAGTGGTTGAATGTTACAGATGAAGAATTTTATGATGTAGAGAAGTTTGCAATTATTCCTATGGGATTTTGTTATCCTGGAAAAGGAAAGTCTGGAGATTTACCTCCAAGAAAGGAATGTGCTCCACAATGGCATCAAGAATTGTTTGATAAAATGCCAAATCTTGAGTTAATTATTTTAATCGGAATGTATGCGCAGAATTATTATTTGAAGGAGAAAGCAAAAAGAACACTAACTGAAACAGTTGATAATTATCCTGAATATTTGCCTAAGTATTTTGTGTTACCACATCCTTCGCCGAGAAATCGGTTTTGGTTTACCAAGAATCCATGGTTTGAAAGAGAAGTACTACCTGAATTGAAAGAGAGAGTTAAAGGTTTATTGGACAAATAGTTACTCCTTTGTCATTCCCGAGAAATCGGGAATCCATAAAAAAGAGGTAAGTTTAGATTATGTATCACTTCGACTTCGCTCCATGACCACTACTTAATGTTCTTAATAATGGAAAGAAGCTTGGTTTGGATTCCTGCTTTCGCAGGAATGACAATATTGGAAAATAATATAAGAAACTGTGATTCAAATTTTGACTATCGCTCTGCGATTAAATCTACAAACTCAAATTTCTTTCCGCTAAAAAGCCCTTTATCAGAAAGTTTTAAATCTGGAATAACCAATAAAGCCATAAAAGAAAGTGTCATAAAAGGTGCTCTTAAAGTGGATCCTAAATTTTTTGCCATTTCATCAATTTCTTGATAGTCCTTTCCTGCTTCCCAACCGTTTTTATCACTCATAATTCCAGCAACTGGCAAAGCAAGGTTTTTCTTTTGATTTCCATTCACAGCACAAATACCTCCTTTATTTTCAATGATAAGATTTACAGCACTGCATATCTCTTCATCAGATGTTCCAACAACCACAATATTATGACAATCATGTGCAACTGAACTAGCAATCGCTCCTTTTTTTAATCCGAAATTCTTGATAAAAGCAATTGATGGTTTTGCATCTTGATAACGATTTACAACAGCCATTTTTAAAATATCGTTCTCAACATTGGAAATTAAATTTCCATCTTTTAATATTGCTGATGAGTGAATTTCGTTGGTGATTAATTCACCATCCAAAGCTTCAATCACACGCACTTTTTCTGAAGTTCCATAAATTCTAAAATCGCTTATAGTTTTTGGAGAAACATTAAAATTGTTTGGTTTTTTAAATGGAATAGACTCAATGAATGATTGCTCATTTTCAGCAACCAATTCTCCGTCAATATAGGTTTGTAAAACTTTAAAGTCAGTCAAATCCTCAACGACAATAAAATCTGCATCGTCACCATCCTGTAACAATCCAACATTCATATTATAATGTTTTACAGGATTGACACAAGCGGATTGTAACACTTTAAAGACATCAATTCCTTTTGCAACTGCTCTAGCGCATAGTTGATTTATATGGCCAACAATCAAATCATCTGGATGCTTATCATCAGAACAAAACATCATATTTTCATAATGTTTTGGAAGTAAATCAATCAATGCTTCAAAATTCTTTGCAGCACTTCCTTCTCTAATTAATATTTTCATTCCAAGAGCCAACTTTTCGTTTGCTTCATCATAAGAAAAACATTCATGGTCGGTAGATATTCCAGCAGAAATATATTTCTCTGCATCTTTCCCTCTTAATCCTGGAGCGTGTCCATCAACTGGTTTGTTAAAATGTTTAGCCCAAGAAATCTTCTTTAAAACTTCATCGTCATCAAACAAAACGCCTGGATAATTCATCATTTCCGCCAGATAATTAATATCAGGAGAAGACAATAATTCTTTTATATCATCAGAATCAATAATTGCTCCTGCTGTTTCAAAAGAAGTTGCAGGAACACAAGAAGGAGCGCCAAAATGAAATTTTAATGGCACTTTTTTACCATTTTCAATCATGTAATAAACACCCTCTTTCCCAAGAACATTTGCTATTTCGTGTGGATCAGAAATAGTTCCAACTGTACCATGTAAAACTGCCAATCGAGCAAATTCTGATGGTACTAACATTGAACTTTCAATATGAATATGAGCGTCTATAAATCCCGGAAGAATATAGTTTTTTACGTTATGTTCTTTTTTATTTATTGCTGATATTTTACCGTTTTCAACTACAACTTCAGCAGAAAAAATATTCTTATTTTCAATATCAACAAATTGTCCTAAAATTGTTTTCATTTATATGTGTTTTCCAACTTCAAAACCATGTTTTCCAAGATATTGATTTCCACTATCAATAGCATCGCCTTCTAAAGTTGTTCCCATAGAATCATTCCAACGATTTAGATATCCGAAAAGAGAAATTACTCCGAGCATTTCTACAATTTCGCCTTCATCCCAATATTTATATAATGCTGTTTTGATGTTTTCATCAACAGCATTTGGAACCATAGAAGCGGCTAAAGAAAAGTCTAAAGCAGCACGCTCAGCACCTGAAAATGCAGCATGCGTTCTATATTCCCAAATATTATCTAATTGCTCTTGCTCAGCACCATAACGTTCAGCAGCACGAATTGCATGTGCTTGACAATAGCGACATCCTGTAGCGTTACTCGAAACCCAAGCAATCATTCTTTTTAAAGCAGAAGTTACACGACCGTGATTTTCCATGACTGCCATATTCATACTGATGAATGAACGTGCAATTTCTGGACGAATTTGCATTGTTAAAACTGAATTTGGACAAAAACCGAGTGTTTCATTGAAGAATTCAGCTAATTTTTTTACATCTGGATTTGTATCGGCAGATAAAGGTTGTACTAAAGGCATATTATTTTATTTTGTAAACAATATTACAAAAAAACGACACACAATACCAACTTAACTTTCTAATATCGTATTATATTGTTTCTTTTTCACAATCTCTTTGGTAAAATCTATAGCATAACAAAATTATGCTAAAATATTTTTCCTTCAATCTTGTAAAAAATAATTCAATATAATTATACAACATTAGAAAATAAAGTTGGTATGAAATGCTTAAATTTGAAACTTAATAAACAATAAAAATATGGCAAAAGTAGAAGTAACTTGGAAAGACAATATGTTATTTGAATCCAATCACGATGATGGCAGTTTTATGATTGACAACCCAATTGACGGATCTGAGAGTAGAGGAATGAGTCCAAAAGCATTAATGCTGAGCTCTTTGGCAGGATGCGGAGGTTTAGATATTGTATCTTTATTAAAAAAGATGCGTGCAGAAGTAGAAGATTTTAAAATTGATGTTACTGCTGATTTAACGGATGAGCATCCTAAAATTTATAAAAATGTGGTTGTCACTTATCGTTTTTTTGGAAATGACTTTAAAAAAGATAAAATTCAAAAAGCCGTAGACTTATCAATAGAAAGATATTGTGGCGTTATGGAAATGTTTCGTAAATTTACTGATGTTACTGTAAATGTTGAGTATACTGAACGGTAAATATCATTCCTGCGAAAGCAGGAATCTCAAAAATAAATGAGTTAAAATAATATAGATTCCTGCCTTCGCAGGAATGACAAATTGCTATTATAAATGCGTTGGATATTTAAACCAGAACCAGAAAAAGAAAAAATCACAAAATTATCTCAGGAATTACAAATTGATTCTTTAATTTCTAAATTGCTTTTGCAACGAGGAATTGAAACTTTTGATGAGGCCAAAGAATTCTTTCGTCCAGATATTAATGATTTGCATGATCCGTACTTAATGAAAGATATGGAATTGGCTGTTGAGCGTATAGAAAAAGCAATTTCTAACAACGAAAACATTCTTGTTTATGGTGATTACGATGTGGATGGTACAACTTCAGTTGCATTGGTTTCATCTTATTTAAAAACTTTTTATCCAAATGTTGCTACTTACATTCCTGATAGGTATGATGAGGGCTATGGGATTTCTTATCAAGGAATTGATTTTGCAGGAGACAATGATTTTTCTCTGATTATTGCATTAGACTGTGGTATTAAAGCCATTGATAAAGTTATTTACGCATCAAAAAAGAAAATTGATTTTATTATTTGTGACCATCACAGACCAGGAAATGAAATTCCGAAAGCAATCGCTGTTTTGGATCCAAAACGTGAAGATTGCAACTATCCTTATGATGAATTGTGTGGTTGTGGTGTTGGTTTTAAACTGATACAAGCATTGTCTCAAAATAGAGGTCAAACAATGGATGATTTGTTACCATATTTAGATTTGGTAGCAACAGCAATTGCCGCAGATATCGTTCCAATGACAGGGGAAAATAGAATTTTGGCATATTACGGATTAATTGTTATCAATAAAGTTCCAAGAATTGGTTTTAAAACATTTATCCATCAATTACATAAAAAAGTATTAACGATTACAGATGTTGTTTTTGTAATCGCACCTCGAATTAATGCTGCTGGAAGAATGAAACACGGATTACACGCTGTTGAATTAATGACGGAAACCGATTTTGAAAAAGCACAACAAATGGCAATTGCTATTGAAAACTTTAATACTGATAGAAAAGAACTTGATAAAAAAATAACCGATGAAGCACTTAAACAAATTGAAACAAATGATGAGCAACAAAACTTTTCAACTGTTGTTTATCATGAAACTTGGCATAAAGGTGTTATTGGTATTGTGGCTTCTCGATTGATTGAAAAACATTACAAGCCAACACTTGTTTTTACCAAAAGTGGTGATAAATTGGCAGCATCTGCAAGATCTGTGAAAGGATTTGATGTCTATGACGCTTTAGAAAAATGCTCGGAGTTTATAGAACAATTTGGCGGACATAAATATGCTGCAGGATTAACATTGTTGCCAGAAAATTACGAAAAATTCAAAGCGAAATTTGAAGAGGTCGTCAAAAAAACACTTCCTGAAGAATTAAGAACTCCAGAAATCACTATCAATTCTGAAATAGAATTAGGTGACATTACACCTAAGTTTTTCAGAATATTAAGTCAGTTTGCACCTTTTGGACCTCAAAATATGCGCCCTACATTTGTTGCAAACGGATTGAGAGATAATGGTTATGGAAAACAAGTTGGTGCTGATAAAAGCCATTTAAAACTCAATATAATTAGTGGTGCTGACAAAAAAACCTACAATGCTATTGGTTTTGGGCTTGGTGATAAATACAATTTGACAACCAAAGGAACTCCTTTTAAGGCCATTTTTAATATTGATGAAAATAATTGGAACGGAAATACTTCGCTACAACTATTGTTGAAGGATATTCAAGAAGAATAAAAAAAGGTTGAGATAATTAAATCTCAACCTTTTTTTATTTATGTGTGCTAGTTACAGTTTATGATAGTAATTTAAAACCCTCACTACATCATGCTCTTTACTGAAATTTATTTTGTTCGATAAAATAAAGGCATTTACCTCAGAATTTTTATCATTTAATATTTTCAAAACATTTTTCTTACGAAGTTTTGTTTTGATATATTTCCCTGATTTGTTCTTTACAAAATAACTAACCTTTTCTTTATATTCTTGTGGTATACTGTTTTGAGTTTGATAACCTCGACTTTTATTAGGGTCAAACAAATACTTTTTGACATCTTTTATTAAATAATTCGTTTGTTCTAAATTAGATACTACTTCATAAAATGCAGATGTTCCATTAGAGTTTTCAAACTGAGCTGAATTTATTTTAGCAAAGACATGACGGTTAATGCTAGTGATGTTATCACCTTTATCTATTGCAAATCCAGTAACAGATTTGTCAGTAATTACAATTCCATTTTGGTTTTTAGAACCAATTATTAATTCTCCTGTTTCTTGATTAAATTGTATTTTCTTCTGTGAAGATATAATACTATCATTAATAATTACATAGCCAGTTTTCCAATTATTATATAAATATGGCGTCCCTATATGTCCTGGCTTAAAATTAATTCTAATAGGAGTATTTCCTGCTTTCTGAAAAGTATCAAAATCGTTAGTCTTATCTTCTTGAGCAAAAGACAAAATTGGTAGTAACATAAAAATAAAAAGTAGTTTATTCATAATAAAAATTAGTTTAAGATTGAAATATAATTTCTTCAATAATTATGCCGTAAATATAAGACGTTTTTACTTCTCTTTAATCAAATAAATATAAACAGGATAATGATCACTAAATCCTCCAGTAAAATTTCCGTTTGACCAACTTCTAAACGGATAGCCTTTATACCTTCCTTTTCGTGTAGTTAAATAATTTGGATTGTAAATAGCTGCTTTGTAAAACAAATACGAGTCATAATCTGTAGATTCTTTCGGTAAAAAATTTGATGTTAATAAAATTTGATCAAACAAATTCATATTGTCACGAAAACCAAGCGAACCAAAACCTCTTTTATACATATTTGCGAAAGGGTTGTATAATTCTCTGTCATTCGTGTTTTTCTTTTTCTCTTTAGAACGTAACGTCTTTTTGATGCTTTTTGAATCTGGATTATCATTAAAATCGCCCAACGTAATAATTTTAGCATTTGGTTCTTCAAAATAGATGTCTTCAATAATTTTTAGATTCAGCTCTGCTGATTTTACTCTTAAATATTCTGATTTTTTTGCTCCTCCACGTTGTGATGGCCAATGATTAACTATAATGTGGATTAATTCGCCATCCAAGTATCCTGAGACTAATAATTGACTTCGAGTTTTAATTCTATAACCTTCACTGTTCCAAGCCTTGAGCTCATATGCTTTAAAATCTGAAACGCTAAAATCAGACTCTTTATAAATCAATGCAACATCAATTCCGCGCCAATCTGGAGAATCAACATGAACATAATTATAGCCTTCGTTTTTTAAATAATCACTTTTCAATAAATCATCAAGCACTTCACTATTTTCAATTTCACAAACACCAATAATTGAAGGGCTTTTCTTAGATTTTTCTTTTCCAATTTCAGAAATCACTTTTGCAGCATTTTCTATTTTTTGAATGTAGGCATTCTCTTTTCCAGACTTCATTTGAAGAATTGGACTGTATTCATCCTTTTTATCAGGATTATCAATCGTATCAAATAAATTTTCGAGATTGTAAAAAGCAATCGTTTTAATTTTATATTCTTTCTGTTGAGAAAAAGAAAATAAAACGCAAAATAATAGCACAAGTGTGCTTAAAAAATGTTTCATCTATAGCAATTTAGAGACCTTAAAGTTCGCACTTTAAGGTCTCTAAATATACAATAAAAAATTTGTGAATTTATTTTTTCTCTTTGATAAGGTACATATAAGAAGGGTAATGATCGCTATAACCTCCAGTATATGTTCCCCAAGAAAAACTTCTAAAAGGGTAGCCTTTGTATCTTCCCTTACTGTTTATTAAGTACTTAGGATTATAAATTCCTGCCTTTAGCATCTTGTAAGTGGAGAAATCTTTAGTCGTTGTTAATAATTGAGAACTGATAAGGATTTGATCAAATAAATTGATGTTGTCTCGATAACCTGCAGTATTAAAACCTCTAATAAACATGTCTTCAAAAGGATTGTAAATGTCATTCTCTTTTACATCTTTCTTTTTCCTTTTTGTTTTCATTATTTTCTTAAAACTACTTTCAATAGGATCATCATTAAAATCTCCCATCGTTATAATCTTAGCATTTGGTTCGTTCTCACGAATTTGCTCCATGATTTTCAAGTTCAATGCTGCCGCTTTTTCTCTAAAAGGAATACTTCGTGTTCCTCCTCTTTTTGATGGCCAATGGTTCACTATTACATGTATCATTTCTCCATCCAAATACCCTGAAACTAATAATTGATCTCTTGTGAAAATTCGTTCTCCTTCGTTATCATAAATCAACAACTCAAAACTTTGATGGTTTACAGGCTTAAAATAACGAGACTGATATAATAGCCCTACATCAATTCCCCTTTTGTCTGGAGATTCATAATGTACAATACTGTATCGTTTATCTTTCAAAAATTTTCCAGAAACCAAATCCCTCAAAACCGTATCGTTCTCAATCTCTACAACACCAATTATAGCAGGACTATTTTTTGCTTTTTCAACACCTATTTTAGAAAGTACGCTTCCGAGTTTATCAATTTTATCCCAATAAACTTTAGATCTATTACCCTTAATCTCCATCATTGGACTCGCTTCATCATTCTTTGCAGTGTTATTAATCGTGTCAAAAAGATTCTCGAGGTTATAAAAAGCCAGCGTTCTAATTTGATAGTTTTTATCTTGTGAGAAGACCGTATTTCCAACAAGGAAAAAAGTTACGACAAAAAGAAAAATATGTTTCATGTGTTTATAATTTATTGTTTTTTAATGGTCACATGCTGTTCGTAATTAATCACTTTTTTGGGCGATAAATTTTTAGCATGCTCATTTCATATAGTATTGATTTTATAGATACTACAAAAATAAGTACAAAAGTTGAGCCAAAACAATAATAATGTTAAATTAACATAAAATTACTCTAAAAAGTCTTATTTTAGCCCTTGCGAAAAAATTCGCATTAAACAGTTAAAACAATATGAGAAAATTTATTAGTACAATGCTTTTTGGTGTATTATTTGTCTTTGCGGCAAATGCTCAATCACAAGGCGTTGTAAAAGGAAAGGTTTCTGATGGCGATAGTACAAACTCAATATCTGGAGTTGTAATAACCGTTGAAGGAACAACTATTAAGCAAATAACTGACGAGAGTGGTAATTTTACTTTATCAAACGTTCCAACAGGAAGTCAGTTGGTAAACATTCAGGTTGAAGGGTATAAAGTACAAGTTTTTCCTGTTACTGTGGGTGAAAATTCAACAGTTGATTTAGGAACTATTTTTATGTACAAAGATGTAACAGTACAAGATGATTTAAGTGTTATTTCTCTTTCTGAAGATCAATTAAATGATGACGAAGGTGGAGCGGATAATACTGCAGGATTATTGCAAGCATCAAGAGATGTTTTTTCAAGTACTGCCGCTTATGAGTTTAGTGCTACATTCTTTAGAGCAAGAGGATATAATTCTGAAAACGGAAAACTCTTAATCAACGGAATTGAAATGAACAAAATTTACAACGGTCGTCCACAATGGGGAAATTGGGGTGGATTAAATGATGTAATGCGTAATCAAACATTATCAAATGGATTGGCGCCATCTGAATACACTTTTGGTGGAATTGGAGGCTCTAACAACGTTTCTATGAGGGCTTCTGACATGAGGCAAGGCGGAAGAGTTTCTTATGCTTCATCTAACAGGAGTTACGTAGGTCGCGTCATGGCGAGTTATTCTTCAGGAATGAATGAAAAAGGTTGGTCATATTCTGTATTGGCATCAAGACGCTATGGTAATGAAGGTTATAATGACGCTACATTATATGATGCAAATTCATTTTTTGCATCTGTAGAAAAGAAAATAAATGATAGCCATAGTTTAAATCTAACTGCTTTTTATGCACAAAATAGAAGAGGTAAATCTTCACCAAACACTCAAGAAGCGTATGACTTAAAAGGAACAACCTACAACGCTTATTGGGGATATCAAGATGGTAACAAAAGAAACTCAAGAGTACGTGAGATAGAAGAACCTGTGTTTATGTTAAACCATTATTGGGATATAAGTGATAAAACTACATTAAATACCAATGTTGCATATCAAACAGGAAAAATAGGAAATAGTCGTTTAGACTATGGCGGAACTAGTATTGTGACTGATACTACTGGAAATGACTTTATTATTGGTGGTGGTTCAAACCCAGACCCAACATATTATCAAAAATTGCCAAGTTATTTTTTACGCGATATTAATAACCCTGATTATTCTAATGCATATTTAGCAGACCAAAACTTTAGAAGTGATGGTCAAATAAATTGGAATTCTTTATACCAAGCAAACTTAACTTCTACTTCGTTAGGTGGAAATTCGGTTTATGCTTTATACGAAGATAGAAACGATGATACTCAAATATCAATGAATACTATTTTTCGTACAGAATTAAATGAAAACATTGATTTAAATGCTTCTTTATCTTACCGTAATTTAAAATCTAAGAATTTTGCAAACATGTTAGATTTATTAGGTGGAAACGGTTATTTAAATGTTGATTCTTTTTCTGAATCAATTAGTGAAGCTCAAAATGATTTAAGTAATCCTAATAGGTTAGTACAAGAAGGAGAAAAGTATAAGTACAACTTTGAAATTGATGCTAATATTATAGATGCATTTGCACAGGCGCAGTTTAAATACAATAAAGTTGATTTTTACTTAGCAGGAAAACTTTCAATGACAGATTATCAAAGAAATGGATTGTATGAAAATGGGCGTTTCCCAGGAAGTCGTTCTTTTGGGAAAAGTGAAAAGGTTGACTTTACTAATTTTAGTACAAAAGCAGGTTTAACTTATAAAATTTCTGGTCGTCATTTATTAGACTTTAATGCAGGATATTTAACAAAGGCACCATCTATAAGAAATACATTCTCTAATTCAAGAGAAAATAATGATCTTGTAGTTGGTTTAACCGATGAAAAAATAACTTCATTTGATGCAAGTTATATCATAAGAACACCAAAAATAAAAGGACGTTTAACAGGATATTATACCAAATTTGAAGATGCAACAGAAATTTCTTTCTTTTATGCTGATGGAATTAGTGGTATTAATGACAACGAAACTGCAGCATTTGTACAAGAAGTTTTAACAGGTGTAGATAAACGTAACATTGGTTTAGAACTTGGAATAGAATACCAAATAACACCAACCATTAAGTTGAAGGGTGCTGCTGCAATTGGAGATTATATTTATGACAGCAATCCTAACTTATATTTAGCATCAGATGATTTTGATACTAATATCGAATTTGGAGAATCAGCATTAAAAAATTACCATGTTGCAGGCGGTCCACAAAGAGCTGTTTCTGTAGGGTTTGAATATAGAGATCCTAATTACTGGTGGTTTGGAGCAACAACTAATTATTTTTCTAATGGTTATGTAGATGTAGCACCAATAACAAGAACAAGTAACTTTAGTAGCGATCCAACAGACGGACAGATCTTTAATGATTATAACCCTGAAATAGCAAGAGAATTATTAGCTCAAGAGCAATTTGAAGATTATTTCTTAGTTAATGCAGTTGGAGGAAAATCTTGGAAAATCGACAATAATTATATTGGCTTTTTTGCAACGATCGGAAATATATTAAACACAAAATATAAAACAGGAGGTTTTGAACAATCTCGAAACGCTAATTACAGAACATTAAGCGAAGACAAAGCACGTGACACTCCAGTATTTGGATCTAAATATTGGCATGGATACGGAACGTCATATTACTTAAACGTATATTACAGATTTTAATAAAATACTATAAAAACATTAAATAAAAATAAAATGAAAACAATTAAATTTTTAAAACTAATACTAGTAGCATTCGTAACTATAACAGTTGCGTCTTGTGTTGATTCAGATGAATATGATGTACCGCCAGTAGCTCAACAGCTAGAGCCAAATATTACGGTAACCTCAAGTATTCAAAATGTTAAAAGTGCCTTAGATCAACACTTTAATGACGAAGGTGAGTCTAAAATGACATTTGATGGAGATTCTGATGTTGTATTTACAGGATATGTGGTTTCTAGTGATTATGCTGGTAACTTTTTTGAATCAATTGTAATTCAAGATAGCCCAAGTAATCCAACTCATGGAATTGAAATCTTAATAGATAAATCATCATTATTTGAAAGTTATGAAGTTGGTAGAAAAGTATACGTAAAAATGGCTGGATTAAGCGTTTCTTACGAAGATGGTGAAGATAATGACCCAACTGACACAGATGCCTTAGGAAGATATTCTGTTGGTAAAGATGAAGGTGGTTTTGGTTTAGACGAAGTGCCTTTATACTCATATTTAGAGAGTATTGTTCGCTCTACGGAAGTTGAAACAATAGTTCCTAACATTATCTCAACTGCTGCTATTACAGAAAATCACATCAACACATTTGTTCAGTTAAGCGATATGCAATTTGAAGTTAATGAACTAGGAAAAACATTTTCTGGAGAAGCAAATGATGAATTTGATGGATTTAGAAACTTAGTTAGTTGTGCAGATGGATCTGAACCAACTTTACAAACAAGTACATTTGCTGACTTTAGTTCTTATGAATTACCTGATGGTGTTGGAAACATGAATGCTGTATTAATGAAAGATTTCCGTGCAGACTTTTTAGTGTTTGTTGTTAATAGCCCAACAGATTTTGAATTTTCAGGTACTGACAGGTGTGACCCAGTAATTTTAGATTGTGGAATTGCATCTTCTCAAGGAACAATGAATTTATTTAATGATGATTTTGAAACACAGACTCCTTTTTCATTAGTAACAGGAAACGGATGGACTAACTATATTGAAACAGGATCTGAAGGTTGGGAAGCATATACTTCTGGTGGAACAAATTCTTCTTTAGGAATATCTGCAAGAATGAGTGCTTATAATTCAAATGATAATGATAATATCGGTTGGTTGATTATGCCTTCTATTGACTTTGATGCACAAAATGGTGAAACATTAAGATTTCAAACTTCAAATAGTTTTTCGGATGATAGCAAAATGGAATTGTTGTTTTCAACAGATTGGGATGGTACACCAGCAAATATAACTACTGCAACATGGGGCGTTTTACCAGCAGCATACATTGTTCAGGATAGTGATTTCTATGGTTCTTGGTTAGATTCTGGAATTGTTGATTTATCCTGTGCAACAGGAAGTATGTATATTGCTTTTAAATATACAGGAGGAGATACAAATGATAATACCGGAACTTATGAATTAGATGAAATAAGTATTGATTATACACCATAAAAGGTAAATAATGTAAAAGTTGAATAGTTTTCAATTTAGAATAAAAAAAAACCGAAGCATTACTTCGGTTTTTTTTTGTTTAATTTTTGTCCCGTCCTGAAATAGCGATACACTAAAACTTTAGTGTAATGAAAACATCAGAAAATTCAGGGTATGTTAAGCGTACTCAAAAAGATTACTCACT